>JBBSTE010000010.1:0-73760 GCA_038236185.1 Sphingomonadales bacterium | reverse complement strand
TCATCGAGAACGCCTTCTGCCGTCTCAAGGACTTCCGCCGTGTCGCCAACCGCTATGACAAGCTGGCCGCAAACTTCCTCTCAGGCGTCGCCCTCGCCACCGCCATCGCCTTCTGGCTGTGAATGAGTCTGGACCCTAGCATCGAGCTGATTGAACAACCGACGGTCAGCGGTACCGTCATGATCGACCTTCGCAGTTATCGACCCGATCTCCTGAAAATTGCCTATGAGATGGCGTTCATCTGGTTCGGTAATGATTTCATCGATCGACCCGAGGCCGAGGAGATGGGGCAGGTTTTGTTGCATGGGCGCGACTTGGACGACAGCTATGTTTGGGGCCGGTACAGTCTCTGCGATGTCCGACCTTTTGCTCCGTGGAACCAAGAGAAGTCTCACCTGGCCTTCGCGTTTGAGCATGAGGGAAGGACACTCATCGCGATCCGTCTATTCACGCATTTCGCAGCTTTCGTCGACGTCGGGCCGACGGATGCGTTTGGCGGCGGGCACTTCATGCGCTTCGATTACGTTGCCGGAACGTATGAGACTTCATCCCTAGCGCGCGAAAGTCGCCTGTTCAGGGCGCAGAAACTGAAAGCGACTCTGCTGTCAACGACCGGCATCGATCTGGTGTTCGCCCTCGGTGACGAGTCACAAGCACGAGCATCTAGGTGGTCCAGGTCCGTCCAGCTATGATTCGACGTGAGCATTCGCCGCTGATGACGATAGAGTTCAGAGCCGAACTTGTCCGTCACCCAGCGCGAAGCCAGTTTTCCACGACGAGGCCATTGACTCGATCGAACTCGCGCACATTGTCCGTGACCAACGTAGCCGCGATCGAAAGCGCATGCGCAGCAATCAACATATCGTTGCCGCCGATCACTTGCCCTCGCCGTTCCAGGTCCGCGCGCAGACGCCCGTAACGAACGTCGGCATCGTCACCGAGGGCGAGAACCGGAAGGAGGCGAAGCACCGCCTCCATCTGCTCGGTCAACCGCACCGACCCGCGGCGCTCGGCCCCGAAGCGAAGCTCGCCGGCGACGATGATGCTGGTCGCGACCGCGGCTTCGCCGACCGCCGCGATCCGGCGGACGATCGCGCCTTGTGGGTTCCGGATCATGTCCGACACGATATTGGTGTCGAGCAGGTACATTCAGAAATCGACGGGGCCGGGCGCGGGGTCGTCGATCGATCCGAAGTCTTCGTCGATCGGCCGCAGGCCCGCGAGCAGCGCGAGAAGCGATTTGGCCGGCGCGGGCTCGATGATGACGCGATCCCCTTCCTTGCGCATTACGGCGTCGGTTCCGGGCAGTTCGAATTCGCGCGGGATTCTGACCGCCTGGCTGCGGCCGTTCTTGAACAATTTGACATGACGTTCGACGGTCATGGCCTATGCCTTTAGCATAGGCCTGCGTTCGCCGCAAACCGGCGCTGTCCTACAACCAGCGTCCTGTGCTACACGCCAGGCGCTCTTTCTCACCGTCTGACCACCCGATCGCTCCACCCGTGGGGGCCGCGTTCGAGTCCCCGCGCGTATGTCCTGACTTTTGCGACTTTCGCGCCTCGGTCCCAATCATGCGCCACCCATCCTTGGTGTGACTTTAGTGTGACTTTCGGACAGCGCGATCGCGCCATAACGCCGCCGCACCACCCCCGCCACCTCCAGCGCGGCGAGATGCGTGTTGACCGCCTTGCGGGAGAGTCCGCATCATAACTGTGATCGGTATGCCAGCCGCCGCCGATGTTGACCGTCTGGGTCTCGGCCTTGCAAACCTCGGCGATCTCGGGGTGGCCGCCGTTGGCGGGGATAATTGTTGATGTCGATCGGCCCCCAGCGGCGCGCGAAGGCGAGATGCTGTTCGGGGGTGAGCTGCTGATCGCGGACGAACAGCACGCCACTCTCGAGCCGGCGTGGCGGCGGCCCCCGCATCGTCACCGCGCGCGCCGGGCCGGCCTCGACCGTGCTGCTGGGTCGGATCGCGCGCTCGAACGCATCGCGGCGGCGGAGTCCGAGGCGTGGCGCGCGGTTTCGGCGCTGATCTACGGCCAGCTCGACGCGGCGGTCCACATGCTCGCGCAGACGTTGGAACCCGCGATGGGATCGATCCTGCTCGCCCGCAAGACCCCGCCGAGCGGCGGCGACACGTTGTTCGCCAGCCTCGCCGCCGCCTACGATTCGCTATCAGACGGCCTCAAGGCGACGCTCGACGGGCTGCGCGCGGTCCATTCGGCGGATCACATCTACGGGCATGACGGCGTCTACTCGAAGACCGATCAGGCGAGCGACCTGAAGGGTCACGACATCCATACCCATGCGGTCCACCCCGCGGTGATCCGGCATCCGGTGACGGCGCGGAAGATCCTCTACGTCAATCCCGCCTTCACCCTGCATTTCGAAGGCTGGTCCCGCGACGAGAGCCTGCCGCTGCTCAATCACCTCTACACCGTGGCGATGCGCGACGAATTCCACTGCCGGCTCGAATGGCGGCCCGGCTCGATCGCGATCTGGGACAATCGCTCGACCTGGCATTACGCGATGAACGACTATCACGGCCACGCCCGCGTGATGCACCGCATCACGATTTCGGGGGAGGCGCTGCACTGAGTCCGTGGCGTCAGGAGACCACGCGCCGCGATCTCCGGTCGCCGCTTCCGGTCATCCCAATTGGGGCGATGCGGTGAGTCGCAGGATCGTCCAGTCGCCGCGGCCCTCGCTCGCCTCCAGAACGCAGCCGCGCTCGGCGTAGGCGGCGATCACCGCGCCCGCCTGCGTCGTCAGCAGTCCCGCGAGCACGATCGTCGCGTTCCGCGCGGCGATGGCGGCAATCTCGGGCGCCATCGCGATCAGCGGCGCGGCGAGGATGTTGGCGACGATCAGGTCGTAGGGGGCTTGCGCTTCGATTGCGGGGTCGCGGGCGCCGTCGGCGACGATCAGGGCGATATCGGTCACCGTGTTCGCGGCCATGTTCTCGCGCGTCACCTCGATCGCAACCGCGTCGATGTCGGTCGCGGTGACGCGCGCTTCGGGCCAGAGGTGACGCGCGGCGAAGGCGAGGAGGCCGGTGCCGGTGCCGAGATCGATGACGTTGGTGAACTCACGGGTCGCCAGCGCGTCGAGCATAGCGAGGCAGCCGGCGGTGGTCTGGTGGTGGCCGGTGCCGAACGCCTGGGCGGCCTCGATCAGGAAGGCACGGCCACCCGGCGGCGCTTCGGCGGGGTGCGCAGAGGTATGGACGACAAAGCGGCCCTCCCGGATCGGTTCGAGACCGGCCTGGCTCAGCGTCACCCAATCCTCGTCGGGGAGGGTTTCGATCACAGCCTCCACGCCCGCCGAACTCGGCGCGAGCGCGCGGATCGCGGCGATCGTCGCGGCGTCGGGTTCGACCTCGAGATAAGCGTCGAGCCGCCAGCGTTCGATGTTGTCCTCCACCTCTTCAGTGGTCATCAGCACCGCGCCCGCCGCAATGTC
Source organism: Sphingomonadales bacterium (assembly GCA_038236185.1). Lineage (GTDB taxonomy): Bacteria > Pseudomonadota > Alphaproteobacteria > Sphingomonadales > Sphingomonadaceae > Sphingomonas. Next base: position 70,295 of record JBBSTE010000010.1, on the reverse strand, counting down.
GTCGGCGGCATCGATCGCCTCGGCCTCGGCGCGGGTGCAGGGGATGATGAGTTTCCAGCTCGTCATCGTCTTGCTTCCGTCATCCCCGCGAAAGCGGGGACCCATCTCCTATGGTCATCTCCCTCGCAGCCGCCGTGATTGCGGTACCGGCGGGAGATGGGTCCCCGCTTTCGCGGGGATGACGGGGCGCAGAGGTCATCGCACATAGCTCGCGCCATTCACGTCGAGCACCGCGCCGGTCATCGACGACGGCGCGTCGAGCGCGCACCAACGCGCCATCTCCGCGACTTCCTCGGGCATCGCGACGCGGCCGAGCGGGATGTCGGCGAGCAATTTGTCGCCGCCGCGGCTTTCGAGATAGCCCTCGGCCATGCCGGTCATCGTGAAGCCGGGACAGATCGCGAAGGCGAGGATTGCGTCGCGGGCGTACCCTCGGGCAATGGTCTTGGTCATCGCGACCATCCCCGCCTTCGAGGCGGCGTAATGCCAGTGCGCCGGGCTGTCGCCGCGATAGGCGGCGCGGCTGGCGATGTTGACGATGCGGCCGCCGGATTTGCGATCCTGCCAGTGGCGCACCGCGAGGCGGCAGAGTTCGGCCGACGCGGTCAAATTGACGCGCATCGTCCGTTCCCAGTTGGCGACCCAGGCCGCGTCGTCGGCGCCGATCGGGTTCGCCTCGAACACGCCGGCGTTGTTGATGAGGACGTCGATCGTGCCAAGCCGGTCGAGCGCTGCCTGCCACAATTGCGTCGGCGCGGCTTGGTCGGCGAAATCTGCGGGAATGCCGCTGGCGGTGCCGTGGCCCGCGACGGTCGCGTCGGTGGCCTCGAGCGCGGTGAGGATCGCGGCGCCGATGCCGCGGCTGGAGCCGGTGAGAAGGATGTTCATGCCTGCGCCATATCCGGCGCGGCGGGCTTACGCCACGCTCGCCGAGAATCCGTCCGCCGCCGTCTTCAGCGCACCGAGCTGATCGCCGACCTGGTTGAAGCCGCGATCGAGCCCGTCGAAGTCGCGCGCCACCTTGCCCGTCTCCGACAATATCCCGGCGATCGCGCTCGACATCGAATCGGCGCTGAGCGCGGTTTCATCGACCGCCGCGGTGATCGAAGTGACGGTCGACGCCTGCGCCGCCATCGCATGGCGGATGCGATCGGCGGACGACTGGACGTCGCCGACGATGGCGCGGATCGCGGCATTCGCCTCGAGGGTCGCGTTGGTGGCGCCCTGGATCGCGGCGATCTTGGCGGCGATGTCGTCGGTCGCGCGCGCGGTCTGGTTGGCGAGGCTCTTCACCTCTTGCGCGACGACCGCGAAACCGCGCCCGGCATCGCCCGCGCGCGCCGCCTCGATCGTGGCGTTCAAGGCAAGGAGGTTGGTCTGCCCGGCGATGGCGCGGATCAGGCCGAGAATCGATTCGATCGACAAAGCGTGTTCGCTGAGCGCACGCGACATCTCGACCGCTTCGCTCGCTTGCGCCGCGGCGGCGGTGGCGGTTTCGGCGGCGACCTCGACCTCGCCGCGCGCATCCTCGATCGCGCGGATCAGGCCCGCCGCCGTCGTCGCCGCCTCGCGCATCGCGAGCGCGGATTGTTCAGCGGCGCACGCGACCTCGCCCGCTTGCGCGAGCGCGGTCTGCGCCGATTCGGACGCGCCTTGCGCCTGCACGCGGATCTGGCCGCCGAGCAGCGCCGCGCCGTCGATCGCCGCGGCGATCTGCTCCTTGAACTCGGTGGCGCGGGCGGCGCGTTCGAGCCGCGCGCGTTCGGCGTCGATCGTTCCGAGGTGCGAAGCCATGATGTCGGCTTCGACGAGGGCGAGCCGCTGGACCAGGTCGCCGAGCCGACGGATCCGCGCCGCATCGCCGGTGGTGTCGCGTTGCTCGATCGCCTCGAGAGTGCGTGCGTGCGCGCGCGCGAGCGAAGCGAGTAGCGCGGGCAGCGGCACGTCCACCGCATAACTGTCCGCCGCATGGCCCATCGCCATCGTGCGCCAGGTCTCGGCGGCGGGGACGGAGTATTTCGCGAGCGAATATTCGGTGCTGCGCGAGATCCGCTTCGCCAGGCGCTCGGGAACAAAATGCTCGCGGATATGCGCGACCGCAGGAAGGCTCAGATAATGTTCCCAGAAGGCGGTGGCGATCGCGGCCCAGTCGCTCGGGTCGAGCAGCGCACAGATTTCGGCGCAGCCCGGTGCGATCGCGCCGTCCCAATCGTAATCATGCAGCCTGGCTGCGACGCTGCGGTCGATGCCGCTCCAGGCGCCGAGCGCGGGTTGCGCGGATTCGGTCATGTCATGCTCCCCAGCCGCGCCGCGTTGCCCGCGGCGTCTTGTTATGCCGCTACCTTGGCGGCGAATTCGCCGGCGCGTTCGTTGAGGCTGCCGAGCCGTTCGTCGAGCGAGCCGAAGCCCGCGCCGACGCGGTCGATCTCGTCGGCGACGGTTTCGGTATCCTCGCGGATCGCGGCGATCGTGTTCGACATCGAATCGGCGGCGAGCGCGGTTTCGTCGACCGCCGCGGTGATCGCGGTGACGGTCTGCGCCTGCGCCTCCATCGCGTAACGGATGCGCTCGGCGGAGGATTGGACCTCGGCGACGGTGGTGCTGATTGAGGCGTTAGCGTCCACCGTGACGCGCGTCGCGGACTGGATCGCGGCGATCTTGGCGGCGATGTCGTCGGTGGCGCGCGCGGTCTGGTTGGCGAGGCTCTTCACCTCCTGCGCGACGACCGCGAAGCCGCGGCCCGCATCCCCCGCACGCGCTGCCTCGATCGTGGCGTTCAGGGCGAGCAAATTGGTCTGGCCGGCGATATCGCGGATGAGTCCCAAGATCGATTCGATCGACTTGGCGTGCTCGCTGAGCGCTTCGGACATCGTCGTCGCCTGTTCGGCCTGCGAACTGGCGCGGGCGGCGACTTCGGCGGCGACTTCGACTTCGCCACGCGCATCCTCGATCGCGCGAATGAGGCCCGCGGCGGTGGTCGCGGCTTCGCGCATCGCGACTGCGGACTGCTCGGCGGCGGCGGCGACTTCGCTGGCCTTGCCGATCATGCCGCGCGCCGACGACGACGCGCCCGATGCCTGGACGCGGAGCGCCCCGCCGTCGCGCGTCGCCTCCTCGACCGTCGCGGCGATGCCTTCGCGGAATTCGGTGGCGAGGCGGTCGCGAGAGCCCTGCGCGGAGAACAGGCGATATTCGTTGTAGATCGCGACGGTGATCTCGCCCTCCAGCGCGGAGAGGCGCATCAGCGTGTCGATCATCACCGGCAGCCGGGCGTCGTCGCAGCTGACCTTGCGCATCAGCACCTCAAGCGCGGAGCGGTCGCTTGCCGAGATCATCGACAGCAGCGCCATCGGCGAGACGTCGGCGGTGTAAGCGGCGGCAACCGAGCGCTCGACCGATTCGATCCAGGCGAGGCCGGCGGTGTCTAGGAAGCGGTTCTTCAGGAAGACGCAGCCGATCTCGATCATCTTGGCGGTCTCGGCGGTCTGCCAGACGCGCTCGTCGGCGAAGCAGCGCAGCCATTGCTGCCAATAGGCCTCGGAGACGGTGTGGATGTCGGGTTCCAGTGCGTCCCACACCGCCCGGCTGGCGGCGGCGAGCGAGCCGTCGAAATCGAAGACGCGCAGGCGCGCCGCCATATCGACGGTGGCGGCGATCGATCCGGGGATCGGCAAGTCGGTGGTCAAGCGGGTCGCTCCATCTCGGGTTTCCGGAGAGAGAGCTAGGCCCGAATGGTTAAAGCGGGGTTAGGGAACGGACCGTCATTGCGCCGCCCCGCCCGCTTCCGCCCGCGTCCGATAGCGATCGAACCACGCCAAGATCGCCGACGCCTTTGCCGCCGCTTGCGACGGGCGCGAGGCGATCGCGCCATGGCCGACGCCGGGCACCTTGACCAGCGCGGTTGGTACGCCCGCGATCTGGAGTGCGGCGTAATATTGCTCGCTCTCGCTGACCGGCGTGCGGTAATCCTCGCTGCCCACGACTACCAGGGTCGGCGTCTTGACGTTGCCGACCAGGCTCAGCGGCGAGTGACTCCAATATTGCGTCGGATCCTCCCACGGCAGTTTGGTGAACCAGTAGCGCGAGGTGAAGAGCGTCGCGTCCATCGTCAGCGCTTCGCTGACCCAGTTGATGACGGGCTTCTGCGTCGCCGCCGCCTTGAAGCGGTTGGTCTTGCCGACGATCCACGCGGTCAGCACCCCGCCGCCCGACCCGCCGGTTACGAACAGGTTGTTCGAATCCGCAGTGCCGTCGGCGATCGCGGCGTCGACCGCGGCCATCAGGTCGTCGTAATCGCCGCTCGGGTAATTCTTGTCGATCAGGTTGGCGAAGTCGGCGCCGTAGGAGGTCGATCCGCGCGGGTTCGACCACAGCACGGCATAACCGGCCGCCGCGTAAAGCTGCATGTCGGTGCCGAAGCCGGGGCCGTAGGCGGCGTTGGGGCCGCCGTGGATTTCGAGGATCAGCGGCACGCGCTGACCGGGCTGGCGATTCGGTGGGGTCGCGATCCACGCGTCGATCGCATGGCCGTCGGGGGCGGTGACCGCGATCTTGCGGACCGGGGCCATCGCTTTCGATTCGGTGAGGATCGCGTTGAGTTGGGTCAGGCGGCGCGGCTTGCCGCCGGCATAGACCCAGACGTCGGCGGGCGCGCTCGCGTCGCCGCCGGTATAGGCGATCGTCCCGCCGTTCGAGACGGTGAAGTCGCCGCCGGTATAGGGCCGGTCGATCCCGCCGCCTTCCACGTTGTCGACGAGCGGCGTGACATGGCCGTCCATGCCGATGCGCGCGATGTGGCGCAGCCCGTGGTTGTCGTAGCTCGCGTAGAGGCTGCGCCCGTCGCCCGACCATATCGCATCCTCGATCCCGCGATCGAGCGACGCGGTGATCGCGCGCGGTCCGGCAGCATTGCGGTCACCGACATAGAGTTCGAGATTCTCGTAGCTGCGGCGCTTATCGTCGAAGCCGAGCCAGGCGACGTGCGCGCCGTCGGGCGAGATGCGCGGGTTCGCGTCGGGGCCGTCGCGCGACGTCAGCGTCCGCATCGCGCCGGTGTTCGCGTCGAGCGCGATGACGTCGGAATTCATCACTTCGCGCTCGGCATTTGGCCCGCGGATCGCCGAGAACAGGATCGTACCGCCATCGGGCGTCCACGACAGCGGGCCGCCGTCGTCGAACTTGCCGAAGGTCAATTGCCGCGCCGCGCCGCCAACCGCCGCAACGACGAACAGATTGTCGTAGCCCGGCTTGATATAGCCCGGTCCATCGGCGCGGTAGGTGATGCGGTCGATCACCTGCAGCGGTTCGGCCCATTTCGCGCCCTCGGGCTTGGGTGGCGCCTTGCCGAGCTTGGTCGCCTCGCCCGCGACATTGGCGATATAGGCGAGGCGCTTACCATCGGGCGACCAGGCGAGCGCGTTGGGATCGCCGGGCAGCGTCGTGATCCGCGCGCTCGCGCCGGTCGCGAGCCAGCGGACGAACAGCTGCGTGTCGTCGCCGTCCGACGCGACATAGGCGATGCGCGTGCCGTCGGGCGACCAGCGCGGGCTGGAGCCGCTGGTCGCGAAGGGCGATTGCTTGCCGCTCGCGACATCGATCAGCCACAGCGACGATTGCATCCGGTCGGTCATGATGTCGCCCGAGCGGCGGACATAGACGATCGTGCGCCCGTCGGGGCTGATCCGCGGATCGGCGGCGATAGACAGGCCGAACAGATCGCTGCCGGTGAAGCCGCGGACCGGGCCGGCGGGGGCGGCGGCGTTCGGCTGGCTCTGCGCGAGAGCGGGCAGCGGGGCGGCGAGGAGAAGCAGGGCAAAGGCGAGGCGCATCGAAGGCTCCGGCTAGATCGAGGCGGCGACTCTGCCGGAACGGCGGCGGGGCGCAAGCGGGAATGTTTCATTCGGGACTATGCAGACAGCGCCGAGATGCGCCACAGGGGCGTCATGGCTTCCTCACCTCTTCCGCCGCGGCACCGCATCTTTCTGATCTCGTTCAACAAATGCGGTACGGGATCCTTTCATAAGCTCTTCAGCCGCAATGGCATCGTCTCCTGTCACCATGGGAGCAACGATCCCGCCAAGAACCTCGCCTTCAACATGTTCAAGAACTTCATGTTGGCGCGCGATCCGCTCATCAATATCGACCAATACACCGCCTACACCGACCTCGCTTATTATGTGGACGGCATGTTCTACGAAGCCGCCAGGTTGTACCCCTATCTTCACGCGCATTACCCCGATTCCTATTTCATCATGGCGCGGCGCGATGTCGAGGCGTGGGCGCTCTCGCGGTTGGCGCATGGCGGCGGCACGATGGCGCCCCGGGCCGCCTCGGCGCTCGGCGATATCCCGCATCAGGAGGTCGCCGCGCTCTGGAAGGAGCAGTTCGTCGCGCACAACGACGAGGTCCGCGGCTATTTCGCCCGCCATCCGCGAGCGCGTTTTCTGGAGTTCGATCTCGACGCCGACGATCCGCGCCGGATCGCCGATTTCCTTGCGGACGACTTCGCGATCGACCTGAGGTATTGGGGACAGCGCAACATAACCTCGGATACCGCGCGCGAGCGGGCGCTCAAGCGACTGGAGCGCGACGGCGGATGAATTAAGGCTTTCCCGCCAGCGCGGTTTATGGAAGCAAGCTGGCGGTCAATCGGATGAGCACAGGCGTGTAAGCGTATCTTTCAGCTCCTTGAGCGGCACTACCACGTCTTCCCGGTTGAACTTGGCCTTGTCCTTCGTCGCGGCGTCGTAGCGGTCGAACACATTCAGACCATGAGCATCGACGCAAGGAACAGCGATATAATTCTGGCCGATATCTCTGGCGAGGTAGAAATACTGCGGCGTGAAATGGGAGGAGAACAGTTCCACGACGGTGGCCGACTTCGGACAGAATATGGTGTTCGCCAGCCCGGCGCCGTGCGGCGAAATCAGGACCCTCACCTCGCTGAGACTCCTCGCGAGTTGCAAGGCCGAATAGTCCTCCGCGAAAATCTCGCGAAATCCGAAGGCTTGCATCAGCGCCATGAAATCGTCGTTGTTCACGATCCGCCGACCGTCCGCCTTTTGGCGGCTGATATACACGAAAGGGCCGAACGATTGCTCTTCCGACGTGCCGGCGACCTGGTCACGGCTTCCGCTGAACACACGCTCAAGGTAGGAATGCACCCAGCGCGGCGTAAATCGCGCCGACCTTATGCCGTCGATATGGACCGAATGCTCCATACGAAAAGACGCATTGATCTTGTTGAACGCACGAACCTTCGTTTTGTGCTCGCCGATCACCGAAGAAAGAATATCACCGACCCAGTGCGCCCCGGAGTTTACAAGTATCGTGTCGAAGTCCCCAAGAGATCGGCCGGAAGCGCGGAGAATCTCGAGTTTGGGTAGGGAGTCGAGGAGAAAGAACGAATATCGCCCGGCCCCGGACGCCGTAAGGTCGAGCGTCCTTCCGGGAAGGTCGATCACGCCGTCGAAGGGCGCCACGTCCTCGGATAAGACATAGTCGCCGGTCTTCTCCTTGAAAACCGACCCACGATAATTGAGCAGCTTTCGTCCGGCGTCGATCCTGAGCGAGCTGTCCTTTAGTTGGTAAACGCTCGGTGCGACAAACGTCGCGGATCGCTCGATCAATTTAATCCGTTGCAGGTCAAGCTCGACGGGCGACAGATTCTTGATCGGCGCGCGCTTTACGTATTTCGGTTCGAGCGCGGACCCGTCCAGAAGCTCGTCGGGAAGAAATTTCTCCTCAGCTTTTGGCTGATCTGGCGAACCATCGAAAAAAAAAGACTTTTTGACGAAAGCACCCTCGGCCTTGTCGCTCTCAAGAAACCAGATCGTCGTGCTTCTCGCGTCGCATTCGTACGTTACCGACTTCCTGTCCGCCAATAACGTGAACGCCGGCCAATAGCGCGGCCGCTGGGAATCATCGAGCAGCACGAGGCCGTCCGATGCGACGTGAGGAAGCGCCTTGCGCAGGCAATCGCTCCTCTCGCGCCCATCGACGAGCAAGATGTCGAACTTGGTGTTTTCGGCGAATTCGGCGGGCACGTCGTGATACGGCCGATCGCGTCGCAATATGGTCAATTTGTCCGCGAGACCCCGGGATTTGGCCTTCTGCTGCAGCCCGTCCGCCCACAATTCATGATGCTCGATCGTCGTTACGCTGACGCCTTGCCGCAGCAGAAACATCGTCGAGCCGCCCGACCCGAATTCGAGAACCCGAACATCCCCGCTTCTCGCGGCGATGAACTGTTCGATCGCCTCCGGCGCCCCGGGCGCCCAGAGAGGCCTGTTGCGGATCTTGATCGCCGCGGCCTCGGGTTGAACGTGCATCGCTTACTCCATCGCGGCGGACCAATGCGAAGGCGGCAATCCGTTGTCAAACGATTGCGACGGCAAAGCGAATGGCGGCGCGCGACCGACCGCGATCCGACGTAGAGGGCGAATCGGTTCGGCGCTTGCACCCGCGCTTTCAGGGCCGGGGTCCAAACCCGATCACGACCATTGTGGCGATCGGGTTTGGACCTTAAGGACAGCGCGATTAGAAAGGATCGATCTTGGCCAGCCGTCCCGCCCCGCGACCTCGTCCGCTGTCTCCGCATCTTCAGATCTGGAAATGGGGGCCGGGGATGCTCGTCTCGATCCTGCACCGCGCGACCGGCAGCGGCATGGCGACCGTCGGCACCGCGCTGCTCGTCTGGTGGCTGGCGGCACTCGCGAGCGGGGCCGAGGCCTATGCGACGTTCCTCGACACCTTCACGCTGAAGAACGGTGCGCTCAACATCGCTGGCTGGGTCGTCGGCATCGGCCTGACGCTTTCCCTGTTCCAGCACATGATGAGCGGCATCCGCCACCTCGTCATGGATACCGGCGCGGCGTTCGAGCTCAGGGCCAACAAGACGCTTGCCGTCCTGACGATGGTCTTCTCGGTGGTGCTGACGGTCCTGTTTTGGCTCTATCTGGGGATCAAGTGATGGGATCGGGCACCGAACTCGGCCGTGTCCGCGGCCTGGGCTCCGCGCACGAGGGCGTCGAGCATTGGTGGCATCAGAAGCTGACCGCGGGCGCCAACATTGGCTTGATGGCGTGGCTGATGCTCTCGCTCGCGCGGCGGCCGTCCTATGATTATGCCGCGATGCATGCGTGGCTGACGTCGGCGTGGGTCGCGGTGCCGATGCTGCTGCTGATCGTCTCGGTCTTCTACCATTTCCGGCTCGGGCTGCAGGTCGTGATCGAGGATTATGCGCATGCTGAGAACCGCATCGTGCTGATGGTGCTCTTGAACCTCTTCGTCTTCGTGACCGGGGGAATCGCGATCTTCTCGATCCTCAGGATCGCTTTCGGAAGCCCAGCGTAATGCCTGACGCGTATAAAATCATCGACCACACTTATGACGCGGTGGTCGTCGGCGCGGGCGGATCGGGCCTGCGCGCGACGATGGGGATCGCCGAGACCGGCCTGAAGACCGCGTGCATCACCAAGGTCTTCCCGACGCGCAGCCACACTGTCGCTGCACAAGGCGGGATCGCGGCGAGCCTGGGCAACAATTCGCCCGACCACTGGACCTGGCACATGTACGATACCGTCAAGGGATCGGACTGGCTCGGCGATCAGGACGCGATCGAATATATGGTCCGCGAGGCGCCGGCGGCGGTCTACGAGCTCGAGCATGCCGGCGTCCCGTTCAGCCGCAACGACAACGGGACGATATACCAGCGGCCGTTCGGCGGGCACATGCAGAATATGGGCGAAGGTCCGCCGGTCCAGCGCACCTGCGCCGCCGCCGATCGCACCGGCCACGCGATGCTCCACGCGCTCTACCAGCAGAGCCTGAAGTACGACGCCGATTTCTACATCGAATATTTCGCGCTCGACCTGATCATGGAGAATGGCCCAAGCGGACCGGTTTGCCGCGGCGTGATCGCGCTTTGCATGGACGACGGCAGCATCCACCGCTTCCGCGCGCACAACGTCGTGCTCGCGACCGGCGGCTATGGCCGGACGTATTTCTCGGCGACTTCGGCGCACACCTGCACCGGCGACGGCAACGCGATGGTACTCCGCGCCGGGCTGCCCTTGCAGGACATGGAGTTCGTCCAGTTCCACCCCACCGGCATCTACGGCGCGGGCGTCCTGATCACCGAGGGCGCGCGCGGCGAGGGTGGCTACCTGACCAATTCGGAAGGGGAGCGCTTCATGGAGCGGTACGCTCCGTCGGCGAAGGACCTCGCCAGCCGCGACGTCGTCTCGCGCTCGATGGCGCTGGAAATGCGCGAGGGGCGCGGCGTCGGCAAGAACGGCGACCATATTTGGCTCCACCTCGACCATATCGATCCCAAGGTGCTACATGAGCGGCTACCGGGGATCACCGAGACGGGGAAGATTTTCGCGGGCGTCGATCTGACGCGCCAGCCGCTGCCGGTGACGCCGACAGTGCATTACAACATGGGCGGCATCCCCACCAACTTCCACGGCGAGGTCGTCCATCTGAAGGACGGCGACGCGGACGCGGTCGTCCCGGGGCTGTTCGCGGTCGGCGAGGCGGCGTGCGTTTCGGTGCACGGCGCGAACCGGCTGGGGTCGAACTCGCTGATCGATCTCGTCGTGTTCGGGCGCGCGACGGGCTTGCGCATCAAGGAACAGCTCAAGCCGATGACCCCGCACAATCCGCTGCCCAAGGGCTCGGAAGAGATGGCGATCGCGCGGCTCGACCATTTCCGCAACGCGAGCGGCGGTTCGCCGACCGCGAAAATCCGGCTCGAAATGCAGCGGACGATGCAGAAACATTGCGCCGTCTTCCGCGACAACGCGCTGCTGAGCGAGGGCACCGCCAAGATCGCGGAGATTTACGCGGGGATGAAGGACATCGGCATCACTGATCGCTCCCTGATCTGGAATACCGATCTCGTCGAGACGCTCGAGCTCGACAATCTCGTCGCGCAGGCCAAGGTAACGATCGACAGCGCCGCCAACCGCAAGGAATCGCGCGGCGCGCACGTCAACGAGGATTACCCCGACCGCGACGACGCGAACTGGATGAAGCACACGATCACGACCTTCGCGGGCTGGGGCGGGACGGACGGCGCGACGGCGATCGATTACCGGCCGGTGCACGATTACACGCTCACCGAGGATGCGGAATATATCAAGCCGAAGAAGCGGGTGTATTGAGCGGCCGATGCCTGCGATTACCCAGAAGGAAATCGAAGCAGCATACACGCTAGGATGTCTGGTCTTCGATCAGAAAGCGACCGAAGCTTCGGCAGTATCCACGCTGGTGCAAGACCACGGAATGGATCGGGGATCGGCGAGCGGGTATGTTCGTCAGGTCGGGCATTTTCTTTCCGGCAAGCTGTACACCCGGACGATCAACGATCCGGCGACCCGCTACTATTTGGGCCGGATACAATCCGACTTCGGCGCGGAGAAGTTGGCCTTGGCACTTACCGCACTGGCGTCGCACATCGAATATTATGAGAACGTCGCGGGAGCGAAGCGCCCCTCTCTGCGTGGGATATTGCAAGAATTTAGCGAAAGCTCCGGGTTGACCTACGAGGCGATTTCCAGAGCGTTCGATCATGAGGTGCAGCGCTCATTGCAGCTTTCCGACGCCAAGCGGACGAAGCAACTGCCCACGCCAGGAAACAAGCCGACGACTAAGCTCGTCACGTCACGGATTTTCGTCCGAAACCCGAACATAGTCGCCGCTGCGCTGATCCGAGCGAAGGGAATCTGCGAACAATGCCAACAGCCCGCCCCCTTCCTGCGAAAATCAGACGGCGCGCCATTTCTGGAAGTCCATCACATCACGACGCTCGCGGACTTGGGCGATGATACGTTGGCCAATGTGGTGGCGCTCTGTCCAAACTGCCATCGCCAACGCCACCACGGTTAACCTCCAGCTCCAAATCGTTTGCCCATCGCGTCGGACGGCGCGCTGCGCTTGCCGCGGTGACTGCCATGTCATACATCCTGACCGCCAAGGAGACAGCCATGACACTCTGGACGATCCGGGCGCATTACGATCCCGAAGCGCACGTCTGGTATTCGATCGAGGGCGACGTTCCGGGACTAGCGGTGAACGGCGAAACGATCGAGGAACTCGCCGCGAAGGCGGGGGCCATGCTGCCGGACCTGCTCGAAATTCACGCCGAGGATTTCATCGACAAGAGCAGATTGTCCGGTCCGCACCGTATCCGTGTTCTGGCCTTCACCGAACAAGAATATGACGTCGCCGCCTGAGCGATGGTTCAGGGATATACGGCGCGCTTCAGAGCGATCCTGGGCCATAACGGATGCACGATCCTGAGAAGCGGTAAAGGCGATCACGAACTCTGGCATTGTCCGAACGCGCGCCGTCCCGTCGTAGTCGATGGTCGTACCATGTCGCGTCATCTCGCCGATGCGATACTCAAGCAAGCGGGGATCAAGGCGAAGGTCTGACGCTCACGTCGCGAACATCTCCGCCAACACCCGCCGCTCCGGATCAATCGTCCGCATTTGACCGTCATCCCAAGACGGCACCGATGCACCGCGACAAAAACCCATTGAGGGTGACCCCATTCAGGCGAATTTCGCGCTTGTATAAAATGAGAGGCTCTGGCGTTCTGTCGCGCCTCAACCGGGGGAACGATCATGTGGATGGGGAAAGCGGTACATTTCGGTCAGCGTGACGAGGCGGATCAATCACTTGCGCATCTGCGCGATCACGGCGACTCGATCGGGTTTCTGACCGGGCGGGCGCCGTCGTTCACCGCGCCCGCGCCTCTCGCGCAGCCGCATGCCGCAGGCGCCGCATCGGCGGACCGCCCCGACGCGTTGCCGTATTTCCACGACGACGCGCCCGCGGTCTGGATCGACACCGAATTCGGTCGCAAGCCGCCGGTCAGCCCGAGCGCGAGCGACGAGGTCGCGTTCATCACCGGTATCGGCGCGGACGGTAACCTGACCGACCGCTCCTATTGGGGCGCGGTCAACAGCACCGCGTTCAAATGGGGATCCTCGACGCAGGGCACCGGTGCGACGATCAGCTACAGTTTCGACAAGGCGTCGCATTTCACCGCGCAGGAGAAAGCGACCTTCCTGAAGGCGTTCGCGATGTGGTCGTCGGTCGCCGACGTGACCTTCGTCGAGGTGAAGAACAACGCCGGCGTCGTGCTGACCCGCGGGCACGACGGCGGCGCCTATACCCAGACGCCGACATCTGACGGTTCCGGCGCACAGCTCGGCTCGGTTACCGGGGAGGCGAAGATCAGCTTCGACACGTCGGTTCCCGGGTTCGATCTGTCGGGCTCGCTCGACAAGTACGGCGGCTACGGCATGTCGTCGCTCATCCACGAGGTCGGGCATCTGATCGGGCTCGGCCACAGCGGCGCCTATAACGGCAACGTCAACGCGAAGACCGACCAGTTCAGCGCGTTCGACGATCGCCAATATTCGGTCATGTCGTACATCAGCTACGACAACACCGATGCGAAATACGCCGCGAGCAATCCGTGGGGCGGCACCGATTGGGGCACCGATAACCAGGGATATGCGCGAACCGCGCCTCACACCGTGCAGGTGCTCGACATCGTCGGCATCCAGGAAATCTACGGCGCGTCGAAACATACGCCGATGTCGGGCGGCCAGACCTACGGTTTCAACAGCAATATCCAGGGGCCGTTGCACGATTTCTTCGACTTCACCGTGAACACCAGCCCGGTCGTGACGATCTTCAATGAGGGAACGGGCAATACGCTCGACCTGACCGGTTACCGGATGGATCAATATATCGACCTCCGGCCGAGCGCCTTTTCCAGCGTCGGCGGGCTGGTCAACAATCTGAGCATCGCCTTCGGCACCAATATCGGCACCGCCTATGGCGGGACGGGCAACGATACGATGGTCGCCAACGAGTTCGGCTCCGTTCTCTCGGGCAATAGCGGTAACGATGTACTTTACGGCCTTGGCGGCGCGGATCTGTTGAGCGGCGACGCCGGGAACGACGTGCTGATCGGCGGCCTAGGCAAGGACCTGCTCGCCGGCGGGGACGGCGCCGATCTGTTCGTGTTCGGCCAAGGCGATACCGGAAAGACCGCGAAGCTCGCCGACGAGATCGTGGATTTCAGCCATTCGAAAGGCGACAAGATCGATCTGACCGGTATCGACGCGAATACCAAGACCAAGGGTGACGACGCCTTCACCTTCATTGGTTCCGATAAATTCAGTCATCACGCCGGGGAACTGCACTTCCAGGTCGTCAAGGGAAATCTCTTTCTATCGGGTGACGTCGATGGCGACGGGAGGGCGGACTTCATGATCAAGATCGATCATCTCACGACGATCGTGGACAGTGATTTCTTCCTGTGAGGGCGCGTGAGTGACGCGCATCCTCTCAGTGTCGCGCTCGCGTCGTTCGGGTTGGCGATCGTGACGCCGGGCGGCGCCCCGGCGTCTCCTGCCGCGCCCGAAATGCACAGCTATGTGACGGTCGCGGGCGTCAGCTACCTCGTCGCGACGCGCGGCGAGCGGGTTCGCGTGACCGCCGCCCCGCCGCCCGCCTCCCGGTCGCCGGAAGCGCGCGACGGGATGCGGCAGGCGGTCGTCGAAGCGACGGGATGCCGCATCGTCGAGGATCGATGGTCGGGCGCCGCGCTGCTCGGCGAACTCGATTGCCGGGAACGGCTTCCCCGCAAGGATCGCTGATAAAATCACAGCGGCGGCTTGACTCATTTCGCGCGGTATCCCGAAGATGCCGAATGGGCAGGCACGCGCGCGTCTATCGAATCCTGGCGTCGGCGATACTCGCGCTCGGTGCGGGCGCCCCGTCGCAGACCTACCGGCCGCCCGAACATGCGATGGCCGTACCTTTGTTCTCCGGGGCCACGCCCGAGGAATCGCAGGCCTATGCCAACGCGGGCGTACAGATCGAATGGAATCGCCCCGCCGCCTGGACGCTTGCCGAGCATCGCCGGCTCGACCGTGCGCTAGCCATCGCACCTGAGCGCAAGAGCGTCGTCGATGCCTATGTCGTAGTCGCCGGGCTCGACAGCGATCCGGTGTTCGGGCGCGAGGCGCGTGAGGCGGCGAAGGTGCTCGCGCGGCGCTATGATGCGGCGGGACGGACGATCCTGCTCGCGGGTACCGACGGGAGCGCGGACAGCGACGCGCCGCGCGGATCGCCCGACAATCTCGCGTTGGCGCTCGCCCGCGTCGCCGAGACGATGGACCGCAACGAGGACGTGCTGGTGCTCTACACGACCAGCCACGGCGCGCCGTGGGGCGTTTTTTACAGCGACGGCGACAGCGGGGCGGGTGCGATTTCACCGGTGCGGTTGTGGGCGTTGCTATCGCAACTCGGCATCACCAACCGGTTGCTGCTGATGAGCGCCTGCTATTCGGGGGCGTTCGTGCCGGTTCTGGAATCGGACACGACCGCGATCGTCACCGCCTCCTCAGCGACGCGCACCTCGTTCGGCTGCCAGGCCGACAGCGACTGGACCTTCTTCGGCGACGCGATGATCAACCACGCGTTCCGCAAGCCGCAATCGCTCGCCGATGCGGCGGCGGAGGCGACGCGGTCGATCGGCGCATGGGAAGCGCGAGGGAAATTGAAGCCGTCCGAACCCCAGACCAATATCGGCGCCGGCGCCGCCCGGTGGCTTGCGGCGCTCGATGCGCGGATGCCTAAGGAGGCGGCGAGCGCGCCCGTCGGGCGCCCCGCGACGACGATCCTGGGATCGATCGTGCCGCATTGAATCGGGGATTCTTTGCTGCGCTGCGGAACTCCGCTCGCTGCCCTCCCGTTGCAAGCGGATGACCAACACGTCCGATCATGCGCGCCGGGAGGCGCGTTCCGCCAAGTATCCGCTGCTCGCGGCGCCGCATATCCAACTCCACGGCACCGTCGATGGGATGATGTACGCCAATTTCCAATCTCAGCTCGCCAACGCGCCTTCCGATGGACCGCTTGTGGTGAGCATCACTACACTCGGCGGCGACCCCGAGATGGGCCGCGCGATGGGCGACGATATCCGCCTGCTGCGAAAGTACACTGGCCGCGAGACGCTGTTTCTCGGCAAGGTCGCGGTCTACTCGGCGGGCGCGACCTTCATGTCCGCCTTTCCGGTCGAGAAGCGCTTCCTCACCCAGGGTACGCGGCTGATGCTCCACGAACGCGGGATGCAGAGCACGCTCCAGCTCAACGGTCCGCTCTCGACGCTGCCCGCGATCCTGAAAGCCAAGCTCAACGAGATCGAACATTCGATCGTCATCCAGAACGAGGGCTTTCGCGATATCGTCGCCGGGTCGCAGGTGTCGTTAGAGGACTTGAAGGCAAAGGCGACCTCGAACTGGTATATCGAGGCGGAGGAAGCGCGCGATCTGGGGCTGGTGCTCGATGTGATCTGAGTCTGCCGGTCCAACCTCTCTAATCGACATTTAGCTGACGCCTCCGTTCGTCAATCCCGCGAAGGCGGGAATCCATATTGGCTGACATCAGCGAAGGTTCGAAACTTTGGAGTTTATGGATCCCCGCCTCCGCGGGGATGACGGAAAGCCTCAGATGTTATTCGTCCTAGTGGACGGTCCCCAGAAACGCGGGATAGTCGTCGAGCACCGGCCCGAGCGCGTCCTTGAGCGGCCCGAGCCACGTCGCGAACGGCTTCCAGCGATCGACCCCGCCACGGTTGATCGGGCGCTTCACCTGCTCGCTGCTCGCGCTGAACACCGGCGCGGTGTTTTCGTGCGACCTCAGGCACGCCGGATCGAAATCGACCCCGACATAAGCGAGCAGCCGCCGCGTCTCGCCCTCGGGATCGGCGATCAGTGCCTCGTTATGCACGCGGTGGACGCGACCCGGCCACGCCGCGTCGATCGCCTGCATCGCCTGAACATAATGCGCGTAATGATGCCCGATCGCGGCGAGCGAGTAAGCGAATTCGTGTCCCCGCCCGAAACGCTGCGTATAATTCGAAAAGCCGCAGTCGAGCGGGTGCCTCCGCGCGTCGACGATCCGCGCGTTGGGAAATGCGGCAACGATCAACGGGATATGCTGCCAATTGGCGGGCGCCTTGTCGACGAACCATTCCACACCGCCACCGCGATGCGCCGCCGCCTGTTCGAGATAGCGGTCGCGGATTTCGGCGAGCTGATCCGGCGTCAGCTTCGCCAAGCTTTCGGGATAAAGCCCATCGCGCGCGAGGTCGTTGGCGATCTCGCGGAGATATTGCAGCTCCTCGGTCGCTTCTACTCGGGGATGCGCCGCGAGGATCTGTTCGACCAGCGTCGAGCCCGAGCGCGGCAGGCCGACGACGAAGATCGGCCCCGGCTCGTCGCGCATTTCGGGCGCGTTGCTCGTCGCCTTGATCAAAGCGATCGTGCGCGTGACGTGTGTCTCGAGCGCGGTCGCATTATACGGCTCGATCATCCGCTGAAGCGCGTTGGCCGAGGCATATTGCGCGAAGGAGTCGGCGTGGCGTCCGGCCTGTTCGAGCGCGCGACCGAGCGCGAAATGGAGCGCGCTGCGCTGCGGCACAGCGAGATCGTCGGCGGTGAGCGCGGCCTGCATCGCGGCGATATCCGCCTCGTCGAACGCGACGGTCTTGAGTTCGGCAAGCGACAGCCACGCTCGTCCGGCGGAGGGCTCGACCGCGACCGCGCGACGATAGGCGGCGATTGCCGCGTCGGCCTTGCCCGCACCGCGCTGCGCATTGCCGTAATCGATCAGCAGTTCGACGCGATCGGGGAATTCGGCGAGCAATGCGTCGTAGAGCGCCAGCGCCTCGTCGCTGCGCCGTATCCGCTTCAAGGTCGCGGCCTTTCCGGCGCGATAATCGAGCGTGCCGGGATGCGCCGCGATCAGCGCGTCGAGCTGCGCCAGCGCGTCGTCGTGCCGGCCTTCCGCGACCAGCACATCGACGAGATTGCGCCGGGCATTGACGTAATCGGGCGCGGTGGCGAGCGCGCGGGTCAACAGCCTGACCGCCTCGTCGCCGCGCCCCATCTGCGTCGTGGCATTGGCGAGGAGGCGCAGCGCGACCGGATCGTCAGGATAATCCTTCAGGAACGCGCGCAGGTCGTTCGCCGCAGCGTCGCCGTGACGCTCCTCCAGCGCGCGGGCGGCGCGCTTCAGAAGCGGGTGATCGATCTCGGCCATCTCGGTGAATTGCGCCGCGCGCGCCGTCGCGTCGCGATCGCCGAGCGCTTCGAGGTGGCCGCGCAGCAACCGCATTGCATCGGCGCGGCCCGGGCGCACGGCGAGTATTGCACAGAGCAATGGCACCGCCAGGCGCACCATCGTGTCGGGATCGGTCGCGCGCGCGAATGCCGCCTCGACATCGGCCTCGGTGCGCGGCCGCTTCGGTCCCGTGGGGACGGGGCGGTCTCTGGTTTCGACAGTCATTATCAAGCCTTTCGCGGATGTCCACGCGTGTCGCGCAACCGTCCGCGGGGCGCAAGGGCAGCCCTGTAACCGGCCCCCGGTTTCTGGCAGGACGTGCGCAATCGAACCCCGGAGCCTCACCCTATGTCGACTCATTCCGCCCGCCTCGCCGCGCTTCGCGACCAGCTCCAACGCGACCGCCTCGACGGCTTCGTCGTGCCGCTGACCGACGAGCATATGAGCGAATATGTCGGCGAATATGCGCAGCGTCTTGCCTGGCTCACCGGCTTCCAGGGTTCGGCGGGGACCGCGGTGGTTCTGCCCGCCGAGGCGGCGATCTTTACCGACGGGCGCTATACGTTGCAGGTCCGCGAGCAGGTGTCGGGCGACGATTGGCAGTTCGTCGGCGTCCCCGAAACCAGCGTCTCGGGCTGGCTCGCCGAGCATGCGTCGGGTGGCGCGCGTATCGGCTATGATCCCTGGCTTCACACCCGCGCCTGGGTCGCCGAGGCGACCAAGGCGCTCGCCGCGAAGGGCGCCACGTTGGTGCCGGTCGAATCCAACCCGATCGATGCGGTCTGGCTCGATCGCCCGGCGCCTTCCGATGCGACTCTCGGGGTGCAGAAAACCGAGCACGCCGGGCGCTCGTCCGCCGAGAAGCGCGCCGATGTCGCCGACTGGCTCGCCGCCGAGAAGGCCGACGCGGTCGTCCTCTCGGCGCTCGATTCGATCGCCTGGCTGTTGAACGTGCGCGGCAAGGATGTCGCGCACACGCCGGTTGCGCTCGCCTACGCGATCATCGATGCCGATGGCACCGCCGATCTGTTCGTCGCGCCCGAAAAGATCACCGATGCGGTGCGCCAGCATCTCGGCAACGCGATCCGCTTGCACGATCGTGAGGCGTTCGCGCCTGCGCTTGGGGACTATCGCGGCAAGTGCGTCGCGTTCGACCCAAGCCTGGCGGTCGCGGCGATCGCGCAGGCATTGGATGCCGGCGGTGCGAACTTGCTCGAACGCCGCGACCCGACGATCCTCGCCAAGGCGACCAAGAATGCGGTTGAAGTCGCGGGGCATCGCGCCGCGAGCGCGCGCGACGGCGCCGCGCTGACGCGATTCCTGCGCTGGGTGTCGATCGAGGCGCTGAAGGGCGGGCAGACCGAACTCTCCGCCGCCGCGAGGCTCCAGGACTTCCGCGACGCGACCGGCGTCCTGCTCGACACCTCGTTCGACACGATTTCCGCGACCGGCCCGCATGGCGCGATTCCGCATTATCATTGCACCGAGGACTCGAACATCCCGATCGAACCCGGCCAACTCTATCTCGTCGATTCGGGCGGGCAATATGCCGATGGTACCACCGACGTGACACGCGTGGTGCCGATCGGTGCGCCGACCGCGGAGATGCGCGACCGCTTCACCCGCGTGTTGAAGGGCCATATCGCGCTCGCGACCGCGGTATTCCCGGCTGGGACGACGGGATCGCAGCTCGACGCCTTCGCGCGGCGGCCGCTGTGGGAGGCGGGGCTCGATTTCGCGCACGGCACCGGTCACGGCGTCGGCAGCTACCTCTCGGTTCACGAAGGCCCCGCGCGGATCGCCAAGCCGAGCTACCCCGGCGGTGGCCCGCAGGAGGCTTTGTTGGCGGGGATGATCCTTTCCAACGAGCCCGGTTATTACAAGGCGGGCGAGTACGGTATCCGCATCGAGAACCTGATCCTTGTCGCCGATCGCGAACCTGAACGCGGCGACGGCGCGATGCTGGCGTTCGAAACGCTGACCTTCGCGCCGATCGAGCGCGATCTGATCGAACCGGCCCTATTGACCGATGCCGAGCTTTCCTGGCTTAATGCCTATCATGCCAGGGTGACCGAAACCATCGGTCCCGAACTCCAAGGAGAGGACAGGGCATGGTTAGATTCAAGGTGCTCGCCCATCACGCGCTGACCGGGGTCGCGGTGCTCGGATTGTTCGCCGCGGCATCGGGCATCGCCTATCAGGCCGCGGGCGCCGCGGTCAGTCTCGGCTCTTACGCGATTCCGCGCTGAGATCGTCTGGCGGGGTCTCGCCACCCCGCGCCTGCGCCTTGCGCTTGTGCAGATTGTCGCGCAACGCCGCCGCCAACCGCTCCGCGCGCTCGTCCTTGCTATCCATAATCCGACGATAGCCGCGCCCTTCGCGCCTTGACAATGCCGATCCCGTCGTCTCTTAGGCGCCCTCCGCCCGCGGGCCCGACATGGCCCTGGCAGTGCTGCCGTAGCTCAGTGGTAGAGCGCATCCTTGGTAAGGCTGAGGTCGTGAGTTCAATCCTCACCGGCAGCACCAGCATCTCGGCGAAATCGCTCAGTGGTTTGTTCCCCGCGCGGCAGGCGGTGAGCACCGTTCGCGTGTTGGAAGCATATAGGAAGAAGGCGCGCCCCAGCCGCGCTGCGATCTGACGATATCGTCGGCCATCTTCATGAAGATGACCCGTTCGTTTTCCGCTCCGGGGCCGGCAATAAATCGCTGCGGCCGGCGCCTGCGACCGGCCAGGTCGCCAGCGTCTCGCCGGTCACCGGATTCTCGATCGAGACGTCGTCGAGCGCGGTCGCGATCATGCAGATCGGGCGCTGTTCGGCGCCCGCGGGCTGGCGGCAGCGGATCGGCGCGTCGCCCGCGATTTCGCTGACATGGCCCTTCAGCCGGACGCGAAAGCCCTGTTCGGCATGAACCGTTTCGGGGGTCTGGCGGATGACGGCGGTGAAGGGCTGGCCGTCGCGGCGAGCCTGACGGGCGTCGCTGCCGCCAAAGAATTGCGCCACGGTCAGCGTCTGTCCAGGTAGAGTGACGGGTTCGGTGCCGACCACCGCGGGGCGATCGTCGGTACGCGGACACGCTTCGCTCGTCGTCCACGGACGCGTGACCCAGAACCCCTCGATCGCCTCCACCGCGGACGCGTCCGCCTCGGACAACCAGTCGGTGACCGGCCAGTCGATCGGCGCGACATGAAGCCGAAGCGCTTGGGCTTCCTCGTCATAACGCCAGCGCATCCGCGCATCGCTGTCGCTGTCCGCGGGCCCGCCGCATCCGAACGGCAGACTGAGTTCGAACCGTCGGCCCGCCGCATCGCGGACCTCGGGCGGTGACGGGGCGCCGCTGGCGGTCGCGTCCGCCGCGGCGGCGGCAAGCGCGATCAGATCGCCGCGATGCAATATGCGTGGGGTCGCGTCGACGGCGACGGCGATCGGCGGGACGCGCAGGACGGGAGTAGGGGACGGGCCGGGACGCGACGGCTCCGCGCTCTCCCTGCCCAGTAAAAATCCGCCGCCGCCCAGTACGAGGATCGAAAGGAAAACACCGGCGAGAGCGAGGCGGGTGTTCCGTGGGCTTGGTTCCTTCATCGACACGCGATAGCAAATTCCGGCAAAGCCTCCACCATGTTGACGCCGCCGCGCCGAAAATCGGGTCAGGGGAGCCGGAATGCCCGATCGCGCAACTCCATTGGTACGACGATGATCGTCCGATGAGTATCGATCAGATCGTCACGCTGACGGTGCTGGTCGCGGTGGTGGCGGCGCTGATCTGGGACAGGATTCGTTCCGACGTGGTCGCGCTGTCGGGCGCCGCGGTGCTGCTGATGACGGGCGTGGTCCGCCCGGTCGAGATGCAGGGCGCTCTCGCCAGCCCGGCGATCATCGCGCTCGCATCGCTGTTCGTCATCGCCTACGCGCTCGAACTTTCCGGCCTGCTCGACCGGGCGATCGCGATGGCGGTCGCGATGTGCAAGCGGCGCGGCAAGGCGGGACTATGGCTTCTGATCGGTGTGATCGGCCTGGTCTCGTGCTTCCTCAACAACACGCCGATCGTCGTGTTGGGCGCGCCCGTCGTCCGCGATGTCGCGACCGCGATGAACCTGTCGCCGAAGCGATATCTGATGCCGCTTTCCTACGTCGCGGTGCTCGCCGGTTGCTGTACGCTGATCGGTACGTCGACCAACCTGCTGGTCGACGACATGGCGCGAGTGGCGGCGCAGCCGCGGTTCGGGATTTTCGAAATCACCCCTGTCGGTGTGACGATGGCGCTGGCAGGGGCGCTCTATCTGGTCCTGTTCAGCGGCAGGCTGATGCGCCGGAGCCTCGACGAACCCGGTCCGGTCGCGACTCGCGACGCGATCGACGTGTCCGACAGCCAGGTCGGCGACGTCGAGCTGTTCGCCAAGCAGCGACCCTTGCAACCGGTGAAGGCGGCGATCGCCCTGGCCATCTTCGTCGGAGCGGTGACGATCGCGACATTGGGCGTCGCGCCGATCGCCGCATCCGCCTTCGCCGGGGCGGTCCTGCTGATCCTGTTGCGGGTCATCACCGCAGATCAGGCCTATGGCGGCCTGAAACCCGACATCCTGATTCTGATCGCGGGGATGGTGGCGATCGGCATCGCGATGGAGGAGAGCGGCCTCGCCGCGCTGGCGACAGGCGCGCTCATCGGCACGCTCAATGGCGTCACCCCGCTCACCGCCTTGATCGTGCTTTACGCGCTGACGATGGTCCTGACCGACCTGCTCTCGAACGCGACCGTGGCGGTGCTGGTCACGCCGATCGCGGTGGCGCTCGCCGAAAGCCTCGGCGTCAGCCCCAGGCCGTTCCTCGTCGCGGTGATGATGGCGGGCAGCGCCGCGTTCGCCACGCCGTTCGGCTATCAGACCAACGTCATCGTCTATCAGATGGGCGGATACTGCTATATGGATTTCGTCCGGGTCGGGTTGCCGCTCAACCTGTTGACGCTGGTGGTCGCGACTCTGGCGATCCGCACCTTCTTTCCGTTCTGAGGTTTGTTTGAAGCTCGCTCCTTCGCGAGTTTTCAAACGGTCTCCACATCCGGCATCTCGCGGCCGCCGCGCTTGACACTCCACGCGTCATAACGAAAGTTACGGCGTCGGTGATCGGGAGAGTGCGTGATGAAACTGGTGAGCGACCATGTCGTCGATGGCCGCGCCGGCCCGACCTTTCCGCTCGCCTGGCCCGTACTCGACGGTATCGACCTGACTGACATCTGGCGCTTTCGCGACGGCCAGCCTTGGGCGGATTTCGCGCGGATGCGCGCCGAGGCGCCGGTGATGTGGCACACCGAGCCGTACGGTCATCCCGGCTTCTGGGCGGTCACGCGCTATGCCGATATCCGCCAGGTCAACGGCGATCCCGCGACCTTCTCATCCGAGGTCGGCGGCATCTTGATGGCGATGGGCGATAAGGCAACGAGCCACCCGGACCTGTTCTCGGCGAACTTCAATTCGATGATCAACCTCGACGCGTCGCCGCACCGCCAGCTCCGCCGCGAGCATATGCCCTATTTTACCGCCGCTTATATGCGCCAGCTCCGCGCCAAGGTGGCGGACGAGGCGGCGCGGCTGGTGGAGGGGATGGTGGGCAAGCAAAGCTGCGACTTCGTTGGCGCGTTCGCCAGCCACATGCCCGTCTTCACGCTCTGCGAGATGCTCGGCGTTCCAGAAGGAGACCGCGAGAAGTTCGTCCGCTGGATCCACTTCCTTGAAATGGCGCAGCAGATGGCGGTCGAGCAGATCGACAGCGTTCGCGCCGGCGGCGCGCTGCCCCCCGAACTGCTCGCCTTCATCGAGCTGTTCAACACCAACGTCTCGGAAATGTTCGCTTATGGCCGCGACATGATGGCGAAGCGCCGCGCCGAGCCGCAGGACGATCTGATGAGCGCGATCGCGAATGCCGAGATCGACGGCGAGCGGTTGCCCGACGAATATCTCGACGGCGCGTGGTTGCTGATCGTGTTCGCGGGCAACGACACGACGCGCAATTCGCTGTCGGGCGCGATGAAATTGTTCACCGAGCACGCCGACCAAAAGGCGTGGCTGCAGGGCGATGCCTCGCTGCTGACGAACGGAGTCCACGAGATCACCCGGATGGTCAGCCCGGTCATCTACATGCGCCGCACCGCGACCGCGGATACCGAAGTCGCCGGGCAGCGGATCGCCAAGGGCGAGAAGGTCGTGATGTACTACGGCGCGGCGAACCGCGATCCGGCCGTCTTTCCCGACCCCGACCGCTTCGATATCGCGCGCATTAATGCCGACAAGAACATCGCCTTCGGCCACGGCCCGCACATCTGCATCGGACGATTGGCGGCGCAATTGCAGCTCGAGGAATCGTGCCGCGCGATCTTCGCGCGCTTCCCCGACATCCGCTGGACCGGCGAGATCGACATCGCGCCGAACAATTTCGTCCATGCGATCCGGCGGCTCGAGGTGGCGTTCGCGCCCGCGAAAGTGGCGCGGGCGGCATAGGACGGATCAATCCCCCACGTCATTCCCGCGACGGCGGGAATCCACAGTGGCTCGCGGCGGGGAAGGATCGGGACGTTCGAGTTTATGGATCCCCGCCTTCGCGGGGATGACGGAAAACCGTAAAAGTCGATCCGTCCCTTAGAATACGCCCAGGAATTTCTTCCTCTGCTGGACGCCGGGTTTGTCTTTGCCTTTTTCGTCCTTCGCGGTGGTGCCGCGTCCGACGTCGTCGCGGGGTTTGCCCTTGGTGGTCCGTTGGGCGGTCGCGGTTGCGCCTGCGAGGACCGGGCCGCACGCCGCTGATTTCGCATCGCCGACATCGACGAACGCCAATACGCCCGCGACGGGCGTCGCGACAAGGGCGAGGCCGAGGCCGACTCCGGCGCGCGCGATCAGCTGTGGGCTGATGACGTCGATACCGGGTTTGGAGAAATAGCCGTCGATGCCGACGGGCGACTGGCCCGAGAACAGGCTGAACTTCTTGCCGTCGGCGCGGACCGCGAGATCGATCGCTTCGGTCCGGAAGCTGAATCCGCCGCGGCCAAGGATCACGTTCTTGGTCGTGTCGATAAGGATCGGATCGGCGGCGGCAACGCCGTTCCGGACGGTGAAGCCGATGAGGCCGCAATTAATTCGCACCGGCTCCTTCAGCTTATGCTGAAACATCTTTTGCGCGAAGGTTCCGAGATCGAGCTCGGACAATTGGACGTTGCGTGTCCAGAAGCTGCCCTGCGGCAGGATGAAGGCGACGCGACCGCGCGATGTGGACAGCGAATCGTGGATCGTATCGCCGCGCCCGGCGAGCCGGATCCTGCCCTTGATCGTCCCCGTCGTCCCAGCCTCGGCCACACCCCAGCCCGCGAGCAACCGCGCCATCGGCGTCGGCGCGAGGCGGATGTCGTAAGTGACCGCGGCGGGGCGCTGGCGCGTGTCGAACACGGTGTCGGAGGCGACATTGCCGCGCGCCATCGCGAACGTGAGCGGCGACAGCGCGAGGCGACCGTGATCGAGATCGAGCGTCAGATCGACGTTCGAGATCGGGATGTTCTCCGATCGCACAGCGCCGATGGTCCATTTGAGATCGGCGTCGAAGAGCTGCATCGTCGCGACCGGGAGCGCGGCGTCGGGAAGAAGCCGCTGGGGCGCCGCTCCGGTCGCGGCGGCGGCGGCGACCGCGCCCTTTGCCGCGACGATATCGGGATTGTAGCCGATGAATGGGGCGGCATCGATGATGTCGAGCTTGCGTGTCGCGAGCACCGAATCGAGGTGGATGCGCTCGCCGTTGGTGACGGTCAGCTTGCCCGCCACGTCGCTGTCGCCGAACGTCCCCGACATCCGCGTGAAGCGATATTCTTCGCCATCCTTTATCAGCTGCGCCTTCAGCGCATAGGTACGCGTCTGCGGGATGACGACGCCGATGATACCGAGCAGTTCGGAAAGATTGCTGCCGCGCGCGCGGGTTTGCAGCGGCACGTCCTCGATCTCGGCGATCGACGGGAGCGTACCCGTGACGTCGATGACGTTGTTCGCGGCATGCGCCTGAAGCACGAGCTGATTCTTGCCGCGATTGGCGGTCGCATCGGGCGACAGGAGTTGCGCGGTGACGGTGAACGGCGTGTCGCGGATGCGACCCTTGCCCTTGACCCCGACAGCCTTTCCGATCCGCGCATCGGTGGAAACGATCGTATCGACGCCCAGATCGGCGAGAAGACGCATCCGGGGGTCGAGGTAGCGCACCGTGGTGCCCGCGACGGTCGCACGGTCGATCCGCGGAAATTCGAGGGGCTTGCCGCCCTTCTTCTCGCTGAACGTCCAGCTGTTTCGGTCGTGCGCGGCGTTCCATTCGAGATCGACCGCGCCGTTGGCGAGATCGAGCCAATAGAGGTGGCGCTTGCCAAAGAGCAGCGACAAGGGCGCGATCCGCGTGTCGAGCTTGTCGGCGGTGAAGAGGTTGGGTCGCGTCGCCCATGACGGGTTGGCGAGCGTAATCCCCTCGGCGTAGAATTTGATCTGCAATGGCGCGAAATAGAGCTGGAAATCGCCGCGCACCGTCACCGTACGATGCGTCAGCTTGCCGACGATCGATTCGACCGGGTGTTTCAGGAAGCGGCCCTTGGTGATGTAGAGCACCAGCCAGATGAGTGCGGGGATCGCGACGATCGTCAGGATCGTATTGCGGATGATTCGCCGCCGACGCTGCCTGTCCTCCTCGGGGGTGGCCGGAGGAGCTTCGGGGGACGACGCCGGCCTCTCGTCAAGCTGAGTTGCCATGTCCATCGCGGCTTAGCGCACGGACCCGGCGCTTTGTTGCATTTCGCAGGCGACGCGGCTATGCGCGCCGCTTCCCGAGCGATGCGTGGAAGAAGCGACCCGGCCAGTGTGGGCTGCCGCGGTTGTTGTTGGCATCGCCAATCAGGAGATGAAAATGCCCAAGTTGAAGACCAAGAGCGGCGTCAAGAAACGCTTCACGCTCACCGCGACCGGCCTGCTCAAGCACGGCGTCGCGGGCAAGCGCCACCGGCTCATGAGCCACAACGCCAAGTACATCCGCCAGAATCGCGGCACCAAATTGGTGTCGAAGGCCGACACCGCGACGGTGAAGGCGTGGATGCCCTACGGGCTTAGTTGAGCAGGATCGGGCTGAGGAGCTAAGATATGGCACGCGTCAAACGGGGTGTAACCACCCGCGCCAAGCACAAGAACGTCCTCGAACAGGCCAAGGGCTATCGCGGACGCCGCAAGAACACGATCCGCGTCGCGCGGCAGGCGGTCGAAAAGGCCGGGCAATATGCGTACCGCGACCGCAAGGTTAAGAAGCGGACGTTCCGCGGCCTGTGGATCCAGCGCATCAACGCCGGCGTCCGCGCCGAGGGACTGACCTATTCGCAGTTTATGCACGGGCTGAAGCTGGCGGGCGTCGAGCTCGACCGTAAGGTCTTGGCGGATATCGCGATGCACGAGGGCGCGGCGTTTACCGCCATCATCGCGCAGGCGAAGGCGGCTCTGCCCCAGGAGCGGGCGGCTTAAGTTTGCGTGAGCAAACTTAGACTCGCCACGTCGGGCAGCGAGCAGGCGAAGCCTGTTCGTCTGACGGCGTGGCGGACTTCGACTGTAGCGAACCGACAGGGGTGCGAATGGCTAGGCCGTTCGCGCCCTTTTTCGTTTCAGCGGTTGTCGTCATTCCCGCGAGGGCGGGAATCCATATACTCCGGCGGTGTGTTGGGAGCCGAATGGCCAGTGATTATGGATCCCCGCCTCCGCGGGGATGACGCAAATGTGATGGAGATAACGGTGGTAATTGAAGGGGAACGGCTCTGAAACAACCTTATGTCTACATCCTCGCAAGTCGCAAATACGGAACGCTCTACATCGGCGTGACGTCCGATCTGCTTGCCCGGCTGGCCCAACACCGCCAGAGATTGATCAGGGGTTTCACAAGCCGCTACGGCGTCGTTCATCTCGTATGGTTCGAGATGGCCGACACGATGGAAGCTGCGATCACGCGCGAGAAGCAGCTCAAGAAATGGAATCGCGACTGGAAGCTGCGGCTGATCGAGGAGAGCAATCCGGAATGGATCGATCTCGCGATCGGCTTGGGGCTCGACCCCGTCGCGATTCCAGAGCGTATGGATTCCCGCCTGCGCGGGAATGACGGAGTATTGCGCGGGAATGACGGAGCTAATGTGACCGACATCGAAGATCTCCGCCAGCACCTGCTTACCGCGGTCCAGGCGTCGACCGGGCTCGACGCGCTCGAGAGCGTGCGGGTCGATGCGCTTGGCAAGCAGGGGCGCGTGACGCAATTGCTCAAGACGCTCGGGGGCATGTCGCCTGAGGAGCGGCAGGTGCAGGGGCCGGCGATCAACGGGCTGCGCCAGACGGTCGCGGACGCGATCGCGGCGCGCAAGGCGTCGCTCGAAACGCTGGCGCTCGACGCGCGACTGACGAGCGAACGCCTCGATATGACCCTGCCGGTCGATGTGCCGATGGCGGGGACGATCCATCCGGTCAGCCAGGTGATGGACGAACTCGCCGAGATTTTCGCGGACCTGGGCTTCGCGGTCGCGACGGGGCCGGAGATCGAGGACGACTGGCATAATTTCACCGCGCTCAACATCCCCGAGAGCCATCCGGCGCGGGCGATGCACGATACGTTCTACTTCCCCGACCAGCCGGACGGGGAGCGCAAGATGCTCCTCCGGACGCATACCAGCCCGGTGCAAATTCGGACGATGCTCCAGCAGAAGCCGCCGATCCGCATCATCGCGCCGGGCCGCACCTATCGTTCTGATTCGGATGCGACGCACACGCCGATGTTCCATCAGGTCGAGGGGCTGGTGATCGACAAGGGCATCACGCTCGGCCATCTCAAATGGACGCTCGAGACGTTCCTGAAGGCGTTCTTCGAGCGCGACGATGTCGTGTTGCGGCTGCGCCCGTCATACTTCCCGTTCACCGAACCTTCGGCGGAGGTCGATGTCGGCTATACGATGGTCAAGGGCAAGCGCGTCATCGGCGGCTCGGAAGGGTGGATGGAGGTGCTCGGCAGCGGCATGGTCCATCCCAAGGTCATTGCGGCATGCGGGCTCGATCCCGCCGAATGGCAGGGCTTCGCGTTCGGCTGCGGGATCGATCGGCTGGCGATGCTCAAATACGGGATGGACGACCTGCGCGCGTTCTTCGACGGCGATATCCGCTGGCTGAAGCATTACGGCTTCTCCGCGCTCGATGTGCCCACATTGAGCGGGGGAGTCGGGGCATGACCATCTCCTCTCACCCCAGCGAAGGCTGGGGTCTCGCCGTTTTGAGAAGGCGCACTCTTCCCTTTGAGACCCCAGCCTTCGCTGGGGTGACGGATATTGTCGCATGAAGTTCACGTTGTCATGGCTCAAGGAGCATCTCGAGACCGACGCGACGCTCGACGCGATCGCGGAGGCGCTGACGCGGATCGGGCTGGAGGTGGAGGGTATCCACAATCCGGGCGATGCCCTGGCGGCGTTCAAGGTCGCGAAGGTACTGACTGCCGAGAGGCATCCGCAAGCGGACAAGTTGCAGGTGCTGTCGGTCGATGCGGGTGACGGCCCGTTGCAGGTGGTGTGCGGCGCGCCCAATGCGCGTGCCGGGATGCTCGGCGTGTTCGGCGCACCGGGGACGTATGTGCCGGGAAGCGGCATAACCTTAAAGGTCGCGGCGATCCGCGGCGTCGAATCGAACGGCATGATGTGTTCGGTGCGCGAGTTGGAACTCGGCGAGGAGCATGACGGCATCATCGAGCTCTCTGCCGATGCCCCGGTCGGCGCGAACTACGCCGATTACGCCGGGCTGACCGATCCGGTGTTCGATGTGAGCATCACGCCGAACCGACAGGATTGCATGGGGGTGCGTGGCATCGCGCGCGATCTCGCGGCGGCGGGGCTGGGGACGCTGTTGCCGCTCGGCGCGGTATACCGCCTTCCTCCTGTCGTCATCCCCGCGGAGGCGGGGATCCATAATCACGACACCAGAAATGGCAGCGAGAGCGCAGCCAATATGGATTCCCGCCTTCGCGGGAATGACGTGGGCGAGGTAACGGGCGAAGGCGCGGGCCCCGATGTTCGGACCGACGATCCCGACGGCTGCCCCGCGTTCTTCGCGCAGGGCGTGGCGGGCGTCGTCAACGGCGCCGCGCCCGACTGGATGGCGCAGAAGCTGCGCGCGATCGGGCAGAAGCCGATTTCGGTGCTGGTCGATATCACCAATTTCGTCTCGATCGATCTCGGGCGGCCACTCCACGTCTACGACAAGGCGAAGCTTTCGGGCGGTCTCACCGCACGGCGGGCGGCGGCTGGCGAAAGCGTCGTCGCGCTCAACGGCAAGACCTATACGCTCGACGAGACGATGACCGTCATCGCCGACGACGCGCAGGTCCACGACATCGGCGGGATAATGGGCGGCGAGGATTCAGGGGTGTGCGACGCGACCACCGACGTGATCATCGAATGCGCCTATTTCGACCCCGACCATATCGCGCGGACCGGACAGAAACTGGCGCTGACCAGCGATGCGCGCCAGCGGTTCGAGCGTGGGGTCGATCCGGCGTTCCTCGACCAGGGACTGGCGATTGCGACGCGGCTGGTGCTCGACCATTGCGGCGGCTCTGCGACCGGGGTGACGCGCTCTGGCGAACCGCCGCTGGCCGAACGGATTGTTTCGTACGATCCGCACCTCTGCCGCGATCTCGGCGGGCTGCCGGTCGCGCCCGAGCGGCAGGCGCAAATTCTGCTCTCGCTCGGCTTCTCGATCGGCGCGATCCACGATTCGGATGCGTTCAGCGACGCCTTGTTCGCGACGATCGAGGGGCGCTGGCCGGTGCGCGTGCCGTCGTGGCGGCGCGACGTGGACGGCCCCGCCGATCTCGTCGAGGAAGTGATCCGGATCGAGGGGATCGACCTCGTACCCTCGACCCCGCTTGCGCGCGTGCCCGGCGTCGCGAAACCGACCGCGACGCCCGACCAGAAACTCGAACGCCGCGTCCGCCGCGCCGCCGCCGCGCGCGGGCTCGACGAAGCGGTGACGTGGAGTTTCGTGAGCGAGGCCGAGGCGGCGCCGTTCGGTGGCGGTGCCTGGACGCTCGCCAACCCGATCAGCGAGGAGCTGAAGGTGATGCGGCCGTCGCTGCTGCCGGGCCTGTTGTCGGCGGTGCAGCGCAACCTCAACCGCGGCGCGGGAAGCGTGCGGCTGTTCGAGGTCGGGCGGCGCTATCTGGTCGACACCGAACGCGCGACGCTTGGGCTGGTGCTCGCGGGCGACCGCCGCCCGCGCGGCTGGCGCGAGGGCAAGGCGGCGGCGTTCGACGCGTATGACGCCAAGGCGGAGGCGACCGCGTTGCTCGCCGCGGTGGGGGCGCCGGTCGAAAATCTGCAGGTGATGGGGGAAGCGGGCGATGCTTGGCACCCCGGCCAGTCCGGGACGCTGCGGCTTGGGCCGAAGACGGTGCTGGCGGCGTTCGGGATGGTGCATCCGTCGGTCCTGAAGGCGTTCGATCTGGACGGCGCGGTCGCCGGGGTGGAGCTGTATCTCGACGCGCTCCCAGCCAAGCGCGCGAGTATGTTCATGCGCTCGGCCTACGCGCCGCCCGCGTTGCAGCCGGTACGGCGTGACTTCGCGTTCCTCGTTCCTGCCGATCTGTCGGCGGACGCTCTGGCGCGCGCGGTCAAGGGTGCGGACAAGGCGGCGATCGTCTCGGCGCGCGTGTTCGACGTGTTCCGCAAGGATGACGAGACGTCGATGGCGGTCGAGGCCGTGCTACAACCCGGCGACAAGGCGTTCGTCGAGGCCGACCTGAAGGCGATCGCCGACAAGGTCGTTATGGCGGCGGGTAAACTTGGAGCTACTTTGCGTGGCTGATCAAACTCCGTCGCCCCGGCGTAGGCCGGGGCCGCTCACGGCAAGTCCGGATTGTGATTACGAAGCGGCCCCGGCCTGCGCCGGGGCGACGAGAATCGCATGACCGATTGGATCACGATTACGTCGGGTGACCTGTCAGCGTCGATCAATCCCTTTGGTGCCGAACTCTCCTCCCTCAAGGACGCGGGTGGCCGCGAGCTGATGACCGATGCCGATCCGGCGTTCTGGACGGGACGCGCGCCGATCCTGTTTCCGGTCGTCGGGAGGCTCGCGGGCGATACGATCCGCGTCGATGGCCGCGCATACGGCATGAAGCAGCACGGTTTCGCACGGCGGATGATGTTCGATGTCGTTTCGCACGACGCCGATCGCGCGGTGTTTGCGCTGATCGATAGCGCCGAGACACGGACGCATTACCCTTTCGCGTTCCGGCTAGAGATCGCCTTCGCAATAGTGGATGCGTCGCTGTCGGTCGAGGTGACGATCGCCAATCCGTCGGATGGCCCGCTGCCCGCGAGCTTCGGCTTCCATCCTGCCTTCGCGTGGCCACTGCCTTTTGGGACGCCCCGCGCGGAACATCGAATCGTCTTTGCTGAGGACGAGCCCGAGGCAATTCGCGTGCTAGGCGCGGATGGCGGGATTGGCGCGGAGGTGCGGCCTTCGCCGCTCGATGGACGGGCGCTCCATCTGGCGGATACGCTGTTCGCGCGTGATGCGCTGATCTGGGATCGGGTTCGGTCGAACCGCGTGACCTATGGCGCGGCGGACGCGCCGAAGCTGGAGGTCGCGTTTCCCGATACGCCGATGCTCGGCATCTGGACCAAGCCCGGCGCGCGTTTCGTCTGCATCGAGCCGTGGCACGGGATCGCCGATCCCGAGGGTTATGCGGGCGAGTTTCGCGACAAGCCGGGGGTGTTGATGGTGCCGCCGGGCGCGAGCAAGCGCATCTCGATGAGCGTGACGCTGGTGGCCGAACCCTAGCCACGGTCCGTCACCCCGGCGCAGGCCGGGGTCTCGTGCGGTTCTTGCCCCGCGCGCCACCAGGATATGCCGGCGTTCGCCGGCATGACGATTTTGGGAAATAGCATGACCTCCCCCCGCCGCACCTTCGCGATCATCTCGCACCCCGACGCCGGCAAGACGACCTTGACCGAGAAGCTGCTGCTCGTCGGCGGCGCGATCCATCTTGCCGGTGAGGTCAAGGCGCGGGGGCAGAACCGCCGTGCGCGGTCGGACTGGATGAAGATCGAGCAGCAGCGGGGCATCTCGGTCACCTCCAGCGTGATGACGTTCGAGCGGAACGGGATCACCTTCAACCTGCTCGACACGCCGGGGCATGAGGATTTCAGCGAGGACACCTATCGCACGCTGACCGCGGTCGATTCGGCGGTGATGGTGATCGATGCGGCGAAGGGGATCGAGCCGCAGACGCGCAAGCTGTTCGAAGTGTGCCGGTTGCGCAGCGTGCCGATCATCACCTTCGTCAACAAGGTCGATCGCGAGGGGCGGCCGGTGTTCGAGTTGTTGGACGAGATCACCGATATTCTCGCCTTGGACGTCTGTCCGATGAATTGGCCGGTCGGGATGGGGGGCGAATTCCAGGGCGTATTGGAACTGGCAACCAACCGCGTCAGCCGGCCCGAGGGCGACAGCCGGATGTTTCAGGGTAAGGTCGATGTGGCGCCGACGCTGCCCGACGACATCGCCGAGGAGATCGAACTCGCGCAGATCGGTTATCCCGCTTTCGATGCCGAGGCGTATCGCAATGGCGATCTCACGCCCGTCTATTTCGGATCGGCGCTCAAGGATTTCGGGGTCGCCGAGCTGATCGCCGCGCTCGCCGAATACGCGCCGTCGCCGCGGCCGCAGCCTGCCGAGCCCGCGCCGGTTTCGCCGGATGAGAACGAGGTGACCGGCTTCGTCTTCAAGGTTCAGGCCAACATGGACCCCAACCATCGCGACAGAATCGCGTTCATGCGATTGTGCTCCGGGGTGTTCAAACGCGGCATGAAGTTGATTCCGTCGGGGAGCGGTAAGCCGATGGCGGTGCATTCGCCGATCCTGTTCTTCGCGCAGAATCGGGAAGTGGCGGACGAGGCGTATCCGGGGGACATCATCGGCATTCCCAATCACGGGACGCTCAGGGTCGGCGATACGCTGAGCGAGCGCAACGACGTGCGCTTCACCGGCCTGCCCAATTTCGCGCCCGAAATCCTGCGCCGCGTTGTGCTGAAGGACCCGACCAAGACCAAGCAGTTGCGCAAGGCGCTCGACGACATGGCCGAGGAGGGGGTGACGCAGGTCTTCTACCCCGAGATCGGGTCGAACTGGATCATCGGCGTCGTCGGGCAGTTGCAGTTGGAGGTGCTGCTCAGCCGTCTGGACGCGGAATACAAGGTTGCGGCGGGGCTCGAACCCGCGCCGTTCGAGACCGCGCGGTGGATTTCGGCGGACGACCCGGCCGAGCTCAAGGCGTTCACCGATATCAATAGGTCGGCGATGGCGAAGGATCGCGACGGCAATCCGGTGTTCCTCGCCAAGAGCGCGTGGGAGGTCGGCTATATCGCCGATCGCTACACCAAGGTCCGCTTCGCGGCGACGCGGGAGCGGTGATCGTGTCGGCATGACGCCGGCCCGCCGACATCAATCGCGGTCGAGCGCTTCCTTCAGGAAATCACGCATCGTCCGCAGCGCCGCCATGTCACTCGCCGGCGCCGGCGCGAGGGCCACACCGCGCTCACCGCTCAGGAGTTGCTGGACGCCGCGCACGGTATAGCCGTCGCGGTTGAGCAAGCCGTCGATCCGCTCCACCAGCGCGACATCCTCGGGCCGGTAATAGCGCCGGTTGCCCGCGCGCGTGACGGGGCGCAGTTGCGGAAAGCGCGTCTCCCAATAGCGCAGGATATGCTGCGCTATCCCGGTCTGTTCGGAAACTTCGCCAATGGTCCTGAACGCATTCGGAGATTTCGGGCTCGCGCCCGGCGATGACGATTTCGGGCTTGCGCCCTCCGGGGGCAACTTGGGGCTTACGCCCTCCGGCATCGAGATCAGCCGGCACTCACGATGCGGTCGCGCATCGTCTGGCTGGCCCGGAAGGTGAGGACGCGCCGCGGCGCGATCGGCACTTCGACCCCGGTCTTGGGATTGCGGCCGATCCGCTCGCCCTTGTCGCGCAGGACGAAGGTGCCGAAGCCGGAAATCTTCACATTCTCGCCGCTGGCGAGCGCCCCGCACATATGCCGCAGAATCTGCTCGACGAGCTTGGCCGAATCGGCGCGCGACAATCCGATTTCGCCATGCAGCGATTCGGCGAGATCTGCCCTCGTCAACGTGCCCGCTTCGGCCATAGAATCCCGTTCCCCGCCCAACACTCTGTCTCCAGACCGTAACACAAGCCACTGGCCGACCGAAAGCAAATTTTCTAGAAGCGAATCACCGAAGCGCCCCAGGTAAAGCCGCCGCCCATCGCTTCCAGCACGACGATCTGCCCTTCGCGGATGCGTCCGTCGCGGACCGCGACGTCGAGTGCGAGCGGTACAGAGGCGGCGGAGGTGTTGGCGTGTTGATCCACCGTGACCACGACCTTCTCGGGCGCAAGGCCGAGTTTTCGGGCGGTTGCGTCGAGGATGCGGGCGTTGGCCTGGTGTGGCACGACCCAATCGACGGCGTCGGCATCGATGCCGGCGAGCGCGAGCGATTCGGTCATCACCGCGGCAAGATTGGTGACCGCGTGGCGGAAGACCTCGCGGCCCTTCATGCGGAGCTTGCCGACGGTGCCGGTGGTCGAGGGGCCGCCATCGACATAGAGCAATTGATTGTGACGACCGTCGGCGTGAAGTTTCGTGGCGAGGATGCCGCGCGCTCCTTCGCGCGCTTCGAGCACGATCGCGCCTGCGCCGTCGCCGAACAGGACGCAGGTGGTGCGGTCCTCCCAGTCGAGGATGCGGCTGAAGGTCTCGGCGCCGATCACCAGCGCGCGGTTGGCCGCGCCGCTGCGGATCATGCTGTCGGCGACCTGCACCGCGTAGAGGAAGCCCGAGCAGACCGCGGCGACATCGAACGCGACGCAATCGTCGATGCCGAGCATCGCCTGCACCTTGGTGGCGGTGGCAGGAAAGGTCTGATCGGGGGTGGCGGTGGCAAGGACGATCAGGTCGATGTCCTGCGCGGCCAGCCCCGCCGCGGCGAGCGCGGCTTTCGACGCGTCATGGGCGAGCGTCCCGGTGGTCTCGTCGGGGCCGGCGATGTGGCGGAAGCGGATGCCGGTGCGCTCGACGATCCATTCGTCTGTCGTGTCGACGGTTTGCGACAATTCGGCATTCGAAACGCGGCGCGCGGGGAGCGCGGAGCCGGTGCCGGTGACGACCGAGCGGATCATGCCGCCTGCTTCTCGAAATTGCCGAGGTCTTCGAGGATGCGCCGCGCGAGATCGGCCTTCACCATCTTGGCGGCATTGCCGATCGCGGTCGCGACGCCGAGTTCGTTGGCGCCACCGTGGCTTTTCAGGACGAGGCCGTTGAGGCCGAGGAAGACCGCGCCGTTGTGGTTGTTGGGATCGAGGTGATCGCGCAGCAATTCGGTCGCGGGTTTTGAGATCAGGAAGCCGATCTTCGAGCGGACCGACGAGCGGAAGGCGCGCTTGAGCAAGTCGGCTACGAAGCGCGCGGTGCCCTCCGCGGTCTTCAGGGCGATATTGCCCGAAAAGCCGTCGCAGACGATCACGTCGTGCTCCCCTCGCGACAATTGGTCACCCTCGACGAAGCCGGTGAAGTCCATCGGCAGATGCGTCGCCTCGCGCAGCATCTGCGCGGCGTCGCGGATTTCGCCGGTGCCCTTCTGGTCCTCGCTGCCGATGTTGAGCAGCGCGACGCGCGGGTTCGGCAGGTCCATCGTCGTCCGGGCATAGGCCGCGCCCATCACCGCGAACTGGACGAGGTTCTTCGCGTCGCATTCGGCGTTGGCGCCGAGATCGAGCACGACGACGTCGTTGGCGCCGAGTGTCGGCAGCAGCGCGGCGAGCGCGGGGCGGTCGATGCCGGGCATGGTGCGCAGCGACAGTTTCGCCATCGCCATCAGCGCGCCGGTGTTGCCCGACGAGACCGCGGCGCCGGCGCGGCCCTGCTTCACGCAGTCGATCGCGACGCCCATCGAGGTGATCTTGCGGCGCCTGAGCGCCTGCCCCGCCTTCTCGCTCGACCCGACGACCTCGGGAGCGTGGACGATTTCGGAATTCCGGGTGAGGTTGGGGTGGCCCTTCAGCCCTTCTCGGATCGCGGTTTCGTCGCCGACGAGGAGGAAGTGAATCCCCTCGTGCCGCCGCCGCGCGCGCGCGACGCCTGCGAGCATGATCTCCAACCCCTCGTCGCCGCCCATCGCATCGACGGCGATCCAGGATTGATCGGACATGACGCAGCAATACCCCTATAATCTAGGGCTTCAACCCTCGACCGAGACGACTTCACGGCCGTTGTAATGGCCGCAGGCCCCGCACAGATTGTGCGGGCGCTTCAGCTCACCGCAGTTCGGGCATTCCTGGTACGAATCGATGCTCAGTGCATCGTGCGCGCGGCGCATGCCGCGGCGGGAGGGGGAGGTCTTTCGCTTGGGAACGGCCATTGCGGCACCTTGATCTGTAAAGTGTTCTAAGGGATGCGAAGAGACCGAAACGACGAAGCGGTCGGCATTGCCCGACCGCGCCGACGGCCGGACGCATCGCGAAGCGTGGCGCTATAGCGATTTACGTCCGCGTTGCAAGCCGAGCGCGGCGGTGGCAGGCTCCGCGCTTCCGATAAGGGGGATCGTCATGCTGCTACCCGTAACGCTCGTCATCGCCGCCGCTTGCGCGCTGATCAACATCTGGCTCGCGGTACGAGTCTCGCGACGGCGGGTGAGCGCGAAGGTGTCGATGGGCGACGGCGGCGATTCGGTGATGCTGGCGCGCGGCCGGGCGCACGCCAATTTCACCGAATATGCGCCGTTCGCGCTGATCCTGATGGCGCTGATCGAGTTCGCGCGGGGCCCGTCGCCTTGGCTGTGGGGCGTGAGCGTGGTGTTCGTGCTGGCGCGGCTGGCGCATCCGATCGGGATGGACCGCGCCTCGCCGAACCCGTTCCGCATGATCGGAACGATGGCGACGTTGCTCGTGCTTCTGGTGCTCGCCGGCTGGGCGCTGGTGATCGCGTACCAGGCCGAAAGCGCGCCGTCGGTATATGGCGACCCGATCGAAACGGTAGTGCCGAGCGCGTGAGGCGGCAAAAGTAACGAAGGTAACACCAAGGCGCGCTTTCGTCAGAGCGCCGCGCGCGCGATCGAGCGCATCGTCATTGCGAGAAGCGCGGCGACGGAGCAATCCAGTCCAGCGCTCCCGGCTCTGGATTGCTTCGCTGCGCTCGCAAAGACGAACCCGGTTTCGCATGATGCGCGAAGCCGTGAACGGGCGCCGGTAATGTCGGCCATCGCAGCCAATGCGAAACGCGAATGTTGAGATTCTGGAGGACTGCAATGGCATTCCCGCGAGCGTCCGAAAGTTCCGAAGGTTCCGGGAACGCGACAACACCTACCGTCTTTCGCGATTGCGCGCGCGGCTAAGGTGAGGGGGATCGACGGTTGAAAGAGCGATGCGCTGCATAGCACGATTCGCGGCTTGTAGGACAGGGCTTGATGGCGTTTTCCCCAATTTTGCCTTTCTCAGCGGCCCATCAACATTTTCTCTAAAAGGATGATCAATGCCTTACCCATTTCGTTCGGTGCTTCGACGTAGCTAGACAATGGGTAAAATTCGTGTGCGCGCTAGCCAATTCCCAAAGATGCGACGGATATTTCGCCTTTCGACACCACCCCGCCAATCACGCTTTCCAAATGATCCGCGAGATATGTTGGACCATTTTCAAGCAGGGTGGAGTCATCTACCGGAGCGCCGTCGGATAGAACGATTAATAATTTTCGAGTGGCTGAAAGAAGTGAAAGCCGCTTAGCCGCCCACCCTACCGCTTCGCCGTCAATATTTTCTTTGGTCAGGTCATGCCGCAACATTTGCCGGTAGACCCATCCACCCGAGCTAGCACGGGCATCGGAAGCATCTTTATAAACGATATGCAGCAGATCGTTCAGGCGACCGGGGTCACGCGGCCGAAAGCGCCATTTCCAACGCTTGCGGGAGCGACCTCCCTTCCATCGGCACGTAGTGAAACCCAAAACTTCACACGAAACACCAAGGGTAAGAAGAAATTCTTGTACCACGTCTGCCGTAGCAGCCGAAAAGAGGATTTTCTGACCTCTCATCGATCCTGACTGATCAAATAATAGCGTTACAGCCGTGTCGATCAATTTATCTTTGTTCAAAATCTCTCGAATGCGTGTATCGGCTTCCGCGGCATGAATGTGGAGTTCTGTCCTCCAAGGAAGAAGGCCCTTCTGAACAATATCCCAAGCATCTCCGACCGCTTTCGCGTTGTGGCTCGTCATCGCGCCAAGGACGGTATCGAGATGGTTAGCATCAATCTCGACGTCGAATTTGGTGGTATAAGCATGATAATTGGGCACTGGCATAATGGCAGTTCTAATGCGCTCGATCTCCTCCCGCTAGCAATCCCGACGCCAGCTTTTTTTTGCAAGCGATCAGACTAGAAGCGTCCGCTCTCCACCGACAAATGCCCCCTCACGCCGCCAGCGCATCATCGCTGACGAACATGTTCCATTTGCGCTCGTGCGCGAAGGTGCTCGGTTTGCCGTGGCCGGGGATGAAGGCGGTGTCGTCGCCGAGGGGCCAGAGCTTGGTGACGATCGACGTGATCAGCGTCTTGTGGTTGCCCTGCGGCAGATCGGTGCGGCCGACCGAGCCCTGGAACAGGACGTCGCCGACCTGCGCGAATTTGGAGGGGGCGTGGTGGAAGATGACGTGGCCGGCGGTGTGGCCGGGGGTGTGATAGACGTCGAGCGTCAGGTCGCCGATCGTTATCGTGTCGCGGTCGGCCAGCCAGCGGTCGGGTTCGAACGGCACGCCGCGGATGTTCCAGTTCTTGCCGTCCTCCTCCAGGCGGGCGAGCCAGAAGCGGTCGTCCTCGTGCGGGCCTTCGATTCTGACGCCGAGCGCGTCGGCGAGCGGCTTGGCCTCGCCGGCGTGGTCGATATGGCCGTGGGTGAGGAGGATTTTCTCCACCGTCACCCCGGCCTGCGCGATCGCGGCGTGGATGCGGGGGAGGTCGCCGCCGGGATCGATCACCGCGGCCTTCATCGTCTTCGTACACCACAGG
Organism: Sphingomonadales bacterium; assembly: GCA_038236185.1. Taxonomy (GTDB): domain Bacteria; phylum Pseudomonadota; class Alphaproteobacteria; order Sphingomonadales; family Sphingomonadaceae; genus Sphingomonas. The sequence continues at coordinate 30,011 of JBBSTE010000010.1, read as the reverse complement.
AGCGTGCAATTCTGTTCGATCGGGGTGACGGGGATGATGGCGGCGCGGAGCGGTGGCTGGGGATCGGTCATGCCTTCGAGATAGTTTGCGTGGGGGTCTGCGGCAATCGTCTCTTGCCGCGATAGCGCGCGTGTGCATGAAAGCGCGGCGATGTTGGGTGAGCCTCCGTTGCTGCTGTTCGACGATGCCCGCGAGGGTGGCGCGGCGGCACGGCTGTATCGTGCGCCGGTGCGGGTGATCGAGGCTTGGACGCCGGGCGAGGTTCAGGGGGCGCTCGACGCGGTGCGCGCCGGACTGGCCGAGGGGCTGCATGCCGCGGGGTTCCTGTCGTACGAGGCGGGGGCGGCGTTCGAGCCGAGCGCGGGGTGGAGCGGGGCGATGGTGACGCCGCTTGCTTGGTTTGGGCTGTTCGCGGGTTTCGAGACGGTGGCCGACGTGGCGGCGGTGTTGCCCGATCCGGCGGGGGCGTGGATCGGCGCGGCGGAGCCCGAGGTGTCGCGCGACGACTATGATGCGATGCTCGGCGAGGTGCTGGCACTGATCGCGGCGGGCGATGTGTACCAGGCGAATTTGACGTTCCGCGCGGTGGTGCGCGTCGCGGGCGATCCTCGTGCGATCTATGCGAAGCTGCGCGCCAATGCGGCGGCGGGTTGGGGGGCTTTGGTCGAGACTGGGACGGGTGTCCTGCTGTCGCTGTCGCCCGAATTGTTCTTTCGGCTGGAGGGCGATGCGCTGACGTGCCGGCCGATGAAGGGGACGGCGCGGCGCGAGGATGAGGCGCGGGCCGATCGCGCCGCCGCCGAGGCTTTGGCGGCGGACGAGAAGCAGCGCGCGGAAAACCTGATGATCGTCGATCTGATGCGCAACGATCTGTCGCGGGTCGCGGCGGCGGGAAGCGTCGCGGTGCCCGAATTGTTTGCGGTCGAGACGTATCCGACGGTGCATCAGATGACCTCGACCGTGACCGCGCGACTGGAAACGGGGCGCGACGCGATCGACGTGCTTGCGGCGCTGTTCCCCTGCGGGTCGATCACCGGAGCGCCGAAGGTGCGGGCGATGCAGGTGATCGCCGAGGTCGAGCGCAGTCCGCGTGGACCTTACACTGGGGCGATCGGCTGGATCGAGCCGGGGGGCGATGCGCAGTTCAACGTCGCGATCCGGACTTTGGCGATGCGCGAAGGGGAGGATCGCGCGACGATGGGGCTGGGCGGCGGGATCGTCGCCGATTCGCGCGCCGATGGCGAATGGGACGAGGCGCTGGCGAAGGGCGCGTTCCTGACGCTCGGGGCGCGGCGGTTCGATTTGATCGAAACGATGGCGTTCGATCCCGAGGAGGGGATGCCGCTGCTCGAACGGCATCTGGCGCGGATGAAGGCGAGCGCCGACGTGTTCGGCTTTCCGTTCGATCGCCATGCGGTGCGCAACGAATTGCAGGCGGCGACCTTTCGGTTGCGCAGGGCTTCGCGGGTGCGGCTGGTGCTGGCGCCGTCGGGGGCGATCGCGATCGAAACGGCGGCGGCGCCCGAGGTGCGCGGCGACGCGATGCGCGCGGCGATCGTGCCGCTGCCGGTCGCGGCGGGTGACTTCCGGCTGCGCCATAAGATCAGCGACCGGCGCTTCTATGACGCGGCGCGGGCGGCGGCGGGGACCGATGAGGTGGTGTTCGTGACGCCCGAGGGGAGGCTGACCGAGGGCAGTTTTACTTCGCTGTTCGTCGAACGCGACGGCGCGCTGGTGACGCCGCCGCTACATCGAGGCTTGCTAGCGGGGGTGTTGCGTGCCGATCTGCTGGCGAGCGGCCGCGCGGTCGAGGGTGACCTGACGCCTGCGGACCCCGATGGCGGATTCTTCGTAGGGAATGCGCTGCGTGGGCTCATCCCGGCAATTGTTGCGGTTGCGAAATCGGACGACGCGCCCCTATAGGCGAACCGCCTACAGCCGAAGGGCCAATCATGCACACCTCCGCCGCGCTCGACCGTATCAGTCCGTCTGCGACGCTGGCGATCACGTCGCGAGTGCTCGAGTTGAAGCGCGCCGGGGTCGATGTGATCGGGCTGGGTGCGGGGGAGCCCGATTTCGATACGCCCGATTTCGTCAAAGAGGCCGCGATCCAGGCGATCCGCGACGGCAAGACCAAATATACCAACGTCGACGGCACGCCCGAGCTGAAAGAGGCGATCGCTATCAAGTTCAAGCGCGACAACCGCCTCGACTATGCGACCAACCAGATCACGGTGAATGTCGGCGGCAAGCACACCTTGTTCAACGCGCTCGTCGCGACGCTCGACGCGGGCGACGAGGTGGTCATCCCCGCGCCTTATTGGGTGAGCTATCCCGATGTCGTCCAGTTCGCGGGCGCGACGCCGGTCATCGTCAAGGCGGGGATCGAGCAGGGCTATAAATTGACCCCCGAGATGCTCGACGCGGCGATCACGCCCCGGACCAAGTGGCTGATCCTCAATTCGCCGTCGAACCCGACGGGCGCGGCTTATTCGGTCGAGGAGTTGAAGGCGCTCGGCGCGGTGCTCGAACGGCATCCGGATGTGTGGATTTTCGCCGACGATATGTACGAGCATATCGTCTACGACGGGTTCCAATTCGCGACGATCGCGGAGGTATGCCCGGCGCTGTACGAGCGGACGCTGACGGTCAACGGCTGTTCGAAGGCCTATGCGATGACCGGGTGGCGGATCGGCTTCGCGGGCGGCGCACCGTGGCTGATCAAGGCGATGTCGAAGCTGCAGTCGCAATCGACCAGCAATCCGTGCTCGATCGCGCAGGCGGCGGCGGTGGCGGCGCTGACCGGCGACCAGAGTTTCCTCAAGGAACGCGCGGCGGCGTTTCAGGGGCGGCGCGATCTCGTCGTGTCGATGCTCAACCAGGCGACGGGCATCACCTGCCCGCGTCCCGAAGGGGCGTTTTACGTCTATCCCGATATTTCGGGGGCGATCGGCAAGACGACCGCGGACGGGCGGCGGATCGCGACCGACGACGATTTCGTCGGCTATCTGCTCGACGACGCGAAGGTCGCGGCGGTGCAGGGATCGGCGTTCGGCCTCTCGCCCGCGATGCGCGTCAGCTATGCGACGTCGGATGCGCTGCTGACCGAGGCGTGCGAGCGCATCCAGCGGGCGTGCGCGGCGCTTATTTGACGCCCTCACGGCGATGGGGCGGCATCGGCCCTCTCCCTCGCCCCAGCGCGCATTCAGGAGTGGGCCGGCGCCGCCCATGCGCGTTGGCGCGACGCGCGCGAAATCTGAATCGTCTGCGAGCGTAGCGAAGCAATCCAGGGTTCGCGCGCCACCCTGGATTGCTTCGCTGCGCTCGCAATGACGGATAATGCGGATTTAAGGCGCGGCGCTCTATCGCGCCAAACACGTGACTCGGGCCGGCGTCTCCGACGCGCAACGCCGCAAACCCACCCCAAACCTTGACTTTCCAGCCTCGATAGGAGAGCGCGCGGCAGTCAGTCGTCGGCGGGTGTCGTCGACGCCACTTTCGGACATCCGCATGAGCTTTGCCGATCTCGGCCTTTCCGACGAACTCCTCCGCGCGGTCGGCGAATCGGGTTACACCGAACCGACGCCGATCCAGGCGAGCACGATCCCCAGCGTCCTGATGATGCGCGACATCATCGGCGTCGCGCAGACCGGCACCGGAAAGACGGCCGCCTTCGTCCTGCCGATGATCGACATCCTCGGCGAAGGCCGCAGCCGCGCGCGGATGCCGCGCAGCCTGATCCTCGAGCCGACCCGCGAACTCGCCGCGCAAGTCGCGGAGAATTTCGAGAAATACGGCAAATATCACAAGCTCTCGATGGCGCTGCTGATCGGCGGCGTCTCGATGGGCGACCAGACCGCCGCGCTCGAAAAGGGCGTCGATGTCCTGATCGCGACACCCGGCCGGCTGATGGACCTGTTCGGCCGCGGCAAGATCCTGCTCACCGGCTGCAATCTGCTGGTCATCGACGAAGCCGACCGGATGCTCGACATGGGGTTCATCCCCGATATCGAGGAAATCTGCACCAAGCTCCCCAAGCAGCGCCAGACGCTTCTATTCTCGGCGACGATGCCCGCACCGATCAAGAAGCTCGCCGACAAGTTTCTGTTGAATCCGAAGACCGTCGAGGTCTCACGCCCCGCCTCGACCAGCCTCAACATCAAACAGTTCGTCGTGCCCGTGAAGGGCAGCGCGTTCGACAAGCGCGCGGTGCTGCGCGACTTGCTCGCCGCAGAGGACGTGACCACCGCGATCATCTTCTGCAACCGCAAGACGACCGTCCGAGAGCTCAACAAGAGCCTGCAGAATGACCGTTTCAAATCGGGCGAGATCCACGGCGACATGGAACAGTCGCAGCGGATCGCCGAGCTCGACCGGTTCAAGGCGGGAACGATCAACATCCTCGTCGCGTCCGACGTCGCCGCGCGCGGGCTCGACATCAAGGGCGTCAGCCACGTCTTCAACTTCGACGCGCCGTGGCACCCCGACGATTACGTCCACCGCGTCGGCCGCACCGGCCGCGCCGGCGCCACCGGCAAGGCTTATACGTTGGTCGCGCCCGACGATGCGGAGAACATCGCCAATATCGAGAAGCTGACCGGCCAGACGATCGAGCGGCTCGGGGGCGTGCCCGCCGCGCAAGCTGCGTCGCGCGAAGAAAAGCCGCGCCGCGAACGCGCGCCTCGCCTCCGCAAGCCGCGCGAAGACATGCCGCTTGCCGCCGAGCCGGCCCCCGCCGAGAGCGCACCGGCCACGACCGCGCCGACCCGCATCGACCCGCCTCAGGCGCCACAAGCGACACGCCGGGAGCGCGCGCCCCGCGAAGAGCCTCGCCGCCAGCCCGCGCCGCGCGACGCTCGCGAGGACAGCGGCCCGGACGAAGGCTGGAACGGCCCGGTCCCCGACTTTCTGAGCGCCCGGTTCGGCACCTGATGCCCATGCCGGCGGGATTGCCAGCCGTCACGCCGGTCGCCTCGCCCTGCACCCTCGTCTGCACGATCGACGACGGCACAGGGCTGTGCATCGGTTGTGCGCGTACGCTCGGCGAAATCGCGCGCTGGAGCGTTATCGACGATTACGAGCGCCGCGCGATCCTCGCGGCGCTCCCGAACAGGAGACCGACGATGCCGCACACCGAAGACGTCCGCGACAACACCGCCAAGCACCGCTTCGAGCTGAGCGTCGATGGCGAAACCGCGATCGCCGCCTACCGCCGCGATGGCGATGCGATCGTCTTCACCCACACCGAAGTGCCGTCAGCGCTCGAAGGCAAAGGCGTCGGCAGCAAGCTCGTCGCAGGGGCGCTCGCACAGGCGCGCGCTGCCAGCCTCAAGATCGATCCGCAATGCAGCTTCGTCGCGGCTTATATGAAGCGCCATCCGGACGTTTGATCACTCCGCCGCGAGCGCCTCTTCGCGTTCCTGCGCCTGGCGCGTCCACATTTCGGCATAGAGCCCGTTCCGCCGCAGCAGTTCGGCATGCGTCCCGCTCTCGGCGATTGCGCCCGCTTCGAGCACGACGATCCGGTCGGCGTGGACCACAGTCGAGAGCCGATGCGCGATGACGATCGTCGTGCGGCCGCGCTCGATCGCCTCGAGCGTTTCCATGATCTCGCCCTCGGTACGGCTGTCGAGCGCCGAGGTCGCCTCGTCGAGGATCAGCACCGGCGGGTTCTTGAGCAGCGTTCGTGCGATCGCGACGCGCTGTTTCTCGCCGCCCGACAGCTTCAGCCCGCGTTCGCCGACGCGCGCGTCATACCCCTGCGACTGCGTTTCGATGAAGCCGGCGATCGCCGCGCCCTCGGCGGCGCGGACGATCTCGGCGTCGCTCGCGCCCTCGCGGCCATAAGCGATATTATAGCCGATCGTGTCGTTGAACAGCACCGTGTCCTGCGGGACGATACCGATCGCGGCGCGCAACGACGCCTGCGTCACTGCGGCGATATCCTGCCCATCGATCGTGATCCGCCCGCCGGTCAGATCGTAGAAGCGGTACATGAGCCGCGCGAGCGTCGATTTGCCCGCGCCCGATGGCCCGACCACGGCGAGCGTCGTGCCCGCCGGGATGTCGAGATCGATCCCCTTGAGGATTACACGATCATCGTCATAGCCGAAGCGCACATCCTCGAACCGAACATGCCCGCGCGTCACGACCAGAGGCTCGGCGCCGCGCGCGTCGATCACCTCCGAGGGCGTATCGACGAGATCGAACATCGCCGCCATGTCGATCACCCCCTGGCGGATCGTGCGATAGACCATGCCGAGCAGGTCGAGCGGGCGGAAAAGTTGCGCGAGCAGCGTCGAAACCAGCACGACATTGCCCGCGGTGAACCGTCCCTGGCTCCAGCCCCAGACGACATACGCCATGCCGCCCGCCATCATCAGATTGGTGATCAGCGCCTGCCCGATATTGAGCCACGCGAGGCTGTTCTCGCTCTTCACCGCGGCCTTGGCGTAAGCGGTCATCGCCGCTTCGTAGCGCCGCCCCTCGCGCTCTTCGGCACCGAAATATTTGACCGTCTCGAAATTCAGCAGCGAATCGACCGCGTGGCTGACCGCGCCGGTATCGAGATCGTTCATCCGTTCGCGCAGGCTCGCGCGCCAATCCGTCACGGTGCGCGTGAACGAGATGTAGAGGACGACCATCACCAAAGTCGCGGCGACCAAAGGCCAGCCGAACTTGACCCAGAAGATGCCGATGACGAGGCTCAATTCGAGGACCGTCGGCGCGATGTTGAACAGCAGGAAATAGAGCATCGTATCGATGCTCTTGGTGCCGCGCTCGACGACCTTGGTAACCGCGCCGGTGCGCCGTTCGAGGTGGAAGCGCAGCGACAATTGGTGGAGGTGCCGGAACACCCGCGACGCGAGCCGCCGCGTCGCCTCCTGCCCGACGCTCTCGAACACGGTATTGCGCAAATTGTCGAACAGCGTCGTGCCGAACCGCGCCGCCGCGTAGCCGAGCACCAGCAGCACGACGAGCGTCAATGGCGACGGCGATCCCGGCGCCATCCCGTCGACCGCGCCCTGGAGCGCGAACGGCGCGCCATAAACCTGCACCAGCTTCGAGCAGACGACGAGCGTCATCGCGCCCGCGACGCGCAGCTTCATCCCCGGCGAATCGGACGGCCACAGATACGGCAGGAACCGCCGCAGCGTCGGGAGCAGCGGCCGGTCGGCGGTTCTGGCGGTAGTGGGATCGAGCGGCGGCATCGCCCGCTATGTCGGCGGCTTCCTCCCATGCCGCAAGGGCGTGAACCGATCCTCCCCCGCCAGGGGGAGGTGGCGCGCGTAGCGCGACGGAGGGGGAGGATTCCTAACAGACGTTATCGCCGTCCGCCCCCTCCGTCAGCCTGCGGCTGACACCTCCCCCTGGCGGGGGAGGATTGAAAGATCGAGTATCGAAACGACCTGCCCCTCCTTTTCAGGAGGGAATCAAGTCAGTTCCCCGCCACGGGCGTCGCCGCCAACCCCTTCACGAACTCCGCCCCATGCTTCACCTGCGCGGTCGATGCCGCCAGCGCGCCGCCGATCGGCTCGGCGCGCCCGCCGAGGCAGGGGACGAGAAAATTCTCCGCCGCCGCGACGAACGCGATGGTGTTCACCGGCCGCGCGAAGCCGTGCCCCTCGTCGGGAAAGACGATGTAGGTGACGGGAATGTTCTTCGCCGCCATCGCCGCGACGATCTGGTCGCTCTCGCGCACGTTGACGCGCGGATCATTCGCCCCTTGCCCGATCAGCAGCGGCCGTTCGATCCGGTCGGCGAAAGTCAGCGGCGAGCGTTCCTTGAGCAGCGCCTGTCCCGGGGGCGTGGTCGGATCGCCCATGCGTTTGTAGAATTGCTGCTTGCCCGCTTCCCAATAAGGCGGGATCGTCTGGAGCAGGGTGAACAGGTTCGACGGCCCGACGATATCGACGCCGCAGGCGAATTCCTTCGGGGTGAAAGTGACGCCCGCCAGCGTCGCATAGCCGCCGTAGGAGCCGCCCATGATCGCGACCTTGTCCTTGGTGGTGACGCCCTGCTTCACCGCCCAATCGACCGCGTCGAGCAGGTCGTCGTGCATCTTGCGGCCCCATTCGAGATCGCCCGCCGAGATGAAGTTCTTCCCGAAACCGGTCGAGCCGCGATAATTGACTTGCAGCACCGCATAGCCGCGGTTGGCAAGCCATTGCGGGTAACCCCGATAGCCGTAATCGTCGCGCGCCCACGGCCCGCCGTGGACGAACAACACCATCGGCACCGGCGCATTGGCCTTGCCGTTGCCGTCGGGATCGGCGCCCTTGGGCAGCGTCAGATAGCTGACGAGCGTGAGGCCATCGCGCGCCTTGATCTCTGCTGCCTGCATCGGCACCAGGGGCGCGCCGACCAGTTCGGGCCGCGCGATGTAGAGCGGCTTGAGCGATTTCGCCTTGCGGTCGTAGACCCACACCGACGGCGGCGCGTTCACCGGATCGAACGCGACGAGCCAGCGGTCGTCGGCATCGGTGCGCGAGGTGATCTCGAACTCGCCCTTGTTCTGCGCCTTCAGGAACGCGAGATCGGCCTTCACCGCGTCGCCGACGGGGACATATTCGGGTTTCAGATAGTCGTCCTGATACGCCTCGAGTCTGCCGGTCGTGGGATTGAACAGCGCGGACGCGAGATCGGCTTTGGGGTTTTCGGCGACGAGAGTCATCTTGCCCGAAGCATCCTGCGCCATGATCGCGCCGGTGTCTCGCCCGCGCGAATCGGTCCAGTAGAGCGTCTTACCGTCGGTGGTGTAGCCCAGCGGCCCGGTCGTCTGCGAATCGTCGAGCCCGTAGCTGAGCACCGGTTTCACGGCGAGCGTGTTGTCGGTGACCTCATACCAGTCCTGCCCGCCGTCGGCGCGCTGCTTGGCGGCGAGGCGGAGGCGGAGCTGATCGTCGGCCTGGAAGCCCGCGATGTCGTCGCCCTTCATCAAGAGCGTTAGCTTCCCGGTGGCGAGATCGAGGCTATACGCGTCGTGCCAGCGCGGATCGCGGTTGTTGAGGCCGATCAGGATGCGGTCCTTGATCGTCCGGCTGGTCGCGATCGGCAGGACGCGCGTCTTTTCGAACGGTGTGTAATTGCGCGCCTCGCCCCCGGCGACGGGCACGCCGTATAGCAGGTAATTCTCGTCGCCGCCCTTGTCATTGACGTAGAGGACCTGCGTCGAATCGGGCGCCCAGAAGGTCTGGCGGATCGGCCGCGTCTTTTCCGCGGTCAGCGGCTTGGCGTTCGCCGGATCGGAGGCCGGCGCGACCCAGACGTTGAGCACCCCGTCGCGCGGCGCGATGAAGCTGATCCACTTGCCGTCGGGGGAAAGCTGACCGCCGGTCCGGGTCGGATTGCCGAACAATTTGGCGCGCTCGATCAGCGGCACGTCGGCCGTCGCGGCGGCCGCGACCGACGCGATCGTCAGGCTGGTCGCTGCGAACAGCGCTTTCGTCGAAAAGGACATGATTCTCTCTCCACCCCGGTTAGTGTGTTGCCGGACTATGACACGCTCTTTGGAAGTGGGCAATCGGAATTCGGGAGACGCGCGTCGCCGCTGGTGAAGGTATGCCGCGCGCGATCCCGCGCCCCTTGGGGCCGTACGCATTTCAGCGAAGCGGATACCTCAATCGGCTGGCGACTGAGTGGTGCGGCCGAGAAGACTCGAACTTCCACGGGCTTTCGCCCACAACGACCTCAACGTTGCGCGTCTACCAGTTCCGCCACGGCCGCACGTGATAGAATGCCGCCGGACGACGCCGGTGGCTGGCAGGCGAGCGCCCCTAGCAGCGGGTTTGGGGGATGGCAATGCGGCAGTGTGTTCGGGAGTCGGTTCGACGCGCTCGTGCGCGCTGCGCCGTCGGCGTGTGTTCGTTCGATCGCCTCTCGGCGATGGGCGTGAGCCGGTCGAACGCTAACGTCCGAGCTTCACGCTCAGCAGGCCCGCGACCTTCGCCTTGAACGCGCGCAAGGCACTTCCTGAAAGCGTCGCGACACTCGACATCGAGATCGACCGCGGATTGACCGCCTGGCCGTTTTTCCACACGTCCCAGTGGAGATGCGGCCCGGTCGACATGCCGGTCGAGCCGACATAGCCGATCACCTGCCCGCGCGCGACGCGGGTGCCGGGTCGCACCGCGATCCGGCTCATGTGACCGTAGCCGCTGGCGATGCCACCGGCATGATTGAGCTTGACGAAATTGCCGTAACCGCCGCTGCGTCCCGCGAAGGCGACGACGCCGTCCATCGCGGCAAAGATCGGCGAGCCATAGCGCGCGCCAATGTCCATCCCCTTGTGCATCCGCATATAGCCGAGCAGCGGGTGCATCCGGAGGCCGAACGACGAGGTGATATGCCCCGCGACGGGCATGCCGAAAAAGCCCTTGCGCTCGAACGTGCCGTTGGCGTCGAACCAGCCGTTGACGCCGTTATCCTGTGCCCCAAAGTCCTTGGCCCCGTCCCAGCGGATCACCTGGACCTTCTTTCGGCCCTGATCGAGCCCGGCATATTCCAGCGCGCCGATCCGGACTTCTCCGGTCGCGGCGCGTTCCTGTTCGGCGACGAAATCGAAGGCATCGGCGGCGGCGATGTCGCGCCCGACCGACAGTTTTGTCGCGATCGCCTTGATGAAATCCGCCGCGATCTTCGACGGCGCGCCCGCGGCGCGGAGCGAGCGATAGAGCGAGGAGCCGACGAGGCCCTGCAGGCGGAGCGGGGTGCGGTCGATCGCGATCGGCTGCTTGTCGAGCGTCAGCCCGCCCGCAGTACGGTCGACGCTGAGGTTGAGATCGAAGCGCGCGCGAAACGCGAGTTTCTCGAGCGGGCGCGATACGGTCCGGTCGGCGCGACGGCCGAGCGTCAGGTCGATTTGCGTCCCGGGTTTCAACTCGTCGAGCGCCACCGCCTCGGCGACGAGATCGGCGGCGCGGGTGGCATCGCCGCGCCCGACGCCTGCACGTTGCAACGCATTCTGGAAGCGGTCGCCGTCGCCCAGCGTCGCGGTGAGTTCGACGATCGGGCGTTCGGGGGTTTCGGCGAGCGGGCGGACGAGATCGTTCGCCGCCATCCGCCGCCCGGTCGAGGCGCCGAGCGCGAGCGGGGCGATCGATTGCGTGCGCGCCTCGTCCCATTCGCTGTCGGTCAAGGGCGCGGGGACATTGCCGATGATCGGGCGGTTTAGACCGGGCGACAGCGCATAGGTCGCGCCGATCAGCGCGGTGCAGGTCGCGAGGCCGCGCCACCACGTCCGCGAGCCGATCTGCGCGCCGAGATCGGGCACCCAGTCGATCCGCTGCGCTGCTATGCGGAGGCGATCGACCGGACCGAGGTCTTTTACCGGGACGAGGGCGCGACCGAACGAGCGACCGCCCGCGGCGCCGGCCAGTTCCAATCCCTGAGGTTCGCGCAAGAACAAGCGAACGGCCCCCACCAAGCGTCGCCGACCACCCCCGGCGCAGGTCGAATCGTTGTGGCCGGCACACCCTAAAGTCAAATTAACCCGTCGTAGCCAGGACTCGTCCTGCGCCGAGACGTGGCGCGGTTGCGCTGAACGGCGTCTCGGAATTCCAAGCGGTTGCATCGTCCGCGTGTCCGCCCGATGTTGCCGCCATGCGTGCGATCGATGCGGCCCGGATCACCGCGGTGCTGGGCCCCACCAACACCGGCAAGACGCACCTCGCGGTCGAGCGGATGTGCGCGCATTCGAGCGGGATGATCGGCTTTCCGCTCCGCCTGCTCGCGCGCGAGATCTACGATCGCGTGGTGGCGCTTAAGGGCCGCGACCGCGTCGCTTTGGTGACCGGCGAGGAACGGATGGTCCCCAAGGATGCGCGCTGGTTCCTGTGCACCGCCGAGAGCATGGTGACCGACCGCGACTTCGCGTTCGTGGCGCTCGACGAGGCGCAGCTTGGCGCGGATGCCGAGCGCGGGCATGTGTTCACCGATCGCCTGCTCCGCGCGCGCGGTCGCGAGGAGACGATGATCCTCGGCTCCGAAGCGCTCCGCCCGGTGATCCGCGCGCTCGTCCCAGAGGCGGAGATTGTCGGACGACCGCGCTTCTCGACGTTGACCTATGCGGGCGCGAAGAAGATCAGCCGTCTGCCGCGCCGCTCCGCGATCGTGGCGTTCAGCGCCGAGGAAGTCTATGCGGTCGCCGAGATGCTTCGGCGGCTGCGCGGCGGCGCGGCGGTGGTGATGGGCGCATTGTCCCCGCGCACACGCAATGCGCAGGTCGCGATGTTCCAGGCGGGCGAGGTCGATTATCTCGTCGCGACCGACGCGATCGGGATGGGGCTCAACATGGACGTGGCGCACGTCGCGTTCGCGGGGCTGCACAAGTTCGACGGCAGGCGCCGCCGACGTCTGACCGTCGCGGAGATGGCGCAGATCGCGGGCCGCGCCGGACGGCACCAGCGTGACGGTACCTTCGGCGGTCTCTCGGAGGAAGGCCCCGACGCGTTCCTGCCGGAGGAAGTGCTGGCGATCGAGGCGCACCGCTTCCCGCGGCTCGACTGGCTCTATTGGCGGGATGGCGAGCCAGACCTGAGCGACATCGATACGCTGATCGCCTCGCTGGCGGCCCCGCCCGCCGACCCGATGCTCCGCGCCGCACCCGAGGCGATCGATCTCGGCGTCCTGCGCAGGCTTGCCGAAGACCCCGCGATCCGCGCGCGCGCCACCGGCAACGTCGCGCTGCTCTGGGTCGCCTGCGGCATCCCCGATTTTGGCAAGCACGGCCTCGATCCGCACGCGCGTTTCGTCGCGCGCGTGTTCGGCTATCTGAGCCAAGGCTATATCCCGCATCAATGGTTCGCCGACGAGGTCGCGCGGCTTGACCGCGTCGACGGCGATGTCGAAACGATCGCGGTGCGTGTCGCCGCGATCCGGACCTGGGCTTATATCGCGCAGCGCGCCGACTGGCTCGCCGAACCGGCGCATTGGGCGGCGCGGACGCTGGCGATCGAGGAGCGGCTGTCCGACGCGCTCCACGCCGCGCTGACCCAGCGCTTCGTCGACAAGCGGACGACACTGCTGATGAAGCAGATCGGCGCCGGGGCGGGTGCGCTGCCGGTCGAGATCGATACCGAGGGGGCCGTCACGATCGACAGCCACGCGATCGGGCGGCTCGAAGGATTTCGTTTCACCGTTTCGCCCGATGCGCGCGCGTCGGACAAAAGGCTGCTGCTCGCGGCCGCCGAGAAGCGGCTGGCGGCGGAGCGCGCGCGGCTGGCGGGGTCGATCGTGGCGGTTGGAGACGGTGCGTTTACGCTGGCATCCGGGGCGATCCTCTGGGAGGGCCATGCGGTTTCGCGCGTCGGTGCGGGCCGCTCGCTTGCGCGCCCGAAGGCAGTTCTCGACCCCGCGCTCGATTGCCTCGATCCGCCGGTTCGCGATGTGGTCGCGAGGCGTTTGCGCCGCTGGATCGACGCCGCGATCGCCCAGGCGCTGCCGTCGGTCGCGACCATGGCCGCGGCGGCGCACGATCCGGCCGCGACATCGCCGTTGCGCAGCGTGGCGGGCGCGCTCGAAGCTGGCGCGGGATTCGCGCCGCGTATCGATATGCGCGAGGCGATCGAAGCGCTGTCCGCCGACGACCGGCGACGGCTCCGCGAGGCGGGAATCACCATCGGGGCGCTCGACGTGTTCGACCCGCGGCTGCTCAAGCCACGCGCGCTCGCATGGCGGACGGCGTTGCTTGCGGTGCGGACGGGCGCCGCGCTGCTCGCCCCGCCGGCGGGCGCGACCACGCTGCCGCGCGGCACGCCCGGCGCGACACCGGCGATGGGTTTCCGCTCATTCGGTGTGCAAGCGGTGCGGATCGACCTCGTCGAGCGAATCGCGCGCGCCGCGCACGACGCACGCCCGAAAACCGGCGGCACGCGCAAGCCGTTCGCACCCGATCCCGCGCTCGCGGTGTCGATGGGGTTGCAGCCGGAAACGATCGCGCGGCTGATGGTCGAACTTGGCTTCCGCCCCGCCCCCGCCGCGGACGGGGCGGCGCGCTGGGTGTGGCGCGGTCGCGGTCCGGTGAAGCGCGTCGCGCCCGCGCCCGACAATGCCTTCGCCGCGCTCGCCGATCTCTATGGCTGATACGATGCGGCTCGACCGCTTTCTCTGGTTCGCCCGGATCAGCAAGTCGCGCGTCTTCGCGCAGGCGCTCGCCGAAGACGGCCATCTCCGTATCGACGGCCGCGCGATCGATCGCGCCGCCGCGCCGGTCCGCACCGGCAACGTCCTGACCTTCGCGACGCATCGCGGCGAGGTGCGGACGCTGCGCATCGAGGTGCTGCCGTCGCGGCGCGGCCCGCCGGAGGAAGCGCAGATGTGCTACCGCGAACTTTGAGAATGCCTCGCAGCAAACGCGCGGCGATTGACGGTCGCGTTTCGCGGGCATAGCAGCAAGCGAAATCGTCGCCTTGGGAGTGATCCGGCAATGACCTATGTCGTCACCGACGCCTGCATCAAATGCAAATTCATGGACTGCGTCGAGGTCTGCCCGGTCGATTGCTTCTACGAAGGCGAGAACATGCTCGTCATCAACCCCAGCGAGTGTATCGACTGCGGCGTGTGCGAGCCCGAATGCCCCGCCGAGGCGATCCTGCCCGATACCGAGAACGGCCTCGAGAAATGGCTCGAGATCAACACGAATTTCAGCGCGCAATGGCCCAACGTCACCCGCAACAACGGCCAGACCCCGGCGGATGCCGAAGAGCACAAGGGCGAAGAGGGCAAATACGACAAATATTTCTCGCCGGAGCCGGGCGAGGGGGATTAATCGGGCTATTTGTTTGGCGCGCTCACGCTCGATCGCCGAGAGGCGATCAAACTAGCGTCAGCACCACTGACTCAACGCGCTGGTAATAATGTTGCGAAGATGCTATATAGGTCCGTGACGGGTGTGATGAAGCGCGCCCGGTCCGGAGACACTCGCAACCACCATCCCGCCGGCCCTGTATGTGCGGTCCCTCGCGATCGTACAGTCCCGTACCGGCGCTATCAGAAAGGCCCGTTCATGGCTGCCAAGGCGCTGCATTTCGATGTCGGAGATTATGTCGTTTACCCCAAGCACGGGGTCGGTCGCGTCGTCGAACTGCAGAAAACCGACATCGCGGGCATGCAGCTGGAACTCTACGTTCTTCGCTTCGAGAAGGAAAAGATGACGCTGCGCGTGCCGACCAACAAGGCCGAGAGCGTCGGGATGCGCAAGCTGTCCAGCGACAAGACGCTGCGCGAGGCGCTCGACACGCTCACCGGCAAGCCCCGCGTCAAGCGGACGATGTGGTCGCGCCGCGCGCAGGAATATGAAGCGAAGATCAATTCGGGCGACCTCGTGTCGATCGCCGAGGTGGTCCGCGACCTGTTCCGCGCCGAGGACCAGCCCGAGCAGAGCTATTCGGAGCGCCAGATTTTCGAAGGCGCGACGAGCCGCCTCGCGCGCGAACTCGCCGCGATGGAGCAGATCGACGAGCCGACCGCGCAGGGCAAGATCCTCGATATCCTGCGCGCCGCCGCGGCGATCTACAACAAGGACAAGCTTCCCGCCTGAACCGGCAGGAAAGCGATCTAAGAAGGGTGGCCGGAAACGGTCGCCCTTTTCGATTTCGGACGCAGTCGCAGATCGTATCCTCGCCCCCCGCGCATCGAACGGCAAACCGCTCGGTGCGGCGGGTCCGCGACGACGGCTGAAAAGCGGGATTGCATGCAACTCTCAAGTGTATTACGTAAGCAATACACAGGAGGTTCCCATGCGTGCAATAACTCTGGCGATTCTGCTGCCGCTCGCGGCGTGCGGCAATTTCAGCGGCGACTTCGGCGGCGGTGACGACAAGACGCCGGGCGTCGCCGGAACGGGGTCTGGCAATGCGCGCAGCTACGCCGTCGCCGACTTCACCCGCGTCGCGTTGCGCGGACCCGACGATGTCGATGTTCGCGTCGGCTCCGGCTTCTCGGTACGCGCCGAGGGCGATGCCAAGGTGCTCGAGAAGCTGAAGATCGAAAAGGTCGGGGAGACGCTCAAGGTTGGACGCGTGAGAGGATTTTCCTGGGGGTCGGACAAGGGCGCCAAAATCTACGTGACGATGCCGCGGATCATGGCCGCCGCGCTCGCCGGATCGGGCGATCTGACCGTCGATCGCGCCGAGAGCGCGCGCTTCACCGCCGATCTCGCGGGTTCGGGCGACCTGACCGTCTCGACGATCGCCGCGCAATCGGCCGATCTGTCGATCGCAGGATCGGGAGGTCTTCACGCGGGTGGAACCGCGGACGCGCTCAAGGTCGATATCGCCGGCTCGGGCGACGTCGATGCGTCGGGCCTCACAGCAACGCGCGCGAACGTGTCGATCGCGGGATCGGGCAGCGTCACCGCGATCGTGAACGGCCCGGCGAAGGTCTCGATCATGGGATCGGGCGATGTCGATCTCGGCCCGAAGGCGCGGTGCGAGACGTCGAAGATGGGTTCGGGCACGGTCCGCTGCGGCGGTTGATGGAAGCGAACGCTGCCGACTCTTGCGCGCCACACCGTTTCGGTGCGACGACGTGCGCGATGCGGTGGCTTGTCCTTCTCCTGTTCCTGCTGCCCACGGCAGCGCCCGCGGCCGAGCGCAGTTTCGCGGTCGGCAGCTTCGAGCGCGTCCGCGTCGATGGGCCGTTCGAGGTCCATATCGTGACAGGAGGATCGTCCGGCGCGCGCGTCGAGGGCGATCAGGCGATGATCGAACAGATCGACATCGCGGTCAATGGCGAGACGCTGGTCGTACGCGCGGGCGCCAACGGCTGGGGCGAGCGGCCGGTCGATGCGCCGACGCGCGTGCCGGTCGTCACGCTGACCACGCCGCGGCTCACCACCGCGATCGTCATCGCGGGCGCGCGCGTGACGATCGGACAGATGCGGGGCCAGCGTATCGACATCTCGCTGGCGGGTGCGGGCTCGCTCGACGTCGCCCAGGTCGAGACCGACCAGCTTGTCGCGACGATGATCGGCGCGGGCGCGCTGACGATCGGCGGCCGCGCGCTGCGGTCGCGACTGCTGCTGACCGGCGCGGGTTCGATCGACGCGCCCGGACTTACAACCAACGACCTGATCGTCCGGGTTGAGGGCAACGGCGAACTGCGCACCACCGCGCGCTATACCGCGCAGGTCACATCGACCGGATTGGGCAAGGTGACCGTGCTCGGCCCGGCCAAATGCCTGGTGCGCGCGAGCGCCGGCGGGCCGGTCGTTTGCGGCGTGAAGCGCTAGATCAGCGCGAGTTCGGCGAGCTTGCCGACAAGCGCCGAGGGCATATCGCCTACATTGCCTTCACTCAAATCGACCGGCGCGTCCGTCGCTTCGAGATACCGCCACCCCTGGTGCGCGCGTTTCGGCCGCGCCCGCACCAGCCGCAGTACCGGATCGATGTTGATCGCGACGCGCCCGCCCTCGGCCTCGCCGAACGACAGGATCGGTGACCGTGCGACGAGTTGATGCTTGACGATCCAGAACAAGGACCCTTGGCCCGCGATCTCGGCATGCCGTTTCGGCAGATAGCGCGTCGTCAGAAATGCCGCCCCCGCCTCGGCACGCACGCTCAGACGCTCGGCGAGGATGTCGAGGCTCGCCGCGCCGAACGCGACCTTGGTCAAATGGAGCGGCACCCCCTCAATCTGGGGTTGGCGGCGCGCCGGTCAACCGGTCAATCCGGCGAGCGTTGCCAGCCCGAGGAACGCGAAGAAGCCCATCGAATCGGTCGTCATCGTCACGAACACCGACGAGGCGACCGCGGGATCTGCCCCGTAGCGTTCGAGCGTCAGCGGCACGAACACCCCCGCCAACCCAGCGATGAAGATATTGGTCAGCATAGCTGCCGCGATCACCGCGCCGAGTTGCGGATTGCCGAACACCAGCGCGACGCCGACGCCGATGATTACCGCGATCGTGCCGCCGTTGAGCAGCGCGACCTGCATCTCGCGGACGATAGACCGCATCGTGTTCGACTGGGTGAGCTGGTTGGTCGCGAGCGCGCGCACCGTTACCGCCATCGTCTGCGTGCCCGCATTGCCGCCGACTCCCGCGACGATCGGCATCAGCGTCGCCAATGCCACCATTCTGGCGATCGTGTCCTCGAACAGGGCAATGATCGACGATGCGACGAGCGCGGTGAATAGGTTTGCGATCAGCCAGCGGACGCGCGCCTTGTAGCTTTCGACGATGGGCTCGTTGATGTCGCCCTCGCCCGCGCCCGACAGCAGCAGCGCGTCCTCGCCCGCCTCTTCCTGGATGATGTGGACGACATCGTCGACGGTGATCATCCCCACCAGCCGCCCGCTGCCGTCGACCACCGCGGCCGAGATCAACGCATATTTCTGGAAGCGCAGCGCGACTTCCTCCTGGTCCATTTCGACCGGGATCAGCGTCTGCTCGCGCTGCATGACGTCGCTCATCGACACCGATCGCGGCGTGCGGAGAATCCAGGAAAGCTGACATGTGCCGATCGGCTTGTGCGACGGATCGACGACGAAGATTTCCCAGAAGTCGGTGGTCAGTTCCTCATGGCCGCGCAAATAGTCGATAGCGTCGCCGACATCCCAATGCTCGGGTACCGCGATCAGCTCGCGCTGCATCAGGCGGCCGGCGGATTCTTCCGGATAGGAGAGCGCTTCCTCGATCGCGGCGCGATCGTCGGGCTCCATCTGGCGGAGCACCTCGCGCTGCTCGTCGGCGTCTAGATCCTCGATGATGGCGACAGCATCGTCGGTGTCGAGTTCGGACGCCAAGTCGGCGACCTGCCGCGCGTCGAGCGCGTCGATCAGATCCTCGCGGACGTAATCGTTCATCTCGGCGAAGACGTCGCCGTCGAGCAGATCGGCGATCGCCTTGGCGAGACTGCCGCGGCGGTCTTCGGGCGTCAGCTCGAACAGATCGGCGATGTCGGCGGGATGGAGCGGCTCGACGAGCGCGCGCGCGCCCTCCGCATCCCCCGCCTCGACCGCGTCGAGCACCGCCTCGACGAACGCAGGCTTCAGCCGGTCGTCCTCGTCGAGCTGGCTTTCGCCCCGTGCGGCATTGGCCACGATCTCGGCGTCGGGAAGTTCGGTATCGCTCATCGCGCTTCCCCTCGGGTTCGTGCGTCGAGACCCCTAGCGCCCCGATGCGCCAATGCCAATCACCCCGAATCGCGTGCTAACCTCGCGCAATTGCGCTTGGCCCGGCGCATCGCTACGGGCCGCGCTTTCCCCGTACATTCCAGGAACCCTCATGGCCGATACCTTTTCCACGCTGACGATGACGCTTGACGCCAATAATGGTGAGGGGGGCGACGTGACGATCCGACTGCGCCCCGATCTCGCGCCCGAGCATGTCGCGCGCGTCGCCGCGCTGTCGAACGAGGGGTTTTACGATGGCGTCGTGTTCCACCGCGTCATCCCCGGCTTCATGGCGCAGGGCGGCGACCCGACCGGCACCGGCATGCACGGCTCGGACCTGCCGAACCTCAAACAGGAATTCTCGAAGGAGCCGCACGGCCGCGGCACTTGCTCGATGGCGCGAACCAACGATCCCAATTCCGCCAATTCGCAATTCTTCATCTGCTTCGAGGATGCGGGATTCCTCGACGGGCAATATACCGTCTGGGGCGAAGTGACCGACGGCATGGACCTGATCGACGCGCTCCCCAAGGGCGAGCCGCCGCGCGAGCCGGGCAAGATCGTTAAGATGCGCGCGGAATAGGCGCGGGTAGCCTTAAAACACCGTCATCCCCGCGAAAGCGGGGACCTATCTCCTGCTGTCGCGGCAAAAAGCGAACGCCGTTTGTGCGGAGGTCGTCCGAGATGGATCCCCGCTTTCGCGGGGATGACGGAGGATTTTAGGGCGCGCGTACTTACGCTCCCTCACTCCCCAGCGTCGCGATCAGCCAGTCATGGAATATCCTGACCGGGCGTTGCTGCAACGCGCGCGGGCGGCAGACGAACCAGTAGCTGTATGGGCTCGTCACCGCGATATCGAACAGCCGCACCAGGCGGGGATCGTTCGCATCGGCGAAATGGCTTTCGAGCATGAAAGCGATGCCCAACCCCTGCGCCGCCGCTTCGAGCATCAACGCGCCGGAATCGAAATGGTCGATCGCAAGGGGTTCGATTTCGTCGTCGAGACCCGCGGCCTGCCGCCATGCGGTGAACGTATCGGGCATGTCGCGATGCAGCAACACCGTCTGCCCGGCGATCTGTTCGGGTCGGACGATCGGGTCGGGCCGATCGAGCAGGCTTCGCGCGCCGATCACAAAGACCGAATTGCGGTCGAGCCGCGTTGCGTACAGTGCCGGGTCGATCTCGCGCGTCAGCACGATCGCGGCGTCGAGTCCCTCGCCGAGCCGGGCCAGGCCGTGCCCGGCAGTGTCGATGTCGAGATGCAGCTCGGGATGCGCGGCGCGCAACTCGCCGAGGCGGGGGAACAGCCGCTGCGAGGCGAAGAGCGGGAGGACGCCGAGCCTTAGGCGAAGAAGCTCGCTGCCGCTCGTCATTCCTTCGATCGCGTCCGACAGCTGGTCGAGCACCGGCGCGATCTGCGCGAGGAGACGCTCACCGTCGCCATTCGGCACCGTCGCCTGGCGGCGGCGATCGAACAGCGGCTTGCCGAGGAATCGCTCGAGCGTCTGGATGCGACGGCTCAGCGCGGGGGGCGACAAGGCCAGTTCCTGTGCCGCGGCCTTCACCGACCCCGACCGCGCGACAGCGACGAACGCTTCGATCGCGGTGAGGGGTGGGAGCCTGCGCATGACGCCAAGGTAATGGTGCAGTGCGACATCGCAATTGCTTTCGATTGCCTGGATTGCGTTTTTTGCACGCCATGTCGTTCTTTTCGCACTTGCACAATTTTATGTTGCAGTGCACTTTGATCCTGCCTTTCAGGCATCCTCTCCTAAAAACTTCATGGGTCGGTCCTTCGGGACCGGCCCCTTTTTTCTTGCCCGTCCGCCGCAAGGGCGGTTCGCAAACCGCGACAGCCGCCCTATCTTGCGCGCTTAACCGGGCGATCAGGCGAGGACGACGACGATGGCGGACAGCGAAGTCGAGGTCCGGAAGCTCCAGGTCGCCAATGCGCGCCCGGAGGACAGCGGACGCGGCATCGCGCATCTACCTCGCGCCTTTATGGCATCGCTCGGGCTGACCGACGGCGACGTGATCGAGATCGTCGGCAAGAAATCGACCCCCGCGCGCGCGGTTGGGCCCTATGCCGAGGACGAGGGGCTGGAGATCGTCCGCATCGACGGCCTCCAGCGCGCCAATGCAGGAGTCGGCTCGGGCGATTTCGTCGAGGTTCGTCGGGCTGAATCGAAAGCCGCAACGCGCGTCGTTTTCGCGCCGGCGCAGCAGAATCTGCGTCTCCAGGGCTCTACCAACGCGCTGAAGCGCACCTTCTTCGGTCGGCCGCTTTGCGCCGGGGATACCGTTGCAACCGCGGGACACCAGCGCGTCCAGAACATGCCCCCCGGGATGCAGCAGTTCGTCAACGCGCCCGCCTATGCGCTCCAGGAAATCCGTCTCGTCGTCGTCTCGGCCAGCCCCAAGGGCGTCGTCCAGATCGACGAGAATACCGAGATAGAACTCCGCGCAGAATATGAGGAGCCGAGCGATGCGCGCCGCGCCGATGTCACCTATGACGATATCGGCGGGATGGCATCGACGATCGATCAGTTGCGTGAGATGGTGGAATTGCCGCTGCGCTATCCCGAACTGTTCCAGCGTCTCGGCGTCGATCCACCCAAGGGGGTGCTGCTCCACGGGCCACCCGGTACCGGCAAGACGCGGCTTGCGCGCGCGGTGGCGAACGAATCGGATGCGCAATTCTTCCTGATCAACGGGCCGGAGATCATGGGTTCGGCCTATGGCGAGTCGGAGGGTCGCCTGCGGCAGGTGTTCGAGGAAGCCGCCAAGTCGGCGCCGTCGATCGTCTTCATCGACGAGATCGATTCGATCGCGCCCAAGCGTGGGCAGGTGTCGGGCGAGGCGGAAAAGCGTCTCGTCGCGCAATTGCTGACCTTGATGGACGGGCTGGAGGCGCGCGCCAATCTCGTCGTGATCGCCGCGACCAACCGTCCCGAAGCGCTCGACGAGGCGCTCAGACGACCCGGCCGGTTCGACCGCGAGATCGTCGTCGGCGTCCCCGACGAACGCGGTCGCCGCGAGATCCTCGGTATCCACACCCGCGGCATGCCGCTGGGCGACAAGGTCGATCTCGACGAACTGGCGCGGACCACCTTCGGCTTCGTCGGCGCCGATATCGCCGCGCTCGCGCGCGAAGCGGCGATCGAGGCGGTGCGGCGGATCATGCCCAGGCTCAACCTCGAGGAACGGACGATTCCGCCCGAGGTGCTCGATACGCTGGCGGTGACGCGCGAGGATTTCCTCGATGCCTTGAAACGCGTCCAGCCGTCTGCGATGCGCGAAGTGATGGTTCAGGCGCCGACGACCAAATGGTCCGATGTCGGTGGATTGGACGACGCGCAGATGCGGCTGAAGGAAGGCGTCGAGCTGCCGTTGAAGGATCCCGACGCGTTCCGTAGGCTGGGCATCCGTCCGGCCAAGGGCTTCCTGCTCTACGGCCCGCCCGGCACCGGCAAGACCTTGCTCGCCAAGGCGGTGGCGCGCGAGGCGCAGGCGAATTTCATCGCGACCAAATCGTCGGACCTGCTCAGCAAATGGTATGGCGAGAGCGAGCAGCAGATCGCCAAATTGTTCGCGCGTGCGCGGCAGGTGGCGCCGTGCGTGATCTTCATCGACGAGCTCGATTCACTCGTCCCCGCGCGCGGCGGCGGCCTTGGCGAGCCGCAGGTGACCGAACGCGTCGTCAACACCATCCTCGCCGAGATGGACGGGCTGGAGGAACTCCAGTCGGTGGTTGTCATCGGTGCGACCAACCGGCCCAATCTGGTCGATCCGGCGCTGCTGCGGCCGGGGCGGTTCGACGAACTGATCTACGTCGGCCTGCCCGACAAGCCGGGCCGCCGCCGCATCCTCGGCATCCAGACGCAGAAGATGCCGCTCGCAAGCGACGTCGATCTAGATGTCGTCGCGGGGCGCACCGAGCATTTCACTGGCGCCGATCTCGGCGATGTCGTCCGCCGCGCCGGTCTCGTCGCGCTGCGTCAGTCGCTCCAGACCAGTGAAGTGACGATGGCGCATTTCGAGGAGGCGCTGAAGGAATCGCGCGCGAGCGTCACGCCCGAGATGGAACGCGATTACGAACGGATGGCGGCGAGCCTGAAGCAGAACGCGGCCGCGATCCAGCCGATCGGCTTCATCTCACCGGGCCAATTGACCCCGCGCGGGCCGAAGGGGACGGATTAGCTGAGGGGCTCGTCAAGCCTGTCGTTCGCATCAATGTCCAGATTCTTCAACGTGATCCAGGCATAAGCGAACAGGACGAGGCATCCCGCGCCCGCGGCGAGATACGGCAACGAATGCTGGAGTTCGTAGAGCCCAACCCCAATCGACGGGCCGAGTACGAAGCTCGCCCCGTTGATGCTCGTCACCTTGCCCGCGACCGAGCCTTGCGCCTCCGCGCCGACCGCGAGCGACGAACCCGCGGTGAAGCCGGGCCGCGTGAAGCCGAAGCCGAGGCTCGCCAGCGCATAAGCCGTGGCGATGCCGTAGAGCGAGGTGGCGAGGCCGGTCAGCGCGGTGCCGATCGCCGCGAGTACCAGCCCGACGAGCACCAGCGCGCGCGGGGCGAGGTTGAGCGTCGGAATGATTCCCCATTGTGCGAGAAGGGCCGCGCCCGCGCCCATCATCAGCACGATGCCGGTCGATTCGAGCGCGAGGGTCGGCGCGAGGTGGAGCCGGTCGATCACCAGGAAGCCGATCGCTTGGCCGGTCATCGCCTGGGCGTGGCCCATCACCAGTCCCGCGATCAGCCAGGCGCGGATGCGCGGGTCGCGCCATGCGACATGCTCGACATGGCTGCCGGTGGCGGCGCGGACGTTGGCGCCGGTCGATTGACCGCCGATCGACGGATAGGCGGAAGCGGCGCCGTGCGTCTCGCGATCGGACGCGATGCCGCGATCGTCGGGCAGCATCCGCCGGATCGTGACGAACACGCCGATCCCAAAGACCGCGAAGACGAACGCGGGCCCGGCCAGCCCGATCTCGATGGGTCCGGCGTGGCCGAGGATCAGGTAAGGCGCGATCGCGGGGCCGAGGATCGTGCCGAGGCCGAAGGCGGAGGCGAGGAGGGTCAGCGCCTTTGTCCGCTCGTCGCGCGTCGTCTCGCCCGCGACCAAAGCCTGCACCGCGGGCGGCGCCGCCGCGCCGAACGTCCCATAGATCAGCCGTCCGAGAATGAAGAGCACGAACGCGGTCGTCCCGCCGATCCAGCCGTTGATTCCGGCGGCGAGGAACAGGCCGCACAGCGTCAGCGATACCGAGAATCCGCCGATGCCGAGCAGGATCATCCGCCGCCGCCCGTGCCGGTCCGACCGGTGAGCCCAATAGGGCGCGGCGATCACCCACAGCAGCGCCGAGGCTGAAAACGCCGCCGCCACCGCGCTGTCGGCGACGCCCAGCGAACGCCCAAGTGCGGGCAGCACCGATTGCAGCGCGGTGTTCCCCGCCGCGATCGTCAGCATCACGACGAACATCAACGCGAAGCGCCGGTCGAAGCCGCGTCGGGTCATCGCATCCGCTCGTCGTTCATCCGCCCCGCTTAGGCGCTCGCGTCATGCGCGCAACCCACCGTGGGACGGTCGTTCGCAACCGTTCACGCTTGAACAGCGTTTGGGAAACGTGCGACGGGTTTGCCGCCGCTTCATGGCCTTTCGCGTCGTCAACAGGATAGTCAGGATCTCGATGCCCAGTTCGACCAGTGCGCTCCGTCGGGCGCGCACCAATGCCCCCGGCGTGCCGACCCCCTGGGGCATGTTCTTTCGCGGATTCCTGAAGCATCCGGTGATGGTCGGCTCGATCATCCCCTCGTCTGACCGGCTGATCGGCAAGATGCTCGCCCCCGTCGACTGGGCGAATTGCAAACTCTTCGTCGAATACGGCCCCGGCGTCGGCACTTTCTGCCGCCCGATCCTCGAGCGGATGGCGCCCGACGCGACCCTGATCGCGATCGACACCAACCTCGATTTCATTCGTTATCTGCGCCACACGATCGCCGATTCGCGCTTCGTCGCGGTGCACGGTTCGGCGGCGGACGTCGAATCGATCGTCGCGGATCACGGGTATGCGGCGGCGGATTACGTGCTGTCGGGCCTGCCGTTCTCGACCCTGCCCCCCGGCGTCGGTGCGAAGATCGCGAGCGGTACGCATGCGGTGCTACGGACTGGCGGGGCGTTTCTGGTCTATCAGTTCAGCCCGAAGTGCCGCGATTTCATGGCGCCGCATTTCCAGCGGATCGACCACGGGATGGAATGGTGGAACGTACCGCCGGCGCAGCTGTATTGGGGGTATAAGGGCTGAGACGGATCGAGGATTTAACCCCGGTCGTCATCCCCGCGAAGGCGGGGATCCATAATTTCTGATATCTCGATAGTGTCGCTCAGGCCAGCCAGTCTGGATTCCCGCCTTCGCGGGAATGACGGCGGATGGTTCTGGGCGGATGGTCCTCACTCGTCGATCCCGAAATTCAGCCCGCGCGAAATCGCCGGATCGATCACCCCGACCAGCAGATACGCGCCGAGCTGCTTCACCCGTTGCCACACGCCGGTCTCGCGCTTGTACACCGACTCGGTGATCTCCGCCGATTTCGCGACCTCGCCGTCGATGTAACCGCGGACGTGATCCGCGAACGCGGCATCCTCGATCCTGAGCATCAGTTCGAGATTGATGAACAGGCTGCGCATGTCGAAATTGGCGCTGCCGATATGGACGCTGTCGTCGATCGCATAGAGTTTGGTGTGGAGCTTGGTCGGCTGATATTCGAACACCCGCACGCCCTTGCGCAGCAGCCCGGCATAGGTGAAGCGCGCCGCCGCGATCGTCGCATTGTTGTCCGATTTCGCGGCGGTGACGACGCGCACCGCTCCGCCGCGCTGCGCCGCCTTGTCGAGCCGGCGCAGCATCGACGGGCTTGGCGTGAAATAACCCGCGATCACGTCGATCGTCCGCGCCGCCGCGCGCATGTCGGCGCGCACCGTCCTGGCCCACGGAGACAGCCGCCGCGTTGGCCCGCCGATCAGCCAGCGCAGCGGCCCCTCGGTCTCACTCCAGCGCGACAGGCTTTCGTTGAGATGGCGCAGCTTGCCCTTCGGCCGCTTTATCCATTCGTCGAGCGCATCGAAATAGCCCGCCATCCGCCCCGCCGCATTGCCCTCGACGAGCAGCCCCAGATCGCGCCACGCCTGCCCGGCGGGCGTGCCGAAATAATCGTCCTCGACGTTGAAGCCGCCGATGATGATCCGCTGCTCATCGGCGAGCGCGAGCTTCTGGTGGTTGCGCAGCAGGTAGCGCCGCCCCGGTCGCGCCGAGAAGCGGCAGACATCCACACCCGCCGCTTTCAGCGGCTCGAAGAATTTGTCGTCGGACGCCTTGTCGCTGCCGAAGCCGTCGACGATCAGCGATACCGCGACGCCACGTTCCACCGCTGCGATCAGCGCGGCGTTGACCTTCCGCCCCGAATCGTCGTCGGCGTAGATATAATAGAGGATACGCAGCGAACGTTTCGCGCCCTCGATGAGCGCGAGCAGTGCGGCGAGGCGGCGCGGACCGGTGTCGAGCAAGGTCAGCGCGTTGCCCGCGACGGTGAAAACGGGTTGGGCAGGGGGCTCGGCCATCGCCGGGCGTGATGAACGGGCGGACGGCGCGCGGCAAGCGTGCTTTCCTTGACTCATCGGGCGGTCGCACCTAAGTGCCGCGCCTTCATTCAGCGGTATTTTTACGAAGGAAAGCGTCCATGGCGCGCGTCACGGTCGAGGATTGCGTCGACAAGATTCCCAACCGGTTCGATCTGGTCCTGCTCGCCGCGCAACGCGCGCGGCAGGTGTCGGGCGGCGCGGAACTGACGATCGATCGCGATCGCGACAAGAACCCCGTCGTCGCGCTCCGCGAAATCGCCGAGCAGACGGTGAAGCCGAAAGAACTCCACGAAGCCGCGGTCCAGATGCTCCAGCGCGTCCAGATCGACGACGAGGACGAGGCCGACGCGGTCGGCTCGCTCGCGGCGTCTGCGGAGGCGTTGCGGCTGACGGCTGCGGCGCCGCCAAGGAATCAGAATCTCGGGGCGGATTACGAGGGTTGAGGCAGCGGATTAGCGACAAGCTAATCCGCGTCTCGGCCGAAACCCCGGCCGGCGCGCAAAGCGCGTCCGACGACGCGGCTTTGCCGCGGCGGGATGTGAGGCAAAGGGGCCGCGGCGGCGACGCTGCGGCTTTTTTGGACCAGCGGCAGCTATCGCCCAATCTCTGCCGGTCAGCACAGAAATTAGACTTCCTGAAACCTGCCACGCTGAGCAAACGCTTTTCGACGCGATCTGGGCCGCCTGCGGACTGCCGGATTTCAGGCGGCGTAAAGCTGCCGGTCGGCAGACTGCCACCAAGGGGAGAGGCCTGCCCCGATCATGGCTCCCCTATGCCGTCCAGTTGCTGCACGCGCGAACGCGCCGTCCGCCCGGCGGTTACGCAACCCTTAAACGGGTAGCCCTCCCCTAAACAGAGGTCGCCTGATCGGCATTATCTCCGGTCCACAGCGAACAGTTTTTGCCCACCGTGCGCAGACCGCTAATCTGAGGAGGCCAAGCTTTGCGACATTAGATTCGGAACGAGCCTGCGATCACTCCGGTGACGGCGGTTGCGGCCCGGCCTCACGCAGTAAGGTCGTTATCGCGTCCAATAGCTGAGCGTCTGCGAAGGGCTTTTGCAAGATTATGCTGTTGGGCACTCCTTCCGACGGCCAATCTCCCGCGCTATCGCCACTGATGTAAACTACTGCCAGGGATGGAAACTTCAAACGAGCATGTCGGGCGACCTGCCATCCGTCGACGGTTGATTCGAGATTCACATCCGTCACCAAGCCGTGCAGAACTTCGCGACCGTCTATTTCAGACAGCGCGGCGTCACCATCCGCGCTGTCATTGACGGTAAAGCCGCCCGCCTGAAGGACATCGACGATATCGATCCTTAATAACGTCTCGTCGTCGACGACCAAAATTGGCTGCACTTGATCCACAGAAATTACCCCTTCGTGCCTCGCGACTGGAATGGCACGGCCTAGATTATGGTTCCGCCCCCCCCTTTTTTGTGTTCGATGTGGCGTTGCGGACACAGGAGCCCGACCCCCGGGACATCTAGGCCGAAGGGAGGGGTACCGTGAACCGACAAACCAATCCTTTGGTGTCATAATCGAGATGAATTTTACCGCCGAGCTCTCCGGCCAATCCGCGTTCCAGCAGGCTTGTCCCGAAGCCGGTACGTGAGGGAGGATTCACCGCCGGCCCGCCTTCCTCACGCCATTCGAAAACGAAATGTGGTTTGCCGTCAACAATGGCTTCGTCCCAACTGACCACCACACGTCCGCACTCGGCCGACAAGGCCCCGTACTTAAAGGCGTTCGTGCAAAGCTCGTGAATCCCCAACGAGACAGTTACGGCATTTCGCGCGGAGACGGGTACTCGCGGCCCGGTAATCGTGAAGCGGTCCTCGGCGACACCTGAACCCTTGAGCGCGCCCTTGATCACCTGCCGCAGCGCGGCGTGGCCGAGCTTTTGGGATACCAGCACGTCTTGAGCGTGTGCCACAGCCATGAGACGGCCGCGGAAGGTCGAATAAGCTTCATCGACCGAACCAGCTCTGCGGAAGGTCTGCTGGGCGATCGCCTGCACCACAGCTAAGATGTTTTTAACGCGGTGATTGAGTTCGCGCAGGAGAAGCCGTTGATGGTCCAGCGTGCGGTTACGTTCGAACACCCTTCCTACTTGCTCACCCAGCGCTCTAACGGTGAGCAAAATCTCCGGCTGGGGAGGAGCTGCCGATTGAGAAAAAAACTCCAGGATAGCTATAATCTTGCGATCTCGCTTTAGCGGGAACCCGAAAGCTCCGAGAAATCCCTTGCCGCGGCGAGGGAAGTTTCCGTCGGCGTCGGTGTTCGATATCCACTGTGGTTCGCCCGATCGGAGTATTCTACCCGGCAAACCGACGCCCGAATCAAAGTTAATGCTCTCTGTCGCCTTTTGCAGGGCGTCGGCCAACCCCGGCTGCGCTTCGTGCCAAACGGCCGACGAGACCAAAGCGCACGGGCTCGCTGCCGAGACCACGAATGCATGTCCTACCGGCCAACCAGTGATCTCGCAGATAGCTTCGAGGGCCCTTGCCAACGCACTTTCAAACGACTCCGAATCCGCTGCGAACTGGGCGATTTCGAACATCAGCCGCGTTTCCAGAGCCTGGCGGGCCAAGCGCGCCTCGGCATCTCGCCGGTCAGAAATATCGCGAATGAAGCCGACGAAAACGGTGCCCGCGCCATTTGGCGCGGTGGTTATGGACAACTCGATCGGTATCTCACGCCCATCCCGGCATATGGCGCTGATTTCAATGCGGCGGTTCAAAACCCGCGCTGTCCCGCCAGAAGCTAGCCGACTAAGACCCTTGGCGTGGGCTGCTCGATGAGCCGCGGGCACGATCAAATCGGCCAATAACTTGCCGTTTGCCTCGGCGTTTGACCAACCAAAGACGTGCTCTGCCACCCGGTTCCATCCGCAAATCTGGCCATGCGGGGTGATTACAACGACCGCATCCAGGACAGTTTCGAGAACGGGCGCGAGCGATGGGTGAACCGCGAAGTGAGAGCCGACAGCCATAACGTGACTTAGCTCTAGTCTGACATGAAAATCCACCTCTCCGCCCATTTGGCCGGTTTTCAATCGCGACGTGATCCTTAAATCACCGACGGTGATGCGCTTACACGCTGTCGATCTAGGGTCAGGACCCATTGATCCGAGCGGCATGATCTGATTCAGGCTCCGTGAGGAGACTGGGCATGAGCAACCTTTACTGGCTGACGGACGAGCAGATGGCGCGGCTTGAGCGGTATTTTCCCAAGAGCCATGGGAAGCC
>JBBSTE010000009.1:0-85363 GCA_038236185.1 Sphingomonadales bacterium | reverse complement strand
CGCTCCTGTTCGTAGAGCCGGGTGCGCAGCACGCGCATCGCCTTCGCCTTGTTCTTGTGCTGCGACTTTTCGTCCTGCTGGATCACCGTCAGCCCGGTGGGGATATGGACGATCCGCACCGCCGAATCGGTGGTGTTGACCGATTGCCCGCCCGGCCCCGACGACCGGTAGATGTCGATCCGCAAATCCTTGTCGTCGATCTGGACGTCGACCTCCTCCGCCTCGGGCAGCACCGCAACGGTCGCGGCGGAGGTGTGGATGCGGCCACCGCTCTCGGTGACGGGGACGCGCTGGACGCGGTGGACGCCGCTTTCGAACTTCAGCTTGGCGAACGCGCCCTTGCCCTCGACCGAGGCGACCGCTTCCTTGAACCCGCCGCTGTCCGACGCCGACGACGAGATCAGCTCGACCCGCCAGCCCTGCGCTTCGGCATAGCGCTGGTACATCCGGAACAGATCGCCCGCGAACAGCGCCGCCTCGTCGCCGCCGGTGCCGGCGCGAACCTCGAGCATCGCCGATCGCTCGTCGGCGGCATCGCGCGGCAGAAGCGCGAGCGCGAGATGACGGTCGGCGGTGGCGAGCGCGGCCTTGTTCTCGTGCAACTCCTCTTCCGCCATCGAACGGAGTTCGGGGTCGGCATCGTCGGTCATGAACACGAGGCTTTCCGCCTCGGCGCGCAGCCGCCGCACCTCGGACGCGGCGACCGCGACCGGCTCGAGTTCGGCATATTCCTTGGACACCTGGACGAAGCGATCCCCGGCAAGATCGCCCGTCGCCATCAACGCGGCTAGCTCGTCACGCCGCGCCTCGATCTGGCGGATGCGATCGGGGGAGATGGTGGTCATGGAATCTTAGGCCACATGACGGCGTCGTACTGGCTCCCTGACGGCTTCAGAAGATGACTCTCGATGACAAACCGAACTCTAAGTGCTTCGAGAATTTCTTCGATCAAGCTGTCGCCAGCTTCATGCTGGTGATTAGCGCGCACTGAAATACCGATATTCGCCCGACCGTCAGGCAAGAAGCGAGGCGCTGTCACCAGAACTCGGCTTAACGTTTGAGCCTTGGCGGCAAGTTCAAAGCGCCTTTTCGCGTTGCCACGGTACGGCAAGTCCACGCTAAGACCCGCGGAACGCAATGAGCCAGCCACTTTGATCGCTATAGTCTCTGCCTCGTGCGTCTCGGGTATGACTGCAACCAAGGGTCGCTCGCGATCCGGCTCCTCCAACAACATGGCGAGCCGCTCGACGCCTGCCGCCCAGCCAACGCCCGCCGTTGCCGGCCCGCCTAGGCTCCCTACAAGCCCGTCGTAGCGGCCGCCCGCGAGCACCGTGCCTTGCGCGCCAAGCCGATCGGTGACGAACTCGAACGCCGTGTGGCGATAATAGTCGAGACCACGGACAAGGCGGGAATTGATCTCGAAGTCCACGCCGGCAGCATCAAGCCCCTTGATCACGGCATCAAAAAAAGCCCGCGCCTCGTCCGTCAGAAAGGCATCAATATCGGGCGCGCTATCGGCGGCGGGCCGGTCGCGCGGGTCTTTCGAATCCAGAATCCGCAGCGGATTCTTCTCCAGCCGCGCCAGCGAATCCTCGCTCAATTCCCCGCGATGCGCCTCGAAATGCCCGACCAGCGCCGCACGCCACGCGTCGCGCGTCTCGGCATCGCCCAGCGTGTTGAGCTGGAGCGTCACACCCTCGATGCCGAGTTCGCGCAGCAACTGATCCGCCAGCACCAGCAATTCGACATCCGCCGCGGGCTCCGCCGCGCCGATCACCTCGGCGTCGATCTGGTGGAACTGGCGATAGCGCCCCTTTTGCGGGCGTTCGTAGCGGAACACCGCGCCCGACGAGACCAGCTTCAGCGGCGCATATTGCTGCCAGCCCTCGGTCAGATACGCGCGGCAAATTCCCGCGGTGAATTCGGGGCGCAGGGTCAGCGAATCCCCGCCGCGATCGGGGAAGGTGTACATTTCCTTCGACACGACATCGGTGGTCTCGCCGATCGACCGCGCGAACACCTGCGTATCCTCGAACACCGGCACTTCGACGCGTTGGAAACAGTACAGCTTGCGCACGCGATCGAACGTCTCGAGCACATGCGCGAAACGCCGTTGCTCGTCGCCGAAAATGTCCTGGGTGCCGCGGACGCGCCGCGGGGTCTCGATACGGGCCATGATTGCGGCAGGTCTCTAGGCGAGGCGGGCGCTTCGCGCTACCACGCGTTGCATGGCAGGGCGCGAAACTGGCTGGCAACTCGGCAAGAAGATCGCGCCGCCGCGATTCCTGATGTTTCTTGCGCTGTTCGTCGCGGGGACTGCCGCCGCCATCCCGACGCTCGGGCTGGAACGCGGCGTGATGGCGGCGTTCGACGGCGCGGCGATCGTCTTTCTGATCTCGCTCGCCCCGTTGTTCCGCAACGGCGAGGCGGCAAAGATGCGCGATACGACCCGCGCGAACGATGCGAACCGGACCTTCCTCCTCGGCTTCACCGCGCTCGTCACGCTCGTCATCCTGCTTGCGGTCGGCGCGGTCATTGGCGACAGCAAGGACCCGCTCGCCAAGGGGCTCGTGATCGCGACACTGACGCTCGCCTGGCTGTTCTCGAACGTCATCTACGCGCTCCACTATGCGCACCTCTTCTACGCCAAGGGAGAAGAGGGAGACGCTGGCGGCCTGAAATTCGAGGATTGCGACGAGCCCGATTATTGGGACTTCCTCTATTTCAGCGTGACGCTCGGAATGGCGTTCGCGACCTCGGACGTGAAGATAACGTCGCGGCGGATACGCCGGATCGCGACGGGGCAGGCGCTCGCCGCGTTCGTCTACAACCTCGGCGTCATCGCCTTCGCGGTCGGTGCGCTTGGCGGCGGGTAAGGGACTGGACGGCTGTCCTTTCATGCGCCTAAGCGCCGGGCATGACCCACTATATTCTCGCCGCCGCGCTTCTCGCCACCTCCGCCATCGCCACCGCGCAAGTCCCAGCGGGTAACAGCGCGCCGCAACCGGTACCGATCGTCGACACGATCCCACCCGCCGCCGACGTGCCTTACCCCGGCACGATCGACCTTACGGTCGATACCACCGACACGCTGCGCGGCATCGTCCGCGTGACCGAGACGATCCCGGTCGCGAAAGCCGGACCGATGACGTTGCTCTATCCCAAATGGCTACCGGGCAATCATTCGCCGACCGGGCAGATCGAGAAGGTCGCGGGTCTCGTCATCAAGGCGAACGGCAAGCCTCTCGCGTGGAGGCGCGACCCGGTCGACGTCTATGCCTTCCACATCGACGTGCCCGACGATGCGAAGTCGCTCGACATCGCGTTCCAGTTCATCTCGGCGACCAAAACGAACCAGGGCCGCATCGTCGCGACACCGGCGATGCTCAGCCTGCAGCCCAATTCGGTCAGCCTCTACCCGGCGGGCTATTTCACCCGCCAGATCCCGATCCGCATGACCGTCAAATACCCTGCGGGCTGGACCGCGGCGGGGGCGCTTCGCGCGAAAGTGACGGGATCGACCTACGCCTACGAACTCGCCAATTACCAGACGCTGGTCGATTCGCCGATTCTCGCGGGGAAGTATTCCAAGGTCTGGCCGCTGACGCCCAAGGTCGATCTCGACGTCTTCGCCGACACCCCCGCCGAACTCGCCGCGACGCCAGAACAGATCGCCGCGCACAAGCGCCTCGTCGAACAGGCGGTGAAGACCTTCGGCGCGCAGCATTACGATCATTACGATTTCCTGCTGTCGATCAGCGACCGCCTCGGCGGAATCGGGCTCGAGCATCATCGGTCGAGCGAGGACGGGGTGAAGACCGGCTATTTCACCAAATGGGACGAAGGACCGGGCAGCCGCAACCTGCTGCCGCACGAATTCACGCATAGCTGGAACGGCAAGTTCCGCCGCGGCGCCGATCTGTGGACTCCCGACTACCGCATGCCGATGCGCGATTCGCTGCTGTGGGTGTACGAGGGGCAGACGCAATTCTGGGGGTACGTTCTCCAGGCGCGTTCCGGACTGGTGTCGAAACAGGACACGCTCGATCAGTACGCGTCGATCATGGCGAGCTACGACAGCCAGCCCGCGCGGCAGTGGCGCGACCTGCTCGACACGACCAACGATCCGATCATTTCGCAGCGCAGGCCGAAAGGCTGGACGAGCTGGCAGCGCAGCGAGGATTATTACAACGAAGGTCTGCTCGTCTGGATGGACGTCGATTCGCTGCTGCGTCAGATGTCGGGGGGCAAGAGATCGATCGACGATTTCGCCAAGGCGTTCTTCGGGGTGCGCGACGGCGACTGGGGCGAGCTGACCTATACGCTCGACGATGTCGCGGCGACGCTGAACGGCATCCAGCCGTACGATTGGAAAGCGTATCTGACAAAACGGCTGACCGAGCACGCCGCGGGGGCGCCTCTCGCGGGCTTCGAACGCAACGGCTACAAGTTGATCTACACACCCGAGGCGACCCCCGCGTTCAAGCATAACGAAAAGACCCGCAAGTTCGTCGATTTCACCTATTCGGGCGGTTTCGTCGTCGGCAACGGTGGTTCGCGCGGGGGCGACAAGGGCGAATTGACCGGGGTCACGTGGCAATCGGCGGCGTTCGATGCGGGGCTGACGGTCGGCACGAAAATCCTGTCGGTCGGCGGTGAAGCCTATACCCCAGAACGGATGCGCGCCGCGATCACCGCCGCCAAAGGCACGAAAACGCCTATAGCGCTGATCGTGAAGGACGGCGACGTCTATCGCGACGTCGGCCTCGACTATCACGGCGGCCTTCGCTACCCGCGCCTCGAAAAGACCGGCACCGGAGAGAATGGCCTGGATCGGTTGCTGATGCCGCGATAGCGGCACGCAGAATTCAAATCCCGTTTGCCCTGAGCTTGTCGAAGGGCTGTCGTTCTTCTTCCTACTGACGGGAAGGACAGGGCTTCGACAGGCTTAGCCCGAACGGCTGTTTTTCAGGACTAACTCATGCGTATCGACCTGATTCCCGTCGGCAAAAACCCGCCCGACGATCTGAACGTCATCATCGAAGTCCCGACCGGCGGCGAGCCGGTGAAATACGAATTCGACAAGGCCAGCGGAGCCCTGTTCGTCGATCGCATCCTCCACACGCCGATGCGCTATCCCGCGAACTACGGTTTCGTACCGCATACGCTCAGCCCCGACGGCGATCCGCTCGACGCGCTCGTGGTGGCGCGCTCGCCGTTCATCCCCGGCTGCGTCGTCCGCGCCCGCCCGATCGCGGTGCTTAACCTCGAGGACGAGGCGGGGGGCGACGAGAAGCTCGTCTGCGTCCCCGTGAACGATACCTTCCCTTATTACGCCAATGTCGCAGAACGTGCCGACATGCCCGAGATCGTGTTCGATCAGATCGAGCATTTCTTCACCCACTATAAGGACCTGGAGAAGAAGAAGTGGGTTCGCATCGGCGTCTGGGGCGGCGCCGACGAAGCGCGGCGCGTGACAATCGAAGCGATCGAGCGGGCCAAGGCGATGAAGGGTTAGGTCTGCTTTCGGCGCGATTTCTTCTTCGGCGCGCGCAGCCCCGCCTCGATCGCAGGTCGCGCGTATTCGCGCATTGCATCGGCATCGTCGTAGGCGTCGTCAGGCGCGCGGCGATAGTTCATCGATCCGGTGCGGCCATCGGGGAAGGTATAGGCGAACCGCTCGGCGCCGATCGCGTCTCAGGCAGCGTCGCCCATGGCATCGCTTTTGAACCACAGCCCGCCAGCCGACGCGACGATCGCGAAGATCGTCCCGTCGAGATAGAGTGTCGCGCCGCCCATCATCTTGCGGCTCGTGACGGTGCCGGACGGCTCCAGCGCTTCGGCGACCCACGCGACCAGCCCGTTGTCCGCCATCACTTACCCCCGGTCAGTTTCAGCCCGGCGATGCACAGTACGACACCGAGGATCAGCAGGATCCGCGGCGGCGTCGCGGGTTCGCCGAACCAGAGTATCCCGACGATGACCGTACCGAGCGCGCCGATCCCGCCCCAAACCGCATAGGCCGTCCCCATCGCGATCGAGCGTGATGCGGCTTCGAGCAGCGTCATCGACAGTGCGACCGACGCGAGAAACCCGATCGTCCAGGGCACGTTGCGGAAGCCATCGACATAGCGAAGGCAGGTCGTGAACCCGACCTCGAACACGCCACCGATGACGAGCCACAGCCACGCCATCATTGGCGCCCGGCGAGCTTTAAAAGCGCCGCGCCCGAGACTCGCTGGATCGTCCATTCCTCAAGCGGCACCGCGCCGATCGCGCGGTAGAAATCGATCGCGGGCGTGTTCCAGTCGAGCACCGACCATTCGAACCGCGCGCAACCGCGATCGAGCGCCAAGCTCGCCAGCGCCGCCAGCAACGCCTTGCCCGCGCCGCCGCCGCGCGCGTCGGGCGTGACATACAGGTCTTCGAGATACAGTCCGCGCCGCCCCTTCCAGGTCGAGAAATTGTGGAAGAACAACGCGAAACCGATCGCGCCCTGATCGCGTTCGGCGATCAGGGCTTCGGCGGCGGGTCCCATCAAAGTAGTACTTTGATGGGTTCCCGCAGCGGGCCGCTCACCGAACAGCGCTGCGCGCAGCATTTCCTCGGTCGCGACGACCGCGTCGGGCTCGCGCTCGTACTCGGCGAGTTCGCACACGAAGCGCAGGATCGTCGGCACGTCCTCGGCGATTGCGGGGCGGACCGAAACGCTCATGCCGCCATCTCGATCGCGTGCGCGGCAATGTCGCGTCGCCGCGCGGCATAGACGCACGCCGCGACGATGACCGCGGCGCCGATGAGGGTGAACGGCGACACATGCTCGCCGAAGATCAGCCAGCCGAGCCCGGCGGCATAAACGAATGACGTATATTCGGTCATCGCAAGATATCCTGCCTCGCCGTGTGCATAGGCCCAGCTCAGCATCATCATCGATACGAACGCAAGCAACGCCGCGCCCGCGATTGGCAGAAGTTGCGCCGTCGGCAGGACGACTGCGAACCAAGGCGCGGCGAACAACAGCAAGGTGAAGATGACCAACGACTGCAAACACGCCGTCTCCGCCGGACGCGCGGCGAGCGACTGCATCCGGGTGAGGATGATGTTGATCGCATAAAGTACCGCCGAGACGAGGATCGCGACCGTCCCGACGAACGCCTCATGCCCGAGCCGCGCCTGCGATTGCCCCGCAAGGATGATCGCGATCCCTGCGCTCGCCGCAATCGCGGCGACGATGACGCGCAGACTGACATGCTCCTTAAGCCAGAAAGCGGCGAGGATCAGCGCAAGGATCGGCGCGATATACGCCAGCGCGATCGACTGCGCCAGCGGCACCCGCGCCAGCCCCCAGAAGAACAGCAGCGCCATCGCGCACGTGACGCTGCCGCGCGTCAGATGGAGTACGATCGCGCGATGGCTCGGCCGCCGGTACCCGACGACGCCCCAGGCCGCGGCGCCAAGCGCGACGTTGCCGGCCGAGCGCCACAGCATCGTGTTGTAGACGCCGATCGCGAGGACGAGCCCCTTCATCACCGCGTCCATGATCGAAAACGTCCCGATCCCGATCGCGGCGACCATGAAGGCGAAGGCAGGCGTTACCGGGCGCATCGCCCGGCGTTAGCCGCGCCGTCGTCCGTCGTCACGCGGCTTACTTCAGCCGCATCTCGTCGCCCTTGATCTGGACGGTGTCGATCTGCGCGAGATAGGTCTGGCCGAGCAGCGACATGTCGCTGTTGGCGAGAACGACGCCCTGCACACCGGTCGCGCGCTTGCCGTCGAGCACCACTGCGTCGATCGACACCGCCTGCCCCATCACCTCGCCGCTCGCGCCGCGGCCGATCGCGCGGAACTGCGCCAGGTCGAACGCGATATGCGCGCGCTTCGCATCCTCCTGCGTCAGCGCGACGATGGTCGCGCCGGTATCGACAACGAAGCGGATCGGTTCGCCATTGACGTCGGCGACGGCGTAGAAATGCCCGTTGGCGGCGCGATCGAGCACGGTTTCCTTGGGGCGATCGACCGGAGGCGCGACCGCAGCGGCGGCTGTGGCAGGGGGTGGCGCGGGGGCGGTGGGGGCGCCGGGAATCATCAGCCCGATCGCGATCCCGATCACGGTAACCAGCAGCAGCGCAAACTTCATGCCACCCGGTACACGGATATCGCTTGCGACAGGGTTAGCCGGAATGGCTAACGAAAGGTCACTCGGCGGCTTGCGGCACCGCCTCGCTCGCGTCGATCTCCGCCGCCTTCGCTTCGACCAGCTTGACGATATGTTCGATCATCTCGCCGTCCTGGACGTGATGGTCGGTGACGCCCGACAGATAGACCATATGCTTGCCGTTGCCGCCGCCGGTGATGCCGATATCGGTTTCGCGCGCTTCGCCGGGGCCGTTGACGACGCAGCCGAGGACGCTCAGCGACATCGGGGTGCGGATATGCTGGAGCCGTTCTTCCAGCGCCTGCACCGTCCGGATCACGTCGAAGCCCTGCCGCGCGCAGCTCGGGCAGCTCACAACGCGGACGCCGCGATTGCGGATGCCGAGGCATTTAAGGATTTCGAAGCCGACGCGCACCTCTTCCTCGGGTTCGGCCGAGAGCGAAACGCGGATCGTGTCGCCGATGCCGTACCAGAGGAGCGTGCCGATCCCGATCGCGGACTTGACCGTGCCGCCGACGAACCCGCCCGCCTCGGTGATGCCGAGATGCAGCGGGCAATCGACCTGCTCGGCGAGTTGCTGATAGGCGGCGACCGCGAGGAAGAAATCGCTCGCCTTCACCGCGACCTTGAATTCGTGGAAATCGCGATCCTGGAGCAATTTGATATGATCGAGCGCGCTTTCGACGAGCGCGTCGGGGCAGGGTTCGCCGTATTTTTCGAGCAGGTCGCGCTCGAGGCTGCCGCCGTTCACGCCGATGCGGATCGCGCAGCCGTTGGCGCGCGCGGCGTTCACCACCTCGTTGACGCGTTCGGTTGAGCCGATGTTGCCGGGATTGATCCGCAGGCAAGCGGCGCCCGCGTCGGCGGCTTCGAGCGCGCGCTTGTAGTGGAAATGGATGTCCGCGACGATCGGCACGCGGCTGGCGCGCACGATCTGTTTCAGCGCCGCGGTGCTCTCGACGTCGGGGCAAGAGACGCGGATGATATCGACCCCCGCCTCCTCGCAGCGGCGGATCTGGTCGATCGTCGCCTTCGCGTCGCTGGTCGGCGTGTTGGTCATCGTCTGGACGGTGACCGGCGCGTCGCCGCCGACGGGAACGTTACCAACCATGATCTGGCGGCTCTTGCGGCGCGTGATGTCGCGCCAGGGACGGATGGACATGGGATTCCTCGCGAGTTCGCGTTGCATATAGCGCCACTGGCGGCAACGCGCCACGTGCGCCATAGCATTCTCAGAAACGGTCAGGAGCAGGACGATGGCGCTTTCCCTTTACGATGCGACGATCCCGTCGAACCTCCAGATCCTGCGTGCGGTCGATGCCCTGCTCGACAAGGCCGAGGCGTATTGCGCCGAAAAGGGGATCGCGCCCGAAGACCTGATCGACACGCGGCTCGCGCCCGACATGTTGCCGTTCGGCTATCAGGTGAAATCCTGCGCCGAACATTCGGTGGGCGCGATCGCCGGGGTGCGCAGCGGCACCTATTCGCCCGACCTGAAGCCCTGGCCGACCGACTTTGCATCGCTCCATGCCAAGCTGCGCGACGCGATGGCGGAGTTGGAGGCGATCGATCGCGACGATTTCGATTCGCTGGCCGACGCCGCTACCGAATTCCGCTTCGGCGAGACTATGATGCCGTTCACCGGCGCGAATTTCCTGCTCTCCTTCGCGCAGCCCAATTTCTATTTCCACGCGACCACCGCCTACGCGATCCTGCGCGCAAAGGGAGTGAAACTGGGGAAGCGCGATTTCATGGGGATGCCACGGATCAAGCGCTAGGCGGCCGCCTTGCGGCATCCGGCCCCGCCCCGTAAAGCGGCGGCGATGACCCGGCATTACGGCATGGACTGGCTCAGGATCGGCGCATTCGCGCTGCTGATCTTCTATCATGTCGGCATGGTCTTCGTGCCGTGGAACTTCCACGTGAAGCTCCAGATCGAGGATTGGGTCGCGGTACCGATGCTTGCGACCAACCCTTGGCGGCTGGCGTTGCTGTTCGTCGTCTCGGGCTATGCGAGCCGGGCGCTTCTCGCGCGCAGCCGCCACGTCGGCGCGTTCGCGGGCAACCGGTCGAAACGCTTGCTGGTTCCCTTGCTGGTCGGCGTGTTCGTCGTCGTCCCGCCGCAGCCGTGGGCGGAAGTGGCGAGCAAATACGGCTATACTCATGGCTTGCCCTATTTCTTTGCGCATGACTATTTCCGTTTCGGCACGTTTCACGGCATCGTCCTGCCGACGTGGCAGCATCTTTGGTTCGTCGTCTATCTCTGGGTCTATACGCTGCTGCTCGCCGGTTTGCTGGCGTTCAGCAGCGCGCGCATCCGCGGTGGCGCGCAACGCGCGTTCGATCGCGTCTTCGCTACGCCCGCGCTGTTCGTCGTACCCGGGCTGTGGGCGGTGGCGGTCACGACCCTCCTTTTCCCCGGCGCACGCGAGACTCACGCGCTGTTCGGCGACTGGGTCGCGCATGCGAGTTATTTTCCGATGTTCCTGTTCGGCTTCGGGCTGGCGAAATCCCCCGCTACGCTCGCGCTGTTCGCGCGCTGGTGGCTCGCGGCGCTGGTAGTCGCGCTGGCAAGCTATGCGGTCGTGGCGTGGATGGAACTTCGCTGGCCCGGCAACGTCCGCGTACCCTTTCCCTGGAACCGCGTTTTCAGCGCCGCGCGCGGGGTGCAGGCGTGGAGCGCGATCGCCGCGCTGATCGGCATCGCCGAACGATTCTGGAACCGGGATCACCCTTGGCGCGCGACGCTGACCGAGGCGGTCTTTCCCTTCTATATCATCCATCAGACGGTGATCGTGCTCGTCGCTTTTTGGCTGATCCCGGCAGGGCTGCCGATGGCCGCCAACTTCGGGATCCTGGTGGCCGCCACGATCGTCGGGTGCTGGGCCTTCTATCTCGGCGGGCGATCGATCGGCTGGCTCAGGCCGCTGATCGGGTTGCGCCCGCTGTCGGCGACCGCGCGAATGCCCGGTCCCCGACCCGTAGTCGTCTGATGTCGGCCATCCCAACCGCGCGCGCGCCGCATGCCGACTGGACGCTCGTGGTCCACGGCGGAGCGGGACAGATCACGCGCGATACGCTGACGCCCGACCAGGACGGCGCCGCGCGCGCCGCGCTCGGTCGCGCGCTCGATGCAGGTGGCGCGATCCTCGCGGCGGGGGGCGCGTCGCTCGATGCGGTCGAGGCGGCGATCTGGGTGCTGGAGGACGATCCGAGCTTCAACGCCGGGCGCGGCGCGGTCTTCACCTACGATGGCGCGAACGAGCTCGACGCGGCGATCATGGACGGCGGCAACCGCAAGGCGGGCGCGGTCGCGGCTGTCACCCGCACGCGGCATCCGGTCAGCCTCGCCCGCCGGGTGATGGAGGAAAGCCCGCATGTCCTGCTCGCGGGCAAGGGCGCCAACGCTTTTTCGGTCGAGCAGGGCTTCGAGCAGGTCGATCCCGCGTGGTTCGCGACTCCCGAACGGCAGCGCCAGTATGACGAGCTCAAGGCGACCAACACCCTCGGCTTCGACGTCGATATGAAATACGGCACGGTCGGCGCGGTGGCGCGCGACGCCGCGGGCCATGTCGCCGCCGCGACCTCGACCGGCGGGGTGACCGGCAAGCGTTGGGGCCGCGTCGGCGATTCGCCACTAATCGGCGCGGGCACCTACGCCGACGATCGCGCCGCGGCTGTCTCGGCGACGGGATCGGGCGAGGTCTTCATCCGCGCGGGCGCCGCGCACGAGATTTGCGCGCGTATCCGCCTTACCGGCGATACGCTGCAATCGGCTGCCGACATTGTGATGGCCGACGTGAAGGCGCTCGGCGGAGCGGGCGGCGTGATCGTCGCCGGACGGGACGGTGGCATGGCATGGCACTTCACGACGCTGGGCATGTATCGCGGCGTTACGTCGTCGCGCGGCGCGAGCAAGGTCGCGATTTACGGCGACGAGGAATAGCCGCCGATCGGCGTATGCAGTGACTGCATCGGCGCGCCGAGCACGGCGTTGCGCGCGGCGGTGGAAAGCCGGTTGAGAGGCTTTTCCATCGCGATGAAATCGCTCAGCTTGCGGTCGAGAAACAGGTGGCAATCGCGCAGGAAGTGCGAACCGTCCCAATAGCCCGCGCCGCGCGCCGCCCCGGCCCAACCACCGCGATCGCTGGCGCTCGCCGCGATCAACGCGCGGAGGAAGCGCGCGCGGCGCAGCAACAATTTCGGGGCGAAGCCGAAATTGTGCTGCGTGATCCGCAGCAGCGCACGCGGCACAAGGCCGATGCGCGCGGCCAGTGTCGCGATCTCGACGATCGCGGGATCGTTGATCTGCTGGAAGATCGCATCGACAGCGGGGTCGGCGGGCGGTCGCGCGGCCAGCCTGTCGAGGAACCAGGCATCGAACGCCCCATTCGGAGACTCGGCGGCGACCACCGCGCGGCGCAGCGTCTCCGCGTCGTCGACGACCACGCCGAGCGGCACGATGCGATCCGCGACCGCGGAGGCGTCGCCGCCGAACAGCCGCGCCCATCCCGCGGGCGTGACTCCCGCGCCGATCATCCATCCGCGCGAAGTCTCGACATAACCGGCATGGCTGGTCGGTCCGAACAGCGCGCTTTCGGGCACCGGATCGAACGACCGCCGTCTGATCCGGACCGACCAGGGACCTTCGGCGTCGTAGGTGAAGCGCAGATTGGTCCACGCCGGATAGAATACGTCCTGGACGCGCTTACCCGGCGCGCCGCCGATCGCGTAACGATGATAGCCCGAGACGAACGGAGCGAGCCGCGGATCGGGCCGCCAGAAAGTCACGGCGCTTCGCTCCGGCGGCCCGCCAAGCCTCATCGTCAGCGCGTCATTCGCGGAACGCGCGTTCGCGCAGGCGCGTGATCGGGGTCAGGATATATTGCATGACGGTGCGCGGATCGCCGAGCAGATTGACCTCGGCGGTCATCCCCGCGCCGATCGGCAACATATGGCCCTGCTTGTCCTTCAGACCCTTTTCCCTGGTCCGGATGCGCACGATGTAGAAGCTGTCCTGCGCTTTTTCATCGACGACCGCATCGGGCGACATCGATTCGACCGTGCCGTCCATCCCGCCGAAGATCGACGAATCGTACGCGGTGATATTGACCCGCGCCCGCTGACCGATCTTGACGCGGGCGATGTCCTGCGGGCGAACCCGCCCCTCGACCAGCAAGGTGTCGAG
The DNA here is from genome assembly GCA_038236185.1 of Sphingomonadales bacterium. Lineage (GTDB taxonomy): Bacteria > Pseudomonadota > Alphaproteobacteria > Sphingomonadales > Sphingomonadaceae > Sphingomonas. The sequence continues at coordinate 72,020 of JBBSTE010000009.1, read as the reverse complement.
GCTCGGCGAGATCTCGACGATCGGCGATCCCGGCGCGACCGCCGCGCCGACCGTCGTCACCAGGACGCGATTGACTCGTCCATCGAGCGGCGCGCGCACCGTTGTCCGCTCGAGCCGCGCCGCGAGGGCCGGAATCTGCGATGACCGGGCGGCAAGTTCGCTCTGCGCGGCGGCAAGTTCGTCCGCTGCCTTCGCGCGCCAATCCTGCCGCGCCTGCGACAGCGTCGCGCGCGCCTCGGCGACGCCCGCTTGCGCCCGCGAGATCGCGGTCGATGCCTGCGCCGCTTCGTTGGCCGCGACCGTCGCGGCGCTGTCGGCCTGATTGAGCGTCAGCCGCGATTCGATGCCCTTTTCGACCAAGGGGCGGATCGTCTCCAGTTCGGTGCGCCGCGCATCGCGGGCGCTCGCCTTCGCCGCGGAGATCGATTGCGCCTCGCTCACCGATCGCACCGCCTGAAGGCTGCGCGCCGACGCCGCGCCGCTGAGGCCGGCGAGTTCTTGCATCCGCGCGCTGTGGAGCGCGCGCTCGATGTCGATCTGCTCGGCGACTTCGGGGCTCGATGCGGCCGGATAGACCGGTTCGCGTCCCAGCACCTCGGCCTTCAACCGTGCGATCTTGACGCGCAGCGCCGCGGTCTGCGCCTCGCCCGAACCGAGTTCGCCGCCGCTCGCGGTCGGGTCGAGCCGGACGAGCGTCTGCCCGGCGCGGACGACCTGTCCGGTGCGAACGAGAATTTGCTCGACGATCCCGCCTTCGAGGTTGGACACCGTCTGAAGCTGCGAGCTGGCGATGACGCGACCGGGACCGCGCACGGTGCGGTCGATCGTCGCCCAATTGGCCCAAATGACGAAGACCAGGAAGAATGCCAAGATCGCCCATAACAGGAGGTTCGACGCCTGGCGCGGCTTGATCCGATCGGCGAAGGTTTCGAGCGCGCCGGGTTTGGCGGGCGCGATGGGCTCGAGCGCATTGGTCGTATCGGTCATCGATCAGGCAACCTTGGGACGGGAGAGCTGCTGCATCACGGTATCGCGCGGGCCATCGGTGATGATGATCCCGCGGTCGAGCACCATGACGCGCTGCACGAGTTGCAACAGGCTGGGACGATGCGTGACGAGGACGAGCGTGCGCCCCTGCGCTTCGCGCGCCAGCCGCTCGATCAGCCCGGTCTCGGTCTGCGTGTCCATGCTCGACGAGGGTTCGTCGAACACCAGCATCTGCGGCTTGCCGGCGAGCGCCCGTGCGATCGCGATCGACTGGCGCTGTCCCCCCGACAACCCTTCGCCGCGATCGGCGAGTTTCAGGTCGTAGCCATTGGCGATCTGCCCCATGAACTGGTGCGTCCCCGACAGTTCGGACGCGCGCATCAGCTCGGCATCGTCGACATTGCTGCGGCCGAGGCTGATGTTGTCGCGCACCGTCCCCGAGATCAGGATATTGTCCTGCATCGAGCTCCCGATCCGGCGGCGCAGCGTCGCGGGGTCGAGCTGGCGGATGTCGGTGCCGTCGATCATCACCAGCCCGTCCTCGGGCTCGTACAGGCCGAGGATCAGCCGGGTGATCGTCGACTTGCCCGATCCGACCCGGCCGAGCAGCGCGATCCGCTCGCCCGCCTCGATCGTGAACGAAAGGTCCTTGAGCGCGGGTTCCGAAGCGCCCGGATAGCGGAAGGTGACGTTGCGAAATTCGATTCTGCCCGCGAGCGACCCGATCTCGAGCGCCTGGCCCGCCGGGCCTTCGCTCGGCTGGCGCATCATCGCGTTGATCTGGCGATAGGCGGTGCGCGTCGCCGACAGCCGGGTCAGCAATTGCGAAATCTGCGCGAGCGGCGCGATCGCGCGGCCCGACAGGAGCGAGCAGGCGATGAGTCCGCCCGTCGTCAGTTCGTGCGCCGCGATCAGATTGACCCCGACGATGACGACACCCGCATAGCTGATCGTACTCGACGATCCCGCGACGGTCACCGCGATCGTCGATACCAGCCGCTGGCGCAGCGACGAATCGGATTGCTGGCGCACCGCGTTCAGCCAGCGGTCGGTAAGGATATCCCCCGCACCCGCCGCCTTGACCATCTCAAGCCCGCCGATCGTCTCGACGAGCACCGATTGTTTCGACAGCCCCTCGCGCATCGTCCGCGCCGACAGCCGTTCGAGCGCGGGATTGGTCGCCCAGCCGGTCAAGAGCACCAGCGGAATGATGACGACCAGGACGAGCACGACCTTGCCGCCGATCGCCCAGATCACCAGCACGGTCAGTAGCAGGAACGGTACGTCGACGAGCGTCGATAGCGTCGCAGAGGCGAAGAAGTCACGCAGCGCCTCCAACTCGCGCATCAAGCCGGCGAGCGCGCCGGTCGATCCCTTCTTCAGGTCGAGCCGCATCGACAGTAATTTGGCGAAGACGGTGCCGCCGATCTTCAGATCGATGTCCGCGCCCGCGATATCGACGAAATAGGCGCGCAGCGTCTTCAGGATGAAATCGAAGATGATGACGAAGGTGAAACCGATCGACAAAGCGACCAGGCTCGACATCGCATTGTTCGGAACGACGCGGTCGTAGATGACCATCGAGAACAAAGAGGTCGCGAGCGCGAACAGGTTGATCAGCACCGCCGCCACGCCGACCTTGATATAGGTCGATTTGTTCTCGATCATCGGGTCGAACAACCACGGCGCGAAGCGCGGCCCGGGATCGGGGACGAGCGCGTGTTCGCTCATAATTTGGGTCCTATGACGGGTTGGACGGCGGGTTTGGACGGGATGGCGTTCGCCATCGCGGTGGCCTTCGCGCCCGCCAGCCCGAGTGTGGGGAGCAGCATGCCCGTCCGCGACAACAGCACGTAGCGCGCGGCGTCGAGCTCGGTCACCGCCTGGAGATATGAGCCCGCGGTCTCGAAATAGCTGTCCTCGGCGCCGATCACGTCGAACAGCGAGCCGGTCGAGACGCGAAACCGCTCGGCGATCGTGTCGCGCGAGCGGCGGCTGGCGAGGTAGGTCGCCTCGAGCGCGTCGCGTTGCTCCTCGAGCGCCTGAACGTCGGACCAGGCGATCTCGGCGTCGCGGCCGGCTTCGATCCCGGCGCGATCGGCGCGCGCCTCGGTCGCGTGGGCGCGCGCCTCGGCCTGGCGCGCGCGCGCCGAAACGCCGCCGAAGAAGCGCTGACGCAGCGTGATGCGCGCCCGGACATCGTAATCGTTCGGGGTCTCGATCGCACCATAGCGGCCCGCGTCGATGCCGGCCGATATCGTCGGCAGCGTATCCGCCCGCGCCGCCTTGGCGTCCGTGCGCGCGGCGTCGGCGGCGGCGCGCGCGGATTGCACCGTCGGGCTCTCCTCGGCGCGCACCAGAGCGAGATCCTTGCTCATCGGCACGCCGGCATAGGGCGCGCGCGCGAGGCCGGCGGGCGGCGGATGGCCGGTCAGCGCCTCGAACCGCGCATTGGCCTGTTGCTCGAGCCGGCGGTAGCGGGCGAGGCGCGCGTCGGCCGACGCGATATAGCTGTCGACCCGCGCGACATCGGCGGGCGCGGAGACGCCGCGCTTGATCCGCTCCTCGACCATGCCGCGCAGCTCGCGCTGGCTCCCCGCGAATGCGGTCGAGAGCGCGACGAGCGAACGGTACGTGAAAACGTCGTACCACGCCGCGATCGTGTCGAGCGCGATGCGATCGGTCGCGCCTTCGATATCGTAATCCGCGCCGCGCAACCGTGCCGAGGCGGCCTTTATCCGGTTGCTCGCGCCGCCCATGTCGAGCAGCGGTTGTTCGATCGTCAGCAAATTGTCGGTGCGATGCCCCGGCCGCGCCGCTTCGATCACGTTTTCGGGGTTGTTGCCGAAGTTTCGGCTGATTACGCGATAGCTGGTGATCGTGACATCGACCGTCGGGCGCCGCCCGGCCTTCGCCTCGTCGAGTCCCGCCTTGGCCTCGTCGCGGTTCGCCTCCGCCTCCTCGCCCGAGGGCGATCGCGCGATCGTCTCCGCGACGATCCGGCGGAACAGGTCGAGCGGCGCGGTTTCCTGCGCGAGTCTGAGCAACGGATCGTTCTTCGCCGAAATCGCCATCGGATCGCCCGAGTGGAGCGGCAGGACCGGCGCGGAACCGGCCAGCCGCGAGGCGGCGGCGGGCCGGGCCGGTGCGGGGGAAAGTGGTGATCCCGAGGGGATTTGCTGCGCCGGCACCAACGCGGCGGCGCATAACGACGCGGTCGCCAGCGATCGCTGCAATACGGCTGATGCCGTCATGCGGCCACGCTCCTGAATTTGACGCACTTACTCGAATCCCCCCCGGGACGAAGCGCCGCCCGTACAATGCTTTGCGCGCGCCGCCAAGGGCGTGTTGCGAGAGCGGAAGAGGGCGGGGCGCTATTCCCCGAAGTGCGTCTGGCGATAGAGCAAGGTGATCGCGACGCGGCGGTTGCGCGGGTCGGTGGGCGTGTCGGTGACGAGCGGTTCGCGGTCGGCGACCCCCTCGATCCGGTTGAAGCGCGGTTCGGGGAGTCCGCCGAGCGACAGCCGGCGACGAGTCGCCTCGGCGCGGCCCGACGATAGCATCCAATTGTTCATCGCGCGCGGATCGCCATAAGGTACCGCGTCGGTATGGCCGCGGATCATGATCGGGTTCGGCGTCGGCGCGATCGACTTTGCGACCAGCCCGATCAGGTCCGACGCCTCGGGCTGGAGCGTCGTCGTGCCGAGCGCGAACATCGAATAATCCGCATCATCGACGAGATCGATCCTGAGGCCTTCGCTCGTCATGACGAAGCGGATGTGGTTCGCCAGCTTTGCGAGTTCGGCGGATCCGGCGATCTCGGATAGGACCGTGCGGCGCATCGCCTCGAAGGTCTTCTTGTCCTCCGCTGCCAGCGCCTCGCGGCTCCTGAGCGAGCCTTTCGGCCCCATTCCCACCTGCGGCCCGCCGTCGCCGACCGACGGCATCGCGGTCGTCTGGATGATCGACGCCGAAGCCTGCGGACCGAGCTTGTTCTTGCTGACCAAAGATTCGCCGCCGAGCAGCCCCGATCCGCTGACACCCGCCGAGCGCGTGTCCATTATCGTCGGCGCGAAATAATCGGCGATGCCCTTGCGCTGCTTCTCGGTCGTCGCGCCGAGCAGCCAGAGCAAAAGGAAGAACGCCATCATGGCGGTTACGAAGTCGGCATAGGCGACCTTCCACGCGCCGCCGTGATGGCCGCCGTGTCCTTCGATATAGACCTTCTTGTAGATGATCTTGGGAGGCTGGTTGCTCCCGTGTGGGGCCCTGGCCGCCATTATGCGACGCCTGCCGGCGTGCGGCCGGTGCCGTCTATCGGCGTGAGCCGATCAAACATCATCTCCCCCTGAGTCCGTCGAACACTTCGGCGAAGCCGGGCTGGTTCCTGTGCTGGATTCCTGATCGCGCCGCTTCGATCACCAGCGGTTGCGGATGACCGTGGAGCGAGGCGATGATGATCTGCTTGACGACGGTGTAGATCGCACCGTCGGCGTCGATCACCTGCTTCAACCGGCTGGCGAGCGGGGCGACCATGCCATAAGCGAGCAACACGCCGAGGAAGGTCCCGACCAGCGCCGATCCGATCATCGCGCCGAGGATCGATGGCGGCTTGTCGATCGAACCCATCGTCTTCACGACGCCGAGTACCGCCGCGACGATACCCAATGCGGGGAGCGCATCCGCGAGGCTGGAGAGCGTCGCGTGCGGTCCCTCGACCTCGTGGTGGTGCGTCTTGATGGTGTTGTCCATCACTTCTTCGACCGCGTGAACGTCGAGCGTTCCCGACGACACCACGACGAGGCGCAGCGTATCGGCGATCAGATTGACGAGCGTGTGGTCGGCAAGGAGACGGGGATATTCGGCGAACACCGCGGACGAGGTGGGATCCTCGACGTGCGGCTCAAGCGCGATCGGGCCCTCCATTCGGAGCATCTTCATGAGCTTCGACACCAGGAAGATGACGTCGAGAAAATCCTGCTTCTTGTATTTCGGACCTTTGAAGACCTTCATGAGCCCCGCGCCCATCGCCTTCAGCTCCTTGCCCGAATTGCCGATGATCAGCGCGCCGGCGGCGGCACCGCCGATGATCAGCATTTCGTGCGGGATCGCCTCCATGACCGGGCCGAGCGCCCCGCCGGTGAACGCGAAGCCGCCGAAGACCATGACGAGGAGGACGACGAGGCCAATGGCCGGAAACATGCGATTCCCCCGAGGAACATCAAACTATTGGGAGAGAGGGTTACCCGGACAGTGTAACCGCCGGGTTAACCAATCGCGCCTCAGCGCAGATAATCGAACAAAGACAGCGAAGAGAGTTTCGAAAAGCTCGCCTGCGTCGCCGACAGAATCGTTATCGTCTTCTGCAGATCGGTGATCGCCTGCGTCACATCGACATCCTCGAGGCCCGAACGCGTCGCCTCGCGGTCGATCGCCGACGTCGTCATCTGCGCAGCGACGAGGTCGACCCGCGCGGCGCGCGCGCCGATCGACGCCTGCGTCGCGATCGTGCGATCGGAAACGGTCTTGAGGTCGTCGACCGCGCCGGTCGGTGGACTGACGCCCGCGTTGAGCGCGGCGATGATCGCGGTCAGCGCGGCTCCGATGTCGCTGCTGCCGGTCGAGAGAAACGCGGCGGCGTTGCTGCTCGGCAGGACGCTTTGCCCTTCGCCGATCGGGATTGCGGGGGCGTCGCCGGTGGTGAAACCGAACGATCCGTCCGTCGCCTGCGTCACCGCCGCGGTGTCACCTGCGCCGCCGAACAGCGGCCCGCCGCGCGTATCGCGCGCATTGGCGAGCGACACGATCGATTCGAGGATCTGCGACAATTCGGTCGCGCTCGCTTTTCGGTCGCTCGCCGATGCGGTGCCGTTACTCGCCTGGAGGACGAGTTCGGACGCGCGCTGGAGCTGCGCGGTGATCGCGGTGAGCGTGGTGTCGGCCTGTTGCAGCACCGATTGCGCGAGCGTCACATTGGCGGAATCGGTCTTCGCATCGGTCGTCGCGCGCGCCAGACCTTGCAGCCGCTGATAGGCGGCGCTGTCGTCCGACGGCGCGAGCAATTTCTTGCCGGTCGAGACCTGAAGATTGAGCCGGTCGGCCTGTGCGGTGAGCGATGTCATCGACGACGCGGCGCGATCGTAGAACAGCCGGGTGGACAGCGGGACGGTCATCAACGGATCTCCAGAATCGACTGGAAGGTTTCGCGAGCGACCTGGATGATCCGGCTCGACGCCTGATACGCCTGCTGGAAACGCAGCAGATCGACCGCCTCATTGTCGAGATCTACCCCCGAAACCGCGTCGCGCGCCGCCACCGCGCCATCGCGGATCGACGATTGCGCCGCGGCGACGGTGGCGCGGGCGTCGATTGCGGCGCCGTTGGTGGCGACCAATGTCGTCAGACGTGTCTCGAACGCGGTTCCAGTGCGGAGCGCTTCGAAGCCGGCAAGATTGCCGTTGCCGCGCGTCCCTTCGCCGACCGCGGCGGCGGCGATCCCTGCGGGGTCGTGGATGGCGAGCGAGATGTGAGTCGGCTCGCTGCCGACCGTGAACATCGGCGCACCCGCGGCGCCGTTGAGATCACGGCCCGCGGCTTGAAGTGCGTTCACGCCAACGACGAAACCGGTTGCGATGCCGTCGAGCGTGGCGCGCGCCTCCTGGACGCGCTGCGCGCCGTCGGCGATTCCGGCGAGCGCGCCGCCATTCGGCGTCAGCGTCGACGATGCGCCCGCGCGGTGGACGGTGAAGGCGACCGTACCCGCGGCGTTGCGCGAATAGGTGATGCCGCCGGCTTCTGTACCCGCGACGAGGACCGGCCCGGCGCTGCCGCCGACGCGAACCGTGACGCGACCCGACGGATCGAACGTGGCGTTCACATCGACCAATGCGCTCATCTCTTCGAGGATATGGTCGCGCTGGTCGGAGAGCGTCGCGGCGGTCGCGGTGCCCGGGCTGGTCCGCCCGAGGCCGTCGTTGATCCGCGCGAGCGCGCTGCCGAGTTCGCCGAGTCTCGCGGTCGCCTGGTCGGCGGTCGCATCGAGATCGGCGGTGGTTTGCGCCAGCGCATCGCCGGTCGCCGAAAAGCCCGCCGCGACGTTCGCTGCGCTTTCCAGCATCACCGCGCGTGCGGCGGTCGAGGTGGGATCGGCGGCGAGCGCTTTGGCGGCATTGAAGAAACTGGCGATCCGCCCCGAAAGATCGTTGCCGGTCAGGCCGGACTGGATGCGGTCGAGCCACACCGAGCCCGCTTCGGTCCGCGCGAGATCGGCCCCGGCGCTGCGTACCGCCGCGGAGCGGAAACCGTCGGCCGCGCGCACCGTCGCGCCGACGACGACACCCATGCCGTTGGCGGCGCCGCGATAGGTCAGGCCCGCGCCCGCGGCGGCGATCTCGTTCAGATCGACGCTGCGGCGTGAATAATCGACGTTGCCGGCGTTCGCGATGTTCTCCGACACCGTCGTCAGCGCCGTCTGATACGCGCGCACGCCCGAGGCGCCGACGGAGAGGAGATCGCTCATGCCGGGGGCGTGGACGAAGTCTGGTTAATTTCCGGTTGACCATCCGCCGCGGGCGGCAGCGCGCGCGACAGGAAATCGGTCATCGCCTTGCCGATACCGAGCGGAGTGTGTTCCGCCATCGACTGCACGATCTTCTGGTCCTGCATGTCGCGGAAGGTGTCGATCGCCTTCGAATCGAACAGCGGGTCGGCGAGTTTCGCCTGCCGCATCGCCTTCATCATCATGCCGGTGAAGACCGCTTCGAACTGCTGCCCCGCCTTCGCGAGATTGTCCTTCGTCGCGCTCGTATCGAGCTTCGTGCCGAGGCCGCTGTCGATCCCGGTCTGGCCGGCGATTGTGGAGGGTATCCCGGTCATAGCACGATCAACTCCGCTTTCAGCGCGCCCGCTTCCTTCAGCGCTTCCAGAATAGCGACGAGGTCGGCGGGGGACGCTCCGATCGCGTTCACCGCTTTGACGATGTCGGCAAGCTTGGGGCCGGGATCGAGCAGGAACATCGGGCGATGCTCCTCATCGATCGCGACACCCGACTTCTGTTCGACCGCGGTCTGGCCCTGGCTGAATGGCTGCGGCTGGCTGACCTTCTGGCTTTCGTCGATCCGGACGGTGAGCTTGCCGTGGCTGACCGCCGCCGGACCGACCCGGACCGCGGCGTTGATGACGACGGTACCCGTGCGCGCGTTGACGATCACTTTGGCCGACGGCGCCGCGGAAGTGACGTCGAGATTCTCGATCTCCGACATGAGCGTCGCGCGGACATCGGCGCCGACCGGCGCCCGCACCGCGACCGAGACCGCGTCGATCGCCTGCGCCGAGCCGACGCCAAGGCGCTGGTTGATCGCGCCCGCGACATTCTGTGCGGTGGTGAAGTCGGCGCGCTGGAGATTGAACGTGAGAAAGGGCGTGTCGGCGAATCCGGTTGCGACCGCGCGCTCGACCGTCGCGCCCTCGGGAATGCGCCCGGTCGAGGGAACGTTGACGACGATCTGCGATCCGTCCTTGCCATCCGCGCCGAGACCCCCGACCGCGAGGTTGCCCTGCGCCATCGCGTAGATCTGCCCGTCGGCGCCGAGCAGCGGCGTCAGGATCAGGCTGCCGCCACGTAGCGACTTCGCCTTGCCCATCGAGGCGACGGTGATGTCGACGCGCTGGCCGGGCTTCGCGAAGGCGGGAAGTTCGGCGGTGATCATCACCACCGCGGCGTTCTTGAGCCCCGGATTGGCGCTCGCCGGCAATTGCAGCCCGAAACGCGACGCGACCGCCTTCACCGACTGGACGGTATATTCGAGATTGTCGTCGCCCGTGCCGGGTAACCCGACGACGATGCCATAGCCGGTCAGCTGGTTCGAACGGATGCCCTGGAAGCCGCCGAGATCCTTGATCCGATCGGCGTTCGCTGGAGTTGCCGCGAGGAAGATCGCGGCAACAGCAAGAGCCGCACCAGCCCGCTCCCCCACCCGGCCTCCCACACGGTATCCTCGATGGGAGGCCGGGTGGGGGAGCGGGCTGGTGCGGCGGCCCAGCGCAGCGCGAAAAACAGCGACGAGCGCGAGGAGGAGATTGCGGAACATCGGATACCTCAAAACGGGCTGACGACCTGGAAGAACCGGCTGAGCCAGCCCTGACGGCCGGCGCGGGCGACGTCGCCCTTGCCGGTGTAGGAAATCTGCGCGTCGGCCACGCGGGTGGAGAGCACGCGATTGTCACGATCGATATCGGCGGGGCGGACCAGCCCCTTGATCTGGACGAATTCGTCGCCGCGGTTGAGCGTCACGCGCTTCTGGCCCTGGACCAGCATCGTGCCGTTCGGGAGAACCTGCGCGATCGTCACCGAGACTTCGCCCGACAGCGAGTTCGCCTGCCCGGCGGTGCCGGTTCCGTCGAAATTGCGGCTGCCACTGACCGATGCGTCGGTTTTGCTGAACAGCGATAACGGGCCGGTCGACGGGGGCACGAGGCCAAAGCCGCCGCCCGAATCAAGCTTCGAGGTCGAGGATTTGGACGCCGCGGTGCGCTCGACGAGCACGATCGTCAGAAGATCGCCGACATTGCGCGCACGGGCGCCTTCGTAGAGCGCGGCATAGCCGCCCGACGTCTGGAAGATCGCGCCGTTCGCTGGCGGCGGCGGCGCCACCGGCACGATCGGCGCGACGGGCGCGCGGACGACGCTGAAATCCTCCTTCGGCTTCTTCTTGCCGAACAGTCCGGCTTCGGCCGGCGCCGGCACGAACGCCGCCGCGACGAGCGCGAGCGCCGCCGCGCCGAGCCCGATCTCGATCCAGAGTCCCGAAAACGGGTTGGGTGCGCGCGTGGCCATCAGACGTTCTGGTTCACGAATTTGAGCATGTCGTCGGTCGCGGTGATCATCTTCGAATTCACCTCATAGGCGCGCTGCGTCTCGATCATATCGACGAGTTCCTCGACGACGTTGACGTTCGATGCCTCGAGCATTCCCTGACGAATGCGGCCGCGACCGTCCTCGCCGGGCACGCCGAGATTGGCGGTGCCGCTGGCCGAGGTTTCGCGCAGGTAATTGTCGCCGGTCGATTCGAGGCCGGCGCCGTTCGGGAACGACGCGACCTGCAATTGCCCGATATTCTGCGATTCGGCCTGACCGGGAACGGTCGCCGAAACGGTGCCGTCCTGGCCGATGGTGATCGCGGTCGCGCCTTCGGGGACGGTGATCCCGGGCTGGACCTGATAGCCTTCGCTGGTGATGAGTAGGCCTTCGGGCGAGCGGCTGAAATTGCCCGCACGCGTATAACCGAGATCGCCGCCGGGAAGCTGGACCTGGAAATAGCCGTCGCCGTCGAGCGCGAGATCGAGGCTGTTGCCTGTCGTCTGCATCGCGCCCTGCGTGTCGATCCGGGCGGTGCCCTGAACCTTGACGCCGGTGCCGAGGCTCAGCCCGGTCGCGTATTTGGTTTCCTGCGTCGATTGCGCGCCGGGCGAGGTCACGGTCTGATACGCGAGTGTCTCGAACGCCGCGCGGTCGCGCTTGTACGCGGTGGTGTTCACGTTCGCGAGGTTGTTCGAGATGACGCGCATGCGCATGTCCTGGGCGTCGAGCCCGGTCCGTGCGATGTGCATTGCGGCGGATGTCATACCTGCTGCTCCTTAACCCGGCATGCGCATCAGGGATGCGCTGCCTTCGTCCATGGTCTTGGCCTCTTTCAAAAGGTTGGCCTGTACCTCGTAGCTGCGCTGATTCTCGATCATGTCGACCAGCGCCTGCGTCATGTTGACGTTCGATCCTTCGAGTGCGCCGGCCTCGACCTTCGCGGTCAGATCCTGCGGCAATGCGCCGCCGCCCTTGACGTGCAGCAGATTGTCGAGACCCTTCACGGTCTGGCTGCCTTTGGCGGATGCGAGCTTGATCTGGTCGATGATCTGCGGCTCGCCGGTCTTGTCGCCTTGCGGGACGATCGAGATCGAACCGTCGGAGCCGATCGTCAGCCGGTCGTACGGCGGGATCGTGATCGGGCCGGAGCCCCCCATCACCAGAAAGCCGTCGCCGGTCTGGAGCGTTCCCGAAGGCGACACCGAGAGGTCGCCGCGCTTGCTATACGCCTCGGCCCCATCGTTCGCCTGGACCGCCATCCACACGTCGTTCGACGTCATCGCGACGTCGAGCGGGCGCCCGGTGCGCTCGATCGCGCCGGGGCTGCGATCGAGGTCGGTCATTTCCTCGCCGGTGGGGCTGCGCGACGAAAGCTCGTCGCCGCCACCTTTCAGCGACAACCGGTCGAACACGACGCGATCGGCGCGAAAGCCGGTCGTCGCCGCGTTCGCCATGTTGTTGGCGATCGCCGCCTGCGCCGCCATGTGGCTGCGCAGGCCGGTCGCCGCGGTATAGACCAGTTTGTCCATTCAGATGCTCCCGCGCGCCGCGATCACTGGATGTTGAAGATCGTCTGCGAGATCTGGCTCTGGGTATCGAGCGCCTTGGCGTTCGCTTGGAAATTGCGCTGCGCCGCGATCAGATTGACCAGTTCCTCGGTGATATCGACGTTCGATCCCTCGATCGTGCCGGTGAGCAGGCGACCGAAGCCGCTTTCGCCCGCCGCGCCGAGCTTCGGCTGGCCCGAAAAGCCGGTCGCCGACCAATAGCTGGCGCCTTCCTGCTTGAGCCCGGTCGGATCGGTGAAGTTGGCGACCGCGAGCTTGCCGAGCGCCTTGCTCTCGCCGTTCGAGAAGGTGGCGGTGATGACGCCGGCGCCATTGATGCTGACGCCCGAGAGCTGGCCGATCGACAAGCCGTCCTGGGTGCGTGAGGCGACCGAATAGACCGCGGCGCGTGAGGTCGATCCGCCGAGATCGAGCGACACGCTCTGCGCGATGCCGCTGGCGGTCGGGGTGAACGAATCGTAGGCGATCGGCGCCGCGGGCGAGGTGAGCGCGCCGCTGGCGTCGAAGGTCACCGTCGTCGGCGTGGTGGCGCCGCCGGTGGTGAGTTGCTGGTCGCCTACGAAGCTGTAGACCGACCAGCCGGTCGATCCGCCGGCGTCGGCGGCTTCGTCGCGGACGTAATAATTGGTCATCGTCATCGGATTGCCGCTGGCGTCGTAGACCGTCGTCGCTGTCGCGTTGTTGTAGCTCGACGGATTGGCCGGATTGAACGCGGTCAGGGGCGTCGTGGCGCCCGATGCGAGGTTCACGCCGAGCGACACCTTCGAGGTCGCGACCGGAACGCCACTCGTCTCGGGGATGCGTACGCTCGTCAGGCCGTCGGCGCCGGTGGCGCTGACGTTGCCGTTGGCGTCGACCGGATAAGCCATCAGCCGACTGCCCTGCGCATCGACGATCTCGTGGGTCTGCGCATCGACCGAAAAGCTGCCGTTGCGGGTATAGGAGACGCCGCTGCCCGATTTCACCGCGAAGAAGCCGTCGCCGGAGATCGCAAGGTCGAGCGTCGAGGTCGTCGAGCGCAAATTGCCCTCGCCGAATTCCTGGCGGTTCTGTAGCAGAACCACTCCCGAACCGGTCAGGTGGCGCGGATCGGCCGACAGGCTCGACGCCATGACATCGGAGAAGATGCTGCTGCTCTTCTTGAAGCCGTTGGTCGAGACGTTCGCGAGGTTGTGCGAGATCGTCGACATGTCGGTCTGGGCGGCCTGAAGGCCCGAAAGCGAGGTGTAGAAAGACATCGGGTTTCTCCTTTGGAAAGACGAATTCAGCCGATCTGGCGAACGGCGGTTGCAGGGACCTCCCCGAGACCGGGGAGCGTGAGGATGGTGGAACCGGTAGTGGTCGAGACCGACTGGACGGGCGCCCAGACGAGGCTGCGCGCGGCGACCGGAGCGCCGCCCGACATGGCGGTGACGGTGACGCTGAACGGGCCCGCGCCGGCATCCGTGCCGGCATCGGTCCTCCCGTCCCAGTCGTACGACAGCGAGCCCGCGGCCTGCGGCCCAAGCGCGATCGTCTTCAGGACCTGGCCGTCGGGGGACTGGATCGAGACCTTCACGTCGGTCGCGTCGCCGCCGAGCTCGATGCCGCCGGATATCCCACCCGAGGTGCGGCCATAGGCGACATTGCCTTCGATCAGCACGGTCTTGCCGATATAGGCGACCGCGTCGCTGGTGCTCGAAGCGCCGAGTTTCTCGGCGATCGCCTTCAGCGTCGTCGACATTTCGGTGATGCCCGCGAGCGACGAGAATTGCGCCATCTGCGCGACCATCTGGGTATTGTCGACCGGAGCGAACGGATCCTGGTTCTGGAGCTGCGCGGTCATCAGCTTGAGGAAATCGGCTTGGCCGAGCGTCGTCTGACTGACATTCGACGTCGCCGCCTGCGCGGCGGCATTGGCCTGATTGCTGAGGCCGAGCCCGGCGAGGGTGCTGTCGAAGCTCATGATTTATCGGCCCATCTTGATGGTGTCGAGGATGAGGCTCTTCGCCGTGTTCATCACTTCGACGTTGTTCTGGTAGGTCCGCGACGTCTCCATCATGTCGACCAGCTCGCGAGTCTCGTCGACCGCGGCGTCGAAGACGTTGCCGTCCTTGTCGGCGAGCGGATTGGCGGGGTCGTAGCGTTTGACCGGCGCGTCGCCTGCGGTGACGATCTGCTGGACGTCGACGGTCGAAAGCCCGCTCGCGGCGTCGAAGCTGGTCTTGAAGACGGGCTTCATCGTGCGATAGGCGGTCGCCTCCGACCCCGCGACGCCGCCGGCGTTGGCGAGGTTCGACGCGGTCGTGTTCATGCGGATGAGCTGCGCGGACATCGCGCGGCCCGCCACCTGGAAGATCGTCATCGGCTGAGCGCCCACGTCTATTCTCCCTTCAGCGCGCGCGTGAGCTGGCCGATGCGGCCGTTCAGAAAGCTCAGCGTCGTCTGATATTGGACCGCATTCTCGGCGAAGGCGGTCTGCTCGGCGGAAAGCTCGACGGTGTTGCCGTCCATCGACGGCTGGTTGGGGACGCGATATTTCATCGCGCTGGAGATCGCGTCGTCGTTCCCGTGCTCCATCGCGTTGAGCGCCGACCGGAAGTCGATGTCACGGGCCTTGAAACCCGGCGTCGACGCATTGGCGATGTTCGACGCGAGCACACCCATGCGCTGCGACCGCACTTCGAGCGCAGCGCCGTGAACCCCGAAAAGACTGTCGTTGGCCATCGGCCCCGATCTCCAAACGCTTCTGCACGAGAGTGTGCGCGGGGATATGAGCAAAGGCCGTGCCAATTGCGGTGGAGCGCGGTTTCGGGGGTGAAGGACAGCGTCGAGCGGCAAGATGTTGCCGGTGCGGCGGCAAGCGTTGCCGTTTCTCTTTTCGTCATGCCAGACTTGATCCGGCATCCAGAGCCAAGGATCCCATCGCTTGTGACCCTGGATCCCGGGTCAAGCCCGGGATGACGGATCTGGTTGGCGGCGAGTGTTGCCGGTCGGCACCGGACGCACTTGGCTTCTTAGCCCTCTCCCGCTTGCGGGAGAGGGTTGGGTGAGGGTCTTCTTACTTCTTCCACTCGCCGAAGAAAGAAGAAGAGCCTCACCTTCCCACCGCTACGCGGCGGGCCCCTCCCTCTCCCGCGAAAAGCGGGAGTGGGGCCGCGACAGGCGTAAACCCAGACGAAACCGGCACGCGTCTTGCTGATCTCCCGCGCATGACCCCCGGAACCTTCCTCGATCCGCTCGCCCTCGCCATCGTCGGCGGCGGCACCTTGCTCGCCACCATTCTCCGCTCGCCCGCACGAGACGGCGTCCGCGCGATCTCCGCGCTCACGACGCTCACACGCCGCCGCTTCACCGCCGAACCGTTGCTCCAGCAGATCGCCGCGCTCGGCCGGATCGCACGCCGCCACGGCGCGATCGCGCTCGATCGGTCGATCATCACCGACCCCGATCTCGCCGCCGCAGTCGCCGATAGCGTTGACGGCGTCGCGCCCGACGCGATCGCCGCGACCCTGACCGACCTCCGCCGCGCGCGCGTCGAACGCCATGCCGCCGCCGCCGACGTCTGGGCGGGTGCCGCCGAGGCCGCGCCCGCGATGGGCATGGTGGGCACGCTTGTCGGCCTCGTCACGATGTTCACGCAGATGACCGATCCCAAGGCGATCGGCGGCGCGATGGCGGTCGCCTTGCTCGCGACGCTTTACGGCGCGCTCGTCGCCAATCTGCTGGCGATGCCGATCGCCAATCGGCTCCGTATCGCCGCCCGCGCGGAAGCGTTCGAGCGCGCCCGGCTGGTCGCACCGATCGTCGCGCTCGCCGCGCGCGAACAGCCGCGTCACGCCGCGCCGGTGAGCTTCGCCCCCGTGCTACACGCGGTCCCCGCGGCATGACCATCGACGAATTCCCGATTCCGCCGACCGGGCGACCGCTCTGGCTGATCACGCTCGCCGATCTCGCGCTTCTGCTCGTCGGCTTCTTCGTGCTGATGCAGGCCAATACCAAGCTCGATCCGCGCGCGCTCGCGAGCGGCATCCGCCAGGGTTTCGGCATTGCCCCGACCGAGAAGGAAGAGCCGATTCCCGTCGCAGCCGCGGCGATGCTCAATTTCGCACCCGGATCGGCGGTGCTTCCCGCCGCGCCCGACAGCCTTTCCGCCTGGGCGCGCGAGGCGCTGCGCGATCCGCGCGTCTCGCTGAAAGTCACCGGCGCGGTCGACGGCAGCACCATGGATGTCGACCCCGTTTCGATGAGCGGCGCGGTGCTCGCCGTCGATCGCGCCCGCGCCGTCGCCGCCGCGCTCGCCACCGGACCTTGGGGCGTCGCGCCGGGCCGGATGACGATCGTCAACGCCACCAACAGCAAGCCCGGTCGTCGCCAGGTGATCGTCACGCTAGCTTTTTCCGGGGCCTTTTCCGGGGACCGATGAGGATGCCCATGTACCGTTTCGCACTCCCGCTCCTGCTCGTGGCCGCGCCCGCGACAGCGCAGAGCTTTCAGGACCCCGCCGGGCTCGACCACGCGGTCGCCGCCTTCACGACGCACGCGATCGGCGAAGCGGGCGGCGCGCGCGCCACCGTCGATTCACGGCTGAAGCTCGCGTCCTGCCCGGTGGTGTCGGTCTCCTGGCGCACACCCGCGCACAATGCGGTTGTCATCAGCTGCCTCGGACCCGAGTGGCGGATCTTCGTCCCGATCCTGTCGGACGGGACCGCGACCGCGATCGCCCCCCGCGCGGTCGCCGGACCGCCGGTGATCAAGCGTGGCGATCCTGTCACGATAGAGGCGGGCCAGGACGGTTTCTCGATCACCCGCGACGGCGTTGCGATGACCGACGCCGCGCCCGGCGCTCGCGTCATGGTCCGCGTCGCCGATTCGCGCCAACCGGTGCAGGCGGTCGCGGTCGACACCGGCCGCGCCACGCTCCCCGGCTGGCCGGAATAAACAAAATGCTAAAGCCTCGGCACATTCGGCCGTTTCCCTGCCTGTCACAGGCAAGGCGCGGACATGGTGGAAGCGGTGGGATCGAAGCCCGGAGCAGTGAGCGATCGTCGTATCGCCCCGGTCGCGCGTGTCGCGGCGAGCCCCGCGGCGACCGCGAGCGCGCTGCCGAGCGATGCCGCGCCGGTCGCGACGACCGCACGGTCGCTCGCCGCGAAGCCGCCGGTCGATTCGGAACGCGTGCGCCGGATCAAGGCCGCGATCGCCGACGGCAGCTTTCCCATCTCTCCCGCGCGGATCGCCGACCGACTGATCGCGCTGCGGTCCGAATGGATGTCCGATGACGCGGCGTGAGGCGCTCATCGATGTGATCGAGGCGCTCCACGCCGAAATCGCCGCGCTGAAGACCAACAACATCGCGCGCCTCGAACAGGCGACATCGGCCAAGCTGAGCGCTATCGAAGAGGTCCGCCGGCTCGGCGACGGCCCCGCGGGTCCCGAACTGCGCAGCCTCGCCGACGAGGCCGACAAGCTCAACGAGACCTGCCGCATCTACGTCAATCTGATGGCGGCAAATGTTCGCCGCCGCCTGCAAGTTCTGACCGGCGAAGGCGGGAATGCGTATGCGCGCGGGAGCGTGAGTTACGCTTGAGTCTTTGACGCCCTCACGGGCGCCCCATCGCCGAGAGGCGATCAAACAAAAAATGGCACAACCCTTGCTGTGACGATCCCTGAACAAGGGACTCGTGTCACCGCATGACAATCGAATCGATTGCCGCCACCGGACGCATCCAATCCGCGATCGCGCGCGCCGCGACGCGGACGGGTGTCGATTTTCAATATCTCCTCGGCCAGGCCAAGCTGGAAAGCGGGCTGCGCGCCGATGCGCACGCGGGCACCTCTTCGGCTTCGGGGCTCTATCAGTTCATCGAGCAAAGCTGGCTCGCGGTGGTCAAGAAGCATGGCGCCGAGCACGGCCTCGGCTGGGCCGCCGATTCGATCGGCCAGACCGCCGGCGGGCGGATGACGGTGAGCGACGGCGAGACCCGCGCCGCGATCCTCCAGCTCCGCAACAATCCCGAGGTCGCCTCGCTGATGGCGGCTGAACATGCGTCGGACAATGCCGACGCGCTGCAAGGCACGCTCGGCCGCACCGCGACCGGCACCGATCTCTACATGGCGCATTTCCTCGGCCTCGGCGGCGCGCGGCAGTTCCTGACCACGATGCAAACGAGCCCCGATCGCTCCGCCGCGTCGATGTTCCCCGCCGCGGCGCGCGCCAACCGCAACGTCTTCTTCGACGGCAACGGCAGCGCCCGCTCGCTCTCCGAGGTTTACTCGCGCTTCTCCGACAAGCTCGGCGCGGGCGCTGCGGCGGCGGGCGGCAACGCGATGCCGCGAATGCAGTTCGCGGCCCAGGCGCTCGAAATGGGCGGCGTCGATGGCGCCACCGTCGTCACCGGCAACGGCGAAAGCGCGACCGACGCGATGGCCTGGGCCAATTCGACGCTCGGCCGGTTCCAGGCGGCGCGCGCCAACACCCAGGCGGCGAGCCTGTTGCGCCCGACCCCGGACACCGCGCGGCTGGCGTACATGCTCCTCGCCAGCATGGGGGGCTAAGTGAAGCTCCTCGCCAACGCGCGTCAGGCGGCGCTCCCGCTCGCGATCCTGCTGCTCGTCGTCGTCATGGTCGTGCCGATCCCGGCCTTCCTGCTCGACATCTTCTTCGTCGCCAATATCGCGATCAGCCTCGCGGTGCTGATGGTCGCCTTGAACGCGCAGAAGCCGCTCGATTTCTCCGCCTTCCCGACCGTCCTGCTCTTCGCGACCCTGTTCCGCCTCGGCCTCAACGTCGCCTCGACGCGCGTCGTGCTGGTCCACGGGCATGAAGGCGAGGCGGCGGCGGGCCACGTCATCGAAGCGTTCGGGACGTTCCTGATCGGCGGCGATTACGTCGTCGGCATCTTCGTCTTTTCGATCCTGATGATCATCAACCTGATCGTCGTGACCAAGGGCGCAGGCCGCGTCTCCGAAGTCAGCGCGCGCTTCACCCTCGATGCCTTGCCCGGCAAGCAGATGGCGATCGACGCCGACCTCAACGCGGGCCTCATCACCCCCGACGAAGCCAAGGCCCGTCGCGTCGAGGTATCGACCGAGGCCGATTTCTACGGCTCGATGGACGGGTCGTCGAAGTTCGTGAAGGGCGACGCGATCGCCGCGATCCTGATCCTCGCGGCGAACATCATCGGCGGGCTGATCCTCGGCCCCGTCAGCCACGGCATGACGATCGGCGACGCCGCGCGCGGTTACGTGCTGCTCGCGATCGGAGACGCGCTCGTCGCGCAGCTTCCCAGCCTGATGCTCTCGATCGCCGCCGCCGCGATCGTCACCCGCGTTTCCCACGAGAAGGATCTCGCCGGGCAGATCGGCATGCAATTCGGATCGGCGCGGACGTGGACCCCGGTTGCGGGCATCCTCGGGCTGCTCGGGCTGATGCCGGGGATGCCGCATGTCGTCATCCTGAGCGCCGCCAGCATCGCGGGTTTCGCCGCCTGGAAGCTGCGCCAGATATCGCGCCGCCCCGCCGCCGTCGCCGCCGTCGTTGCCGAGCTGGCTGATCCCTCGCGGATCGGCTGGGACGAAGTGACCGAACAGATGCAGGTCAATCTCGACATCGGTTACGGCCTGGTGCCGCTCGTCGACGAGCGCCGGGGGGCGCCGTTGATGAGCCGCATCACCGGCGTCCGCCGCCAGCTGTCGAAGGAACTCGGCTTCGTCGTCCCGCAGGTCCGCGTCCGCGACGACATCAACCTCGCGCCCTACACCTACCGGCTGATGGTCGGCGGCGTCTGCGTCGGCGAGGACAGCGCCTCACCCGACGAAATGCTCGCGCTCGACACCGGCAACGCGGTCGGCGAGCTCACTGGCAAGAAGGCCAAGGACCCGACCTTCGGGCTCGACGCGACCTGGATTGCGCCCGGCGACGCCGATGCCGCGACCGGCGCGGGCTATCTCGTCGTCGACGCCGGCACGGTGATGGCGACGCACCTCAACCACGCGCTCGGCGCGAACGCCGCCGATCTGCTCGGCGCCGACGAGGTCCAGTCGCTGCTCGACGGGCTGAAGGAGCGCAATCCGCAGCTCGTCGCCTCGCTCTCGCCCGCGCCCTTGCCGCTGACGACGCTGACCAACGTGTTGAAGAGCCTGCTCGCCGAAGGCGTCCCCTTGAAGGAATTCCGCAGCATCGCCGCCGCGATCGCGTCCGCGGCGCAGCGTACGCTCGACGCCGACGAGATCGTCGAGGCGATCCGCCCAGACCTCGGCGGACTCATCATCGGCAAGCTCTGCGGTGTCCGCGAACCGCTTCGCGTGATGACGCTGGAGGGCCAGCTCGAAGGCCTGCTCGGCCAGGCGGTGCGCGGCGATCCGTCGCGGCGCCACGTCATCGAGCCCGATCTCGGCCGCCGCATCGTCGATGCGCTCCAGAATGCCGCGCAACCGCTGCTCGCCGAGGCCAAGCCCTTCGCGCTCGTAGTCCAGCCCGCGATCCGCGTCGCCATCCGCAAGCTCGTCAAGACCTGCTTGCCCGATACCCCCGTCCTCAGCTTCTTCGAAGTTCCCGAGGACAAGGCGGTCGAGGTCGTCGCGGTCATCGGCGCGCCGCAAGCTCTCCAGCCGGCGATGGCGGCATGAGCGCGCAGCCGATGCGGATGGATTTTTCGGACGCGACGCCGCTCGTCTATTCGCGCCGCGACGCGGCTCGCGCCGAGCGTGCGCGCGTCGAGGAGCATCTGCCGCTCGTCCGCCGTCTCGCCTGGCACGTCCACGGCAGCGTCTCGACCGCGGTCGAGGTCGAGGATCTGATCCAGGTCGGGCTCGTCGCGCTGGTCGAAGCCGCCGCTTCGTTCGAGGACCGCGGTCTCGTCACCTTCAAGCAATATCTCGTCACCCGCGTCCGCGGCGCGATGATCGACGAACTGCGCCGCCACGCCGCGATGACCCGCGGCGCGATCCGCCGCCGCCGCGACTATGCGCGCGCGGTGACCGCGCTGACCAACGCACTGGGCCGTGCCCCGGAGGATGCCATGATCGCCGAACGCCTCGGGGTGAGCCTGGACAAACTGCGCACCGATTATGCCGGTGCGGAAGCGGTCCGCTTCGATTCGATCGACGACATCTATGTCGACGATCAACCGTGGTTCGCCAGCGACGAACCCGACGCGTTCGAGCAGCTATCCGAAAACCAGACCCGCGACCGCCTGATCGCGGCGATCGCGGCGCTTCCCGAACGTGAGGCGCAGGTCATCCAGCTCTATCATGTCGAGGACTTGAACCTCGAGGAGATCGGCCAGGTTCTCGGCGTCGGCGCCGCCCGCGTCTGCCAGATCAAATCCTCGGCGCATGCCCGGCTGAAGAAAGCGCTCGGCCGCTAGCTACGACCGTCGTTGACGGCTCTCGCGATTCCCGCTTGCACTCACTGTATCGTCGTATTAGCACAGCAATACGACTACAGATGTAGTCCTTTGGGAGGATGATTTGCGCGCCCGCTCGATGAGCTTCGCGATAGGGGCTGTGGGCGGCGCGCTTCTGATCGCCGATCATCCGGCGTGCGCGCAAGGCTTGCCGCAGTCCGATACGGTGACTCCAGCCAATCCGATCGATACACCGCAATCCGCCGCCGAGCCCGGTCGTGCGTCCGGACGACGCAGCTACGACGCCGCCTATTTCGCGACCTATGCGCCGACGACCGCGCTCGAGATCGTCCAGCATGTTCCCGGCTTCTCGCTCGAGACGGTCGATCCCAGCGTCCGCGGCTTCGGCGGCGCGGCGGGCAATCTCGTCATCAACGGCCAGCGCCCGAGTTCGAAGAGCGATACGATCGACACGATCCTCGCGCGCATCCCGGCGAGCCGGGTGCTCCGCGTCGAGGTCGCGGCGGGCGATCTGTTCGGCGCCGAATTTACCGGCAAGAGCCAGGTCCTGAACCTCATCACGACCTCGAGCGGTGGCCTCGCGACGACGATCGAGGGCGGCGTCCGCCGCGATTTCACCGGCGAATTGTTCCCCGAAGGCAGCGTCTCGGCGCTGCTGAAGCGCGGCAATTCGACCTTCAACGCCTCGCTCACGGTCAACAACGAACGAACCTCCGAAGAAGGGTTCGATCGCGTGACGACGCTACCCGGCGGCATCGAGACCGAATATCGCGACAAGCTCAACCGCATCGCCGACCCCAACGCCGCGATCGCCGCGTCGTGGGAATATGCCGGCGGCACCAACAAGACCGCGCACCTCAACGTCCGCGCCGCTATCGACCGCTTCGCGCTGACCCAGTTCAATCTCGTGACGCCGGTCGGCGGCGCGCCGCGCGACGATTTTCTCACCCAGCGTTACCATCTCAACGAATATGAACTTGGCGGCGATGTCACGCGACCGTTCGCGGGCGGCGGGCTGAAGTTGATCGGCCTGGCGACGCGGCGTTACCGCGACAATCGCGACGTCTCGCTCAACCGCACGACCGATCAGGACGTGCTCGGCGGCTTCAAGCAGAATCTCGACGATACGCTCGCGGAAACGCTGGCGCGGCTGGTGTGGACGCGCAGCTTCGGCGGGTGGAATGTCGAAACCGGTGGCGAGGGCGTGATCAACCGGCTCGACAGCAAGGTCGATCTGTTCTCGCTGGCATCGGGCGGGGCCGAGACGCGGATCGACTTGCCGATCGACCAGGCGGTGGTCCGCGAAGTCCGTGGCGAGACGTTCGTCAACGCCGGGCGCGCGCTGTCGCCAAACCTCCGGCTCGACCTCGGGCTGAACTATGAGGCGTCGCGGCTGACCGTCAGCGGCGACACCAGGTCCGAACGCACGCTCAAATTCCTCAAGCCCAAGGTCGTGTTCGACTGGCGGCCGGGGGGCAAATGGCACGCGCAGCTCAGCGTCCAGCGCACCGTCGCGCAATTGCAGTTCGAGGATTTCATCAGTTCGGCCGAGCTGACCAACGACCGCGTCAACGGCGGGAACGCCGACCTGCTGCCGCAACGCGCGTGGGAAACGCTGGTAACGCTCGAGCGCCCGATCCTCGGCGACGGGCTTGCCCGCATGGAAGTCGGCTACAACCGCATCTCGCTGGTGCAGGATCGCGTGCCGACTCCGGAAGGGTTCGATGCGCCGGGAAACCTCGGCGACGGCACCACCTACATCCTGCGGCATCGCCTCGAAGCCCCGCTCAAGTCGCTCGGCATCAAGGGCGGTCGCGTGACGTTGTACAGCTCGCTCGTCAAAACCTCGGTCACCGACCCCTATACCAGGCGCTCGCGGCTGTTCTCGGGGAACAATTTATATTATGCCGAAGCGACGTTCCGGCAAGATCTCGCCAAGTTCGCCTGGGGCTTTTCGTTGAGCGGCGGCACCCCAAACACGTTCTTTCGTCTCGACGAGGAGGATTCGAGCCGGCAGGATGTTCCTTATGCCTCGGCCTTCGTCGAGTGGCGTCCGCAGGCGAAGACCGTCCTGACCTTCAGGCTCGACAATGCGCTCGGCGGCGCCGCCTATCGTGAGCGCACCTTCTTCACGCCCGACCGCCGCTCGCCCGACCCGTTTTTGTTCGAATTCCGCGAGCGCAGCCAGCATCTGATCCCGTCGATCAGCTTCAAGCGCACGTTCGGGTAGTCAATCGTCCAGGCCCAGCGGCGCGAGCGGCGACCCGATCAGCCCGCTGACCATCGCCGCCTGGATCCACGTCGCGGGCCAGATTTTCGAAAGCGGCCCGACCAGCCGGTCGCGCAGGAACGGCAGGACCCGGCTGTCGGACTGATAGACCGGGGTGAACAAAGCGGTCAGCGCTTGATAGATGCGAACGTGGCGCCGCCGCATCCGCACCGCGCACGCGATCGCCGTGGCGACATCGGACTCGCTTCGCAACGCCTGCGCCACGGCCCACGCATCGAGCAACGCCATGTTCGCGCCTTGGCCGAGTTGCGGACTGGCCGAATGCCACGCATCGCCGATATGGATCAGCGCGGTCTCGCCGGGCGTCGCCAGGGTTCGGTGTGAGTAAGCGGCGAAGGTCAGCCGATCGGGGGTATCGATCTGCGCGAGCAGCGCATCGGTCGCGGGCCAAAGCGCACGCACCTCCGCCTTCCACGCGTCGAGTCCCGCTGCGCGCCACGCGTCGAGCCGGTCGGCGCGGAGCGACCAGAAGAACGCCGCGTGCTTCCGCGTTGCGCCGGACCGCGTGCCGATCGGCAGCACGCCGACCATGACGCTCGCCGCGCGATAGCGTTGTTCCAGCGCTGCGGCGTCGAATCCCGCGGCATCGGGCCAGTCGAGGCTCGCCCATAACGCGCCATAGGCCAGCGCCCGTCCGGTCGGCTCTGCGAGCGCCGTTCGCGTGCCGAGCGCGTCGACGACGAGATCGAACGGCCCGGCCTCGCTGCCGTCGGCGAACCGCAGGAACCGGCGATTTTCCGAAGGCGCGCTCGCGACGATCGTCCGCCCGGTCTCGATCGGCAGCCCCGCCGCGGTTGTCGCATCGTGGAGCAGGCCGAACAATGCGGCGCGGTGGATGCCCACGCCGAACCGCATATCGTTGCCGAGCGCGGCATAATGAACGTCCAGAACGACGCGTCCGGTCGCACCGCTCCGACCCGACAGGCGGTCGATCCGCGCGCCTGTCGCCAGCATCGCGTCGCGCAACCCGAGCCGGTCGAGCACCGCGAGACCGGTCGGCTGGATCATCAATCCCGATCCGATCGGTCGTGGCGTTTCGAACCGTTCGAATATCGTGACCTGGTGTCCGTCGCGCGCCAACAGCAGCGCGGCGGCGAGCCCGCCGGGTCCGCAACCGGCAACCGCGATGTTCAATTCCCGCATGGCGCGCTTTGCTACAGCAGCGCGCGGCGCTCCTCCAGCGACCATAGGCCGCCGGTTCGCGCCTCAGGCCGCTATCTTCGCCCGACTCGCCCGCTTACGCTCGTGCGGATCGAGATAGCGTTTGCGCAACCGGATCGACTTCGGCGTCACCTCGACCATCTCGTCGTCGTCGATATACGCGATCGCCTGTTCCAGCGTCAGCTTCTTCGGCGGGGTCAACCGGATCGCATCGTCCTTGCCGCCCGATGCGCGGAAGTTGGTCAGCTGCTTCGCCTTCATCGGATTGACCTCAAGGTCATCCGGCTTGGCGTTCTCGCCGATGATCATGCCCTCATAGAGCGGCTCCTGCGGCGCGACCATCAGGATACCGCGCTCCTCGAGGAAGCCGAGCGCATAAGCATTCGATTCGCCTGATCCGTTCGAGATCAGCACGCCGTTCTTGCGGCCCTCGATCCGGCCCTTGTGCGCCCCGTATTTCTCGAACAGCCGATTCATGATGCCGGTGCCGCGCGTGTCCGACAGGAATTCGCCGTGATAGCCGATCATCCCGCGCGAGGGCGCGCTGAAGGTGATCCGCGTCTTGCCGCCGCCCGAGGGGCGCATGTCGGTCATCTCGGCCTTGCGGATCGCCATCTTCTCGACGACCGTCCCCGAATATTCGTCGTCGACGTCGATGATGACAGTTTCGTATGGCTCGGTCTTGTTGCCGCTATCGTCCTCGCCGAACAGCACGCGCGGGCGGCTGATGCCGAGTTCGAAGCCCTCGCGGCGCATCGTCTCGATCAGCACGCCGAGCTGGAGTTCGCCGCGGCCTGCGACTTCGTAGCTGTCGCGGTCGGTGGCCTCGGTTACCTTGATCGCGACGTTGCTTTCAGCTTCGCGGAACAGCCGGTCGCGGATCATCCGCGACGTCACCTTGGTGCCCTCGCGCCCCGCCATCGGCGAATCGTTGACCGCGAAACGCATCGACAAGGTCGGCGGATCGATCGGCTGCGCGTGGAGCGGTTCGGTGACGCTGGGATCGCAGATCGTGTTCGACACGGTCGTATGCGTCAGCCCGGCTATCGAGATGATGTCGCCGGCGCTTGCCTCGTCGGTCGGTACGCGCTCGAGCCCGCGGAACGTCATGATCTTAGACGCGCGGCCGGTCTCGACGATCTTGCCGTCGTTATCGAGCGCGTGGATCGGCATGTTGGTCTTGACCGAACCCGAGAACACCAGACCTGTCAGGATGCGCCCGAGGAAATTGTCGCGGTCGAGCAGCGTGACGAGGAACTTGAACGGCCCGTCGGGATCGGCGGATGGCGCCGGCACATGCTCGACGATCTTTTCGAACAGCGGCGACAGCGTGCCCTCGCGGACCTCGGCATTGTCGCCCGCGTAACCGTTACGACCGCTGGCGAAAAGCACCGGGAAATCGAGCTGTTCGTCGCTCGCATCGAGTGTCACGAACAGGTCGAACACCTCGTCGAGCACTTCCTGCGCGCGCGCGTCGGACCGGTCGATCTTGTTGACGACGACGATCGGACGCAAGCCGAGCGCCAGCGCCTTGCCCGTCACGAACTTGGTCTGCGGCATCGCGCCCTCGGCGGCGTCGACCAGCAGGATCACGCCATCGACCATCGACAGGATCCGTTCGACCTCGCCACCGAAATCGGCGTGGCCCGGCGTGTCGACGATGTTGATCCGTGTCTTGTGCCCCTTGTGGTCGTCCCATTCGACGCTGGTGCACTTCGCCAGGATCGTGATCCCACGCTCTTTTTCGAGGTCGTTCGAATCCATCGCGCGCTCTTCGATGCGCTGGTTGTCGCGAAAGGTGCCGGACTGGCGAAACAGCTGGTCCACCAGCGTCGTCTTGCCGTGATCGACGTGCGCGATGATCGCCACGTTGCGGAGGCTCATGAAAAATCCCGATGTACTTGGAGCGGATGTTGCGCGCCCTTAGCGCATTTGTTGCAATGCAGGAAGTGTCAGCCGAAATGGTCGCGGTGGAGATCGCGCGCGCCGTGGAGCACCCGGACAAGCTCGATCCCGTTGGCGATGGGCCGATACCACAAGACATAGCGACCGCTGGTCAAGCTGCGAATCCCGGGTCCAAACCCGGATCGATTAGGACCCAGCAACGGATGAATCTCCAACCGACGAAGTTTTTCGTCGATTCGGTCGATCAGCGCGTCCGCCGCGGTTTCATCGCGCTCAGCAATGTACGACCAGATCGCAAACACGTCGTCGACCGCGCGCGGTGACCGGACAATCGTCATTCGCGGCGTGCGCGCATTTCCCGTTTGATCGCCGCGTTATCCCAAAGTTCGCTCGGCCCGCTATCTATCCCGTCCTGGATCAGCGCGCGTAGCTGCTCCAACGGCAGCCCGGTTTCAGCGTCGATCGCGTCGGCGGGCTCCAACACGATACAGTCGCCGTCTCGGCGCACCCGAACTTCGTCGGCATCGAAACCAAATCCTTCCGGAAGCTGGACCGCCTGCCCCGCCCCCGTCTTTACGATCTTTGCCATGTCGTTCATGCCATCTCCGTCGGATGGATAGCTATCACGACCATATATCATCTTTGCGCGGCGATTTCAGGAAATTCCCTCCAGTGCGCTCCACACAGACCGCGAAGAGGGTGCCTTATAAGAATAAGACACCTTGAACCGCGCCCGGTTTAGCCTAATCTGTCGCGCGAACGACTGGAGACATTTTTGATGGCGACGACTCCCGAATCGGCGACCGCCGAGCCGACGCTTACGCTGACCCCGCCCGAAGCCGTTCCCGTCGTCTCGGCAGAGAAGGCGGCAGGTCTTGTTCCCGTCGATCAAGGGACGCGATCGAAGCTTGAAGAGCGCGTCGATGGCTTCATCGACCAACTCGTCGCGCAAGACGTGAATAGCCCTGAATTCGGCAAGCGTGTCGATGCCATCACCGCGATGGGGGCGAAGGAAATCCGCGATGCAGCGGGGCAATCGAACCGTTTCCTCGATCGCCCGACCCGCGCGATGGATCAGGATACCGGGGTGGGCAAGGATCTCGCCCAGCTCCGCCGCGTCGTCGAGGATCTCGATCCCGGCCGCCGCGGCAATCTCACCGCGCCGAAGAAGCTGTTCGGGATCCTCCCGTTCGGCAACAAGATGCGCAATTATTTCGACAGCTACAAATCGTCGCAGACGCATATCAGCGCGATCCTCAAAGGTCTCGCCAGCGGCAAGGACGAGCTGCTGATGGACAATGCCGCGATCGACACCGAACGCGCCAATCTGTGGACTGCGATGGGGCGGCTGGAACAGATGATCCACCTCTCCAAGACAATGGACCAAAAACTCGAGGACAAGGCGAACGAGCTCGACCATACCGATCCCGCCAAGGCCAAGGCGATCCGCGAGACCGCCTTGTTCTACGCGCGCCAGCGGACGCAGGACCTGCTGACCCAGATGGCGGTGACGGTGCAGGGCTATCTCGCGCTCGATCTCGTCAAGAAGAACAATGTCGAGTTGGTGAAGGGGGTCGATCGCGCCTCGACCACCACCGTATCGGCGCTGCGCACCGCGGTGACGGTGGCGCAGGCGCTGACCAACCAGAAGCTGGTGCTGGAGCAGATCACCCAGTTGAACACCACGACCGCGGGGATCATCGATTCGACCGGCAAGCTGCTCCGCGACAATACCGCGCGGATCCACGAACAGGCGGCGTCGGCGACGATCCCGATCGAGGTGCTCCAGCGCGCGTTCCAGAACGTCTATGATACGATGGACGCGATCGACACGTTCAAGTTGAAGGCGCTCGATTCGATGAAGGCGACGGTCGGATCGCTATCGACCGAACTCGAAAAATCGAAGGGCTATATCGCGCGCGCCGAGGGCGCCGAGCAGAACCGCGTCTCGTCCAGCCCCGAGACGTTCAAGCTGGAGTCGGTGTGAGCGAAACCCCCGACGAGACGATCGCCAACGCGCGCGCGGCGCATGCGCGGATCACCGGTCGCGACGATCCCGCCGACTATGTCGTGCGCCGCCGCCACGCGACGCGCTCGCGGCTCGGCAGGCGGATCGCGCGGATCGGACTTGCCGACGCCGCGATCCTCGTCGCGGCGACGATCGTCGGGCTGATCCTGCCGCTCGGCATCATGGGCGCGCTGGCGGTGATGGCGTTGCTCGTCGCGACGACGGTGCTGCTCGCGATCTATCCGGGCGAAACCCCGGTCGCGCCCGAGCGGCTACGCCAGGCCGACTTGAAGGCTCTCCCGCAGCAGACCAGCCGGTGGCTCGACGCGCAGCGCCCCGCGCTCCCCGCGCCCGCGCGGACGATCGCCGATCAGATCGGCGTCCGGCTCGAGACGTTGCAATTCCAGCTCGCCGGACTGAACGACGAGGAACCCGCCGCCGCCGAAGTGCGGAAGCTCGTCGGCGAGCAACTTCCTAATTTCGTCCGTGACTATCAGAAGGTCCCCACCGGCCTTCGCAACGTCCCGCGCAACGGCAAGACCCCCGACGCGCAGTTGATCGACGGCCTTAAGGTGATCGACAGCGAGATCGCGCAGATGAGCGAACAGCTCGCGCAGGGCGACCTCGACAGTCTCGCGACGCGCGGACGCTATCTGGAGATCAAGTACAGCGGCAGCGAAACCGGCTGAGCCGTCGGCTAGTCCGGCGTCGACCCGGCGATCTGCGCCATCAGTGCGAGCGGGCGGCTCTCGGGATCGTTGAAAAACGCCATCCATTCCTCGGCCCCGTCGTCATGGCGGTGGACGAGATGCGGTGCGCTGACGAAGTCTACGCCGCGCTCGCGGAGACTGTGATAGGCCGGGCGGACGTCGGCGACGCGAAAATAGAGGATCGATTCCGCCGCGCCGTCGCCTTGCGACAACATCAGCCGCGTGCCACCGCAATCGAAGAACGCGAGCGTGCCGAACGTATAGAGATGGCGGAGGCCGAGAACGTCTCCATACCAAGTTTGCGCCGCCGCGATGTCGGCGACGCTGCGCGCGATCTGACCGATCGCGCCCAATTCAACGTCATGTTCGATTTCAGTCGTCATGGCCTTCGTCCTCGCCAGATTGCTGTCCTTGCGAACCCCGCCCCAACGGCGCAATTCGGCACGCCGTGTCAAACCGAGCTTGCCGAAGATGTTCGCGACGTGAAATTTCACCGCGTCCAAGCTCACGCCTTGCCGATCCGCGATCGCACGGTTGCTCAGCCCATGCCGCACGCCCTCCGCGACCCGCCATTCGGCCGGGGTCAGGACATCTCCATACGGCGGGCGGCCGCGTGCGGATGAGCTTGCCATTGGGCGACTCTAGCGAGGGATGACGTGATTTTCGCTACCCGTCGCCACACCGCCACGAGCGCTTGGGCGCCGACGCGAACGGTGCTGGATTAACCCACGCCACTCAGAACGGCAACCACCGGCTCCTGTGCGTGAAGTTCATGTAGCCGACGTTGACTCCCGCGCGCCAGCCGACGCCCAGCCGCACCGGGATCAGCACGATGTTGCCGCGCCTGAGATAGGTCGCGGCGAAACCGCCGACGAGGTACAGTCGGCCTTCCACCGCGGGAAAGCGGCGATACAGGTCTTCGGTATCGTAAAGGTTGTAGACGAGCACGAACACCTTGTTCGCGTCGCCGCCGACGTCGAAGCCGATCGACGGGCCGGTCCAGTAGACCGGGCGCTGCCCTTCGATTTTGTGGGTCATGATTCCCGAGCCATAGCGCAAGCCGACGACGAACGCGCCCGATGCCTCGCGTCCCGCGATATAGGCGTTGGGACGGCCCTGTTCCTGCAGAATCTTCTCGATGATCGATCCGAAGCCCGCCGCGCCCTTGCCGAACACGCCCTCCCCCGCGCTGATCAGATCCTCGCGCTCGAAGGTGTCGGCGGCATTGGTCGTGGCCTCCGCCTGCGCTTCGCGACCCGGGGCGGTGTACGGCCGGGCCGCGGGCGGCGGTGGCGGCGCGGGTTCGGGTTCGGTCGGGACTGGTTCGTCGGGATAGACCGGGGGTTGCTCGATCCGTGCGGGCGGCTGCTGGCGCGACCTGTCGAGATCATTGTCGATCGCCCGGTTCGGGTCGATCGTCCGGACCTGCGCCGGGGCGGCTGTCCCGGCGAGCGTCAACGCCAATCCGACCATCGCCGACATCACTTTACGCATTACTGGCATTCCCCCGTGCAGACCCCAATACAGGCTAGGCGCCGTCGTGGCGGCGACGCAATGAACCGGCGATGACCCGAGTCGATTTCGCGCCCGGCCGCGCGTCTCTGCGCGCGGTTGATCGCCCGCCGCCGCCCGGCTATAGCGCGGCGCTGCCGCAGCCGGAGACGTGGGTGAGTGGCTGAAACCAGCGGTTTGCTAAACCGCCGTACGGGGTTTACTCGTACCGAGGGTTCGAATCCCTCCGTCTCCGCCATTTTGGTCCTTTCTGGGCCTCCCAAAATCACCGCTAAGCTGCTATAAAGCCGCAGAAATCAGCGACATTTTCGTCCGCTGGTGATTGCGGCAATCCACCCCCTTCTCCGCACATTGTGGGGGAAAAGTGGTGGGGAAAATGCCGCGGGCGGAGGCGGTATGGGCTTGCTCACGGCGCTCAGGATCAAAAACCTCAGGGAGCCGGGTCGCTACTCCGACGGCGACGGGCTTGTCTTGGTCATCTCGGCCGCTGGCGCAGCCAGCTGGTCGCAGCG
Source organism: Sphingomonadales bacterium (assembly GCA_038236185.1). Taxonomy (GTDB): domain Bacteria; phylum Pseudomonadota; class Alphaproteobacteria; order Sphingomonadales; family Sphingomonadaceae; genus Sphingomonas. Next base: position 40,158 of record JBBSTE010000009.1, on the reverse strand, counting down.
TGTAACGATTAACGGTCGGCGGCGTGAGATCGGGCTCGGCTCATTGAAGCTCTTCGGTTTGGCCGAGGCGCGCGCCCGGTCGTTGGAAACGCGTCGGCAGGTAGCGATGGGCATCGATCCAGTCGCCGAGCGTCGAAAGGTCGAAGACCCGGTGCCGACGTTCAAGGAGGCCGCTGTTCGCGTCCATGAGGAACACAAGGCGGGGTGGAAGAACGGGAAGCATCAGGAGCAGTGGATCAACACGCTGGCGACCTACGCTTATCCCAAACTCGGCAAACGGCTGGTCAATGACATTGAGGGGCCGATCATCCGCGACGTGCTCGCCCCGATCTGGCTGAGTAAGCCCGAGACGGCTCGCCGTGTCCGCCAGCGAATCGGTGCCGTGCTCGATTGGAGCTACGCCAAGGGATATCGCTCGAGCGAGGCTCCACTGCGTTCGCTGGCGCGCGGCCTGCCGCGCCAGCCGCGCAAAGACGGGCACTTTGCCGCGATGCCGTTTAACGAGGTGCCGGATCTTTTCGTGCGGCTGCGCGAGCGTAGCTCGGTGAGCCGGGTTGCGCTCGAGATGCTGATTCTCACTGCAACGCGCTCTGGCGAGATTCGCGGTGCGACATGGAGCGAGATCGACCTCGAAGCTGGCATTTGGTCGATCCCCGCCGAGCGGATGAAGATGGCGCGGGTGCACAACGTCCCGCTCGCACCGGAGACCATCGAGGTGCTGCAGCGCGTACAGACGCGTTACCGCGTACGGTGCAGCGATCTCGTTTTCCCCGGCCAGAAGCTCAAGAAGCCGATGTCCGACATGACGCTGCTCAAGATCATGCGCGACATGGAGACCGGCGTGACCGTGCACGGCTTCCGCTCAGCGTTCCGTGATTGGGTCGCCGAGGAAACCAACTGCCCAGGCGAGGTCGCCGAGGCGGCACTGGCGCATGCCGTCTCTAACAAGGTCGAGGCGGCGTACCGGCGCACGGACTATCTCGAGAAGCGCAAGGCGCTGATGCGCGAATGGGCGGCGTATTGCACCAGCAAGGTGCAGGCGACGGCGGATTACACGTCTGCCCAACCAGAGGCAGCCGCTGCCTAGCTCCAAGCCGTCCGTTAGGCTCGCTGGGCGGCGATCGTCGTGATCACACTTATGGCGGTCGCGGTGCGTCGCAACCCTGCTGACCTTCGGCGCGGGCCGCGGGTTACCCGCTCGCTTCCCTCGCGGTGCGCCGATAATGCTGATCCCGCCATCCCGGTGCGACGTCGATCGGGACAGGCCCGGCGACCGGATCGCAAGGATCGGCGTCACGATCATCGGCTATCTGCGGCACCAGGTTGATCCGGTCAGCTCCCCTCAGCTCGAAAGAGTACACCTCACTTGTAAGCGCCGCGGTTCCGGACGACGATGCTCCCTTCGCTGGAATTGGAGGACGCGCAGGATGCTGCACGCGGTGAATCGGAAGAAGGCGCGCATCGACGCGTTCCGGGGACCCGGGCTGCGCGTGCCGCTCGAGGACGTCATCAGCTCCACGATCTTCGGACCGCTGCTCTTCATCGACCAGGCCGAGGCGGAGGCGGCACTGTCGCTGATGATGCTGACGCTCGGCATCCCGCCACCCGACTGGGTCGGTCCCGCGAGCCTCTCGATGTGGCCCAGGCGAAAAACGGCGGAGGCGCTTCGCTCCAGCTACGTCGAGCCGGATGCCGAGATCGTTGACGCCGCTGGCACCTCTCTGATCATCGAGGTGAAGTGGGGCGCCCGGCTGAGCGAGTCCGAACTGGCCGCGCAGTGGCTGTCGCTCAGTCCGGATGCGCGTGCGCGCTCGCGGCATCTCCTCATCGCGCTCGAGACGAATTCCTACAGGGGAGCGATCGAGCAAGACCTGAAGTCGATACGCCGGGAGTGCGCGCTCCCATGGCCGATCCACTGCGTAAGTTGGCGCCGGATGGCCGACGCGTTCCGCGAGATCGGGCGCGACATGCGCCTCAACGCCGGCACGCGTCGCTGGGCGCAAGGCGTGCACGGCTTCCTGCGTCGCGAGGATCCGCGCTCGCTAGTTGGCTGGGACGGTTTGGACCTGCTGCAGGTTGACGGCTCCGGTTGGCGCTTTTCATCGCCGCTCGTCTCGAGGCCGGGGGATCTGGCGGCCATCGACTGGCGCTTCGACGCGCCTCTTTTCCGACGGGATGCTGACGTCGCCCCCGCGACCTGGAGATTTGGCGAGTGACGGACACCTTGTGGCAGAGCTTCGCGAACGCGTTCACGACGGTGGGCGAGATTTCGTCGCTGCAGGCGGCGTGCGAGCAGGCCGTGAGCGAGGGCTACCTCAAGAACTTCAAGGCTGGCGACGACGGCTGGAACTATGAGGAGTGGTGGGAGGATCAGGGATACTTCTCCGGCTACTTTATCCAGAACGTGAAGATTCGCGAGCTAGGCGAGCGCGGCCCCACCAAGCGGATGCTGTCCATCGCCTTCAGCCTCTTCCGGCCCGAGGACCGGACCGGGGATGGGTGGATCGGCGACAGGCGGGCGAAGGTCTACGTCGGGGTCGCCCCGGTGAGCGCTGCGTGGGACGAGGACACCCTCGTCCTGGACGGTTCCGGCCAATCCGAGCAGGCAGTGGCCCGCACGCCTTTCCGCTGGTGGCTCGAGGGAGCGGTCCCCGCCTGGTTCTTCTGCGTGGAGCTGGAGGCGATCGACAGTCGCGAGGCGTTGAACCGCGAGATCATTCGTCCCCTGGGCGCGCTCCTCGCGGGCGAAGCGGAAGAGGTGGCCTTCGAGGGCTGCACAGCGACTCTGGCACCTCGCGCCGTCGCCTGATCCCGGACGCCTAGCTGGCGCCGGGCCTGGACCTACGACCTCGGACGGGCTCGGGAGCGGCTTTCGGAGGCATGGCGCCCGTCGCCTGAGCGACCGACGCTCCAGGCGCGGTGATCGACTTCCGTGACAGCGCGAGCGCCCAGCGCAGCCTCACGACCGGCGCGGTCACCGGGTCGACGTCGCGGACGTCCCGGTTCCAGTAGTGCGTGTGCGCGAGCCAGCCGCTCCAGGCGTGCGTCCGTACGGGCACGTCCATCGCGCCTGCCCAGAACAGCGGTGCGACCGGTCCGCCGACGAAGTCGCCCCAGAGCACGCCCCGCGACAGAAAGTAGAGGTTCGTCCAGGCCGTCGTGGCGAACAGCGCGCCCTGGTTGAGGAGCCAGGCGTGTTGCAGCCGGCCCTGGTCGTCGACGTCCTCGTGCTTGAACGAGAACCGCCCGACGAGCTCGCGGGCGGGCGGACTATGCGGCAGCTCCCGCTCCCGGGTGCGGCGGCTGAAGTCGGCTCGGTCCTTGGCAAGCAGCATGTCCCCGTGCGTCAGAGGGCTGCCCAGCGTGACGAAGTCTGTCACGAGCCAGCCGTCGCCGTTCGCCTGCAGCTCGGCGGAGACGGAGCGGGTGGCGGCGTGCCATTTCACTGCGTTCTCGGCGAGTGAGGCCGGATCGGTCCTCGTGTCGTCCCGGATGGTCTTGCTCAGCGTCTCCGCCGCCTGGATCGCCGCACGGCTGATCGTCGGGAGCGTGCCGTTCCGCCAAGCGGCCGAAATGGCGCGGCGCCGGTCGTCGACGTGGCGCTGCCATGCGAACGTGAGCACGTCGTAGCCGATGACGCTGCCCAGGCTGTGCCCGACGACGACCACCCGGTCGTAGCGTCCGCTCCCGGTGACCCTGTCGAGCACGTTCAGGCCGGCGGCCCTGATCTTCTGGCGCGCCTCGATGTTGCGGGGCGTCGGGCTGAGGTAGACGGCGGCGTCCCCGATGTAGCCGCGCACGAGGCCGGAGAATCCGGCCAGGATCGCCGCGAGCAGCCAGGTTGCCTTGGCCGTGGCGTCCGGCACCGGGTCGGCACCGAGGGCGAAGTGGAGGATCGAGACGACGCCGAGACCGACGGTGATGATGGCCGCGATCCAGCTCAGGAGCCAGACCGGGAACAGACGGCGCGGCACCTGTATCGGCCAGCGATACATCAGGACCCAATACCACGACGCGAGCCGGTCCCAGTTAGCGGTGGGCATCAGATGGGCCCAGTAGAACTCGTAGAAGTCGGTGCGGTCGCCCCGGCCGCCGGCGCTGACCAGTCGCCTCAGTTCGAGATTGTCCGACAGGAAGTCGGGCTTGCTGTAGTAGGCGGCGTCCACTTGGCTCGTGGACGGCTTCTGGTTGAGCACGGCGTCGACGAAGCCGCGCAGCGTGTCCATCGGGCGCTGCTCGCCGATCCCGTGGATGACGATCACCGCCTGTCGCGGCTTCGGTGCACGTGCCAGCCCCGCGGGCTTCGCCTGCCGTGTCGGCTCGACCGACGCTTCCTCCTGCTCCGCCACGCTCAGCCGAACAGCTCGCGGTCGAGGAAGTGGAGGTCGGCCTCGTCGTAGTATTTCCGCACCCAACCATCGGTGGTCGAGATGTGCCAGGACACCGCCTTCGCGGCGGCCTTCCTCGACGCAAGGGTGTGCGGCACGGCCTCGTGCTCGGCGCGGGCCTTCCCGGCGTAGCGGTTCAGAAAGTCGAAGTGGTCAACTAGGCCGATCGCCTCGATCGCGAAGACGGTGGCGAAGTCCTCATCGTGGATGGCGATGAGGTTGTCGCCGTTCGCCTTCTCGCCGCCACCGGCCAGGTTCGATGAGCCGCAGTAGACGACGGCGTCCGGCGTGTTGAAGCCGCACACAACGAACTTGTGGTGGACCTGGTGCCCGGTGACGCCGGGGACCTGGTTGAACGGTGGCGGCAAGACGCTCTGCCCGGGCTTGCCGGAGACGACGACCCCCTTCTTCTCGCCAAGCGGATACAGCTCGATGCCGCCCGGCTGGTCCGAGATGCCGTAGCTGAAGATCGGCGCCGTCTCATGGATGTGGTTGAGCGCCTTGTAGACCACGTTGTCGTCGTCATCGATCGCCATGACCGCGAAGAGCACCGAGGCCTTACCGGCGGTCTTCGCGCCCTCGGCTGCGATGCGCTCCACGATCTCCTGCAGCTGGGTGTCGGCGAAGGCCGGTGCGTGGGGCGCGAACGTGATCTCGGTTGCAGGCAGGTCTTGCGACGCGGGCGTGAACCGGTTCGAGGACCAGTCTGTGGCGAGGAACGCCGCCTTGTCGACCTCGTCCTTCCACGCCGCCTCGAACACGCCTGAATACCAGCCGGCGACCTCCGCGTCGTCGAACACCAGGATGTGGTTGGAGTTTACGTAGAGGCCGGTGAGGGAGAAGTTTGTCGAGCCCGCGAGCACCTTGCGTGCCTTACCTCCGTTGTGAAGGACGAAGACCTTGTCGTGTGAGTAGCGGCCGAACTTGCCGCGCATCACGACCTTCCGGCCGGCGGCTTCGTTCAGCATCTTCTCGACGACGTCCTCGCGCTCCGGAGTCGCCTTGTTGTGGTGGAGCGCCGCGTCGTCGAGGATCAGGCGCAGGCGGCCCGCCTTGGCTAGTGTCGCCAGCCTGCCGACTACCCCCGGCTCGTTCAGGTCGTAGGCGAACGCGTCGACGTGGCATCCGCCGTCCGCGATCCCCTCGTCGAGTACATCGTTGATCAGGCCGCGGGCGGTGAAGCCGAGCCATTCGTAGGCCTGCTCATAGCTGAACTTGTCGCCCTTCGCGTTCGTGCCGGCGATCTGCGAGGTGTCGAACAGGATGTCGTCGCCCTTGGGGCGGATGATTGCCTTCTTGCCGAAGTGGTCGAGAAAGGCCTGCGACTGCACGAAGCCGCGCGTGAACCCGACGGCGAGCTTGCCGCGCTTGAAGCCGTCCACAAGCACGGTGAACGCCGCGCTGAGCTTGGGGTCGAGCGGCTCCATGGATTCCTCGTCGTCGAAATAGCGCGGCGTGACCACGTAGACGTAGTCGCCGGTGGCCGGCTCGAGACCCTGGTGCGCGGAGCCCGGGACGTGCAGCCAGCGAAACTTGTGGATCGGCGCGTTCAGCGTGGAGTTCACCGGCTCGGCGGGATCGATCGCGTGCTTTTCGGGATGCTCGAACTGGAGGTCGTTCAGCAGGTAGTAGCCGGGCACTCCCGGCGGGGTGACGTGGATCGTGAAGCCGGCGAGGCGCTTGGTCGCTCCCTCGTCGTCGAAGTTGAAGGCCAGCAGCGTCTTCCGGTCGCCCCGGTAGGCGTTGAGAATGAAGTGTCCCTTGATCGACGATATGCAGGCCATCGCGAGTCGCTCCCCCAAGCGGTGCGCCATGATGCGCCGTGAACGTTGCAAGTAGAAGTGGGATCTGGGCCGATCTGGTTGCTCTCGCTCGATCAGGCCATTTCACGTTCCGGCGCGAAGGCGTTGAACACCGAGGGGACTGATCCGAACTGGACTGTTCGACGCTTCCGTCGCCCAAGGTTGTTCAGTCCGACGGCAGTTCGTCGCTGTCAGCGTCATATCGGGGAAGCCCCTGCAGCATCTCGCCGAGGTCGATGTCCATCGCATTAGCGATGCGCGACACGGACGTCATCGTGATGTTCTGCGATTCGCGCTTGATCCGGCCGAGGACGGCGCGGTCGAAGCCTGACGCCTCGGCGAGCGCCTCTGTCGCAGCAAGGTGGAAGCTGAATACCGGCGCACGGACTATCTCGAGAAGCGCAAGGTGCTGATGCGCGAAGGGGCGTTGTATTGCACGAACAAGGTGCGGGCGACGGCGGATCACGCGGTCTGCCAACTCGCAGGTGATTGCCGCAGCCTAGCTGTCACGCCGTCCGTCGGGTTTGCCGGGTCGCGATCGTCGTATTCGCCCCTATGGCGGTCGCGGTGCGGCGCAACCCGGCTGACCTTCGGCCCGTGTGGCGCGGGAGCGGTGCTCCCGCGCTGCCCGCGCCAGCTTCGGCCAGCGGGTTCCCCGCTCGCTTCGCTCGTGGTGCACCGACGCCGCTGATCCCGCCATGCCGGTTGCGACGTCGATCGGGACAGGCCCGGCGACCGGATCGGAAGAATCGGCGTCATGATCATCGGATTTCTGCGGCAGCAACTCCGCGCTGCGCTCGACCGCGTCCGCGGCGGATCATCGTGCGATGACACGAACTCGGCCCTCCGCTATCAACTAACTGCGGCACTCGCCGATCTGCCCGAGACCCAACGCCACGTTTACCTGCTGCATGCGCGTGACGAGGTTAGTCTCAGCGAAATCGCCGATGAACTCCAACTATCGCCGTTGGAGGCGGAGCAGCACCTCGCGTCTGCGCTCGTTCACCTCGATCAGATCGGCACCATCTCCGCGCGCCCCGGTGGCGCGGCGCGCGCGGCCAGACTAGGCTAACCCGCGATGCGCACTGATCTCGACCATCTGCCCGCCGTCAGGCAACGCGAGCTCGACCGGGTCGTGCAGATTCTATTCGAGGAGTTTGGTGACGCCAACGGTCTCGCCACTGGCAAGCGCAAGCAAGGCCGCATCCTCAAGGTCATCCTGTTCGGCAGCTATGCCCGGGGCGGTTGGGTAGATGAGCCGCATACCGCCAAGGGCTATCAGTCAGACTTCGATCTATTAATCATCGTCAACCAGGACGAGCTGACCGACCGCGCGACCTATTGGTATCGCGCCGAAGAGCGGTTCATCCGCGAGATGACAATCACGAAGACGCTCCGCACACCGGTCAACTTCATCGTGCACACGCTTCAGGAGGTGAACGACGCGCTGGCGCATGGTCGCTTCTTTTTTATGGACATCGCGCGCGATGGGATCGCGCTCTACCAATCGGACGATAAGGAGCTTCACCAGACCAAACCGAAAACGCCCGAGCAGGCGCTGGCAATGGCGCAGGAGTATTTCGAGGAGTGGTTTCCTAGTTCAGCGGGATACTTGAAGGGAGCAAATTTCTACCGTTCAGATGGTGATAACAAAAAGGCGGCTTTCTTGCTGCATCAGGCGGTAGAGAGCCTTTACCATTGCATCTTGCTCGTCTGCACGTTCTACACGCCGCACGTTCACAACATCGCGTTCCTGCGCACACAGGCGGATAAGTTGGATCGCCGCCTGGTGGATGTCTGGCCGCGCGGCATCAAGACCGAGCGGGCAATGTTCGAAAAGCTAAAGGACGCTTACGTGAAGGCGCGCTATTCCAAGCACTACCGCATCACTCCCGAGGAGGTCGGCTGGCTGTCGGCTCGGGTTGAAGAGCTTGGCCAGGCCGTGCACGTGGTCTGTTTCGATCGCATTGAAAGCCTCCGGCGCGCGACCGCTGAAGCCGAGATACCGGTTACCGGTTGGGATAAAAGCGGACCCGCCGCTTCGACGTAGATTCTGGTGGATTCCGGCCCGGCCGCTATTGGGCGGCCACGCAAGACAAGCGGCCGTCCGTTCACAATAGCGGGTCGACAGCTAGCGGCCAAGGCCAGTCATCGCGATGATTTATCGCTACTCACCACCGCTAGGCGGCTTACTGACCGATTTATGCCTGGAAGCATCGTCTGAACGGCTTGGTTTTGTAGCAAGTGCCCACTCGCTTTCGATATTTCTACACATCATGTTAAGCCCGCAGCGCGACCTAACCCGCGATCCGACGCATCAATTTGACGGCGGCTCTACGTACAAGACCTAGATTTCGGGACCCGACCCTTGGGTCTAGCGATCTCCCCGATGGCTTTTGGGGAACGGACATGAACACTGCTCGTCGTCGATATCGGTTGGAGTGCCGACCCCGGACCTACGCGCGTCCGCGGAACATGATTTCTGCCGGCGCCGGCACCATCATGATCACACTCTCGCTCGTCCCCACTGTCCTCGTGCGCAGAGGTAAACTCGTGACGATCTCCGCGCCCTGCAGCTTCCAAATGCCGGCGGTTCAGGCGCAGCGACGTGCGATCGTCGCCGTCGTCGGGCTCGCGGCCACTTTATTTTTCACCGTTTCTCTCAATTTCGCCGGAGTTCTCTCATGACCACCACTATCGACGAAAAGGCGGTCGGGACCGGCCCCGCGCCGATACGGCATTTGCTGGTCTATGCCAATCCAGCGCCGGAAAGCTTCAATCAGGCGATCGTCGAGACCTACGTGGCAGAGGTGGCGGCACACGGACAGGAGGCGATCGTGCGTGATCTCTACGCGATGAAGTTCGACCCTGTCCTAAAGGCGGAAGAAAGGCCGCTCCACGGTAACTGTGTTCAAGCAACTGAGGTCACCCAGGAGCTGGCGCTGATAGCAACGGCCGATATTCTCGTGCTCGTCTACCCGATTTGGTTCGGTCTGCCGCCGGCCATCCTTAAAGGCTACGTCGATCGCGTGCTGGGCGCGGGCTATTCGTTTCGTGACGTTCACGACCAGACCGGGCAAGCCGCAGTTCGAGGTAAGCGGCTGTTATCCTTCAGCACGTCGGGCACGTCGTTGCCGTGGCTCGATGAGCGCGGTCAGGTGCTGTCTCTACGCGAGATCTGGGATATATATCTGTGGCGCGGCTTCGGCATGAAGCAGAGCGAACACATCATGATCGACTCGGTCGTGCCGAACATCAGTTCGGCATATGCCGCAGAGCAACTCGAGAGGGTCCGTATCACGGCTGAGAGGACGTCTTTCGCGTTAGCGAGCGACCGCCAATTCGCGTAAGTCGGCTAAGCGATACTTCGTCGAGCGGCCGGTCTGCCGCCTAATGGGAAGGCCAATTTGCGTTCTCGACATTGATGGTGCTGACCATGGTAGCGACGTATCTGATCGGGCTTATTTTCATGATCGATATGATCGAACGGGATTTGATTGGATACTCGAGTTTTCAAGCGGTCGTGAGAACTTGATTAGGAAATGAAATGATCTTGGGTCCCGCACGTTGAGTAGCTATCCGGATGTATGCTGCGCCACCCAACAATATGATCTGGAAATTCGAAAAAAAATGGCGACAAGGGAACAACGGGCGAAAACAAGCGGCAAGAAATTCAGGCTGCTGATTGAGCTCGGCGCTGCGTCTCTCCTGATGAGTGTGAGCGTGTCGGCGCTGGGTCAGGCCTCGCCGACCACTGCCGATGGACCGATCGAAAGGCTCAAACCCGGCGAGTATTTCTGGGCGCCGCAGATTGCGCCGGCGGGGCCGGTAACCGTCATCATCAGCCTGACAGCACAACGCGCGTTCGCCTATCGCAATGGTGTGCCGATCGGCGTTTCGACGATCTCGAGCGGCAAAAAGGATCATCTCACGCCGACGGGCGTCTTCACTGTCCTGCAAAAGGCGGTCAAACATAAATCCAATCTCTATTCGGACGCCCCTATGCCGTTCATGCAGCGGCTGACGTGGGGCGGCATCGCGATGCACGCTGGAAACCTTCCTGGCTATCCGTCATCACACGGCTGTGTGAGGCTACCGGCGGCTTTTGCTAAGTTGCTGTTCGGGATCACCGAACTTGGCATGACCGTTGTCATCACCGATAAGTCGGCAGTTCCCGTAGCCGTTTCCGCTCCGGCGATCCTGGACAAGTCGGATGCCACCGCGGGCGCTGTCCACACGGACTATGCGTGGCAGCCCGAGAAATCGCTGACCGGACCGTTGTCAATCGTTGTCAGCGGACAAGACAGCCGGATCATCGTGCTCCGTAACGGTGTTGAGATAGGGTCGGGCGCAATTTCGACTGATGGTCCGATCATGCAGACTGCCGCCTTCACCTTGGCCCGTGTCGATGCGAAAGGCGAGCATTGGTTGCGGCTTCCGCTGCCGGGGCAAGCGATGGTGGCCACGGGCGAGTTGACGAAAGCCGAACTCCTACAGGGACATCTTCCCGAAGGGCTGCGACAGGGACTCGCTTCTGCGCTCACCCCCGGCACTACGCTGCTGGTCACCCGCGCGTCGCTCAAAAGCGCCGGTACCGGCCGACGGCTCACCGTTATAACCGCCGGCGAACCCTGAGCGCCGGGAGTGCGCTATCCAAAAGTCATGGCTGGCGCGCTGCGCGTCGGTCTCGCATCGCGGTCGAGCTTGCGGCTGACGAGGACGAGCGTTGGGTCGCCCGGATAGGCCTCGGCGGTGAAACCCATGTCGCGTTCAAGCTCGATCGCGGCGTGATTGTCGCGGCTCTCGATCGATTCCAGTGTGTGAACGCCGATTTCCTCGGCATATCGCGCGACATGGGCAAGCAATTCCCAGCCGAGTCCCTCGTGCTTGTGATCGGCCCGGATCGCGATCGCGACCTCACCGTGATCAAATGCCGCATCGCACGCGAGCATCGCGGTCGCAATCATCATCGCGCCGTCCGTCGTGAAGGCCAAGAAATTCTCGGCGCGATCATGATCGACATGCGTCAGCGCGGCGATCTGACTGGGAGCGACGACATTCAAACCGCAGAGAAAGCGGAAGCGTAGATCCTCGCGCGTCACGTGCGTGAAGAACTCGGCGATCGTCGCGTCATCGGCCGGTGTGGCGGGCCGAACGTGGAATCGAAAGCCAGTCCGCGTTGTCATATAGGTGCTGCGGTCGTTCATGCGGGCGGTCCTTTCTACGCCAGCCACCGAGCCGTGCTCGCTGTGGATCAAGCGGATGATGAGCGGGGTTCGTATTCCGGGATGCCCAGAGATCCTGTTGCGAGCTAGGCTCGGAAAACACCTAGCCAAGGCTTGCTGAATCGCGTTCGCGTTTTGGTAGCCGTGTGGCAGTTGGTTCCGACGCCGTGCGCCAATCGGTGCGCGCTCGACCCTCATCACTCCAAGCGGGGCGGCTGGCATGAACAGATATGGCAAGAGGGTCTGGCCGCTCGCCATCGCGCTGGCGGCGCTGGCAGGGTATGTCGATGCGATCGGCTACCTTCGGCTGGGCGGCTTCTTCGTCTCGTTCATGAGCGGTAATTCGACGCGGCTTGCAGTGGGCATCGCGCGCGGATCGACGGCTGCGCTGATTGCAGGCGCGTTGATCACCCTGTTCGTTCTTGGCGCGATTGCTGGCGCGTTGCTGGCTGGGACGACGGCTGCTCGGCGCAAAGTCACCGTACTCGCTCTTGTCACCGCCCTGCTAGGATCGGCCGCGGCGCTGGCCATGATTGGCTGTGATCGTTGCGCCATCGCCAGTCTTGCACTGGCAATGGGTGCGGAGAACGCCGTATTCCAGCGCGACGGTGAGGTCAGCATCGGCGTAACCTACATGACGGGCACGTTGGTCAAGCTGGCCCAAGGGATTTCCGACGGTTTGCTCGGGCGCGCGCGCTGGGGTTGGGTACCGTATCTCTTGCTGTGGCTTGGCCTTTTGACGGGAGCCGTTGCGGGGGCTGCGCTCTACGGTGCGATGGCAATGGGTGCGTTGTGGATCGCGGCAGGTGCGGCCGCCTTGCTTACGCTCGTTGCCGCCCGCCTCGGGCCAGCGACATCGGCGTGATCGGTGCAACGTCGCGTATCTAGGTGATTTCCGAGGCTGACGGTCGATCGTGTGGGATCGTAACAGAGGCCGAACCCCTCACCCAGTGCCGATGACACGAAGGACACCACCGTGGTCAACACCGTCTTGAAACCCGACGCGCGCGCCCTCGCCGAGGAACGCGCGGCTCAACCCGTCGTGCATCACGCGCCGCAGGGGTTTTCAGATCGCTTTGCGCTAGGCTTCACCAAGCTTTTGCGCTTTTGCGCGGATACCTTTTTCGCCAAGAAATATGGCCATCGCGCGATCGTGCTGGAGACGGTCGCAGCCGTGCCAGGCATGGTCGGCGCGATGTTCACGCATCTGAGCTGCCTGCGCTGGATGCGCGACGACAAGGGATGGATTCGCACGCTGATGGAGGAAGCGGAGAACGAGCGAATGCATCTGATGACTTTCATCGAGATCGCCAAACCGACCTGGTTCGAGCGGATGGTGATACTCGGCGTCCAGGGCGTTTTCCTCATAGGTTTTTCCATGCTTTATCTGCTTTCACCGCGCACCGCACACCGGGTGGTCGGCTATTTCGAGGAGGAGGCGGTGATTAGCTACACCTTGTACCTCCGGGAAATCGACGAGGGGCGTTCGCCGAACGTGCCCGCGCCACAGATCGCGCGACATTATTGGAAGATGGCAGATGACGCCATGCTCCGCGACGTGGTCCTCGTCGTTCGCGCCGACGAAGCGCATCACCGTGACGTCAATCATGGCTTTGCCAACACATTGAGCGGAACGCCCGGGCTTCCGGTGGTGGTAGCGCCTTATCCGGGTCACGCCACCGACCTTCAGCCCATCGGCTGAGAAACGCCCCTGAGCGATCTGCGTGCGGGGATCGGCAACGATTCATGTTAAGGCGGATGGCAGCTTAAGCGGGCCCCGATCGGCGGCAGGCCATTGCCGCACAAGGGACGATAGCGCTGACCAACGACCATACCGAAATCCGCGCCGCTTCGCTGATGGCGGAGGAGCTTGGTCTGCTGATCGACGGCGCGACCAACTACGCGATCTACATGCTCGATCCCCACGGGATCGTGACGATCTGGAACCGGGGCGCCGAGCGGATCAAGGGCTGGCGATCGGCGGACGTCGTCGGCCAGCATTTCGCATTGTTCTACCCGCCCGAGGATGTTGCAGCCGGGAAACCGCAAGCCGATCTCGACCGTGCGAGCGCAGAGGGTCGCTTCGAGGAAGACAGCTGGCGCATCCGCAGGGACGGGTCCGAATTCCTCGCCAGTGTCACGATCACGGCGCTGCGCGATTCCGCCGGCGCCTTGCGCGGGTTCGGCAAGGTCGTCCGCGACATCACCGATCAGAAGGCGGCGGAGACCGCGCTGGCACGCCGCGAGCATCATCTTCGATCGATTTTGGAGACCGTGCCCGACGCGATGATCGTCATCGATGAGCGCGGCACGATCTCGTCGTTCAGCGCGGCCGCCGAGCGCCTCTTCGGACATGCCCAGGCGCAGGTGATTGGCCGCAACGTCAAAATGCTGATGCCCGAGCCCGATCGCCGCCAACACGATAATTACCTCGATCATTATCGGGCAACCGGCGAGCGCAAGGTGATCGGCAAGCTACGGGTTGTCATGGGGCAGCGCCGCGACGGTGAGACATTTCCGCTTGAGCTTTCGGTCGGCGAGACGCTGAGCGGCGGACAGCGCATTTTTACTGCATTTATAAGAGATTTGACCGAGCGTCGCTTGACCGAATCGCGGATGCAGGAGTTGCAGTCGGAACTGATCCACGTGTCGCGGCTCAGCGCGATGGGAACGATGGCCTCGACACTCGCGCACGAACTCAATCAGCCGCTGACGGCCATCGCCAATTATCTAGAAACCACGCGCGATATGCTGAGCAATCCCGATGGCGAAACGATCGACCTCGTCCGTGACGCTCTGGGCGAGGCGGCGGGCCAGGCCTTGTGCGCCGGCGAGATCGTACGGCGGTTACGCGAGTTCGTTGCCCACGGTGCGGTTCAGCGGCGTGCAGAGCCGCTTGGCGCGCTCATCCGCGAAGCTGCCGGTCTTGGGCTTATTGGTGCGCGCGAACTGGGGATACGGACCGAAATGACCTTATCGGAGGAACATAGTCTGGTGGAGGTCGACCGCGTCCAGATCCAGCAGGTGCTGGTGAATCTGATCCGCAACGCGGTCCAGGCGATGACGGAGACCGGCAGACGCGTGCTGGAAATCTCGACGGAGCCCGAGTCCGCCGGCTGCATGAGAGTGACCGTCCAGGATACCGGAGACGGGATTGCCCCGGCGATGGTGGATCGGCTGTTCCAGGCGTTCGCCTCTACAAAAGACGAAGGCATGGGGCTTGGGCTCTCGATCTGCCGCACGATCGTCGAGGCACATGGTGGTCGGATATGGATGGCGCCCGTGCCAGGGGGCGGCAGCGCTTTTCATTTCACGCTGATCCGCGCTTCGAGAGCTATTGATGGCCGATAGACGCATCGTCCACCTTGTCGATGACGAGGAAGCGGTTCGGCGCTCCGTCGGTTTCATGCTTCGCGCCTCGGGGTTCGAGGTCATCGCCTATCCATCGGGCGTCGCCTTCCTTGCTGCCGCCGGTAAAGCCGCGCCCGGTTGCGTTCTGCTCGATATCCGCATGCCCGAGATCGATGGGCTCGAAGTCCAACGCATCCTCGCAGAGCGCGGGATGCCGTTTCCTGTCGTGGTGCTGACCGGCCATGGCGACATCACACTGTCGGTTCGCGCGATCAAGGCCGGCGCGGTGGATTTTCTCGAAAAGCCCTTCGAGAAAGCGGCGATGCTTCGTGCGATCGAGGAAGCCTTCGCGCATCTCGGCAGCACTCAGGTTCAAGGACTCGATGCCGCCGGGGCTATCGTGCGATTGGCCGCGCTGACGCCGCGCGAGCGTGACGTGCTGGTCGGGCTGGTGCGCGGCCAGCCAAACAAGATTACTGCGTATGAACTGGGTATCTCCACGCGCACCGTCGAGGTCCACCGCGCGAACCTGATGCACAAGCTGGAGGTAAATAGTCTCTCCGACGTGCTGCGCATCGCCTTTGCCGCAGGAATCGACCAAGGCTGACTTAGGCTATTACGTAAAGACGGTTAGCGCGCGATGCGCGATTACCCAAATCGTGACAGAACAGGAAACAAGCCCGACCAAGGCGTCGATCGCATTGGTCGATGGCGATGCAACAATCCGGCATTCCCGCCAGCTCATGCTGCACGCCGACGGGTGCGAGGTGCGCGCGTATGCCAGTTACGCAGCTGCGCTTGCCGATCCGGTTGCGATCGCTAGCGACTGCGTTGTCGCCGATATCGACATGGATCCGATCGGGGGAATCGCACTGCTCCGTTCGATGCGATCGAAGGGATGGCGCGGGGCGGGGATATTGCTGGCGGATATTATCGCGCCGGTTCAGCGGATGATTGCGATCGACGAGGGCTTCGTCGTGATGGCACCCGTGGCGCTCGACGATCGCCGTTTGCTGACGGCGGTATATCTGGCGCTAGGCTGACCGGTCGTTGATCACGCGTAAGCGACGATCTTCGGGGCTGTTGCGACAGCCCGAATGTTTCCGCTTTCAGTCCACCATTCGGACGAAACGAGTGAGCCGCGGCAGATCACACCTGCCTCCTGCGCCTGCTCGATCAGCGCATCCATCGGCATCGTACCCGTGCTGTGTTTCCGCAGCGCTGAGAGCCTGTATCGGTAGAGCTCGACAAGACCAGCATGCGCGGCCCGCGCGCAATCGCCGGACGCGTTGTCGCATTGCGATATCGTCGCCGCCAGTCGGTGCTCCAGATAGGCGATCTCGGCTTTGGTTGCGGGCATGGCGCCATTCCTTGCAGCGGCGGCGAAAGCGAAGCGCCTTCAGTCATTCCAGTGCGCGTGCGGGAAGGGAATGATAGATTACGTCTAGCGGTTGCGGGTCCAGCCGTCGGGATCGGGAAACTACGTAAGCGCTGCGGCCCCCGTCATGCGCGCGCCGCGCCGGCGCCGGCGGCGAGTTCAATAACTTCGGCGGTAATCTCGTCTTGCCGCACCTGACGTTCTTTTCCGCACAGCGTCGCCAGCTGACGGCCGATCTGGTCGCGCGCAGCCGCCATTGCCGCCATCCGCGCTTCGTTTTCCGCCGCGAAGGCGTGGAGCGCGGCGTGGCAGAGCTGGGCATGGAGATAGTCGGCCGTGAGCCCGGAGAGCAGAACGTCTGGCGACAGATAGAACAAGGACGGTTGCGCTTGGTCGGGGCTGGAGAATTTGCTTGCGTCGAGCGGAAGCAATTCGTCACGAAAGACGTCGATCGGGTGTCCAGGCTGCGAGCGCGCGTACACGACGCTCAGTTTGGTAACCTCGCCTTTCGCGATGCGCGCATAGAGCGCTTCGGTGATCTGATCGGCGAGCTTGGGAACACCGGCGGAGTGCGACGGGAGGGCGCCGGTCCAGTCAGGCGTGATGCTCCGCTCGGCGAGAACGGCGGCACCACGCGTGCCGACGAGAAACAGGATCGAGTCGGCGAGATCGGGGCTGACGACATCTAACACACGCTCGCTGAATGTGCCCGCGAACCCCTGCTCGGCGGCAAAAACGACGAGCGCGGGGTTGGCTTGTTTCGTTGGGGCATCGGTAGCACGCGGCATCAGCGTCAGCGCATGGCTGATGCCCTCGGCGATGACGCTCGCATACCCGTCCACAGCGGCAAGTTGCCCGCGCGCCTGTTGCGCGCGGGCGGCGGCAATCCCGCGCATAGCGTTCACCACCGCGCCAAGTTGCCGGATGCCGTCGATCCGCGCAGTGATATCGGCGAGGCGCAGCGTCACGGAACGTCGGGTTTACGGGTGTCGGCGGGGGTGAGCGACGTCACATAGGCCTCCAGCGCCATGCGAAGCGCCGCCTTGCCCGCGTCGTCCAGCGCGCCCGTATTCTGGATCAAGCGCACCGCGTCTTGGGCATGGCGATCGATCACGTCTCCTAATCCTTTTCGAAAACCCAGAATTGCCGTGATCGGTAACGCGTCCAGCAGCCCGCCTTGCACCGCCATCACCAGCGCGACTTCGTCGGCGAGTCGCAGCGGCGCGTGTTGGGCCTGATCGAGGATCGCGCGGATCCGGGCGCCACGCGTGAGCTGCTGACGAACTCGCGTACCGGGCATGCCGCCGAACCGCGTGAAGGCTTCGAGTTCGAGAAACTGGGCATAATCGAGCCGTAGCGTCTGCGCCGCGTCGCGCAGGGCGCGCGCCTGCGTCTTACCGCCGACCCGGCTGACGCTGGTGCCGACGTCTATCGCGGGCTTCTGGCCCTGGTAGAACAGTCTGGCATCGAGCACGATCTGGCCGTCGGTGATCGAGATGAGGTTGGTCGGTATATAAGCGCTTAGATTTCCCGCATCGGTCTCGGCGATGGGTATCGCGGTCAGCGATCCGCCCCCTTTGTCCTTGGAAAGTTTTGATGCGCGCTCGAGCAACCGCGCGTGGACATAAAAAACGTCGCCGGGATAGGCCTCGCGCCCCGGCGATTGGCGCGTTAGTAGAGCGATCTCGCGGTGGGTCGCGGCGTGCTTTGTTAAATCGTCGATCACGATCAGCGCGTGGCCGCCGGCGTCGCGGAAATACTCGGCCATCGTCATGCCGGCGAAGGGCGCGATCCATTGCAGCCCGGGAGAGCTGGCGGCGCCCGCGACGACGATGATGCAACGCTCGGGCGCGGCACTGGCCTGGATCGCGTCGATTGCGCGCCGCACGCTCGAACTCTTTTGTCCGACCGCGACGTAGACCGAGACGATGTCGCTCGCTTTCTGGTTGATGATCGTGTCGATCGCAATTGTCGTCTTGCCGATCGCGCGGTCGCCGATGATCAGCTCGCGCTGGCCGCGGCCGAGCGCGAACAGCGAGTCAATCGCCAGCAGACCGGTCTGCACCGGTTCGGTGACGAGATCGCGATCGATGATCGCCGGCGCCGGGCGCTCGATCGGCTGGCTCGCCGCGCTTTCAATCGGTCCCTTGCCGTCGAGCGGGCGGCCGAGCGGATCAACGACGCGCCCGAGCAGCCCCGTGCCCGTTGGCACCCGCACCACGTCGCCGGTGCCGCGCACGTTGTCGCCGGCTTCGACACCGTCCACATCGTCGAGCAGTACACAGCCGATCCGGTCGCCGTCGAGCATCTGCGCGAAACCGAACTGGCCCTTTTCGAAGCGGAGCAGTTCATCGAGCCGCACGTTCCGCAATCCCGAAACGAGCGCGACGCCGTCGCCGACCTCCTCCACGCGGCCGACTTCCTCGGCATGCGCGCCCAGATCGACGTGATCGAGACCGGCGCGAGCAACCTTGAACCATGCGGTTGGCGCCGCCGCCGTCATGCAGCGATCTTCGGAGTCAGACCGGTGCGGATTGCGGCGAGATCGGCGCGCCAGCTGCTATCGACGATCAGATGGTCGCCGCGCAGCTCGATCCCGGCGATCAGTGCCGGATCCGTCTTGAAGTTCAGGCGTGGCGAACCGCCCAGCGCCTTGCCCACCTCCGTAGCGATGTGCTTTTGCGCCGCTGCATCGAGCGTGGCAGCCGTGGTCGCCTCCAACGTGACCGCCTTCGTCACCGCACCGTGACGCCCTCCGTTCGGTAACTTCGCAATCTCGGCGACCATCCAATCGAGAAAGCAGGCGTCCACCGCCGCGCTGTCCAACCGTGCGGCGAGCCGCTGGGCGATGACGATCGCAAGATCGCTCGGCCGATCCGCCCAGGCTGTCGCTTCCGCCTTCTTGTCCTTGGCGATCGCCGTCTTCGCCGCTGACTGAATCGCGGCGGCTTCAGTCTCGGCTTCGGCGATCCGCGCGGAATGCACCATTTCTGCCTCCGTATGCGCAGCAGAAAGGATCGCCTCGCGCTCCTTGGCGAAACCGGTGCGCGTCTTCTCAACATCGGCGAGCGCGGCATCGGCCTTGGCCTTCGCCGTTTCAGCTTCGTCCGTCAGCTTCTGCGTTGCCGCCTTGCGCGCCGCAATCATCGCGGCGACGGGCTTCCAGAAGAAATGGCCGAGCAGCCAGATCAGGATCGCGACGTTGATGGTCTGGAAACCGAGCGTCCACCAGTCGATGGTCATGGCATCATTTCAACAGCGGATTGGCGAATAGCAGCAGCAGCGCGACGACCAGGCAATAGATCGCGGTCGTCTCGATCATAGCAAGGCCAACGAACAGTGTACGCGAGATAGTGTTAGCGGATTCGGGCTGCCGCGCGATCGCGTCCATCGCCGCCGCGACGGCCCGTCCTTCCGCGAAGGCCGGGCCGAGCGAGCCGAACGACACCGCCATCGCTGCGGAGAATATACTGCAAACGGCCAACCAGTTCATGGCGTCGTCCTTTTCTGTGGGGAAGAAGATTTCGGCTCGGGGAGCCCGGCACTGATGAAAACCATCGCCAGCACCGCGAAGATGTATGCCTGGACCGCACCGGTCAGCAGATCGAGCGCCATCAGCGGGATCGGCACCAGCAGGCCGGCAAGCGACAGCACGATGCCGATCACGAACACGCCGCTCATCACGTTTCCGAACAGCCGCACGAACATCGAGAAGGTGCGTGTGATGCTTTCGACCAGATTGAGGGGGATCATCAGCGGCGTCGGCGTCGCGAAGGTCGAAAGATAACCGCCGACGCCCCCGGAACGGATGCCAAACCAGATCACCGCGACGAACACCAGAATCGCGAGGCCCAGATCGGTCTCCAGCCGTGCGGTGGGCGGCGCGACGCCGGGGGTCAGCGTCGACCAGTTGGCGACGAAGATGAAGACGAACAGCGTGCCGATGAAGGCGCGGTACGGCGCCGGTTCCGCCTGCATCGTATCGCGGATCTGGCTGTCGACCGTCTCGACGATTAGTTCCAACGTGGCCTGCGTCGCCGTCGGTATCAGGCGCAGTCGTCGCGTCAGCAGGATCGCACTGATCACCAGCACGACCATTATGACCCAGGTCGTTACTACTGCCTGACTGATGCCGACGGGGCCGATGTGAAACAGGATGACGCGGGCGAGGGGCGAGGTCATGCCGCCATCGCCTTTACCCGGCGCACCGCGACCGCACGCGCAATCACGACGCCGAGGGCCGTCATCAACAGTGGAAGTGCGCCGCCACGGATCGCTACGACCGCGAGTGTTGCCGCGATCAATCCGAAACGGCCCGCCACCAGCGCAACCGCCAGCGGGATGCGGCCGCCGGCGGCGAACAACTCCGCACTCCACCACATCGCGTCGAAATAGACACCGCCCACGACGATTCCGAGTGCGAGGCAGGCGATCAGGACAAGTATCACGGTCGCGCTCATGCGCTCTTGATCCAGCGCCAGGCAGACCAGCAACCCAGCGCCGCGCCGAGCATCAGGAGCGGCGCGGTCCAGAAAACACCGCTGTGATACCGGCCATCGAGCCAGCGCCCCGCGGCGATGCCGATCAGCATCGGGATCACTGTGATCCAGCCCAACACCCCGATCTGCGCGAGCCGGCGCGCCACCGAACCGTCACCGCCGCGAAGCCAGCGTCGCTGACGCTCACCGCGAAGCCGGATCTCGCTTATTATCGGATCGTCCTCCGGCGCGGTCATGGGAATAATCCCGCGCCCGCGCCGCCGGGTCGAAGCTGGCTCACGATGCGACGAATCGCGTTCAGTTGAAGCTGGACGCTCTCAAAATGTTCGCTGCGCTCCTGCTCACGGTCAGCCCTGAAGCGGGCGAGTACGGTGGAATCGAGCGTGGCAAGATCGTCAGCGACGATCGCCTCGCGGGTGGCAATTGCGACTTCGGTTCCGCTGGTTACCGAGAGCATGCCGCGACGGACCGCGCAATAGCGACGGGAGCCGTCGACGCGCTTCCAGCCGACGACCGACATCGCGAGGCTGGTCAGGAAATCGGCATGGCCCGGCAAGACCCCGAAGCTGCCGCTGTCGTCCTCGGCACGCACGGCCAGCGCGTCCTCATCAACGACGACTGCAAGCGGGGTGATGATGCGCAGCTTCATGCGGAGGCATCCGCGTTTACGGGCGCGTCAGTCTTGGTGGCGGCGGCTTCCTTCGCTTTCGCGTCGTCGAGCGTCCCGACCATGTAGAGCGAGCTTTCGGCCCAATCGTCGGCCTCGCCGTCCAGGATCGCCTTGCACCCGGCGAGCGTATCGGCACGGCTGACGCTCACGCCGGGCGTGCCGGTGAATGCTTCAGTGACCACGAACGGCTGGCTTAAGAAGCGCTGCAGTCGCCTCGCGCGCTTGACGATCAGGCGGTCGGCCGCCCCAAGTTCCTCGACGCCGAGCAAGGCGATGATGTCGCGCAGCTCCTCGAACCGCGCCAGCGCCTCACGCGCGCGTTCGGCGAGTGCATAATGGTCCTCGCCGACAACCAGCGGATCGAGCAGCACCGATGACGATGCGAGCGGGTCGATTGCGGGATAGAAGGCTTCGGCTGCGAGCTTTCGCGACAACATGATGATGCTGTCCATATGGCTCGAAATCGTCGTCACCGCCGGATCGGTGAAATCGTCGGCGGGGACATAGACCGCCTGGATCGCGGTGACGGCGGCGCCGGGGACCGACGCGATCCGCTCCTCGAGCGCGGCGACCTCGCTCGCCAGCGTCGATTGATAGCCGACCCGCGACGGCAGCCGCCCCAGCAAGCTCGACAATTCGCTCCCCGCCTGGACGAAGCGGAACACGTTATCCATCAGCAGCAGCACGTTCTGGTGTTTGCTGTCCCGGAAATATTCGGCGATTGTCAGCGCGGTCAGCGGCACGCGCCAGCGTGCGCCGGGCGGCTCGTTCATCTGGCCATAGACAAGCACAGTGCGTTCGAGCACGCCCGAACTCTGCATGTCGGTGAGCAGTTCATGGCCCTCGCGCGAGCGTTCGCCGACGCCTGCGAAGACCGAGATGCCCTCGTATTTCTCTACCATCGCATGGATCAGTTCCATCACGAGCACGGTCTTGCCGACGCCCGCTCCGCCGAACATCGCCGCTTTGCCGCCCTGCGCGAGCG
This sequence comes from Sphingomonadales bacterium, assembly GCA_038236185.1. Lineage (GTDB taxonomy): Bacteria > Pseudomonadota > Alphaproteobacteria > Sphingomonadales > Sphingomonadaceae > Sphingomonas. The sequence continues at coordinate 17,860 of JBBSTE010000009.1, read as the reverse complement.
GAGCGAGCAGATCGATTACCTTGATGCCCGTTTCGAATATCTCCGTGGCCGAGCTCTCGTCTTCGAGCGCCGGTGGCGGATGGTGGATGCTGCGGGTCGGCGTATCGGCAGGAAGCGGGGGGCCGTTGTCGCGTAGCGTGCCGACTACATCGAGCAGTCGGCCGAGCACCGCGTCCCCGACCGGCACGGACACAGGCGCGCCAGTTGCCCGGACCCCGGTATCGCGGGCGAGCCCCATCGTCGCCTGCAGCGCGATTCCGCGGACGGTGTGCGTATCGACGTGGCTGTGCACCTCGAGCACCAGCCGTTCGGGCCGGTCCCAATCGACGATCAGCGCGGTGTCGATGGCGGGCAACTCGTCGCCGCCGAACCGTACATCGACGACCGCGCCGCGCACGGCGATGACGGTGCCGCTTGTGTTGGGTTTAGCCATGGGCGGCCGCTATCGATCGCGTTTCGGCGTCGAGGATAGCGCAGGTATGGTGCACGATCATCGCCTCCTCGTCGGTGGCGATAACGCGCACGTCGATCGTGCTGGCGGTGGTGCCGATACGCACCGTGCCGGCGGCATTCGCCTTATCGTCGAGGCTAAGGCCGAGCCATGCAAGGCGCTTGCAGATTGCCGCACGGATCGCCGGTGAATGTCCGCCGATGCCAGCGGTGAAGACCAGCGCGTCGAGCCCGCCGAGCGCGCTTACCAGCCCGCCGATTTCTGTCGCGATACGATAGGTGAACAGCTCGATTGCCGCGCGCGATTGCTCGTCGTCGTTCGCAAGCAGAACGCGCATGTCGCCGCTGACTCCCGACACGCCGAGTAGGCCGGAGCGGTGATAGAGCATGTCCTCGATCTCGGCGAAGCTGTGCCCCTGACGACCGAGATACAAGATCACTCCGGGATCGATGCTGCCGCAACGGGTCGCCATCACCAGTCCGTCGAGCACGCTGAAGCCCATGGTCGTGGCTATACTGGCGCCATCTTGCAGTGCGCACAGGCTAGCACCCGCGCCCAGATGCGCGACGATCACGCGGCCCCGCGCGACATTGGGCGCGGTCCGGGCGAGGTGGCGCGCGATATATTCGTACGAAAGACCGTGAAAACCGTAGCGCCTAATGGCTCGCCCGGCGATCGCGGCCGGAAGCGCTAAAGCTTGGGCGACGGCGGGCATGTCGTGGTGGAAGGCGGTGTCGAAGCAGCAGACCTGCGGCAGCGCCGGGCGCGCGGCGGCGATCAAGCGCACAGGCGCGAGGTTATGCGGCAGATGGAGCGGATCCAGCGGGGTTAGGTCCTCTAGCGCGTCGAGCAGATCGGCCGTGACCGCCGCTGGCTCGACATAGTCGGGACCACCATGAACGATCCGATGGCCGACCCCCGTGAGTCCTTCGCGGCCGGCCTGGTCGTTGGTGAAGTCGAGCAGGTCGTGGAGAATCATCTCGAATGTGGTCCCCGTCGCCCAGCGACGTGCGGCGAGCGGCACCTTTTCCCCGATACGAGCGGTCAGGTGCGGTGCCGCGTCGATGTCCTCGATCGCGCCGCGCAGGATCGGCGCTAGTGTCTCAGCGTCGAACAGCGCGAATTTGAGGCTCGACGATCCGGCATTCAGCGTGAGGACCGATCCGGCCATGTCATTCTCCAGGCGGTCGGGATGGGACAGGTTAGCGTCGAGCGCTTCCTGATCCTTGTCGGACTAGGCGCAATGCGCGCCGCCAGGGAGCATCGGAAATTACGTAGCGCATCCGTGCGCCGTCGTGGTCCGCGCCAACTGCGTAGTTTCCGACGCTGCTTCGAGAGGTGTGACCGGGCTATTCGACCGTTCGAGCGATCGCTTTCGAGCGGCATTCTCGGCGAATGCTCCGGCCGGTCGCCTGAACCAACTTTCGTGGAGCTGTACAGTTATGGACGCACTCGCCTTTGAACCGGAGCCATTGGCTCTTGTCGATGAGCAGACGCCGGTATCGCAGCCCGCGCTGGGAAAGGCGGAATTGCGTTTGACCGACGCCTATTGGCGCGCAGCGAACTATCTCTCGGTCGGGCAACTTTATCTCTACGACAACCCGCTGTTGCGCGAACCACTGACATTCGACCATGTGAAGCCGTTGGTGGTCGGGCATTGGGGCACGACGCCCGGTCAGAATTTCATTTACGTCCATCTCAACCGCGCCATTTGCGCGCACGACCTCAACATGATCTATATCGCCGGACCAGGACACGGCGGTCCCGCGCTGGTCGGCAATACCTATCTCGAGGGCTCGTATAGCGAGTTCTTCCCCAACATCTCGCAGGACGAAGCGGGCCTGAAGCGCCTGTTCACGCAATTCTCGTTTCCCGGCGGCATTTCGAGCCATGTCGCGCCAACCACGCCGGGGTCGATCCACGAAGGCGGCGAGCTCGGCTATTCGCTCAGTCACGCCTTCGGCGCCGCGCTCGACAATCCCGATCTGATCGTCGCCTGCGTCGTCGGCGACGGCGAGGCCGAGACCGGACCGCTGGCGACCGCCTGGCAGTCGAACAAGTTCCTCGATCCGGTCACCGACGGCGCTGTGCTGCCGATACTGCACCTCAACGGCTACAAGATCAGCAATCCAACGATCCTCGCGCGGATTGATCATCAAGAGCTCGAGCAGTTCTTCCGCGGCAACGGCTGGACACCGCATTTCGTCGAGGGCGACGCGCCCGATGCGATGCACGAGCGCATGGCGGCGACGATGGAAACCGTCATCGCCGAGATCAAGGCGATCCAACGCCATGCGCGAACGACCGGCGACACCAAGCGCCCGCGCTGGCCAATGATCGTGCTGCGCTCTCCCAAGGGCTGGACCGGGCCGCAGACCGTCGACGGGGTGCAGATCGAGGGCGCGTTCCGCTCGCACCAGGTGCCGCTGCTGGTCGATGGCAGCCATCCCGAGCATGTTGCACAGCTCGAAAGCTGGATGAAGAGCTATCGCCCGGAGGAGTTGTTCGATGAGGCGGGCACGCTGATCCCCGAACTCGCTGCGCTCGCGCCGGAGGGCAACCGCCGGATGGGCGCCAACCCCCACGCCAATGGCGGCATGCTGCTGCACGATCTGCGCATGCCCGATTTCCGCGATCATGCGGTGACGGTCGCTACGCCGGGCGGCGCGAAGGGCGGCGACACACCGATACTCGGCCAGTTCCTGCGCGACGTCGTTTTGGCCAACCCGACCAATTTCCGCATCTTCGGCCCCGACGAGACGCTGTCCAACCTGCTCGGCGCCGTGTTCGACGTGACCAATCGTCAATGGGACGCCGACTCCCACGCCGATGACGAATTCCTTGCGCCCGCCGGCCGCGTGGTCGATTCGATGCTTAGCGAGCATCAGTGCGAGGGCTGACTCGAGGGCTATCTTCTGACCGGGCGCCACGGCCTGTTCAACAGCTATGAGGCGTTCATCCGCATTGTCGATTCAATGGTGAGCCAGCACGCCAAATGGCTCAAGGTGACCAAGGAGATTCCGTGGCGGCGCGACATCGCCTCGCTCAACATCCTGCTCGCCTCGCACGTCTGGCAGCAGGACCATAATGGCTTCACACATCAGGATCCGGGCTTTCTCGATCATGTCGTCAGCAAGAAGGCCGATATCGTCCGCGTCTATCTGCCGCCCGATGCGAACTGCCTGCTCTCGGTGTTCGATCACTGCCTGCGCAGTCGGCATTATGTCAACGTCGTCGTCGCGGGCAAACATGCGCTGCCGCAATGGCTGACGATCGACGAGGCAGTCGTTCATTGTACGCAAGGGATCGGCATCTGGAACTGGGCGAGCAACGACAGCAGGGGCGAGCCGGATGTGGTCATGGCCTGCTGCGGCGATACGCCGACGCTGGAAGTATTGGCGGCGACCTCGATCCTTCGCGCAGCGTTGCCGGAACTGAAAATCCGTGTCGTCAACGTGGTCGATCTGATGAAGCTCCAGCCCTGCGCCGAGCATCCCCACGGCCTGAGCGAAACCGATTTCGATTCGCTGTTCACACGCGACCGGCCTGTGATCTTCGGCTTTCACGGCTATCCCGGGCTGGTTCACCAGCTCACCTACCACCGCGCCAATCGCAACCTTTCGGTCCACGGGTACCGCGAGGAGGGCACGATTACGACGCCATTCGATATCCGCGTTCAGAACGGGCTCGATCGCTTCCATCTGGTGATCGACGCGATTGATCGTCTGCCGCAGACCGGCAGCCGGGGCGACCATCTCAAGCAGGCGATGCGCGACAAGCTGGTCCATCATAAGCTGTTCATCGACTCCCACGGCGAGGATCTGCCCGAAATCCGCAACTGGACATGGGGCAAACCCACGTGAGCGCCGGCGACCAAGCGATGCGCGCTCGCCCCGAGCTGGCGCCGATTCCTTGAAAGCACCGCTCGTCACGAATTTGCCGGTCACGCTCCGTCCCGATCCGACGCGGGTGGTGATCCGGCCGTTTATGCCTGCAGACGATCAGGCTCCCTATATCGATACCGACCGATCGCGTGCACAACGCATCGCCGATCGATTGCTGGGCCTCGGCCAGTCGGACGTCGCCAATCAACTGGGCCGAATGACCGACAGCCTGAGCCGACATCACCGCGACGTCCACAAGGTGTTGCTGCGGCGCTTCCATGATATCAACGGACTGGTGATCGATCCGCACTTGATCGTTGGCGATCAATCGCGGCTGATCGGCGCGTATTTCAGCGAGGAATATTCGTTCGAGGCGGCGGCGCTGTTCAACCCCAGTATCGTCCCACATCCCGATCAATCCGGCGTTCCCGACGAGTCCGTTCGCTTCATCCTGTCGTTGCGCGGGGTCGGCGAGGGCAACATCTCGTCGGTGACTTTTCGCACCGGCGTGTGGTCGCCTGGCGCGCTTACGATCGAGCCGGCTAGTGCGCAGGCTATCTCGCCGCGTATCAAATATATCCCCGGCGGCGCGCCAGATGACCCGGGCGTTCGCTTGATCTGCGAGGAAGCGCGCGACCTCTCCGAGATTGTGATCTTTCCGGTCACACCATTGCAGCGCCACGGGATCGAGGATCTGCGGCTCACCCGCTTCGTGGATGACGACGGAGATGCGACCTATCTCGGCACCTATACCGCGTTCAGCGGCGCGGGCATTCGGCAGGAAATCCTGCGCACCACCGATTTCGTCACAATCGATCTCACCGCGCTGCGCGGGCCAGGCACCGACAACAAGGGCATGGCGCTGTTTCCGCGCAAGATCGGCGGGCGCTATGCGATGCTCGGCCGCCAGGACCACGAGAATATGTGGTTGCAGCGGTCCGATGATTTGTACGCATGGGATGCTGGGGTGAAAATCGTGAAGCCGCGCTTTCCATGGGAATTTGTCCAGATCGGCAATTGCGGCTCGCCGATCGAGATCGACGAGGGCTGGCTGGTCATAACTCACGGGGTCGGGGGCGTGCGCAACTATTGCCTCGGCGCATGTCTCCTCGGCAAGGATGATCCGTCGAAGCTGCTCGCCCGGATGGCCGAACCCCTGATCCGCCCCGATCCGCGCGATCATGACGGGTATGTTCCCAACGTCCTCTACAGCTGCGGTGCGATGGTCCATCAGCGGACGTTGCTACTCCCCTATGCCATTGCGGACAGCTTCACGACCTTCGCGAGCGTATCGATCGACGCGTTGCTTGCGACGATGGAATGGGCACCACAAAACGCTGAGTTCGCCTGAATGCTGTCGCGGCGTCACGCCAGACTGCATCAGAGTTCAGTCGACTCAAAAATATGGGACGTCGATCATATCCGGGGCGAAGTTTCTGAGATGATTTACGCGAAGACCAGTCTCTCCTTTCGATCGATCGAATCGCACGCCGGTGGACGAAGATTGTACGGGCTACCCCAATGCGGTCTATGGGAGCTTGGCGCTGTTTTTGAGCTTTTGATGTCCGACTCGCTCGTTCTCGCGACCGTGATATTCCACGGATCGGGACTGCTTGTCCTCGGACGCCTGCTGCGCTTCATCGACCGAGGCGACGAAGCCGGTTTAAACCCGCTGTCATGGTCTGGCATGGCCTACACGAGCATTGTTGCACTGGGATTGTTGGTGCTGGCCGGAATTGAGATTTGGTTCTACGCGCTCATGTTTCTTGTGCTTGGCGCCGTTCCTGCGCTGCGCGAGGCGGTGCGATCGGGTTTTCCGATGCTGCAATCGACCCGACCTGGAAGTTGGTCGGAGCAATCGAGGGGATTAATGGCGTTTTGCTGCTTGGCTGGTCCGTCGCGTTTCTCGTAAGCCAGTTGCGACGTATCCGTTTAGCACGGTGACGGCGCCACCCCGGAGGCCTAAAACGAAAACACGCCGCTACGATTGCCGCGTCTTGGCCCGGCCTGCGTAATTTCCGGTACTGTAATGGCCTGGCGGGAGCGTCTATTCATCTCGAGACCGGAAAGATTGCCGATCTGCTCGGAACATGCGCGGGCATACTCTGCCAGGAACGATAAATGCCCGATCCCTTTGACTATCGAGCGTTGCGGGAGAAGGTCGTCGATGCAAAGTTCAACCGCGTGGCGCATGCCGGCCGAAAGTTGACTCCCAAGAAAATGTCGCACGCAGAGACCGCTATCGGTCTGGCGGCAATTTCACTCGCTTTATGATGATGATAACGGTCGCCGACCCAGTCCGGGCAGGCCGTTCCGCCCACTCTGAACGTCATGTCGTTGACCGGGTCGGATGGCTGCGCGCTGCTGTGCTCGGCGCCAACGACGGCATTGTATCGACGGCGAGCCTAATAATCGGCGTTGCGGCGGCGGCTGCCCAGCCGAGTAATGTCATTATTGCAGGTACGGCGGGATTGGTCGCGGGGGCCATGTCGATGGCCGCTGGAGAATATGTGTCGGTAAGTGCGCAGGCGGATACCGAACGCGCCGAGATGACGCGTGAGCGGCGCGAACTCGCCGACGATCCCGATGGGGAACTGGACGAACTTGCCGGGTTATACATGGCGCGCGGTGTCGATCGCGCCACCGCGCAAACTGTGGCTGCGCAGTTGATGGCGAAGGATGCGCTGGGTGCGCACGCGCGCGACGAACTCGACATCTCCGTTAGTGCCCGTGCCCGTCCGGTCCAGGCAGCGGTTGTCTCGGCAGCCAGCTTTACGGCGGGGGCAGCGATGCCATTGCTTACGGTCTTCGCGTCGCCCGCGCATCTCATGATCCCGACTGTGGGAATCACCTCTCTGGCCGTTCTGGCGCTTCTGGGCGCGATCGGAGCACGGACCGGTGGCGCAAATATCTGGCGGGGCATGCTGCGTGTTACCTTCTGGGGTGCATTTGCGATGGTCGCGACCGCGGCGATTGGCCGGTCCCTTGGCGCGGCCGTCTGACCTTCTTCATCTCATCAATTTCGACGAACCGTTCGGACTGTCGGTCATCGAGGCGATGGCTTGCGGAACCCCGGTTATCGCAAATCGCCGCGGCTCCATGCCCGAGCTTATCGAGCACGGCGTGACCGGGTTTCTTGTCGACAGTCTCGACGAGGCGGTTGCCGCGGTCGAACGCGCCGAAACTCTCGATCGGGCGAACGTTCGACGGGCCGTCGCGGAACGGTTCAGTGTCGATCGCATGGCGGACGCGTATGTTGCGCTTTACCGTCAGGTTCTGGGAAGCAGAGCGGCATGATCGCATCGTGCTGCGATGCTCGCGACCCCAAGTCCGGTACATCGCGTGCCGGTTGATCGCGTATTCCTCGACCGTCGGTTGCGCGAAACTCTCGCTTATCTCGAAACGCTTACTGACCCGGCACAACGCGAGGTCCACCGAAAGATCGCCGATATTTACCGGCACGCCCTAGCTGACTGGGATGAGTCGGAAAATGCATAATCCAAGAATACCCGACCGGGTGGGCCTCGGCCACGAGCACGAGGATAAGATTGTCGATCTTGTCGATTGAGATGCCCTCTTTGCCACTCTCGATATCGCTGATGAACCTGCACTCAAAGCCGGTCCCGGCCAAAGGGATCGGCTTGCGGAGGGCTAGAGTGAACGGCGGCGTCGGCCATCGTCTAGGCCGAGAGCCATTGGTCGGCTGACGGCCAATCCAAGCCGGTATCAAAACTTGAATGGACGGCCGGCCTCGGGGAGCAGCGAGGACGCCTTAAATGTCCGCAACTGGGTCTTGATAGACCGATATGACCACGGTTCGCTCTAAACTTATCCGCGTACGAGATGTCGAATAGGCGTCGCCGTGTCAGGCTAGACGGCAATTAGCACGCCTTCAAAGTTCGGGTCTTCGAGCGCGCGACCGGCGCCCATTGCAACACACATGAGCGCGTCCTCCGCGACGATCACCGGCAGACCACTCGCCTGCGACAGAACTTCGTCGATGCAACCAAGCAGCGCGCCACCGCCAGTCATCACGATGCCCTGATCGACGATGTCGGCGGCAAGCTCCGGCGGAGTATTTTCGAGCGAATTCAGCACCGTTTCAACAATCTGGTTGATGGGTTCCGCGATTGCTTCGGCGATCTCGGCCTGACTGATCTCGATCTCCTTCGGCACACCCTTGACCAGATCACGCCCCTTAGCGCGCATGACCTCGCCTTTGCCGTCGTCGGGCATGCGAGCGATGCCGATCGCAAGCTTGATGCGTTCGGCGGTCATTTCGCCGATCATCAGATTGTGCTTGCGCCGGATATAGGAGGCAATCGCCTCATCGAGTTTGTCACCGCCGACGCGAACAGAGGTGCTATACGCCAGCCCGCGAAGCGACAGCACCGCGACCTCCGTGGTCCCGCCGCCGATATCCACCACCATCGCGCCAATCGGTTCGGTCACCGGCATGCCAGCGCCGATCGCCGCCGCCATCGGCTCCTCGATTAGCCACACCTTCGAAGCACCAGCCTTGGTCGCCGCATGGCGAATCGCGCGGCGTTCGACCTGGGTCGATCCGGATGGCACGCAAATCGCGATCTCCGGCCGACGCGGCAGGCGGCTCGGACCCCCATGTGCCTTGTCGATAAAGTGTTTTATCATCTGCTCTGCCACGTCGATGTCGGCGATCACCCCGCCGCGCAACGGGCGAATTGTTTCGACATTGTCGGGCGTCTTACCCATCATCAACTTGGCGTCGCTACCGATCGCCCGAACGCGGGCCACCCCGTCGATCGTTTCGATCGCCACGACCGAAGGCTCGTTCAACACAATGCCTTTTTCACGAACATAGACGACGGTGTTCACCGTCCCGAGATCGATTGCCATATCGTGCGAGGCGAACGTGAAAATACCGGGCAATCGCATGTTGAGAGTTTGGCCTCGACGCAAAATCGAGGCGGCATACGCACCGCCTTAGCGCGAATTTTCGACCGATTTCGTTTGGAGCAATGGCCGGTGCGATCAGAGTGAACCGAGGTCAAGCACTAGTGCGCCCGGCCGTCACAATAACGCGATGGTCGCTCGCCACTCATCACTCAACTGATCGCGACCGACCAAATCGCAAATTTCCTTAGACGTGCGGCGAGTTTCGATAAATCGGGAACCATAGGTGGGTCCGAAGTCGGGCGCTTACGGGTCGGATCCGAAAGCGCAGCCTGATCAGCGTTGCTTCTTAGCCGTGGTCGCGGTGAAATCCGGGTCTTTCTTGGCGACCCAATCGACGAACTTGCGCACATTGGGGTTGGCCAGCAGGGCCTCCACATCCGTCCCGTGGCGCGGCAGCTCGGCGTTGGTGAAATTCGCGATCAGCGTCTGCTGACAGATGGGGTGCATGGGTACGACATCGCGCCCGCCCCGGCTCTTGGGCACGGGATGATGCCACACGATTGTCTTCCCAGTGGGCCTGCCACAGAGCCAGCAGGCCATCACTGCTGCCGGAGCGTCATCCTCGCGATGCGGGTCTGCGGAGGGATCGCTTTTCGAATGCTTGCGGGCCATGCCTTACCTGACTTCCTGACCTCGTGCGCTGCCCCGCAGCGGTGCGTCAGCCCTGATAGCGCAACGTGTTCGCAAACCCATCATTTGCTTTGGTCATTTTGGCGAGCTTCCGAAGATTGGCTCGGACGCACCGGTCGAAGCGCCGGTCGTCATAGATGCCCGTGATTCGATAATCATCCTGCGCGAGCAGCTCCTTGAGCTGCGCCGCGAACGCCCTCTGATCACCGAAGCGCCCGGCGCCATTCAGGGTTCGGCAGATCCATTCTTCAGCGGCTGCTTTGTCATAATCGTCCTGAGCCTCATATCCTCGCTTGTCCGCCGCCGCTTGCTCGAGCTTCGCGACCTCGAAACGGCGTTCCAGCCATTTGCGAACGAGTTCGCCATCCCATGCTTTCGACGTTTCGCTCATCACGCTTTCAATCCTGACCGTGACTCGCCTAGCTGAAAGCCGACAGCGTGGACACGGCGAGAGGTCTGGAATCTCAACCTGAAGGAGTGTCCACTTCCGGGAAGCGGGATCGGCAGTGCGAATGTCGACTTGTGGGTCGGGAGTAAACGATCGCTTTCGAAGATTGCTGTTTCAGGCCAAAAATGACGAGCGTTGGCAAGCGTCCGCTGGTGCGAGCTGAACGAACTGAATAAGCGGGCGTGCGGCCAGTCGCCGGTCTTCCGCCGTTAAGTTTGCGACGCACTCCAACAGTTCAGAGGAAGAGGTCTGCGGCTTTCGCCGTGACGGAGAGAGGGTCGAGAGAGAGGCTCCCGGCCAGTCCGTCGCGGAGACCTGCGATGACCAATGTGGAGGTTCTGGACGCCCGCCCCGATGCGGGGGCCGGCTACCGTGTCGATGTCGGCCGGGGGACAAGGGTCGGGCGGGTGTCGTCCGAGTGGTTCAGCCGCCCGGCCGATGAGCGCTACCGGTCGCTCGACGAACTCATGGCGTCGGTGAAGCGCCGCGCTGAGCGCAGCCGCACGCGGACCCTCGAGAGCGCCGCGGTGCGCGTCGAGGCGAGCCGCGATAATCCCGAGCGACTCGACCTGATGCTGCCGGGGTCGGACCTGCCCATCGCGCCAACCCACTGGAGCTTTGGCCAGTTGGCCGCGCTGGTTGGGGCACCCGCGGCGTACCTGCGCCAGCTGCCGGCACCGCTCGCCGGTATCAACCTCCAGTACGGGCTGACCTCCCACCGCGCCGAGCAGGTGAAGACGCTTGAGACCGACGACGGCAGGATCGAGCTGCGCGCGGTGACTGGGCCCGACTATGGCCGCATCTACGATCACGAGCTTGTCGCGGCGGTTCAGCGGATCGCGGGCAACGGCACCGGCGATACACGGTGGAAGGTGCCGGGCGTGCTCGACTGGTCGACCGGCATCTACAACCCGCTGGTCGATGTCACGCAGGATACGACCACGCTCTATGCGTCGGACCGCGACGTGTTCGTGTTCCTGGTCGACGATCTCAACCCGATCGAGGCGGGTCGGCTGCCCGACGGCTCGCCCGACCTCTACTTCCGAGGCTTCTACTGTTGGAACTCAGAAGTTGGCGCGAAGTCGCTCGGCATCGCGAGCTTCTACCTGCGCGCGGTGTGCCAGAACCGCAACCTGTGGGGGGTCGAGGACTTCGAGGAGATCACAATCCGGCACAGCAAATATGCCGCTTCGCGCTTCGCGCACGAGGCGGCGCCGGCGCTGACCCGGTTCGCCGACTCCTCACCGCAGCCATTTATCAACGGCATCGCCCGCGCCCGCGAGCGGATTGTCGCGCGGACCGACGAGGATCGCACCGAGTTCCTGCGCAAGCGCGGGTTCGGCAAGGCCGAGACCGCGAACATCATCGAGACCGTGCTGGCCGAGGAAGGCCGCAAGCCGGAGAGCGTGTTCGACTTCGTCCAGGGCATCACCGCGGTCGCGCGGGGCAAGCCGCACCAGGACGCCCGGCTCGATCTCGAAGCGCGCGCGAAGAAGCTGCTCGACCGGGCCGCATAGTCTGCCCGCCCCTCATACGATCTGGCAGCGTCGTTCTCTCCAGAGTGAGAGGGCGGCGCTGCGCGTCGTGACGGGTAGAGGATCGGGAGAGAGGCTCCCGGCGACCCGTCGCGGAGTGAAGACCATGGCGACTGCCGTCCAGAAGATCACGCTATCTGCCTCGCGTGACATCCCGTTCAACAAGCTGCTGCTCTCCCAGGCGAACGTCCGGCGGGTGAAGGCCGGGGTCTCGATCGATGAGCTCGCCGAGGACATCGCCCGGCGCGGGCTGCTCCAGGGCCTGTCGGTCCGCGCGGTCACGCGCGAGGACGGTACCGAGACCGGCATGTTCGAGATCCCCGCCGGCGGACGCCGGTTCCGCGCGCTCGAACTGCTCGTCCGGCAGAAGCGCCTCGCGAAGACCGCGCCGGTGCCATGCGTGGTGCGCGAGGTCGGCATCGCCGAGGAGGACAGCCTCGCCGAGAACGTCCAGCGCGCGCCGCTGCATCCGCTCGACCAGTTCCGTGCCTTTCTCGCGCTTCGCGAGAAGGGCCAGTCCGAAGAGGAGATCGCGGCAACGTTCTTCGTCGCGGTCAGCGTGGTCAAGCAGCGGCTCAAGCTCGCGAGCGTCAGTCCCAAGCTGCTCGACGTCTACGCCGAGGACGGGCTGACCCTCGACCAGCTGATGGCGTTCACCGTCTCATCCGACCACGAGCGGCAGGAGCAGGTCCACGAGCGCCTGGCGCAGGGCCATGACCGGCAGCCTCACATGATCCGCCGGATGCTGACCGAGCAGACGGTTCGCGCGTCGGACAAGCGCGCGATGTTCGTCGGGATCGACGCCTATATCGAAGCGGGCGGGTGCGTGCTGCGCGACCTGTTCCAGTCGGACGACGGCGGCTGGCTGCAGGACGTCGGCTTGCTCGACCTGATGGTCGACGAGAAGCTTCGCGATGCGGCGGTCGAGGTTCAGGCCGAGGGCTGGAAGTGGACCGAGGTCGCACCTTCGTTCCCCTACGGTCACGTGTTCGGGCTGCGCCAGCTGCGCGGCGAGCAGGCGCTGCTGAGTGACGAGGAGGAAGCAACTCGCACTGCGCTGCAGGCGGAGCTCGATCGGCTGGAGGCCGACTATGCCGAGGCCGACGAGCTGCCGGAGGAGGTCGATGCGCGCCTCGGCGAGCTCGAGACCGCGTTGGACGCGTTCGACCAGCGTCCGGTCCAGTTCGATTTTGCTAAGGTGGCGCGCGCGGGTGCGTTCATCAGCATCGACGCGGGCGGCAGCCTGCGAATCGAACGCGGGTTCGTGCGACCCGAAGACGAGCTGCCGATCGAGCCGGAGGTGTCGGCTGACGGCGGCGAAGCCGGGTCGGTCGCACATGAGGGACGAGCCCTGGTGAACGACGGCGAGGGCTCTATCGTCGAGATCGCGCCGCCCGAACCGGACGCGGATGAGGGCATGAAGCCGCTCCCGGACCGGCTGGTCGCGGAGCTGACCGCGCATCGTACGGTCGCGCTGCGCCGCGCGCTGGGCGAGCATCCGGAGGTGGCGTTCCTTGCCGCCTTGCACACGCTGTGTGTCAGGCTGTTCTACCATTACGCGCTCGACAGCTGCCTCGAACTCGACGTGAAGAGCATCTCGTTCGCAGCCCAGGCGCCAGGGCTTGCCGATACGCCGTCGGCGGTTGCCCTCGGCGCGCGGCACCAGGCGTGGGCCGACACCCTGCCCCGGGAGCCGGAGGAGCTGTGGGATGCGCTGAACGCGTTCGGCGATGATCGGCGACATGCATTGTTTGCGCACTGCGTGGCCTTGTCGGTCAATGCGGTGATCGAGCCGTACAACCGCCGTCCGCGCGCGATCGCGCATGCCGACCGGCTGACGCAGGTGGTCGCGCTCGACATGGCCGGGACGGGCTGGACCCCAACGGTCGACGGGTTCTTCGGCCGGGTCACCAAGGCGCGCATCCTCGCCGCGGTACGCGAAGCCAAAGGCGACGCTGCCGCCGATCGTATCTCCAGCATGAAGAAGGCCGAGATGGCGGACGCTGCCGAGCAGCTGCTCGCAGGGTCGAATTGGTTGCCCGAGCCGCTGCGCACGCCGGGCCGGTTGCCGGTAAAGGATCCGGTGAGTCTGGAGCCGGGCGCGGCAGTCGTCGACGAAGGTGACGGCATCGCCGTAGACGGTGACGAAGGCGAGCACGCTTCAGACGAGTTGGACGGGGACTTCGCGATCGCGGCCGAATAGACCGGCCGCATAAAACCCTCGGGGCCTGTCGGAGACGACGGGCCCCTTTTCTTTTCCGGGAGACCCATGATGTTGAGCGGCGCATCGGACCTGTCGCGCCGGCTCGCGCGCAACGCCGAGGCGGTGTGCCGCCATTATCTCACCCGCGGTCGCCGTGAGGGGCGCTACTGGCTGGTTGGCGATGTCGAGAATACGCCAGGGCGCTCGCTGTTCGTAAGGTTGACCGGGCCCGACAGCGGCAAAGGCGCTGCGGGCAAATGGACCGACGCCGCCACGGGTGAGCATGGCGACTTGCTCGACCTGATCGCTGCGAACCTGCGGCTCGGCACAATGCGCGACGTGCTCGACGAAGCGCGCGCGTTCCTGCGGCTGCCCTCGCAAGAACAAGTGCATCACGTGCATGACCGGCCAGCACCTACCGGCTCACCCGAAGCCGCCCGGCGGCTTTGGGCCCTGTCGCAGCCGATCTGCGGTGCGGTTGCGGAAGTGTATCTGCGTAATCGTGGCATCACGGATCTGCGTACCTGCGACAGCCTGCGGTTCCACCCGCGATGCTACTATCGCTCGACCGAGGTCGATCCAAAGCGCGAGGCCTGGCCGGCGCTCATCGCGTCGGTTCGAAACAGCGAAGGCAGCATCACCGGCGTGCACCGGACCTGGCTCATGCCGGACGGCTCGTGGAAGGCGCCGGTATCGACACCACGGCGCGCGATGGGCCATCTGCTCGGACACGGCGTGCGGTTCGGCATCGCCTACGATGTGATGGTGGCCGGGGAAGGCATCGAGACGATGCTGTCCTTGCGCGAAATCGCACCCACGCTCGCGCTGGTCGCGGCGCTCTCCGCCAATCACCTTGCCGCGCTCGAACTGCCCGCGACGTTGCGCCGCCTGTACCTCGTGCGCGACGACGACGTAGCCGGGAAGAGCGCGGTCGAGGCCCTCGCCGCCAGGGCAACTGCTGCCGGGATCGAGGTGCTGGTGCTCGATGCTCAGCTAGGTGACCTCAACGACGATTTGCGGCTGCTTGGTCGCGCTGCACTGGCCGCAGCAATCCGGCTGCAACTCGCGTCCGAAGAAGTGACGCGGTTCCTCGTGACGCCCGCCTGATCGCGACGCGTTCAGACAATCGCGCGCCCGCCCGGTTCAGCGGACTGCGCCTGCGGCCTTTGAGAGGGGCGTTGGAAGCAGAGCCGGTCCGGGCCGGCAACGGCTGCACGCGGCTTTCTTCCCCGGCCGTCGCCAGCGGCGCCGGCCTTCCTCGCGCGCCAAGAAAGCCGCGCTCCGCCGTCCTCCTCTGCGCTGCGGCCGCGGGTCACAAGCACGACCGCCGCAACGATAGCGACCGCGGTGCCGGCCCGGACCGTCCCCGCTCTTCGCCGCCCAGAAGGCCGCGGGAGGCGCGGTCGCCAGCCGGAGACGACCATGATCGCCGTACCAAACGACAATGCCACCGATAGCTCGACCGCCATCGTCCTCGAGGAACTGCAGCTCTACGGCTACCGTCCGTTCGAGGACGACCCCGACCCGCGCCCGCTGCCCGAGGACCGCCTGGTCACCGGCGCGCTCGCCGACATCTTCGAGGCGCTGGCCGGCGCGCTTCAGGACACGCGGCTCGAGCCTGACCTCGAAGGCCTCCTCTGGGGCCAGGTCAACCTGTTCCACCGCGCCGCCGAGCGCGTCGAGCGCGAGCTCGACGACAACGAGCAGGCGCAGCGTCGCAGCGAGCGCGAGCAGGACGGCTCCGAGGTGCGATCGGTCGAGTTGGAGAGCCTACTCCGGCAGGGCCTGACGCTGATCGAGCGTCGCGACGCGTTCGAGCTGATGCGCGACACCGCCGGCGATCTCTATCGCGCTCACATCGGTTCGCCCTGGCAGCCGCGCCACGGATCTCTGGTCAATCGCAAGGCGCTCACCGCTGCGATAATCGACAGCCGCGACTTCGTCGCGGCGCGCCGACGCGCCGAAGCCGAGGTCATGCTGCCCGCCGGCCCGAGGGTCGCGTTCACCGGAGGACAGTTCGCGGAGGTGGACTCGATCTGGTCCGCGCTCGACCGGGTGCATGTGCGGCACCCCGACATGGTGCTCCTCCACGGCGGTAATCCAAAGGATGCCGAGAAGATTGCCGCGCGCTGGGCCGATCATCGCCGGGTGCCGCAGGTGGCGTTCAGGCCCGACTGGACCCGGCACGGCAAGGCCGCCCCGTTCAAGCGCAACGATGCGATGCTCGACACGCTGCCGATCGGCGTGGTCGTGTTCCCCGGCACCGGCATCCAGGACAACCTTGCAGACAAGGCGCGCAAGCTCGGCATCCCGCTGTTCGACTTCCGCAAAGGTGGCGGGTGAGTGCAGCACGATTACCTGGCTGGCGATGCCGATCGGTGGCTCGCGGATGACCGGATGTGGGGGAAAGCGGTCGTCGCCGAATTGCTTGTGTGGGGGCATGGTTGAGGGATGAAGTCGGCGACGGCCAAACGTTCTCGCCCCTTATGGCAGGTACGGATTGCGGACGCCGACCGACGAACCGACATACGTCCCCCTGCCGTCCTGGCCGACAAAGGTGAAGATGAACTCATCGGCGTTCGGACCGACAAACAGCAGGCGGAAGTGGCCAGACGCGACCGCGACGTTCGACCCCGTGGGACCGGTCACGGTATTGCCGCTAATTGCTCCCGCCACGGTCACCGCATACAAGCCGCCAAAACCACCGGTGAAGAAGTTCCTACCGCTGGTAGTAACGCTGCCTGAAATGGTGCGCGCCCCGAAATCGACGGTCAGCGTGTCGAGATGATTGGTGAAATATAGATCTGTATCGCCGGCATAGTTGCCGAAACCGACAACGGAAAACTTGACCACTCCCGATTGCGGCATTGCGCCGGCGGGCGTAGCGGAGCCGAACGCAAAATAGTCGAGACGCGTTCGGCGAGAACCGGCGCTGACCGCCGTATGCTGCCATCCGGCAATTCCGCCATATCGCGGCGTCACGGTCCCTGATCCCAGTGTGGACGACGTGTTCACCGCTACCTTGTAGAGTGCCAGATAATCCTCGGTCGGCGACGCGACTCTAGTGAACAGGACGGTCGGGTTGACCGTGTCAGTGGCGGTGGTGTCGCTGGTCAATTCAGAGGGCCCGAAGTTGGCAGCATTCGCGGCGTCCATAAGCCGGTAGCCCGTCGTCGCATTATAGGAGCCTGAAAAACCAACAGTGTTGAGCGCGGTCGAGCGATTGCTCGTCGTGCCGCCGGTCGTTTGGCCGTTGAGGTTGTTGGTAGCTCCGCCGGTGGTTGTAAGATCCATGGTTGCAGCAATGAACGTTGCACCGGCGCTGGGCTTTATCTCGCCGGTATTCAACGTAGGGGTAGGCGTCGGAGTAGGTGACGAAGAAGGGGTTGGTGTCGGCGTCGGCGTCGGCGTGCTACCGCCCGGAATGACGGCGATAGCGCCACCGCTGGAACCGCCGCCGCCGCAACTGGCGAGAGCGAAATAACACCCAACCAAAAGTATCGCCTTACGCATTTCGCACCCCTTTAGGGCTGTGTCGTTGCCCTAACTTCCGACGCCGAGCAAATCCTATTATCCCATGGCATTATGAGACTTGGGGAGGCTCTAGGAGGTCGCCGCGCTGTGAAATCCGCAATTGATGTCGTGGACGGCTCTCCATTCTTCGCAGGATAATCTGCGAGTCGATCAGGAGGAGAGAGGACATGGAACGCGTGGTTACGATTGGGTTGGACCTGGCGAAGTCGGTTTTTCAGCTTCACGGAGTGGACGCTGAGG
>JBBSTE010000008.1:0-100488 GCA_038236185.1 Sphingomonadales bacterium | reverse complement strand
TAGTTGTCTTGGGGTTACTTGGGGCGCGGGCGTTGGTCGTCGCAGCGCCGCGCCAACGCCGCGGCGGCGGTCGGCGCTTTGGCGCCGCCGGCCGGGCGAGGCGATCGGACGGGCCTTTGGCCGTCCGAACGGCGCGACGTGGTCGCGCCTTCGCCTCGACATATAAAGATATCTTTATATTTGATTCCGGCCTGCCCCGCCGCTATGTGCGGCGCATGCCGATCGGTGTTCGCGCCTTGATCGGTTCACAAGCTGGAGATTCTATCCGTGGCTACCGTGCTCGACCGCACCACCCCCGACCATGTCATTAAGGACATCGCGCTCGCCGATTTCGGCCGTAAGGAAATCGAGATCGCCGAGACCGAGATGCCCGGCCTGATGTCGCTGCGCAGCGAATTTGGCGCGTCGCAGCCGTTGAAGGGCGCGCGGATTACGGGGTCGCTCCACATGACGATTCAGACCGCGGTGCTGATCGAGACGCTGACCGCGCTCGGCGCCGACGTGCGCTGGGCGACCTGCAACATTTTCTCGACGCAGGACCATGCCGCCGCCGCGATCGCCGCGACGGGCGTGCCGGTGTTCGCGATCAAGGGCGAGAGCCTCGCCGATTACTGGAATTATGTCGGCAACATCTTCTCGTGGGACGGCGACATTGACGGCCAGACCGCCAACATCATCCTCGACGACGGCGGCGACGCGACGATGTTCCCGCTGTGGGGCGCGAAGCTCGAGGCGGGGCACACGATGCCCGAACCCGAGAATGAGGAAGAGATCGAGATGCAGCGCGCGCTGAAGGCGTTCGTTGCGAAGAAGCCGGGCTATCTGACCGAGACGGTCAAGAATCTGAAGGGCGTTTCGGAAGAGACCACCACCGGCGTTCACCGCCTCTACGAGATTTCGAAGAAGGGCGAGCTGCCGTTCCCCGCGATCAACGTCAACGACAGCGTGACCAAATCGAAGTTCGACAATCTCTACGGCTGCAAGGAATCTTTGGTCGATGCGATCCGTCGCGCGACCGACGTGATGCTCGCGGGCAAGGTGGCGTGCGTCGCGGGCTTCGGCGATGTCGGCAAGGGTTCGGCGCAATCGCTCCGCAACGGCGGCGCGCGCGTGATGGTTACCGAGGTCGATCCGATCTGCGCGTTGCAGGCGGCGATGGAGGGGTTCGAGGTCGTGACGATGGAGGAAGCGGTGGGGCGCGCCGACATCTTCTGCACCGCGACGGGCAATGCCGACGTCATCACCGCCGATCACATGAAAGCGATGAAGAACATGGCGATCGTCTGCAACATCGGGCATTTCGATTCGGAGATTCAGATCGCGGCGCTCAGCAATTACGAATGGGACGAAGTGAAGCCGGGCACCGACCTGGTGAAATTCCCCGACGGCAAGCAGATCATCATTCTCGCGCGCGGGCGGCTGGTGAACCTCGGCTGCGCGACGGGGCATCCTTCGTTCGTGATGTCGGCGAGCTTCACCAACCAGACGCTGGCGCAGATCGAGCTCTTCACCAAGGGCGAGAATTACAAGAACGAGGTCTATGTCCTGCCGAAGCATCTCGACGAGAAGGTCGCGGCGCTGCACCTCGAGAAGCTCGGAGTGAAGCTTTCGAAGCTGACGCCGAAGCAGGCGGGGTATATCGGCGTGCCGGTCGAAGGGCCGTTCAAGCCCGATCATTATCGGTATTGATCTCACTTAGCCGTCATGCCGGACTTGATCCGGCATCCAGAGCCGCAGAGCACACCGCCTGCTACTCTGGATGCCGGGTCGAGCCCGGCATGACGCCGAAATCGAGGTTCGCCCGTCGTTCTTTGGCGTCCTTGGAACGAAGACCCGGCTTAGATGATTCCATCCGCGCGAATCCCGCTCTAGGGTGACGCGGGATGATCGCGATTTCCTCCATGACCGCCGTGTTGAGCGGCGCGGCGCTGTTCGCGTTCGTCGTCGCGGGCGCGGTCATGCTCTATTTCGGGCTTAAGGGGCGGAGCGCGAGTGAGGCCACCGCCGCCGATGCGGCGCGGCTCGACGCGATGATGGGGGCGTCGCCGGCGTTGCCGATGCTGGTGCGCGGCGACGGGCGGGTCGAGATGCCCGATCGGCTCGCCGACTGGTTCGGGCTTGCCGTACCGGCGCGGCTGATCGACGATCTTGCGGGGGCGGACGCGGGGTTGCCGACCGATGAGGTGGTCGGCCTGCGCAGCGATATCCAAACCGTCCAGCGTTCGGGGCGCAGCTTCGTTCGCGCGGTGCGACCCATCGGATCGGCGCGCGCGCTGCTGCTGCGCGGCGATCGCGCGCCTGCCGCGATGGCGGCGTCGGGCGGGGTCGTCGTCTGGGTGTTCGACGCGAGCGAGAGCGAGAACGAGATCGATCGGTTGCGCGACGAGGGTACGCGTTTCGCCGCGGCGTTCGAAGCGCTGACCGGGCTGATCGAGGCGGCGCCGCTGCCGATGTGGTATCGCGGCTCGGACCTGAAACTGACGATGGTCAACAGCGCTTACGCGCAGGCGGTGGAGGGCGCGAATGCCGCCGATGCGGTCGCGCGCGGGCTCGAACTGATCGAGGCGACGGGGGCGGGCGGGCCGCTCGCAGGCGCGGCGACCGCGCGCGAGGCGGGGCGACCGCATGAGCAGCGCGTGCCCGCGACGATCAGCGGTGCGCGGCGGATGCAACGGGTGATCGACGTGCCGTTGCCGACCGGCGGAGTCGCGGGTTTCGCGGTCGATATCGAAGACGCCGAGGAGGCGCGCGGGCGGCTCAAGCGGTTCTCGGAAGCGCAGCGTGCGATGCTCGACCGGCTGTCGGCGGGTGTCGCGCAATTCGGCGGCGATCGCGGCCTCGTCTTTTGCAACCAGCCGTTCCGGCGGATGTTCGCGATGCGGACCGAATGGCTCGCCGATCGGCCGGAGTTCGATCGCGTGCTCGAGAGGATGCGCGAGGCGAACCGGCTGCCCGAGGTGCGCGATTTCCCGGGCTGGAAGACCGAGCGGCGCGACTGGTTCACCGATACCGGCGAGGCGATCGAGGAGAATTGGCTGCTGCCCGGGGGTGCGCATATCCGCGTTGTTGCACAACCACTCCCAGACGGGGGGCTGCTGCTGATCTTCGAGGACCGGACCGAGCAGGTGCAACTCGCCAGCGCGCGCGATACGTTGCTGCGGGTCCGCACCGCGACGTTCGACAATCTGTTCGAGGCGCTGGGGGTGTTCGCGGCCGACGGGCGGTTGCAGCTATGGAACAACCGGTTTCGCGCGCTCTGGGGCTTCGAGGAGGAATTTCTCAGCAGCCATCCGCGCGTCGATGCGGTCGCCGAGAAGGTCGCGAAGCATCTGCGCAACCCCGAGCGCGCGCGGCTGATCGCCGATCTCGTGCGGTCGGCGACGGTCGACCGCCAGCAGCGCGGCGGACGCGTCGCGATGGCCGACGGGCGGCATTACGAATTCGCCGCGGTGCCGCTGCCCGACGGCAATGCGCTGTTCACGATGCTCGACATTTCGGACAGCCGGCGGATCGAGCAGGCGTTGCGTGATCGGACCGCCGCGCTGGAGGAAGCCGATACCGTCAAGACCGCGTTCGTCGCCAACATGAGCTATGAATTGCGCACGCCGCTCACCTCGATCAGCGGGTTCGCGGAGATGCTGCACGGGGGCTATGCTGGGAAACTGACCAAGCAGGCCGACGGCTATGTCGAAGCGATCCTCGATTCGGTCGAGCGGCTCGGGGCGCTGGTCGACGATGTGCTCGATTTGACGCAGGCCGACGGGAGCGAGATGGAGCGCGCCGATGTCGATCTCGCCGCGGTGGCGCGCGGCGCGGCGGACGCGGTGCGTGACGAGGCGAAGCGGCGCGGGCTCGATTTCGCGGTCGAGATCGCGCGCTCGACCGGGCGGGTGACCGGCGATGCGAAGCGGCTCGGCGAGGCGATCGAGCATCTGCTGCACCATGCCGCCAGCGCGACGCAGGAGGGCGGGCGCGTCTTGCTCCACACCGACGGCAATGCGTCGCGGGCGCGGATCGTGGTGTCGGACGACGGCGCCGGGATGGATGCCGCAACCGCCGCGCGCGCGTTCGACCGCTTCGCGCAGGCGCGGATCACCAGCGGCGGCGAACGCGCGCTTGGACTCGGTCTGCCGCTCGCCAGGCAATTCGTCGAGGCGCACGGCGGGACGATCGCGCTCGTCAGCGAGCCCGGCGCGGGGACGCTGGTGACGATCGAATTGCCGCGGCGGTGATTGTGCACCCACGTCCGTTCGTTTCGAGCGTAGTCGAGAAACGCCACGCAATGCCTGGAACACGTTTCTCGACTTCGCTCGAAACGAACGGCAGTTGGGGGATATGAGGCTAGCCGATCCCGCTGCGACCGAAGC
Source organism: Sphingomonadales bacterium (assembly GCA_038236185.1). GTDB lineage: Bacteria > Pseudomonadota > Alphaproteobacteria > Sphingomonadales > Sphingomonadaceae > Sphingomonas. The sequence continues at coordinate 96,121 of JBBSTE010000008.1, read as the reverse complement.
CGTAGGCGCGTCGCTGGCGGCTATCGTCCGGCCCGGCGATGTCGTGACGCTCGAAGGACCGCTCGGCGCGGGCAAGACGAGCCTGGCGCGCGGGCTGCTTGCCGCGCTCGGGCTGGCGGGTGAGGCGCCGAGCCCGAGCTTCGCGATCATCCAGCCCTACGCGCCGCCCGAGGTGCGTGTCCCGGTGCTTCACGTCGATCTCTATCGCATCGAACACGCAGACGAACTTGAAGAATTCGGGCTCGACGAAGCACGCCACGATTCGGTGCTCGTGATCGAATGGCCCGAGCGCGCCGGGGCGGGGCGCTGGCCCGATGCCTTGCGCCTGACGATCGAACCGACACCGGACGGCGCACGTCGCTTGACTTGGGTGGCCCCGGCGGCATGGCAGCGGCGATGGCGACCGACATGATCCCCCCCGCGGGCGCCGCCGCGCTCCTTGCCGCGAACGGCTGGGATGGTGCGGAGATCGTGCCGCTCGCGGGCGACGCCTCGTTCCGCCGATACTTCCGCGTCATGCATGGTGAGCGCCGCGCGGTGCTGATGGATGCGCCGCCGCCGCACGAGGATCCGCGGCCGTTCATCGCGATCGCGCGCTGGCTCGGCGAGCGGAATTTCGCCGCGCCAGCGATCCATGCGGTCGACGAGATGCAGGGGCTGGTTCTGCTCGAGGATTTCGGCGACGCGCGGATGCGCGAGGTGATCGACGGCGATCCCGATGCGGCGTTGGCGCTGTATGAGGCGGCGGTCGATGTGCTCGTCGCATTGCGCGCGCATCCGGCTGGGGATGTGCGGCCGTATGATCGCACCGAATTGCAGCGCGAGGCGGGATTGCTTGTCGAATGGTATTGCCCGGCGATCGGCGTCGATGTCGATGTTGCGGGCTATCGCGCGGCGTGGGATTCGGTGCTCGACCGGGCACTGACTGACACGCCGGTGACGGTGCTGCGCGATTATCATTCCGAAAATCTGATGCTCGTCGGCGGGAGCCGCGCGCTCGGGCTGCTCGATTTCCAGGACGCGCTCGCCGGGCATCCCGCGTACGACCTCGTTTCGTTGCTCCAGGACGCCCGCCGCGATGTCGAGCCATGGATCGAGCAGGCGATGCTGGCGCGCTATCATGCCGCGACCGGCGAGGGGGGCAGTGGGTGGGGGGCCTTCCTCGACGCCTATCACGTTCTCGGCGCGCAGCGGAACGCCAAGATCATCGGCATCTTCACGCGACTTTGGAAGCGCGACGGCAAGCCGCGCTATCCGACGATGTGCCCGCGCGTCTGGGGGTATCTCGAACGCGATCTGTCGTATCCCGCGCTAGCGCCCGTCGCGCGCTGGTTCGACGACCACGTCCCGCCCGAACTGCGCGGCGACCCGATGGTGATCGGCGCATGACCAAGCCGCGGATGATCCGGCCCGATCCGGGCGGTGTGGTGCCGAAGACCGCGATGGTGATGGCGGCGGGGCTGGGGACTCGGATGCGGCCATTGTCGGTCACGCGGCCCAAGCCCTTGATCAAGATCGGCAAGACCACGTTCCTCGATCACGTGCTCGATCATCTTCGCGCGGCGGGGGTCGCGCGGATCGTCGTCAACGCGCATTATCTTGCGGATATGCTCGGAGCGCATCTGGCGATGAACGCGGGCGACCTGGAGGTGGCGATTTCGGACGAGCGCGCGAAACTGCTCGATACCGGCGGCGGGTTGATCAGGGCGCTGCCGCTGATCGACGCCGATCCGTTCCTGTGCGTAAATACCGACAATATCTGGATCGACGGCCCGATCGATACGCTCAGGCTGATGGCGCGGGGCTGGGATGATGCGAAGATGGACGTGCTGATGCTGCTCGTCCCGTTGGCGCGCGCCAACCAACACGCCGGGCGCGGCGATTTTCATCTCGACCCGCTCGGCCGGCTGTCGCGCCGTCGGCGCGGTCGAGTCGCGCCTTATGTCTGGACGGGTATCCAGATGCTGTCGAAGCGACTAATCGTCGATCCCCCGAGAGACGTGTTTTCGACGAACGTGTTCTGGGACCGCGCGATCGCCGCCGGGCGAGCGTTCGGGACGGTGCATCAGGGATTGTGGTTCGATGTCGGGACGCCGGGCGCGATCCCGAAGACCGAGGCGATGCTGGCGGATGGGTGAGGCGGGGATCGCGCTTTCTTCGTCATCCCCGCGGAGACGGGGATCCATAATCGCTGCGGTCTCGATCTTAGCGGAAAGCATAGCGCGTATGGATTCCCGCCTTCGCGGGAATGACGGCTGGTTGGGCAAACCGTGCCGATAACCGTCGCCCGCAAACCCCGGCTTTACACCATCCCCGCGCACCGGGCGTTCGCCGATGCGCTTGCGGCGGGGCTGATCCGGCAGTTTGGCGAGGACCGGTTGCGGCTCGCGCGCGGGCTGGTGTTGCTGCCGAACAATCGCGCGAAGATCGCGGTGACCGAGGCGTTCGTGCGGGCGAGCGAGGGGGCGTTGTTGCTGCCGCGGCTGGTCGCGATCGGCGACGACGATCTCGGCGCGGCGATCGGCGCGGCGCTCGATCCGCTCGACGATGCGCCGCTGTCGCCCGCGATCGAACCGCTGGCGCGCCGGATGATTCTCGCGCGACTGGTGCAGGAGGCGAAGCCCGCGCTCGACGCCGCCGAAGCGGTGCGGCTGGCGGGCGAGCTGGCGCGGACGCTCGATCAATTGATCGTCGAGGAAGTTTCGCCGAGGCAGTTGCGCGATATCGAACTTGCGCCCGAGCTTTCCGAACATTGGCAGACCGCGCTCGCGCTGTTCGGTGTCGTCATCGATCGCTGGCCCGAGGAACTGGCGCGGCTCGGGCGGATCGATCGGTCGGAGCGCCGTCTGCTGTCGCTCGACCGGCTGGCGGCGCGGTGGCGGGATGCGCCGCCCGGCGGGTTCGTCTGCGCGGCGGGGGTGACCGATTCCGCGCCCGCAGTCGCGCGATTGCTGCGCAGCATAAGCGAGCTTCCCGAGGGGATGGTCGTCCTCGCCGGGCTCGGAACGACGATGCCGGTCGAGGAATGGGACGCGCTCGGGCCGCATGACGCCGATCCGGCGACGGGCCTGCGCGCGCGATCGATCGAGGTGCATCCGCAATTCCATCTGAAACTGCTGCTCGAACGCATCGGCGTGGCGCGCGGCGAGGTGCAGGTGTGGCGCGGCGGCAGCGATCTCGATGCGCCGCGGGTGCGCGGCGTCGCCATAGCCAATGCGCTGGCGCCGGCCGAGTTTACCGGCAAATGGACCGATCTGAAGGCCGAGCAGCGTCGCCTGACCGGGGTCGCGGCGGCGGAACTCGCGACGCCCGCCGAGGAGGCGCAGGCGATCGCGCTGGCGCTGCGCGAGGCGTTGGAGGAGCCGGGGCGGACTGCGGCGCTGGTTACGCCGGATCGCGCGCTGGCGCGGCGCGTTTCGGCGCATCTCGCGCGCTGGCGGATCGATATCGACGATTCGGCGGGGCGACCGCTCTCGATCCTGCCGCCGGGGACTTTGCTGACCGCGATCGTCGAAGCAGCGGCGCAGGATTTCGCGCCTCTGCCGCTGCTCACGTTGCTCAAGCATCCGCTGGTGCGCGGGGGCGAGGGGCGGCTGGCGTGGCTCGACGGCGTCCGCGCGCTCGATCGCGCACTGCGCGGGCCGCGTCCGGCGCCGGGGCTTGGCGGGATCGACGCGCACCTTGCCGATGGGCCGGAGCGCGAGCGGCGGGTTCGGGCGATCGCTTCGGTCTGGTGGCGCGAGGCGCGGGCCTTGCTCGAACCGGTGGCGCTGGCGTTCGGCGACGGCGCGGGACGCATCGCCGATCTCGTCGCGGCGCTGCGCGAGGCGGCACAGGCGCTGGCGGGGGACGAGGCATGGCGCGGGCCGGCGGGTCGAGCGGCGGCGGACTTGCTGGCCGATCTCGAAACGCAGGCTTCGCATGGCCCGGTATCGGTCGATCGCGGCGGGTTCGCGCCGTTGTTGCGGTTGCTGATGGACGAGATCGCGATCCGCCCGGCGCAGGGCGGACATCCGCGGCTCGCGATCTACGGGCTGATCGAGGCGCGGCTGCAATCGGCCGATCTGATGGTCTTGGGCGGGCTCAACGAAGATGTCTGGCCGGGGACGCCCGCGCCCGATCCGTGGCTCGCGCCGCGTATCCGCGCCGAGCTCGGCTTGCCGGGGCTGGAACGGCGGATCGGCGTCGCGGCGCACGATTTCGGACAAGGGCTGGGGGCACCGCGCGTCCTCATCACGCGGAGCCGCCGCGATGCGCGCTCGCCGGCGCTGGCGTCGCGGTTCTGGCTGCGGCTCGAGGCGATGGCGGGCGACCGGTTCGAGCGGGCGCACGATCTCGAAGGCTGGACGCGCGCACTCGATCGCGCCGAGGCGCACGAACCCGCGAGCCGTCCCGCGCCGATGCCGTCCGCCGCGCTGCGCCCGAAGGCGATCTCGGTGACCGAGGTCGATCGGCTGAAGGCGGACCCGTACGCCTTCTACGCGCGGCGCGTGCTCGGGCTGTCGGCTCTCGATCCGGTCGATGCCGATCCCAGCGCGGCGTGGCGCGGGACCGAGGTGCATGCGGTGCTCGAGAAATGGGCGACCGAGGACGATTGCGCGATCGACAAGCTCCAGCCGCGCGCGCTGGCGATGCTCGCCGATCCGGGGACGCATCCGTTGCTGCGGGCCTTGTGGCAGCCGCGACTGCTGGCGGCGATCGACTGGATCGCGGTGCGGATCGCGGCGGATCGCGAGGCGGGGCGGACGGTGCTGAAGGCGGAAGGGCGCGGCGAGGCGGAGATCGCGGGCATCCGCCTGTCGGGGCGGTACGACCGGATCGACCGGCTCGCCGACGGCGGCATCGGCATCGTCGATTACAAGACCGGCAAGGCGCCGTCGCCGTCTGCGGTGGCGGCGGGGTTCAGCATGCAGCTCGGGCTGCTCGGGGCGATCGCCGAGGCGGGCGGATTCGATGGTGTGACGGGGACGGCGGGGGCGTTCGAATATTGGTCGCTGGCGAAGGCGCGCGACGGGTTCGGTAGCGTCACTTCGCCGGTCGATCCAGCGGGGAAGGGAGGGAAGCTCTTCACCGACGATTTCACGACGCATGCGGTGGGCGTGTTCGCGGAAGCGGCACGTGAGTGGTTGACGGGGGAGGCGGCGTTTACCGCGAAGTTGCATCCGGAATATGCGCCGTATGCCGAGTATGATCAGGTGATGCGACTCGACGAATGGTATGGGCGTGAATAGGGGGCGTATGGAATCGTCAGCCCGGATTTATTCGGATGATGTGCACGGCGAACAAGCAACCCGTCATCCCGGGCTTGACCCGGGATCCAGGGTTACAGGCGGTATCGCTTTTGGCTCTGGATGCCGGATCAAGTCCGGCACGACGGCAGTGCCTATGTTGGCGCATTTCGATCAAATCTGCGGCAGCGAGGCGTGAATGCCCGCCGCGCTTAGCCCCCTCCCGCCGCTCAAGGACGAGCAGCGGCGCGCCAGCGAGACCACGCAGCATGTCTGGCTCTCCGCGTCGGCGGGGACGGGGAAGACGCAAGTGCTGGCGGCGCGGGTGTTCCGGTTGTTGCTGCGCGGCGTCGATCCGTCGGCGATCCTGTGCCTGACCTTCACCAAGGCGGGCGCGGCGGAGATGGCGGGGCGGATCAACCAGCGGCTTGCGGCCTGGGTGCGGATGGCGCCGAGTGAACTGGCGAACGATCTGAATGCGTTGGGGGAAACTCCTTCCGAGCCGTTGAAGCGCCGCGCGCGGACGTTGTTCGCCAGGGTGCTCGATGCGCCGGGCGGGGGTTTGCGCATCCAGACGATCCACGGGTTTTGCCAGTCGTTGCTCGCGGCGTTTCCGGTCGAGGCGGGGTTTGTACCCGGCTTCCGCCCCATCGAGCCGCGCGAGGAGGCGTTGCTCGCGCGCGAGGCGCTGTCCGATCTGCTGGTGACCGCCGAGCGCGAGGGCCGCGCCGGTCCGGTCGCGACGATCGGCGCGCTGAGCCTTCGGATGGGCGAGGAAGGGGCGGAGCGGTTCCTGCGCGATTGCGCACGCGCCGGGCGGGCGCTGGAGGCGTTGCCGGTCGGGGTGCAGCCGTTCCTTCGACGCGAACTCGGGCTGCCGTCGGGTGATATCGAGGAAGCGGTGGCGGGAATGTGCGATGCGCTCGACCGCGACGCCATCGCGCGGATCGCGGCGGCGAACCGCGCGTGGGGGACCGCGACGGGGGACAAGCATACGGGGCTGGTCGCGGAGTGGCTGGCGGGCGATCCGGCCGCGCAAATCTCGGCGCTCGCGTCGCTGATGGGCGTCGTCCGCACCGGCAAGGGCGATCCGCGCAAAGCGTCGGCCAAGCTGATCGCGGCGGAAGCGGACTATGAATCGCTCGCCGCGGCGCTTGGCGAAGGATGCGCCGAGGCATTGTCGCTGCGTGTCCGCGCGGCCTACGCGGATCTGCTCGCGGCGAGCCTTGAGGTCGGCCGCGAATATGCGCGCGGCTATGCCGAGGCGAAGCGGCGGACCGGGACGGTCGATTTCGACGATCTGATCGCGGCGACGGTCGATCTGCTCGATCAGCCGGGGATCGGCGATTGGGTGCGCTACAAGCTCGACCGGACGACCGAGCATGTCCTGATCGACGAGGCGCAGGACACCAATGTCGCGCAGTGGCGGATCGTGCGTGCGCTGGTCGATGAGTATTTCGTCGGGCGCGGTGTCTATGCGCCGTCGGTGCGGACGCTGTTCACGGTCGGCGATTACAAGCAGGCGATCTTCGGCTTCCAGGGGACCGACCCCGATTTCTTCGCCGCCGCCGAACGCTATTTCAGCGCCAAGGCCGAAGAGGTCGAAGGCGACGATCGCATGCCCGACGACGAGCGCGGGCTGCCGTTCGCGCGACTGTCGCTGACCGCGTCGTTCCGGTCGACCGCGCCGGTGCTCGAGTTCGTCGATGCGGCGCTCGGCGTGATCGGCGACGAGGCGCTGGGGGCGGTCGGCGATCTCGCCGCGCACGTCAGCCGCGTCGATGGGCGGGGCGCGGTCGAGCTTTGGCCGCCGGTGATCGCGGGCGCCGCCGAGGGAGATGACGGGGAGGAAGACTGGATCGACGATACGGTGCGCGAGAATGCGACGCGGATAGCGAAACAGGTGAAGGCGTGGCTGGCGGGCGGCGTGATGCTCGAAAGCAAGGGCCGCGCGCTCAGGCCCGAGGATGTGATGATCCTCGTCAAGCGCCGCGGCGATCTCGCGCAATTGCTCGTCGCGCGGCTGTATGCGGAAGGGGTGCCGGTCGCGGGGGTCGATCGGTTGCGGCTGAATGCGCCGCTCGCGGTGCAGGATCTGCTCGCCGCGATCCGGTTCGTGTTGCAGCCGGGGGACGATCTTAGCCTTGCGAGCTTGCTCGTCTCGCCGCTTATCGGCTGGTCGCAGGAGCAATTGATGACCGCTGCGGCGCCGCGTTCGGGCGCGCTGTGGCCGCATCTGCGCGCGACGTGCCCCGATCGGCTCGCGCCGCTGGAGGCGATGCTGGCGCGTGCCGATTTCACGACGCCCTATCGCTTCCTCGAAGACCTGTTGTCGGGCGGGTTGGACGGGCGGCGCAAGATGCTGCGGCGGCTCGGCGAGGAGGCGCGCGATCCGATCGAGGAAGTGCTCAATGCCGCGCTCGATTTCGAACAGACCGCGACGCCGTCGCTGCAGCGTGTCCTCGACTGGTTCGATCGTGGCGAGGTCGAAATCGTCCGCGACGCCGCCGCGCCGCTCGATGCGGTGCGGGTGATGACGGTGCATGGCGCGAAGGGTTTGCAGGCGCCGGTCGTGATCCTCGCCGACGCGACCGCCGATCCCGATTCGGCGCCTCGATCGACGCTTGGCTGGACGCCCGAGGGGTTCGAGGCACCGGTGCCGGTGTTCCGCCCGCGCGCCGCCGAACGCGCGGGGCCGATCGAGGCGCTCGTCGAGGGCGCGGCGGCGCGCGAGCGGGCGGAGCATTGGCGATTGTTCTATGTCGCCGCGACGCGCGCCGAGGAACGGCTGGTGATCGCGGGGTCGCTGAGCGCGAAGTGGAATGGCGTGCCGCCCGAGGCGAGCTGGTATGCGGTGGCGGATGCGGCGCTTGCGGGCTTGGGGGCGGAGTGCGCGCCGCGCGAATTTCGCGGGCGGACACCCGATAAGCCGGTACGCGCGAAGAGCGGGGACACTTTGGAGCGCGTACCTATCGCGTCTCTGCCCGATTGGGCACGTCAGCCCGCACCGAAGGAATCGCGGCCGCCGCGCCCACTAGCGCCGTCGTCGCTTGGCGAGGATCAGGTCGCCGATCCGCCGCCGACGCCCGCGATGCGCGCCGCGGCCGAGCGCGGGCGGCTGATCCATGCGCTGTTCGAGCGGCTCCCGGCGGTCGTGGTGCCCGATCGTGAGGCGGCGGCGGAGCGCTGGCTGGCGCGGACCGCCGACGTTGCCGACGCGGGCGAGCGTTCCGCGATCGTTGCGGCGGTCCTGGCAGTCCTCGGCGACCCCGCGCATGCCGATTTGTTCGGCGCGAATTCGCTCGGCGAGGCGCCGATCAGCGCGGTGCTTGGCGACGGGACCGTCGTCGCGGGGATGGTCGATCGGCTGCTCGTCTCCGACGCTCGCGTGACCGTCGTCGATTTCAAGACCGGGCGCGTCGTGCCGCGCGATATCGACGAGGTTCCGACATGGCATCTCCGCCAGATGGCGGCCTATGCCGCGGCGCTCGCGGTGATCTTTCCCGATCGCGCGATCGAGGCGGCGCTGCTCTACACGAGCGGCCCGCGGATGATCGTCCTGCCGCCCGCGCTGCTCGCCGCGCACAAGCCGGGCTATCGCGCCGGGGAGCAAAGCTTGCCCGCCAGCCGTTGAGCGAACGCGTCCGCCACCCTAGATTATGCGGCAACAAGGAGATTCTTATGCCGACGATGAAGGTCACCGACGACAGCTTCCACGCCGACGTCATCAGCGCGGACAAGCCCGTGCTCGTCGATTTCTGGGCCGAATGGTGCGGGCCGTGCAAGATGATCGGGCCGAGCCTGGAGGAACTGAGCGACGAGCTCGGCGAGCAGGTGACGATCGTCAAGATCAACATCGACGAGAACCCCGACGCGCCGGGCAAATACGGCGTGCGCGGCATCCCGACGATGATCCTGTTCAAGGCGGGCGCCCCCGCCGCGACCAAGGTCGGCGCCGAGCCCAAGGGCCGGATCAAGGCTTGGCTCGAGGGCGAGCTGGCGTGAAATGGCGGGTGGAGCGGCTACGATCGGCAGCTCAAGTTGATCGCGATGTAGTCGTGCGTGAGGGCGCGGATAGCGATTTTCATGATTTTGAGGTAACCCACATCTCATGGCGACCGCATTTGACCATAATCGATACGGCAACCGCGCGAGACCGGATGGGGGAAGCATGTACGCGATCGTTTTCGACCTCGACACCAGTACGCTCGAGCATACGTATCCGAATACTTCGTGGCGCAACGCTTATGCCGACGTTCGCAAGGTTCTGGAACAGCGCGGGTTCGACTGGCAGCAAGGATCGACCTATTTCGGGAACGATCGCGTCACTGCGGTAGACTGCGTTCTGGTCGTCCAGGAACTCAAGCGGACCTATAACTGGTTCCAGCCGTCGGTCAGAGACATACGGATGCTGCGGATCGAGGAGAACAACGACCTGGGTCCAGCGCTGGACTGATCAACTGCGATAATCCGCGTTGATCGAGATGTAGCCGTGCGTCAGGTCGCACGTCCACACGGTCGCATGGCCTTCGCCAAAGCCGAGATCGACCCCGATCTCGATTTCGTGACCCTTCAGATGCGCCGCGACGGGTGCCTCGTCGTAGCCCTCGACCGCCAAGCCGTCGCGCGCGACCTGGGTGTTGCCGAAACGGATCGCGAGCCTGTCGCGTTCGGCGGGTTCGCCGGCCTTGCCGACCGCCATGACGACGCGGCCCCAATTGGCGTCCTCGCCCGCGATCGCGGTCTTCACCAGCGGCGAATTGGCGATCGACATTGCGATTCGGTGCGCCGATCGGTCGCTCTCGGCGCCCTCGACCCGCACCTCGATCAGCTTGGTCGCGCCCTCGCCGTCGCGCACCACCAGCAGCGCGAGCTGGTGGCACAGGTCGTTGAGCGCGGCGCGGAAGGCGTCGGCGCCGGGGCTGTCGTCTTCGGTGAGCGGCGCGTTGCCCGCCTTGCCCGTCGCGAAGGCGAGGACAGTGTCGCTGGTCGAGGTGTCGCCATCGACGGTGATGCACGAAAAGCTCGGCGCGTTCGCCGCCGTCAGCGCGGCCTGCAGGTACGCCGCGTCGATCGCGGCGTCGGTGAAGATGAAGCCGAGCATCGTCGCCATGTCGGGCGCGATCATCCCCGAACCCTTGATGATCCCGGCGAGCGTCACCGTCCGCCCGTCGACGATCGCGGTGGCCGTCGCCCCCTTGGCGAAGGTGTCGGTGGTCATGATCGTCTCGGCGGCCTCGCGCCAGCCGCACGGGCGCGCGGCGAAGGCGGCGTCGAGCCCGGCCTCGGCCTTGTCGATCGGCAGCGGCACACCGATCACGCCGGTCGAGGCGACGAACACGTCGGACGGGTTGCAGCCGAGATGCGCCGCGGTGCGCGCTGCGATCGCCTCGACCGCCTGCCGCCCGCGCGCGCCGGTGAAGGCGTTCGAATTCCCCGCATTGACGACGAGAGCGCGCGCTTCGCCGAGCACCAGCGCCTTGCGGCACCATTCGACCTCGGGGGAGGGGCATTTGCTTTGGGTCAGCACGCCAGCGACCGCGGTGCCGGGGTCGAGCGTGACGAAGGTAAGGTCCGAGCGGTCCCAGGTCTTGTATTGCGCGCGGGCGACGCGCGTGGCGACGCCGGCGATCGACGGCATGTCGGGGAAGGGGAGGGCGAGCGGGGAGGTATTTGGCATGCTGGGCGCCATAGCCTGCGCTTCACAAATGTCACGGCGGAGTGCTTGACCAAGTCGCTTGGCCAAGCCATCGTCGCGGCATGACTATCCATGTCAACATCGGTGAGGCGAAGACGCGTTTGTCCGAACTGGTTGCTGCGGCTGTTCGCGGCGAGGACGTCGTTCTCGACAAGGCGGGCGCCCCCCAGGTGCGGTTGATCCCGATAAATGCGGTCGACGCGAGCGAGCAGGAGCAGGAGCAGGAGCGGGTGCGGATCGGCGAGCGCAGGCGGGCCGCGATCGGCATGTGGCGCGACAAGTTCAAGACGATGCCTAATATCGATGTTTGTTCGATGAAACTGTCCGATGCCGAATGGGAGGAGCATTACCGGAGGAAATTTGGCGATCCTGATTGATACTCACGCGCTGGCCTGGATCGGGGTCGGCGACCCGAGGTTGAGCGAAGCGGCGCGGGACGCGATACTCGATCCGGACGAGCAGGTTCTGATTAGCGCGGTAACGGCGTACGAGTTCGTCGATTTGAACCATCGTGGGCGGTTTGGCGCCGATTTGCCTTTCTCGGACATCGCGGCGCAGCTCGAGGCGTCGGTGCTGGATTACCCTGCCGCGTGTTCTGTTATCGCCGGATTGCTGCCACCGATTCATCTCGATCCGGTCGATCGCATGCTGATCGCCTTCGCCATCCATGCGGATCTGCCGATCGTGACAGCGGACGCGGCGATCCCGCAGTATCCGGTGCGGGTCATCTGGTAGCGCGAAATCGGTTGGCCTTAGCGGCGCGCCTCCCTATGTTCGCGGCGCGATGAACCTGTTGCTGCTCCTTTCGGCGATCCTGTCCGCCCTGACGGGGATCGGCAGCAGCGCGCGCGTTCCCGCAGCGGCGGCTATCGCGGCGAAGGTGGAGGTCGCGCGGGTTGCGGGACAGTCGGTGGTCGCATGCAGATTGCGACCGGTTCAGGCTTTGCAGTCTCTTCGTGACGTTGCTGGGCGTTCGATGTCGCACGTCGCCATCCGGGTGGAGAACGAACCGCTCTACGCGAGCCGCCGGCGCGAATAGCGCTCCCCTAGGTTTCCCATCGCCAGTTTCCCGCGCGGGCCGCTCACGACGCGGCGCCGCGCTGCTCCAGTATCAGGATCCAGCCCATGTTCGGTGGCGTCGCAAAATCGCTTTTCGGTTCGTCCAACGACCGTTACGTCAAATCGCTTAATCCGATCCTCGCCAAGATCGCGACGTTCGAGCCTGCGCTCCAGGCGATGTCGGACGACGCGCTCGGGCATCAGACCGTTCTCTTTCGCGAGCGGATCGCCAACGGCGAGAAGCTCGATGCGCTGTTGCCCGAGGCGTTCGCGACCGTCCGCGAGGCGGCGAAGCGCGTGCTGGGCCAGCGGCATTACGACGTCCAGATGGTCGGCGGCATCGTCCTCCATCGCGGCGAGATCGCCGAGATGCGCACCGGCGAGGGCAAGACGCTCGTCGCGACGCTCGCAACCTACCTCAACGCGCTGCCGGGCGAGGGCGTCCACGTCATCACCGTCAACGATTATCTCGCCGCGCGCGATGCCGAATGGATGGGGCGGATCTATAAATTCCTCGGCATGACCGTCGGGGTGATCATTCCGAACCTGACCGACGACCAGCGCCGGACCGCGTATAATTCGGACATCACCTACGGCACGAACAACGAATTCGGTTTCGATTATTTGCGCGACAACATGAAATACGATCGTGCGTCGATGACGCAGCGCGCCTTCGCGATGGCGATCGTCGACGAGGTCGATTCGGTGCTGATCGACGAGGCGCGGACGCCGCTGATCATCTCGGGTCCGACCGACGACAAGTCCGAACTGTACATGCAGGTCGATGCGGTCGTGAAGCAACTCGCGCCGGAGGATTACGAGAAGGACGAGAAGCAGAAGACGATCATCCTGACCGAGGACGGCACCGAGAAGGTCGAGCGGATGCTCGAGGATGCCGGGCTGCTGGAAGGACAGAATCTCTACGATTTCGAGAACACGCAGGTCGTGCACCACCTGAACCAGGCACTGCGCGCGATCGTGATGTTCAAGGCCGACACCGATTATATCGTCAAGGACGGCAAGGTCATCATCATCGACGAATTCACCGGCCGGATGATGGACGGGCGGCGCTGGTCCGACGGTCTGCACCAGGCGGTCGAGGCCAAGGAGGGCGTCGAGATCGAGCCAGAGAACCAGACGATGGCGTCGATCACCTTCCAGAATTATTTCCGCATGTATCCCAAGCTGAGCGGCATGACCGGTACCGCCGCGACCGAGGCGGCCGAGTTCTTCGACATATACAAGATGAACGTCGTGACGATCCCGACCAACGTCGCGGTGGCACGCGTCGACGAGGAAGACGAATTCTACAAGGACACGCAGGACAAGTTCGCCGCGATCGCCAAGAAGATCGGCGAACATGCGTCGCGCGGACAGCCGGTGCTGGTCGGTACCGTCTCGATCGAGAAATCCGAATTGCTCAGCGAATTCCTCGTGCAGGAGGGCGTCAAGCACGAGGTGCTCAACGCGCGCCAGCACGAGCGCGAGGCGCATATCGTCGCGCAGGCCGGGCGCAAGAGCGTGGTGACGATCGCCACCAACATGGCGGGGCGCGGCACCGACATCCAGCTCGGTGGCAACGTCGAGTTCCGGACCAACGACGAACTCGCCGACCTCCCCGACGGGCCGGAGCGCGACAAGGCGGTCGCGCAGATCGAAGCCGAAGTCGCCGCGGAGAAGGCCGAGGTCATCGCGGCGGGCGGGCTGTTCGTGCTCGGCACCGAGCGCCACGAGAGCCGGCGCATCGACAATCAGTTGCGCGGGCGTTCGGGGCGGCAGGGCGATCCGGGGCTCAGCCGGTTCTATTTGAGCCTCGACGACGATCTGCTCCGCATCTTCGGACCCGACACGCTCTTTGCGCGGATGATGCGCAACAATATCGACGACGGCGAAGCGATTGGATCGAAGTGGCTGTCGAAGGCGATCGAGACCGCGCAGAAGAAGGTCGAGGCGCGCAACTACGACATCCGCAAGCAGGTCGTCGAATATGACGACGTGATGAACGATCAGCGCAAGGTGATCTACGAACAGCGCGCCGACATTATGGACGCGGAGACGGTCGGCGATGTCGTCGAGGACATGCGCGCCGAAACGGTCAACGCGATCGTCGGCGAGGCGTGTCCGCCCAACTCCTACCCCGAGCAATGGGATATCGCGGGGATGAAGGAGAAGCTCGCAGAGACGTTGAACGTCGAACCGCAGATCGATGCATGGCTGAGCGAGGATTCGATCGACCCCGAACTGGTGCTCGAACGGATTCAGAAGGAAGCCGACGCGCTGATCGCGGCGAAATCGGGCGATCTCGAACCCGACATGTGGACGCAGATCGAAAAATCGATCCTGCTCCAGAATCTCGATCATCACTGGAAGGAGCATCTCGCGACGCTCGATGCGCTACGCCAGGTCGTCCATTTGCGCGCCTATGCGCAGAAGACGCCGATCAACGAGTATAAGCAGGAAGCGTTTGCGCTGTTCCAGCGGATGCTCGACGCGATCCGCGAGGACGTGACGCGGACGATCGCGCATGCCCAATTCCAGATGCAGCCGATGCCCGACTTGCCCGAACTGCCCGATTTCATCACGACGCATTTCGACCCGTTCACGGGCGACGACGACACGCGCGACATCGACGCGGGTTCGCTCGGGCTGGTGACGTCGCAGCTACCGCCGTTGCAGATCGCGCAGCCGAGCGCGGCGGACATCGGCGACGATCCCGCCGATTGGGCGGGGCAGGTCAGTCGCAACGCGCCGTGCCCGTGCGGATCGGGGCGCAAGTACAAGCATTGCCACGGGGCGGTTTGATCACGGACGTCATCCCCGCGAAAGCGGGGACCCATCCCCCGCGGCAGCCTCATTCGCGACTGCCGTGATCGTCGAAAGCTCAGGAGATAGGTCCCCGCTTTCGCGGGGATGACGAGCGGGCTGACGGCGCGCCCTACGGTTTCGGCAGCACCACGGTCGGCCCGATCCTCTCGGTCACTTCGCGCGCGTTGAAGGCGCGGACGTTGTCCTTGTCGGGCACGCCCTTGCGCATGACGACCTCTGCCGACGCCTCGTAGCGATCGATCGTGCGGACGTCGAAATCGTCGCCCCAGCCGAACCCGCCGAAGCCGCCATAACCGAAGCCGCCGCCGAACCGGCGCCAGCCGTAGCCGCGGCCGTAGAACGCCCAGGACGGACCCCAATAACCGCCGCCGAACCCGCCATAGCCGAAGCCGCCGCCGGTCGAATAGGTGCGCGCCTGCCGGTCGGTGTCGCGCTGGACCTCCACGAAATAATCATAGCCGTTCTGCAGCGTCAGCTCGGCCGCGCGGAACAGCAGATAGCGTTCGACGGTGTCGCGGTCGGTGACGCTGTTGCCCGCGAAGGTGACCAGATAGCGGTTCTGTTCGATCTGGCGATCACTATAGCCGGTGCGGTTGAAGCCGTGGCCGGTGGCGGGGCGGTAGGTCGTCTCGGTCATGCAGCCGGCCACGAGCAGCGAGCTTGACGCCAAGGCCGCGAGGATCGCGCCGCGCCGGAAAAATGTGTGTGTCATCAAGGGTCTCCGTATCGCCAGAACGGCGAATCGTCGTGAATGATAGACGACGGAACGAGAACGAGCGATGAACGGTTTGGCTCCGAGCAACCTCGCTTCGCCGCTTCGTTCATGCATCGGGCTTCGTCCGGTAATCGCCGAACGCGCCGTCACGCTGATCGAGCGCCTCGGTGACGCTCCTGCGGAATTCGGCGAAGGTCGCGCGGCTCGTCTCGGTGGTCATCGCCAGCGCCTGGATTTCGGTGCCGGCCCGGATCGCGGCGCGCAGCCCCATGATCTCCATCGCGCGGTGGACCGACCGCTTGTTCATCGCTTGCACGTCGGTCGGGATTTTCGCCATTCGCGTCGCGATCGCGACGACGGCGTCGTTCAATTCGGCTTCGGGGAAGGCGCGGTTGGCGAAGCCGACGCGGACCGCCTCGCGCCCGTCGATCGCGTCGCCGGTCAGCATCATCTCCATCGCGGCGCGCATCCCGCACAACCACGGATGGAATTGATTGTCGGGCGGCGACATCATCCGGACCGGCGGATAGCCGATCTTCGCATCCTCGGCGACATAGACCACGTCGCACGCGGTCGCGAGCTCCGAGCCGCCCGCGAGGCACCAGCCGTGGACCTGCGCGATCACCGGCTTGGCGAGATCCCAGATGCGGAACGCGCCCTCGACGACATGACGCGGCCAATGGCCCGCGCCGGGGGCGGTGTGGAACGGATAGGGCGCGCCCGTGCCGCCGCCGAGATCGTAGCCCGCCGAGAAGCAGGTTCCCGCGCCGCGCAGGATCGTCACGCGGACGTTCTCATCGCGGTCGTGCGCCTCGAGCAGCGCGAACAGCTGCGCGCGGAGCGCGTTCGACAAGGCGTTGCGCTTGTCCGGGCGGTTGAGGGTCAGGCGGCGGACGCCGGGGGCGGGATCGTCGATGAGGATGAGATCGGGATCGGTCGGGGTCTCTTCCATCGTCGCTCTCCGGCTTCGTTTCGCGCGACGACGCTTGCAGTGGAGAGGCGGAGCGTCAATAGTAGCATGCGTATTCCATTCACGAGGGGCGATGACCTTCCACCGCGTTGTTGCCGCCGATGTCCTCGCCGAAGGCGTCCTCCATGGCGAAATCGTCGCGGGCTGGCCCGTGCTCGTCGTTGGCAGCGAGGGCCGAATCCGCGCGACGATCAACCGCTGCACCCACGCCGCCTCGGCGTTCGCGCCGGGCGGACGCGCGCGACGCGGGGTGCTGATGTGCCCGGCGCACGGCGCGCGCTTCCGCATCGAGGACGGGGCATGCATCGGCGGCCCGTACCGACCCTTGCGCACGTTCGCATGCCGCGAAGTCGATGGCTGGATCGAGGTCGCGGTGCCAGACGCGCCCCCTGGTCCCGACGAGCAGCCGCTGGCGAGAATCTGACAGGAGAGACGCGATGGAACTGGACGGCAAGGTAGCGTTGGTGACGGGTGCGGCGGCGGGGCTGGGCGAGGCGATCGCGCGGCGATTGGCCGAGGAAGGCGCTTGCGTAATCGTCACCGATATCGAGGATGCGGCCGGCGAGGCTGTCGCGGCATCGCTCGCCAACGGCGCGTATCATCATCACGACGTCGCGAGCGAGGAGGATTGGGCGCGGGTGATCGCCGCGGTCGAGGTGGATCACGGGCGGCTCGACGTGCTCGTCAACAACGCCGGCATCACGCTGATGGGGTCGCTCGAGGACATGGATCTCGCGCGATTCCGCAAGACGATCGACGTCGATCTCGTCGGGCCGTTTCTCGGCTGCAAGGCGGCGCTGCCGTTGATGCGCCGGGGTGGGGGTGGATCGATGATCAACATCGCGTCGATCGCGGGGCTGCAGGCGTCGTCGAACCTCATCGCGTACAACGCCGCCAAGGCGGGGGTGACGCTGATGACCAAGTCGATCGCGCTTCATTGCGCCGAGACGAAATCGGGGGTGCGCTGCAATTCTGTCCACCCCGGTGTGATCCGCACCGCGATGCTCGACAAGGTGATGGCGCAGGTGCCCAATCCCGAGGAACTGATGGCGGGCTTCGTCGCGACTCACCCGATCGGCCATATCGGCGAGCCGGGCGACATCGCCGAAATGACGCTGTTCCTCGCGTCGGACCGGTCGAAGTTCATCACCGGCGCGGCGATGATCGTCGATGGCGGCGCGACAGCTTAGATATCGACCGACGTTTCGTGTCAGGAACATTTGCCAAATCTATGTCGTCACCCCGGACTTGTTCCGGGGTCCACCAAGCGGCTTTGCGCTGAGCATGGCCCTCGTTGCATGCCCTCGCGGCAGGGTGGACCCCGGAACGAGTCCGGGGTGACGAGCCTTTGCCCGGGCAAAATCGCGAGCCTTTCTACCCGATTGACGACCACCCCGCACAGAAGGTATCACGCACACTAACATTCAGGAGAGTCCCCATGCGAGCGATGGCGAATCCGGCGATCGCGGAGGTCATGCGCCACAGTGTGCAGCACGCGCGCGACAATACCTTCGAGCTGGTCGATGCGGTGCTGAAGGTTCCG
Source organism: Sphingomonadales bacterium (assembly GCA_038236185.1). Taxonomy (GTDB): domain Bacteria; phylum Pseudomonadota; class Alphaproteobacteria; order Sphingomonadales; family Sphingomonadaceae; genus Sphingomonas. The sequence continues at coordinate 78,082 of JBBSTE010000008.1, read as the reverse complement.
GCGAAGAACTACACCGACGACGGGCGGTTCAAACTGGAGGTCGATCGAATCTTCAAGCGGCTGCCGCTGATGCTCGCGCCGTCGTGCGAGATGCCGAAGCCGGGCGATTTCAAGACGCTGGAAGTCGGCGGTATCCCGGTCCTGCTGACCCGCGGACAGGACGGCATCGTTCGATCGTTCATCAACAGCTGCACACACCGCGGCACCAATGTCGCGGTCGATGCGACGGGCAACACCAAGCGCTTCACCTGTCCGTATCACGGCTGGACCTTCGGGCAGAAGGGCGAGTTGATCGCGGTCTCCGCGTCGGGCGATTTCGGGCATATCGACAAGAGTTGCTATGGCCTCACCGCGCTGCCGGTCGCCGAGCGCGCCGGGCTGATCTTCGGCAGCGTCAATCCGCATTCAAAGCTCGATGTCGACGATTTCCTGTGCGGTTACGATTCGCTGCTCGAGGCGTTCAATTTCAAGGACTGGCATTTCTTTTCCAGCCGGACGTTGCGCGGGCCGAACTGGAAGATCGCCTATGACGGCTATCTCGATTTCTACCATCTGCCGGTGCTGCACAAGGACACGCTCAACGCCAACGGCCTGCTCGGCAACCGCGCGCATTATCACGCCTGGGGGCCGCACCAGCGGCTCGTCGCGCCCGATCGCGCCGCGCGCGAACTGGGCGATCGGCCCGAGGAGGAATGGTCGGACGATCTCGTCCTCAACGGCGTGTGGACGATCTTCCCGTCGATCTCGATCGCGAGCTTCAACGGCGGCGGGCGCGGGGTGATGATCTCGCAACTGTTGCCCGGCGACAAGGTCGGCGAATCGTGGACGCGGCAGATGTATCTGATGGAAAAGCCGCCGAGCGCCGACCAGGAGGAAGCCGCGCACGCGCAGTTCGCGTTCCTCGAGGTTGTCGTTCGCGACGAGGATTATGCGACGGGTTTGCGTCAGCAGCGCGCGCTCGATCACGGCACGCTCGATCACGTGCTGTTCGGGCGCAACGAGGGCGGCGCGCAGGCCTTCCACCAATGGACCGACCGGATCATCAACGCCGACGACGACGAGCTCCTGGCGATGTTCACCCCCGAGCAGCAGCAGGCCGCCGAATAGGAGACGCGCGATGGACGCCGCGGAAGTCGAAACCCTGCGCGGGCTGATGGAATACGAGGCGGCGCGGACGTCACCGCCGCCGGATTTTCCGTCGCTCCCGGATATTCCGGGCGGACGCTACACCGATCCGCGGTTCGACGCGCTCGAACGCGCGCATCTGTGGCGCAAGAGCTGGTTGCTCGCCGGGCATTTGGACGAGGTGCCGAAGTCGGGTTGCTTCAAGCTCTGGGAATCGGCGGGGCAGCCGATCGTGCTGGTCCATGCGCGATCGGGCGCGGTCAACGCCTTCTACAACACGTGCAGCCATCGCGGCGCGCCGGTCGTCACGAAAGACACTGGGCGCAGCGCGCGGCTGACGTGCAAATATCACGGCTGGACCTATGACGACGAAGGCGCGCTGAAATCGGTGCGCGATCCCGAGGATTTCGCCGATCTCGATTTCTCGTGCCGCTCGCTCCGGCAGGTGCGGTGCGAGCGATACGGCAAACTGATCTTCGTCAATTTCTCGCACGAGGGCCCGTCGCTCTCCGAATGGATCGGGCAGATCGGCGACGAGTTCGACGAATTCCGCTTCGACGAAATCCGCCTCGTCGATCATTACGTCTGGGATCTCGACTGCAACTGGAAGATCGCGATGGAGGCGAACATGGAGGTGTACCATGTTCCCAACATCCATCCGACGACGGTCGCGGTCGGGCTGGATCATCGCCGCAACGTCAACAGTTTCTATCCGCACGGCCACGGCCGGATGGTCGCGCCGGGCTGGGATGACCGCGAGGGAGCGAATTACCGCGCCGTCAACACCGATGGCATCGAGAAGCTCGCCATTCCCGGCGTCGGCGAGATCGGGCGGACCTGCACGCAATCGTACAACCTCTTCCCGAACTGGGTCTCGCCGCTCGGCCCGACGGGGTATTTCGTGCTGCAGTTCTGGCCGAGCGGCCCGACCAAGTCGAAGATGGATGTCTGGTGGTTCGGCCCCGATTGGGGCGCGGGCGAACGTCCGGCGTACTGGGACACGACGATCGACTATCTCAACATGGTGCTGCGCGAGGACACCGAGTTCGGCAAGTGGATCCAGAAGAGCCAGGAATCCTATGGCTTCAAGGGAGTTCCTCTGAGTTATCAGGAAGCGCGCATCTATCACTGGCACCAGGCGGCGGACGCGATCATCGGCGTAGAGAACATTCCGCCCGAACTGCGCGTCGCGCCCGTGATCGGCGAGGAATGGGTGATGCCCAACGATCCGCGCTTCGCGGAAGTCGGGATGGCGATCGCGGCAGAGTGACCTTCAAGCCCCTCCCCTTAAGGAGTGGCGGGTCGGCCATGCCCCCGGCATGGCCCGAACAATGCGGGGCATTGTTCATCCGCCGCTGGGTTGGGGTGGGGGCTGTCAACGAGCGCGGCGTTCGCGGACCGCCACCCCCGGCCCCTCCCCTGAAGGGGAGGGGGGAAGGGCTGTCTCAAGGCATCGCCGCGTCGCCTCAAGTACGACCTTCGCCCGGTCGGTCGCGTCGGGGAAACCCTCGCGCAACGCCTTCGACCGCAACTCGACGCTGAGCGGGACCACCGGCAGCGCGTCGATCAGCGCCGCGAGCGGCAGCATGCCTTCGCCCGGCAGCAAGCGGCCATCGACCGCCTCGACGATCACCGCGCCGCGATCCGCCACGTCGTACGACAGCGGCGGCGCATCGCAGAATTGCGCATAAGGCAGGCGCTCGCGCGGGACCCGCGCGACATCCGCCGGGGTTCCGCCGGTGCGTTCGAGGTGGAGCGGATCGATCAGCAGCGCGGCGGCGGGGTGATCGACGTGGTCGAGGATCGCGTTCGCCTGGCGGATCGAATGAATCGCGGTGAACAGACCGAATTCGAGCGAAATGCGAATGTCGCCGGCGGCATGCTCGCAGAGCGCCCTCAGTTTGTCCGCGGTCCCGCCGTCGTCGGGGTCCGAGCTGACGACGAGCACGTTCGCCGCGCCCAGTTCGCGGCCGATATCGACGAGTCGCAGATGATTGGGATCGATCGGTCCGGGTTGTAGCCAGACGACCTCGACGTCGAGCGCGGGGACGCCAGTGTCGGCGAGGATCGCGCGCATCTCCGCGGTCGTGCGATCGGTCCAGTCGGCGATTTCGATCCACACGCCGGTCTGGTCATAGCCAGCGGCGGCGGCGGCGCGCGCGGTGTCCTGCGGCGAGAAATCGGGAAGAACGCCCGCGGCGAGCGAGAGGGGATGCGAAGCCATTTGCCACCCTGACTCCTCTACCTCATTCCGTCCATCCTTTTATTGCATAGCGTGATAACTTCTGTGTAAGCGGATGCGGAAGGGATAGCCATGACGCTGACAAATCGCCGCTGGACGATCGCCGGCCGCCCGGTCGGGCGGGACGTGACCGAGGCGGATTTCGCGATGGTCGAGGGCGAGACGCGCGCGCCTGATGAGGGGGAGGTGCTCGTGCGCGTCGATCTGCTCGCTTTCGAGCCCGCGATGAAGGGCTGGATGGAAAATATCGGCGGCTATGTCGCGCGCACCGAAATCGGCGACATGATGCGCGGGTCGGCGGTCGGCACGGTGATCGAAAGCCGCGCCGAGGGACTCGAGAAGGGCGCCGCGGTCATCGGGCCGTTCGGCTGGCAGGAATATGCCACGCTCGGCGGTGGCGAGGTGAAGCGAATTGAAGGTGACGTTCCGCCCTCGGCGCACCTCGGGCTGCTCGGCGTCGTCGGGCTGACCGCGTATTTCGGGATGAAGCATGTCGGCCAGCCGTTCCCCGGCGATACCGTCGTGGTGACGGGCGCGGCGGGCGGGGTCGGCGCGATCGTCGTGCAGTTGGCGAAGATCGCGGGCTGCCGCGTCATCGGCATCGCCGGTGGCGCGGAGAAATGCGCGATGCTGACGGGCGAACTCGGCGCCGACGCGGCGATCGATTACAAGGCGGCGGATGTCTCGGCGGAACTCGCGCGGCTCGCCCCCGACGGCGCCGACGTGGTGTGGGACAATGTCGGCGGGGTGATCCTGAACGACATCCTCGCGCATCTGGCGCTGCATGCGCGGGTGGTGATCTGCGGCGGCATCTCGCGGTCGAAGACGGGGGGAATGCCGATCGGGCCGTCGAATTATTTCAACCTCGTCTTCAAGCGCGCGACGATGCGCGGCATCCTGCTCAACGATTACGAGTCGGAGTTCGCGAGCGGACGGACGCGGCTCGCGCGCTGGCTCGCCGACGGCAGAATCGTCGCGCGCGAGGATGTGCAGGAAGGATTCGAGAATGCGCCGCGCACGCTGATGCGGCTGTTCTCGGGCGCGAACATGGGCAAGCAGCTGCTCAGGCTGCACCCTGAAGGAGAGAAAGCATGACCGTCTATATGCAATCGACGCTAGAATTGCGCATGGTCGATACGACGCGATTCGAAGCCGCGATGCGCGATCTCGTCGCGATCGTCGAAGCGAACGGCTGGCACCTGGTGACCGCGATCCAGCAGATCAGCGGGCGGCTGCACACCGCGATCGATATCTGGACGTTGCCCAGCCTCGATTCGTTTCACGACGGCATCACGGCGCTGCGATCCGATTCGCGTTTTCCCGATATCGCGGCCGCACTCGCCGAGGCGATCGAACGTGAGACCATCGTGTTCGGGACCGAGGCGGCCTGGGTGCCCAAGCGATAGCACTTGGCAAGTTTGCAAGATGTGTTAGTTTCTTGGTCGAGAGGAATCGCCATGAACGTCGCCGTCAAGAATTTTCGCGCCGATCGCCACCCGGCCGAAACATATGAGGAAATTCTGGAGCGCGACAGTCGGCCGATTCCCGAGCATCTGCGCGAGGGGCCGGTGCCCGATATCGGGACCGGGCCGATCGACGTCGATCGCTATATCCACGCCGATTTCGCGCGACTCGAGGAAAAATTCCTGTGGCCGCGCATCTGGCAGATGGCGTGCCGCGAGGAGGAAATTCCCAATCCCGGTGACACGACGGTCTACGAGATCGCGGGCCGATCGCTGCTGGTGACGCGGCAGAAGGACGGATCGATTCGGGCGTTCTACAATTCGTGCCTGCACCGCGCGCGCAAGCTGGCGACGCTCGGCGGCTGCAAGAGCGAGTTCCGCTGCCCCTATCACGGCATCGCCTGGAACACCGACGGCAGCTTCAAGGACAATCCGATCGCCTGGGATTTCCCGCAATGGGAAGGGCGCGACGTCTCGCTGCCCGAGGCGCGGGTCGGCACCTGGGCGGGCTTCGTCTTCGTCAACGTGGATAAGGACGCGCCCCCGCTCGACGAGGTGCTAGGGCCGATCAAGGCGCATTTCGAGCGCTACGACAACGAAGAACGCTACATCCACTTTCACGTCCAGAAGATCGTGCCGTGCAACTGGAAGACTGCGGCTGAGGCGTTCATGGAAAGCCATCACGCGATCACGACGCACCCGCAGCTCCTGCCGTATCTCGCGGACGTGAACAGCCAGTATGACGCGCTTTCGGATCATGTGACGCGCCAATTCTCGGCGCAGATGGTGCCGAGCCCGTTCAATCAGCGCGACTATAGCGAGGACGAGATCGTCGAGGCTCTGCTCGGCGTCGGCTCGCGATCGGCGGCGGGGGCGGGTGCCAAGCCGGGCGAACTGAAGGTGCCCGACGGCGAGACCGCGCGGACGTTCATGGCGGAGGTCACGCGCAAGACGCTGAGCGCGGAGGACGGCTATGATTACGCGCACGCGTCCGACGCGGAGATGGTCGATGCGCTGCTCTACAACGTCTTTCCGCACATGAGCTTCTGGGCCGGGTTCATGCCGAACCTCACTTACCGCTGGCGCCCCAACGGCCACGACCACGAAACGTCGATCATGGATATCTACATGATGAAGCGGGTGCCGAAGGGCAAACCGCGCCCGAAGCCCGCGCCGGTATTCGAGATTGGTCTCGACGAGAGCATGGTCGAGCTGGGGCCGAAGGCGGGGATGTCCGAAGGCCTCGCCGCGGTGTTCGAGCAGGACATGAGCAACCTGCCGCACGTCCAGACGGGCATGGAGGCGTCGGAGACCGGGGTGCTTAATTTCGGCCGCTATGCCGAAATGCGTATCCGCCTGATGCACCAGATGATCGATCGCTACATCGCCGAAGGGCAGAAGGCCGCGCTGAACGCGGTTTGAGCGCTTGGGTCCGCTTCGCTTTTCTCCCGTTTGCCCTGAGGTCGTCGAAGCCTGTCCTGAGCGACTGCCGCAGGCAGGCAGTCGAAGGGGGCTGCACTTCTTTCCTAAAGGAGAAGGGCAGGGCTTCAACAGGCTCAGCCCGAACGAGCTGCGCGGGCAGGTGATGGCGCTGGATTTCGTCGTGGTGAACTTCCTCAGCTATTCATTTGGACCGTTGCTCGGTGCCCTCATCAGCGATCAGATATTCGGCGGAAAGTCTTTGGGGGGGAAGCTCGCCCTGATGGCGGCGGTCAACTACCCGATCGGCGCCTTCTGCATCTGGCGCTGCCTCGCGCATTTCCGCACCGCGCTCGCCGCCGCCGAAGCGTGGCGCGAGCCCGAAATCGAAGGAGCCTGAAGCCCGTGTCCCTGATTGCCGCGGAGCGCGCGAAGACCACGCCGGACGATCTCGCCGTCACCGACGGGCGGATGACGCTAACCTGGGCCGAGCTTGATCCCGTGGTGAATCGCGGCACGAATGCCTTACTGGCGGAGGCGCTCGGCGAGCCGCCCCGCCTCGCGGTGTTCGCGCACAATTCGACCGAGAGCGCGCTTGCGTATCTGTGCGCGCTGCATGCGGGCGTCTCGAGCGTGCCGGTCAATTTCCACCTCACCGCCGAGGAAGTCGCGTACATCCTTGAGGACAGCGGCGCGCGGATGGTCTTCGTCGGGCCCGAAACCGCGGAGGCGGGTGTCGAGGCGGCGAAGGTCGCGGGCATCGAGCGGGTGATCGGCTGGCGCTGCGACGGCGTCGCAGGGGTCGAATCGTGGGACGACTGGCTGGCTGCCGCGCGAGACGCCGAGCCGCCGACCGATATGAAGCCGCTCCCGCACATGCATTATACCTCGGGGACCACGGGGCGACCGAAGGGGACCGAGACCCCGCCCAACATGTTTCCGCGCGAACCCGATGTCGCGGGGCTGTTCCGCGTGCTGCGCGAGACGGTCGCGGCGGGCGTGGTGGGGCCGGCGTTGCTCGTCGGCCCGGCCTATCACACCGGGCCGCTCGGCTCGATCCGGCAATGGGGCGGGGGGCGGCCGCTGGTCGTCATGCCGAAGTTCGACGCCGAGCAGATCCTGGTGCTGATCGAGCGGCACCGCGTCGCGACATCGGTGATGGTGCCGACCCATTTTCAGCGACTGCTCGCGCTGCCCGAAGCCGTGCGGCGGAAGTACGATCTGTCGAGCATCGCGCTCGTTCCGCACACCGGCGCGGCCTGCCCCGTCGAGGTGAAGCGCGCGATGATCGACTGGTGGGGCCCGGTCTTCGCCGACGCTTACGGCGCGACCGAGGCGGGAACGACCAATCTCATCACCTCGGAGGAATGGCTGAGGAAGCCAGGCTCGGTCGGCAAGGCGGTGCCGCCGTTCGAGATGCTGATCGTTGGCGAGGACGGCGCGCGGCTGGCTCCGGGCGAGGCGGGGCAGATCTATTTCCGCGATCCGAGCGGGCGCGGCATCATCTATCACAACGATCCCGAGAAGACCGCGGCGGCGCATCTCGAACCCGGCGTCTTCACGCTGGGCGAGATCGGCTATGTCGATGACGAGGACTATCTTTTCATCACCGATCGCTCGTCGGACATGATCGTCTCGGGCGGCGTCAACATCTATCCCGCCGAGATCGAGCAGGTGCTGATCACGCATCCCGATGTCGAGGATGTGGCGGTGGTCGGGGTGCCGAGCGCCGACATGGGCGAAGAGGTGAAGGCGCTGGTGGTGGCGCGGCCGGGCGCCGCGCTGACTGCGGCCGACCTCGCCGCCTATGCGCGCGAGAAACTCGCCGGATACAAGCGCCCGCGCAGCATCGACATCGTCGAGACGGTCGGCCGCAACGCGATGGGCAAGGTCAACAAGCGCGAATTGAGGAAGCCGTTCTGGCCGTCCGACAGGACGATCGGTGGTTGAGGGCGGCGGCTAATATGGGAGAGAATTGATGAGGCTGAAAGGTAAACGCGCGGTCGTGCTGGGCGCGGCGGGCAAGGACAATATGGGCCAGGTGATCGCGCGGCGCTTGATCGCCGAGGGCGCGAAGGTGATGGTCGCGGGGCGCAAGCCCGAGCATCTTCAGGCGTTCGTCGACGAGAACCCGGGCAAGGGCTTCATGGCGCTCGCCGACATCACCAAAGAGGCCGACAACGACGCGGTGGGTAAGGCCGCGACCGATCAGATGGGCGGCGTCGACATCGCGGTGAACGCGACCGGCTGGGGTCTGCTGAAGCCGTTCCTAGAGACGACCGAGGAGGAATTGCAGCGGATCGGCGACCTCCAGTTCAAGGGGCCGTTCCTCTTCTTCCAGTCGATGATCGAGGCGATGAGCGCCGATGATTCCGGGGGCGGCTCGATCATTCAGATCTCGTCGGCGACCGCGACGATCATGCTCAACGATCACGCCGCCTATATGGGCACCAAGGCGGGGACCGACCACGTCATCCGCTGTATCGCCAACGAATTCGGCGAGCGCGGGATCAAGGCCAATTCGATCTCGCCGGGCCTCACCGAAACGCCGATGACCGCCGCCAACGGCAAGACGCCGGGGCTGTGGGAGGCGTTCCTGCCGAGCTATCCGTTGGGGCGCGTCGGCACGTCGGACGATATTGCCGCGGCGGTGGTGTTCCTGTCGTCGGACGAATGTTTCCTGACGGGGCAGAATTTGCAGGTGAACGGCGGGCTGACGCTGCGTCGCAATCCGTGGAAGCACGAGATCCAGTCGTCGGTGATGGCGGCGATGGCGGCGCAATGAGCAAGCCAGAGAATATGGGCGACAGGCTCGCCGCGCTCGGCTCGATCATGCAGTTGAGCTATTGCCCGGCGGACTATGACGCCGCGCTGGAATACTGGATTTCGATGGGGGCGGGGCCGTTCTTCGAGATGGCGCACGTTCAGCTCGACGACGTGAAGTTCCGCGGGCAACCCAGCGCGATCGATTTCTCGATGGCGCTCGGCTATCTCGGCGACATCCAGATCGAGCTGATCCGCCAGCACAACGATGCGCCATCGATGTACACCGAATGGCGCACCGAGGGCCGCGAAGGCTTGCAGCATATGTGCGTCCTCATCGACGATGTCGCGGAGGCGCGGCGGCGCGTCGCGGCGCAGGGCGGGACGGTGCTGCAGGAAGGCACATTGCCCGGCGGCGCGGGCGCGGTGATCTACGTCGATACCGGCGGCGGTCCCGGGACGGTGATGGAATATCTGCAGATCGGCGAAGCGGGCCGCGCCGGCTTTGCGATGATGCGCGACGCGCACCGGAACTGGGACGGCGGCGATCCGATCAGGGGGCGAGGATGAGCGAGCAGAGACCCGACCAGAAGCGCATCGACTGTGTGTTGATCGCGGGCGGCAAATACCACGACGTGGATTTCGCGCGACTGGAGCTGTTGAAGCTGCTCGCCGAGGATGACCGCATCCGTACGCGGGTGTTTGAGGATTTCGAGAATGTCGCGGCGATCACCGCGGCCGATCTCCTGATCAGCTACACCTGCGACGTAACGCCGAGCCTGCCCGCGCAAGAGGCGATCCGCGATTTCGTCGCGAAGGGCGGACGCTATTACGCGCTTCACGGGACCAACTCGATCCTGCGGTTCCTCGAAAGCGGCCTGGTCGATACCCCCGATTGGGCGCCGCATTTCATGGAGACTTTGGGTTCGGCGTTCGCCTCGCACCCGCCGATCGAGCCTTTCCGGATCGATGTCGCCGATCCCGACCATCCGATCGCGAAGGGGATCGAATCGTTCGAGACGACCGACGAACTCTATTTGAGCCGTCCGCGCGCCGAGCTGCACGTCATCCTCGACACCGAATTCTGCGGCGAAACGCCGGGCTTCATCGACTCGCAATGGGAGAAGGGGCGGCATCCGGTCGTCTATCTTCGCCCGCTCGGCGAGGGGGCGGTGCTCTACAACGCGCTCGGCCATTGTCGGGGGCATTACGACCTTCAGCCGGTCGCCGACTGGTGGCCGACGATCGACCGCTGCTCGTGGGAACTGCCGGTTTATTACGATCTGCTGCGACGCGGCATCGCCTGGGCTCTCGAGCCCGTCATTCAACGCATGACAGGAGAGTAAGATGGATTTGGGTCTCAAGGGTAAGAAAGTCATCCTCAGCGGCGGCAGTCGCGGGCTGGGTCGAGCGGCGCTCGAACTGTTCGCCGACGAAGGCTGCGACGTCGCATTCTTCTCGCGCGACGGAGCCCAAGTCGCCGAGGCGAAGGCGTCGCTCGAAAAGCGGGGCGGCAACGTGATCGGCGACGGCCTCGACATGGGCGACGGCGGCTATCTCGACTGGCTCAAGAAGGCCGCCGACGGCCTCGGCGGGTGCGACATCTTCGTTCACAACGTCAGTTCGTCGGGCGCGGGCGGCACCGGCGACTGGGACATGACGTTTCAATATGACGTGAAGGGCGCGGTCGATGGATGCGCCGCGCTCGAGCCGTATCTCGAGAAATCGGGCGCGGGTTCGGTCATCCTGATGTCGAGCACCGCGGCGGTCGAGACCTTCATCCAGCCCGCCGCGTTCAACGCGCTGAAGGCGGCGCTGCTCACCTATGGCAAGCAATTGAGCCAAGCGTGGGGGCCGAAGGGCATCCGCGTCAACATGGTCTCACCGGGACCGATCCGCTTCGATGGCGGCAATTGGTCGAAGATCGAGGCGGGGATGCCCGATTTCTACAAGGCGACCGAGGCGCAGATGGCGCTCGGCCGGTTCGGCGGCGCGGAGGAGGTCGCGAGGACCGTGGTGTTCCTGGCGAGCCCGGCATCGTCCTATACGACGGGTACGAATGTCGTGATCGACGGGGGCTACACCAAACGGGTGCAGTTTTAGAGTTAGATTCGGGAACATGAATCGTGCTCGGGCGCAGGCCGGAGCGCTGGGTGTCGCGCGTCGTCCCCAGTCATCCAGCGCTCCGGCCTGCGCCGGAGCACGACAAGATTGAGCGCAGATGGATCGATCGGTAGCGCAGGTCACTCCCGCTCGGGCACCCGCACGACCAGCCCGTCGAACGCCTGGCGAAGTTTGACCTGGCACCCCAGACGCGAATTGGGCTGGCGGTCGATCATTTCGAGCATCTGGTCCTCCATCGAATTGGGTGGACCGACGACGTCGGTCCAAGCGGGATCGACGACGACATGGCAGGTCGCGCAGGCGCAGGCGCCGCCGCATTCGGCGAGGATGCCGGGCACGCCGCTGCGGACCGCGGCCTCCATCAACGTATAGCCTTCGCGGGTGTAGACGCGCTCGCGCGAGCCGTCCGCCGCGACGAAATCGATTTCGATCATGCGCTCAACTGGGGTCCGCCACCTTGATCAGCAGCTTGCCGATATTGCCGCCGACAAACAAGCGCATCAGCGTCTCGGGCGCAGTGTCGAGTCCTTTGACCACATCGTCGCGGTAGAGGATTTTGCCGTCGCGATACCATTGCAACAGGCGCTCGCGGCCGGTGTCCAGCTCGTGCGCGAAGTCCGACATCAGGAACCCCTCCATCCGCGCGCTCTTGAAGACGATGCTGAAATAGTTCGACGGCCCCGGCGGCCGCCCGGCCTGTTCGTATCTGGCGATCCCGCCGCAGATCACGATCCGCGCACGCCGCGCGATCCGCGCGAGCAAATCGTCGAGCAATTGACCGCCGACATTGTCCCAGAGCACGTCGATCCCGTGCGGTGCGAGGTCGCGGAGGCGGTGCCTGGCGTTCTCGCTCTTGTAATCGATCGCTGCGTCGAAGCCGAGATCCTCGGTCAGCCAGCGGCATTTCTCCGCGCCGCCGGCGATGCCGATGACGCGGCACCCCGCCATCTTGCCGATCTGCCCGACGATCGAGCCGACCCCGCCCGCCGCGCCGGTGACGACTATCGTGTCGCCGGGTTGCGGCACGCCGAGCCGGGTCAGCCCGAAATAGGCGGTGAGCCCGGTACTGCCGAGCAGGCCGAGCTGGAGCCGCGGCGAATCCGCCTCGCGCGGCACCTTGCGCAGCCTGGCGGCGTCGATCGTCGCGGTTTCGCGCCAGCCGATCGGTCCCGCGACGAAATCGCCCTTGGCGAAACCGTCCGCGCGCGATTCGACAATTTCGCCGATGCCACCCGCGGGCATCACGTCGCCGACCTCGGTCGGCGCGGCATAGCCTCCGGCATTCTCCATCCAGCCCTTTTGTGCCGGATCGCACGACAGCATCAGCGTGCGGAGCAGGACCTCGCCCGGCGCGGGGCCCCGAACGGGCGTGTCGTCGTGCCGCGAAAAATCCTCGATGCGCAATTCCCGGCCCGTCGGGCGCGCCGCAATCCTCCACTCCATACGGTCTCCGAAAAATCTTGATGCACGATGCAAAATATTGTGTAGCACGATTCATGGCGACGCAAGCTCCCACATCCGCGGCGACCGGCGCGGCCGCTGATCCGTCCGACGATCTCGCGCTGCTCGGGATCATTCCGGGCAAATATGATCTGCTGCCGATCGACGGCATCCGCCGCGTCGTCGCCAAGCGGCTGACCGATGCCGCGCGCGACGTGCCGCATTTCGCGCTCGTCGCGCATCTCCACGCCCAGCCCGTCCTCGATGCGCGCGCCGCGTATGACGCGGGCGACGCGGGCAAGGTTTCGGTCAACGACTTCCTCGTCGCGGCGGTGGCCCGCGCGCTGATCGAGGTGCCCGAGGCGAATGCGAGCTTCACCCCACAGGGCATCGTGCGCCACCACCACGCCGACATCGCGATCGCGGTGGCGATCGAAGGCGGCTTGATCACGCCGATCGTCCGCGCGGCCGAAACGAAGACGCTACGCAAGATCGCGGTAGAGGCGCGCGACCTCGCCGATCGCGGCCGGCGCAAGCGGCTGAAGCCCGACGAATATAACGGCGGCAGCTTTTGCATCTCCAACCTCGGCATGTACGGCGTGTCGAGCTTCGGTTCGATTCTCAATCCGCCGCAGGGCGCGATCCTGTCGGTCGGCGCGGTCGAGGATCGCGTCGTCCCCGTCGATGGCGCGCCGGGCGTCGGGAAGATGATGACCGTCACGCTGACCTGCGACCATCGCGTCATCGACGGCGCGACGGGCGCGCGTTGGCTTCAGGCCTTTGCCGCCGCCGTCGCGAACGCCGCCGAGTTGGACTGAGCGCATGGACACCAAGCCGACACCCGAGGACATCGCTTTCGCCGCGGAGGTTCGCGCCTTCCTCGACGAGAAATTTACCCCCGAGTTGCGCGCTGCGACCGCGCATCAGGCGGGGGTATTCGCGGAGGGCGATCTCGCGCGGACCTGGCATCGCATTCTCTATGAGAAGGGCTGGATCGCGCCCTCGTGGCCGAAGGAACATGGTGGGGCCGGGTGGACGGCGATGCAGCGGTATATCTTTGATCGTGAACTTGGGCTGGCGGGAACGCCGTCGCTGCCCGCGATGGGGCTGTCGCTGTGCGGGCCGGTGATCATGGGATACGGAACCGAGGCGCAAAAAGAGTATTTCCTGCCGCGCATCCTGTCGGGCGAGCAATATTGGTGTCAGGGTTATTCGGAGCCGGGTTCGGGGTCGGACCTCGCCTCGCTGAAGACCAAGGCGGTGCGCGACGGCGACGATTATGTCGTCAACGGCACCAAGATCTGGACGACCCACGCGCACGAGGCGAACTGGATGTTCGTGCTCGTCCGTACCGGCAACGGCGGCAAGCCCCAAGCGGGGATCAGTTTCCTGCTGACGCCGATGGACGTGCCGGGCATGACCGTCACGCCGATCCGATCGATGTCGGGCGAGCATGAGGTCAACCAGGTCTTCTTCGACAACGTCCGCATTCCCGTCGCAAACCGCGTCGGCGAGGAGAATGACGGCTGGACCGTCGCGAAATATCTGCTGACGTTCGAGCGCGGCGGCGGCTCGGCGGCGGGTCGGCTCAACGCGCAGCTCGCCAGACTCAAGCGTATCGCGCACGAGGAATGCGGCGATGATGGCCAGCCGCTGTGGGACGACAAATTGTTCCGGACGCGGGTCATGGAGCTGGAGACCGAGGTGCTCGCGATCGACTGGACCGAGCGCCGCCAGATCGCGAGCCGCGGGACGGGTGAGGTCGCGGTGAACGCGACCGCGTCGATGCTCAAGCTGATCGTCAGCGAGGCGACGCAGGCGATCAATCAATTGTCGTCGGAGGCGCTGGGATTGCACGCCGCGGCGGACCAGCGGCACGCCCTTGGCATGAACGCGAACGAGGCGGCGATCGGCGGCGACCATGCGCTGACGCCGACCGCGCGCTATCTCAATTCACGCGCCGCGACGATCTTCGGCGGCGCGAGCGAAGTACAGAAGAACATCATCGCCAAATCGGGGCTTGGGCTCTGAGTGGCGGACGGAGGCATGCGAATGACCAGGCAGGTGGCGGACAATCTTTTTCGAGGGCAAGGCGATGCGACGCGCCTCCTCGCTGGGCGGCACCGCGACAGCGGCAAGCTGAAATTCCCGTTTCCCCCCGGACCCGACGGCGAATCCTATGACATTGTGGAGTTGTCGCCGGCGGGCAAGCTCTGGTCTTACACGGTCCAGCGGTTTCGCCCGAAAACGCCGTACAACGGCAGCGGGACCGAAGCGGATTTCAAGCCTTATGGGGTCGGGTATATCGAATTGCCGGGGGAGTTGATCGTCGAATCGCGGATCGTCGCCGACGATTTCGGTGCGCTGGAGATTGGCCAGCCGATGCGGATCACGACCGAGGCGTATCGCGAGGACGAGGGCGAGGCGGTGCTGACCTATGCCTTCGCGCCCGTACCGGAAGGAGAGAGAGCATGACCGACGTCCATATCGTCGCCGCCGGCATTCACCCGTTCGGGCGGACCGAGGGGCGGACCGGACTCGACCAGGGCGTGTTCGCGATTCGAGAAGCACTGGCCGATGCCGGTCTCGACTGGGACGACATGCAGTTCGCGTTCGGCGGATCGGTGGCGGCGGGGGCGGCGGACGCGGTGCTGCCGCGGCTCGGGCTGACCGGTATTCCGTTCGTCAACGTCAACAACGGCTGCGCGACCGGCGGATCCGCACTGCTGTCTGGCTATGCCGCGATAAAATCGGGCGAGTTCGAGATCGGTATGGTCGTCGGCTTCGACAAGCATCCGCGCGGCGCGTTCAACGCCGATCCCGAAGCGTCGGGCCTGCCGCGCTGGTATGGCGAGACGGGCATGATGCTGACGACGCAATTCTTCGCCAACAAGATCACGCGCTACATGGCGCTTCACGGCATCAGCCGGGAAACATTGGGCCGCGTCGCCGAAAAGGCATTCGAGAATGGCGCGCGCACGCCGCATTCGTGGCGCAAGTCACCGGTCGATCTCGACACGATCATGAACGCGCCGATGATCTCCGATCCGCTCACCAAATACATGTTCTGCTCGCCCGCCGAAGGCGGCACCGCGCTGATCCTCGCGTCGGACGCGAAGATGCGCGAGCTCGGCCTGTCGGGGCCGAAGGTGCGCGGCGCGGCGATCCGTACACGCCCGGTCGGCTCGTTCGAAGTGTTCGCGCCGTCGCTCGAGATCGAGCGCGGCAAGTCCGCGGTCGAGCTCGCCTCGGCGGCGGCGTGGGAGATGGCCGGGGTCGGCCCCGAGGATGTCGATGTCGCGCAGTTGCAGGACACCGAGAGCGGTGCCGAAATCATGCACATGGCCGAGAACGGCTTCTGCAAGGACGGCGAGCAGGAGGACATCATCGCGCGCGGCGAGACGAAGATCGGCGGGCGTCTGCCGGTCAATACCGACGGCGGCTGCCTCGCCTGCGGCGAACCGATCGGCGCGTCGGGTCTCCGCCAGATCTATGAAAACGTCCAGCAACTGCGCGACCGCGCCGACGGCCGTCAGGTCGAGGGCGCGAATATCGGCTACAGCCAGGTCTATGGCGCGCCGGGCCTGTCGGGCTGTGTGGTGCTGGAGCGTTGAGAATTTGAATGCACCCGTTCGCCCTGAGCTTGTCGAAGGGCTGTCTTTCTCTTTCGTTCGGAATGAAGAAGGGCAGTGCTTCGACAAGCTCAGCACGAACGGATGGTTGCTGTACGATCAATCTTTCGGAGTAACACCATGACCGACCAGAGCGCCGGCCCCGACCGTGACACGCTTCTCGAAATCTATCGCCGCACGACGCTGATCAACCGCAGCGACGAGCGGTTCCGCGCGCTGCTGACGCAAGGCAAGCTCGCGATCGTCTATTATCCGGTGCGGGGGCAGGAGGTGCTGTCGGCGGCGATGATGACCGCGCTCAATCCCGACGATTACCTCATCACCACCTATCGCGGCGTCCACGACCAGCTTGCGAAGGGCATCCCGTCGAAGCTGCTTTGGGCGGAATTCACCGGCCGCGCGACAGGGACGTGCAAGGGCAAGGGCGGGCCGATGCACATTACGCATCCCGAAACCGGGGTGATGGTGACGACCGGAGTCGTCGGATCGGGGCTGCCGATCGCCAACGGCCTGGCGATCGCCTCGCAGAATCGCGGCGACGGGCGCGTCACGGTGGTTTGCTTCGGCGACGGCGCATCGAACATTGGCGCGTTCCACGAGGCGATGAACATGGCGCAGTTGTGGAAGCTGCCGGTCATCTTCCTGTGCCAGAACAACAAATACGGCGAGCATACCGCCTTCGCGGCGCATACCGATAGCGAGTCGATCGTATCGCGCGCGGCGGGTTACGGGATGCGCGGGGTGCAATGCGACGGCAACGATGCGGTCGACATGTACAATACCGCGAAGGACGCGGTCGATCGCGCGCGGCGCGGCGAGGGGCCGACGCTGATCGAGGCGATGACCTTCCGGATGCTCGGACATCTGTTCGGCGCCGATTTCAGCTACGTTCCCAAGGAAATGACCGAGGCGGGGATCGCCAACGATCCGGTGCCGCGCTTCCGCAAGCAATTGCTCGAAATGCAAGTCGCCGAAAGCACGCTCGCCGACATCGAGGCGGCGGTCGAGAAGGAGATCGACGAGGCGGTCGCCTTCGCGATGGACAGCCCGTTCCCCGAACTGGACGAACTCCGCATCGATGTCGTGAAAGAGGAGCTGGCGGCATGAGCACCGAAGTCCAGGACGCGCCGGCGCCGGTGAAAGTCGCCAAGATCAACTTCATCCAGGGGCTGCACCAGGCGCTCGACGAGGCGATGGCGGCGGACGAGAATGTCATCGCATTGGGTGAGGATATCGGCGACGCGCAGGGCGGCGGCATCTTCAAGATCACCAAGGGCCTGTCCGCGAAATATGGCACCAACCGCGTTCGCTCGACGCCGATCTCCGAGCAGGCGATCATCGGCGCGGCGGTCGGCGCGGCGGTGGCGGGGCTGCGCCCGGTCGCCGAGATTATGCTGATGAATTTCGTGACCGTGGCGATGGACCAGATCGTCAACCACGCCGCGAAGCTCAGGTTCATGTCGGGCGGGCAGACGCACGTCCCGCTCGTCATCCGCACCACCACGGGCGCGGGGGTCGGCTTCGGCGGGCAGCATTCGGACATGCTCGAGGCATGGTTCGCGCATGTGCCGGGGCTCAAGGTCGTGATGGCGTCGAATCCGGCGGACGCCAAGGGCCTGCTGGCCTCGGCGATCGAGGACGACGACCCGGTGATCCTCATCGAGAATATCATGGCCTATGGTCAGATGGGGCCGGCGCCCGAGGCGGGGTATCGCGTCCCTCTCGGCAAGGCCGCGGTCGCGCGCGAAGGGACCGACGTTACCGTCGTCGCTTACGGCAAGGCGGTGCTCGACGCGATGGCGGTCGCGGAGAAGCTGGCGGGCGAGGGCGTTTCGGTCGAGGTCGTCGACCTGCGCACGATCGCGCCGTTCGACGAGGCGACGGTGCTCGCCTCGGTCGGCAAGACCAAGCGCGCGGTGGTCGTCCACGAGGCGGTCAAGGCCTATGGCACCGGCGCGGAGATTTCGTCGCGGATCACCGAGGAACTGTGGGACACGCTGAAGGCGCCCGTCGCGCGGGTCGGCTCGACCTATTCGCCCGTCCCCTTCTCGCCGCCGCTCGAAAAGGCGTGGATCTACAGCCAGGACCAGATCGAAGCGGCGATCCGCGGCACGATCGATCGCAAGCCGCGCGGTTGACGCGCGCGACCATTCAACGGAGGAAACGTGGCCGATATCCAGATGCCCAAGCTCGGCATGAGCATGACCGAGGCGACGCTGACCGAGTGGCTTGTAGCCGATGGCGGCGACGTCGCCGAAGGGCAGGATCTGTACGCCGTCGAAACCGACAAGACGGTTCAGGAAATCCAGTCGCCCGTCGCGGGCAAGCTGACGATCATCGGTCAGCCGGGGGAGATTTATCAGGTCGGCGACCTGCTCGCGCGCGTCGAATAGGTGGCGCTTCGCGCGCTGGCGCCGCCGAGTCGGCGGGCGGGGTGAAAGCCATGTTCGGGTATTTCGAGAGCTTGCCGGTGCGGCCGAGCGCCGCCAGCATGTCGGCGGCTTCCTCCGCGAGCGGCCCCTGCACCGCGCCGATCAACAGCAACAGCATGTTTTCGGCGAGCCGCGGCAGGTACGCGGTGTCCGACAGGCGGCCGAGACACCAGTCGTTGATCGTCGAATATTGCATGTTCGCCATCGAATGCGCGAAATGATCGATGTCGATCCACGGGTGGAGATCGTCGCGCCGCCGTTCCAGCCAGGCGAGATTGCCGCGCAGCGACATGTCCTGCAGCGTCGCCCAAACGTCGCGCGGCGTCGAGGGCGCGAAATAGATCGCGCACACCGCCCGTGTGTAGTTGCGGACGCGAAAGTTGCGACGGTTGATCGCGATCGTCCGGCCGACCCAACCGTCGAGCGAATCCGGATCGGTCCGGTCGCGGACATACATGCTGAATTCGTCGAACGCCTCGCGGATCGCGAAGGCGATCAGCCGATCCTTGTTCTGGAAGGCGTTGTAGAGTGTGCGCTGTGCGACATCGGCGCGCTGACACAATTTGCGGATGCTGAAACTCTCCAGCCCGCCTTCCGCGATCATGTGCCGCGCCTCCTTGAGCAACCGGCGGCGGCGCTCGAGGATCATCGGGCTGGAATAGAGCAGCGGCTTGTCGGGATGCGGAGCGAGGTCGCCGGGTTCGAAATCCGCTGTCATCCGTCGTCACCACCCTCTCGATGGATCGCCGCCCACGCTTGCGTGATAGGTCGGGATCGCTGTCGCAAGACAGCTGCCGCAAGGCGGGGAACATCGTCAACCACTTATGATGCGCCGATGCAAAATACCTGCCCACCTCCATTGCGCCGGGGAAAAATTCGCCTAAAACTATAGCGCACATCACTTTCGGGGGCATTCTTGAATTTCGATCTGTCCGGGGAGCAGACGCTCCTCCGCGAATCCGTCGCCGGCTATCTGGCGCGCCATTATGGGTTCGACGCGCGGCGGGCGGCGGCGAGCGGCGCGGGGTGGCGTCCGGAGATCTGGCGCGCGTTCGCTGAGGAGCTTGGGCTGTTCGGTGCCGCGCTGCCCGAAAGTCTCGGCGGCTTCGGCGGCGGCGCGGTCGAAACAATGGTGATCTGCGAGGAATTCGGTCGCGCGCTGGTACTCGAGCCTTATCTCGAAAGTGTCGTGCTCGGCGCCGCGCTGCTCGGGGCGGACGGGCCCGCGGAAATGCTGTCCGGGGTCATCGACGGATCGGTGATCGCCGCGCCGGCGCTGTACGAGCAGGGCGGGCGGTTCAATCTTGCGCGGATCTCTACGCGCGCGATCACGCGGGCCGACGATGTCGTACTGGACGGCGCGAAACTCGCGGTCGTCGCCGCGCCGATCGCGACGCATTATCTGGTTTCCGCGCGCGACGGCGATGCGTCCGACGCGATCTCGCTGTTTCTGGCGCCCGCCGATGCGTCGGGTATCGAGCGCCGCGATTACGCGCTGATCGACGGCCGTATCGCCGCGGATGTGGTGTTTGATCGGACCCCCGCCACCCGGATCGGCGCGGCGGGAACCGCGCTTCCGGGGATCGAGCGCGCGCTCGACTCCGCGATCGCCGCGCTGTGCGCCGAGGCGATCGGGGTGATGGAGGCGATGCTCGCCGCGACGGTCGATTATGCGCGCCAGCGCGAACAGTTCGGGGTCGCGATCGCGAGCTTCCAGGTGCTCCAGCACCGGATGGTCGACATGATGACCCACCTGGAGCGCGCGCGATCGCTTATGCTGATGGCGACTTTGTCGCTCGATCTGCCCGACGCGGAGCGGCGCAAGGCGATCTCCGCGGCCAAGGCCTATGTTTCGAAAGCGCTGAAGGTTGTCGGCGAGGCGGCGATCCAGATCCACGGCGGGATCGGCACGACCGAGGAGATCGCCGTGTCGCATTATTTCAAGCGAGCGACCGTCATCCAGAGCCAGTTCGGCACCGCCGCATTCCATCTTGAACGGATGGCCCAGGCATAAGTATAGCACGTATCAAAATAACCGATAGGAGAGATCGATGGCACGAACGGTAGCGGTTATCGGTGCAAGCGGACGCCAGGGCGGCGCGCAGGTGCGCCAACTCCTCAAGGCGGGCTTCAACGTGAAGGCGCTCTCGCGCAGCCCCGATCCCTTCTACGGCGAGGAGCAGCCCGATACGGTCGAGGTGATCCCCGCCGACCTCTATGACGAAGCGTCGCTGACCGCGGCGTTCGAGGGCGCCGACGCGGTGTTCCACACGCATCCGCTCCGCGCGCGCGCCGACCGTGCGACGATCGCGGGCAGCGTCGGCCGCGCGGCGAAGGCGGCGGGCGTCGAGCGCGTCGTCTGGAACACGTCGAGCTGGATTCCCGATAAGCCCGGCGATCCGCACACTTATGCCGGCAACACCGCAGGGATCAACGCGCTGTGGCGTTCCGGCGTCGGCGCGACGGTCTTCGGATCGGTGCTGTTCATGGACAATCTGCTGACCAACTGGGCGCGGCCGTTCATCGTCAACGAGGGCCGCTTCGTCTACGCGCATCGCGTCGATACCCCGGCGAACTGGATCAGCCTCGACGACGTCGCGAAGATCATGATCCATTCGCTCGACCGCCCCGACATGGAAGGCGCATGGATGAACATCGGTGGTCCCGAACGGCTGCAGCCGCCGCAACTCGCCGCCTCACTCAGCGACGTTCTCGGGCGGAAAGTGGTGTACGACGCGGTCAGCCCGCACGAATTCGCGCGGCTTCTCGCCAATGCCTATGGCGACGAGATGAGTCGCGAGGAGCAGGACGCGACGATCGCGCAGATCGGCGCCTTCTACGAATATAACATCAACGCGCCGACGAAGCCGTTCGAGGTCGATACCGAAGATATGCAGCGGCGCATCCCGGTCGAGCTCGAAACCTTCGCCGATTGGGCCAAGCGGCAGGATTGGCGCAACAGCAACGCGCCGCGTCCCCCCGCGGGCTGACGGGGATGCTGCCGCCCGATTATTTCTGGGTCACCCTGGTCAGCGGCCTCGCGCTGCTGGTCTATTATTTCACCTTGCTGATCGCCGGGCTGGCGCGGGTGCGCTTCAAGGTGCCCGCGCCGTCGCACGAAGGGCCGGAGGATTATGTCCGCCGCGTTCGCGCACACCAGAACACGCTGGAGCATCTGGCCCTGTTCCTGCCGGGCATGTGGCTGTTCGCATTGACCGTTTCGCCGGTCTGGGCGGCGGCGATCGGCGCGATCTGGCCGGCCGCGCGGCTCGCTTATGCGATGGGCTATCACCGCTCGGCGGAAGGGCGGCGGATCGGCATCTATATCAGCATGCCGCCGATCTACATTTTCGTGCTGGGAACGATCGTCGCGTCGGTCATAAGGCTGGCGGGATAGCAGAGAGGAACAAGCGATGATCCTGTACGATTCGGTTGGCCCCAACCCGCGCGTGGTGCGGATGTTCGTCGCCGAAAAAGGGCTGACGATCGAGACGAAGAGCGTCGATATCATGGCGGGCGAGAATCGACGCGAGCCATATCTGTCGCTCCATCCGGGCGGTACGACCCCGCTGCTCACGCTCGACGACGGGACGCAATTGTCGGAGACGACCGCGATCTGCGAGTATCTCGAGGAGCTTCACCCATCGCCGCCGCTGATCGGCGCGACGCCCGAGGAACGCGCCATCACGCGGATGTGGGTCCGTCGGATCGACCTCGAAATCACCAACCCGATGACGTCGGGCTTCCGCGGCGCAGAAGGCCGCGCGATGTTCGAGCCGCGCATGCGCGTCGCGGGCGCCGAGGGATGCGCCGACCTCAAGGCGATGGCCACCGACGGAATCGCCGCGCTCGACGCGCGGATGGGCGACCGGCAATGGATCGCGGGCGATCGTTTCACGTTGGCCGATATCACGCTGTTCTCGTTCGTCGAGTTCGGTGCAATCGTCGGTCAGCCGCTGGCGGCGACGGCGACCCGGCTGGCGGTGTGGCGCGAGCGCGTCGCAGCACGGCCCAGCGCGGCTGCATAAGACGGTATACGGTGGGCTGGAGCATCTTGCGTTATATCTGATCCGTCTGCACTGAGCTTGTCGAAGTGCTGTCCTTCTCCCTCGCTGAAGGAAGAAGGACAAGGCTTCGACAAGCTCAGCCTGAACGGAATTGGGTGGCCCAGATTTGACGCTCGCTGGGCTAAGCCGCCGTTTCCGCCGCCGCTTCGCGCGGCGGCGCCCAGACCGCGTTGGGGAAGACCGGCACCGCGCCGGTGCGCCGCATATCGACCAGGAATTGCTCCGCCTCGTCGCGTACCGCGCCGCGCACCGCGCCGATCACCAGCAGCAGCATACTTTCGGCGAGACGCGGCAGATATTCGTCGTCGCTCAAGCGGCCGAGCCCCCAGTCGTTGATCACCGAATATTGCAGGTTCGCCATCGCGGTCGCGAAATGTTCGGGTTCCACCCACGGCTGAAGCTCGTCGCGCGACTGCATCACCATCAGCCATTCGTGGATGCTCTTGACCGACATGTCGCGCAGCGTTTCCCACACGTCGCGCGGCGTCGCGGGGCCGAAATAGATCGCGACGACCGCGCGGGTGTAGTTGCGGACGCGAAAATTGCGGCGGTTGATCGCGATCGTCCGGTCGAGCATTCCGGCCAGCGTATTATCGTCGGTGCGATAGCGGACGTACGCGTTGAAATCGTCATACGCCTCGCGAATCGCGAGCGCGATCACGCGGTCCTTGTTGTGGAAGGCGTTATAAAGCGTGCGCTGCGCCACTTCGGCGCGCTGACACAGTTTGCGGACGCTGAAATTCTCGATTCCGCCGTCGGCGATCATGTGTCGCGCCTCGCGGAGCAGGCGGCGCCGGCGGTCGAGAATGAGCGGGCTCGAATAGAGCAACGGCTTGTCGGGATGCGCATCGAGGACGTTGCGCTTTTCCTCGATCGGCGTCGTGGCGGGACTTGTGGCGGGCATCACCCGACAGCTTCGCGCGTCGCTTCGGGTTTGTCCAGTCTGGGCACAGAACATCGCACGCTGTGCAAAAAGTGGATTGTGCTCCTTCCCAAACTTGATACACGTATCTCAGCCAGCGACATATCGCGGTGCGGCGGCAGCACCGTCGAGACGAAGGTCAGGAGAGGATTGCATGAAGGTTCCCGCTGCAACTATGCGCCGTCGCTTTCTCGTTGGGTCGGCCCTGGCTGCGCTCGCGATCGGAAGTCCGGCTTTTGCTCAGGACTCGCAGCCGGGGACGACCGCTGGAACCGCGGCCGGGGCGGGGGATCGCGGCGTCGCGGCGGCGACCGAGCCGCAAGCGCAACCGAGCGTCGAGGCGGGCGGCCTGACCGACATCGTCGTGACCGCGCGGCGTCGCTCCGAAAGCGTTCAGGACATTCCCGTTTCGGTGCAGGCGATCAGCGCCGCGCAGATCGAGGCGCGCGACCTCACCAGCCTCGAAAAAATCGCCGCGGCGACACCGCAATTCACCGTCGCGCGCGCCTCGAACGGCGCGGGCGCGCAGCTCACTTTGCGCGGCATCGGGTCTTCGGCGACGTCGATCGGCATCGAGCAGTCGGTCGCGATTGTCGTCGACGGCGTCTATTACGGCCAGGGGCGGATCATCAACGAAGGCTTCTTCGATCTCGCGCGCGTCGAGATCCTGAAGGGCCCGCAGTCGCTGTTTTTCGGCAAGAATGCGACCGCGGGGGTGATTTCGCTGACGACCGCCGATCCCGGCAAGGAGCACGAATATATCGGGCGGATCGGCTACGAATTCGGCTCCCAGCAGTTATACGGCGAGGCGATCGCCTCGGGGCCGCTCAGCGACACGGTCGGCCTGCGCCTCGCGGTGCGCGGCTCGAAGATGTTCGAAGGCTATTACAAGAATTTCGCCGATCCGACGCGCTATCCGACGCTCGACATCGCGACCGGCGTGACCAATCCGCACGTCGGCGCTCCGTCCGATCGCGATGCGCCACAGGAGCGCGAGCTGATCGGTCGCGCGACCTTGAAATACCAGCCCGACGACCGGCTGACTATTACCCTGAAGGGGTCGGGATCGTATAACGAAACGGTCGGCAACGGCTGGAATTACTCCGCGATCCGCTGCCCGAGCGGATTCACCACGCTCAATCCGAATTACCGCTGCGACGGCGGTTTCGTCACTCACCAGAACAAGTTTCCGACCGATATCGCCGCGGTCTACCCCTATGCGCGCAGCGATGGCGAACTTTTCAACAAGTACAAATCCTATCAGGCAACCGGCACGATCAACTATCGCTTCGACAACGTCACGCTGACGTCGATCACCAATTACAACTGGAACAACAACAAATTCGCCTGCGATTGCGACTTTCTGGGTGGCGCCGTGTGGGCGACCGAGAACTCCACCTATCACGCGTTCAGTGAGGAACTGCGCGCGCTGACCAATTTCGACGCGCCGGTGAATCTGATGATTGGCGGTCTCTATCAGAAAACCAGGCGTGATTTCTTCCAGGCGGTGATGTTCGCGGGGCTCGAGAACTCCACAGCGGCGCCGGCGGACCGCTACGTCGCGTATAACAAAGTGTCGGCGACCGACGGCGAGACCTTCTCGGGCTATGGCCAGGTGATCTGGAAGATATTTCCGACGGTCGAGGCGACCGCCGGCGTCCGTTACGTCCATGAAACAAAGGACAGCTTCTTCACCCAGCCTTACGTCAACGCGGCACTCACGACGATCTTCCGGCCCGAGAGCGCTGCGGCGAACGGCACGCTGCTCGGCAATCAAACCTTTGACGATTGGTCGCCCGATGTGACGCTGAGTTGGAAACCCTCCCGCGATATTCTGATCTACGGCGCTTATAAGACCGCGTACAAATCGGGCGGCTTTTCTAACAGCGCAATCAATTCGGCGCTGGTCACCAACAATCCGGCGAAGGACCTCGCGTTTCAGCCCGAGAAGGGCCGGGGCTTCGAAGCCGGAATAAAGACAACGCTGGCGGATAATCAGTTGCGCGCCAATCTGGGTATCTATTCTTACAAATACACCAATTTGCAGGTCGACTATTTCAACTCGCAGGTCTTCGCCTATGTGACCTACAATGCGGGCAGCGCGCGCACCAAGGGCGTCGAACTGGAACTCGAATACGCGCCGCATGCGGTGCCGGGCCTTTCGATCCACGGTACGCTCAACTATAGCAAGGCACGCTATCTCGATTTTCTCGCGCCCTGTTTCTCTGGTCAAAGCACCGAACAAGGCTGCGCTCTGAACTCAACCGGCGCGATGGTGGCCCCGGCCGTCGCGGGGACTTTCCAGGATCTTGGCGGTGCGCCGACCGCGGTCGCGCCTAAATGGACCGGCACCGCGGGGATCGGTTATGACGGCGACGTTGGATCGGGACTGAAGTTCGGCGGCAATATCGATGTCCGCTACAGTGGTTCGTATCTCGGATCGAGTTTCGGTGACACCGCGACACGACAAGGAGCCTATGCGGTGCTCGACAGCGGCATCCGCATCGGCACGGCGAACGATCGTTGGCAATTGGCGCTGATCGGCAAGAATCTGACCAACGAATTCTACTTCACGGGCGGCGGCACCGCCCCGCTGACCGGCGGCGGCACCGGGCTGAGCCAGACGCCGGCGACGCCCGGTGGGCCTCGGGCGGTGCCGGGCGACATCATCGGCTATGGCGCGTTCCCGCGCTCGGTGCGGCTGCAATTGACGTTCAAATACTGAGTCCACGCTGGCGGGGGTAGAAGGAGAGCAAGTGATGGCACTCGACGATCCCCCCGTGATGCGCCCCGGCGAGGCGCGCTGCCCCGGCCCGAGCACGCGCGACATCATCCTCGGCGACGGCTGGGCGGTGCCCGACGCGCTCGTCGCCGAGGCATACGAATATCTCGGCGACGCCGACATCGGCTACGATCGCTATATCTCCGAAGACTTCATGGCGCGCGAGATGGAGCGGATGTGGTCGCGCACCTGGCAATGGGCCTGCCGCGAGGAGCATATCCCCGAGGCGGGCGACTATATCACTTATGATGTCGGTCGCTATTCGATCCTGATCGTTCGTGGCGACGATCACCTCATTCGCGCCTACCCCAACGCCTGTCTGCACCGCGGGGCACAGCTCAAGCGCTCTGACACGAGCGGCAGCGGCAGCGAGATCCGCTGCCCGTTCCACGGCTGGAGCTGGACGCTCGACGGCGGCCTCAAGAACGTGCCGTGCCGATGGGACTTCCCGCACGTCACCGACGAGGCGTTTCATTTGCCGGCGGTGAAGGTCGAGACGTGGGGCGGGTTCGTGTTCGTCAACATGGACCCCGGCGCCGCGCCGCTCGCCGATCAGCTCGGCCCGCTCGCCGAGCATTTCTCGGGGCGTTGGGATCTTTCCAACCGGCGTATCGCGCTCCACCTGCAAAAGGAGCTGCCGACCAATTGGAAGGCGGCGCAGGAGGCGTTCCTCGAGGCGTATCACGTCTATGAGACGCACGCGCAGGGCCTTGCGACAGCGGGTGACGCGAATGCGCAATACGATATCTTCAGCGATTATGTGACGCGTTTCGTTCACACGATCGGCACGCCGAGTCCGCATTACATCGAACCGCAAACGCAGCAGGAAATCCTCGACAAGATGCGCGTCGATGGCGCGGTGGTGCCCGAGGGGCGGACCGCGCGATCGGTGGCGGCGGAGAGATTGCGCGAGACGATGGCGGCCAAACTCGGCGTTCCGCTCGGCGACTATTCGGACAGCGAGATGCTCGATTCGATCGAATATCATTTGTTTCCGAACATGTGCCTGTTCCCCGGCGTGTCGCTGCCGATGATCTATCGGTTCCGTCCGATCGGGATGGACACGGGCCGAACGCTGTTCGACCTGGTGTTCCTGAAGCTGGTGCCTGAAGAAACGCCGCTCGATTATCCGCCCGATCCGATTCCTGTCGCGGCCGAGCGATCCTATGCCGAGGCGCCCGGGATGAACCCGGGGCTTGGCGCGGTGTACGATCAGGACACCGACAATCTCGCGAGGCAATATCGCGGGTTCCAGGCGTCGGCGAAGCGTGGCCAGACGCTCGGCCATTATCAGGAGGCGCGCATCCGGCGTTTCCACAAGACGCTCGACCAATATCTCGCGCGCACCTGAGATGGACCGGCTCGATCGCCTCGAATCGTGGCACGCGATCTATGATCTGCTGTGCGATTACATGCGCGGGCAGGATCGGCTCGATCCGGTGCTCCATCGCTCGGTGTTCCACGACGACGCGACGACCGATTACGGTGAGGGCTATCGCGGCGACGCGGACGGCTTCGTCGCCTTCGCGCAAGGGGTGCTGACCCTGCACAAGGCCAATCATCACATGATCGGGCAGGTGCGGATCGATTTCGAAGGCGCCGACACCGCGTTCGGGGAAGTCTATTTTCAGGCGTTCCACCGGGTCGTCGAGGACGGCGGCGAGACCGACCTCTTCGTCTCGGGACGCTATGTCGATCGCTACGAACGCCGCGCGGGCATCTGGAAGATCGCGCATCGCAGCGAGCTGGTCGATTGGGTTCGCAGCGAGCCCGCGACCGATGATCCGTGGAGCGGGACGCCGCGGTTTCCGATGGGTGCGCGCGCGCCCGAAGATCTCAGTTGCCGACGCGAGGAGATGCGGGTCCGATGACGAAAATTGCGCTGGAAGACGTGGCCGACCGGCTCGCGATCCACGACGTGCTGTGTCGCTATGCGCGCGGCATCGATCGCTGCGACGAAGAGGTGCTGCGCGCCGTGTGGTGGCCGGGCGCGCGCGCCGACTACGGCAATGGCGAGGTCGATGCCGGCGAATGGTCGGGGGATGTCGTCAAGGCGCTCTCCGCGATGAGACGCACTCAACACTTTCTAGGCAACGTGTTAATTTTGGTTGACGAATCAACCGCGGAGGCGGAGACTTACTGTCGCGCCTATCACGAGGTCGATGGACCCGACGGACTCGCCGAGATGGAAGTCGGCGGCCGTTATCTCGACCGGCTCGAGAAGCGCGACGGCGAATGGCGGATCGCGCACCGCCGCTACGTGCTCGACTGGAGCCACAACGGCCCTTCGACCGCGAAATGGGACGGGCCGATGTACGGCAATTTGAAGCGCCGCGGCGCGCGCCGCCCCGACGACCCGAGTTACACCGGAGACTGACATGGATGCAGCGACGCTCGACCGCACCAACCTCGATCCCCGCGTCGCGCGGCTGCTCGACAAGGACGCGTGCCGCGAACTCGTCCACAAGTTCGCGCGCGCGATCGACCGTTGCGACGCGAAGCTGGTCGGTGAGGTGCTTCACCCCGACGCGACCGACGACCACGGCGGTTTCAAGGGGACGGGCAAGGATTTCGTGCCGTGGGTGATGGAGGTGCTCGCGGGAATGCGACGGACCCAGCATGTCGTCGGCAATGTCCTGATCGAGCTCGACGGCGACACCGCCTATGGCGAAAGCTATTTCATCGCGCACCATGCGCTTCCCGGCAAGGACGGGGCGGGCGACACCTTCATGGTCGCGGCCGGACGCTATCTCGACCGGTTCGAGCGGCGCGACGGCGAATGGCGGATCGCGCACCGCGGCGCGGTCTACGACTGGAGCAGCGCGGTTCCCGCGACCGACATGTGGAACCGCGACGATCCCAAGGGCTACTCCTTCGGCGCGCGCGGCGACGCCGATCCATCCTATCGGCATTTCGCCGGCGGCGCCTGGGTGAGCTGATCCCCGGCACCGAAACCATTCGACTAGCGAGGTAACGTCATGGCCACCGTCATTAATCTCCCCGAAGCGCAGACCCGCCAGCGCGCGGACATGTCGAAATTTCCCGATCCCGATTTCAAGAACACGCCGATCTCGCCCGATCGCTATTTCTCGAAGGAATGGGCCGACCGCGAATGGGACAAGATCTGGACCAAGACCTGGCAGATCGCGGGAGTCCAGGCGCAGATCCCCAAGGCTGGCGACTGGCTGACCGCCGATTTCGGCACCGAGACGATCGTCTGCGTGCGCGGCGACGACGGCGATGTCCGCGCCTTCTACAACGTCTGCCAACATCGCGGCATGCCGGTCGTCGATGGCGAGCAGGGGCATGGCAAGCGGCTCGTCTGCCCGTATCACGGCTGGGCCTATGATCTGAAAGGCAAGCTCAAGACCGTCCCCGACGAGGCCGATTTCGTGCAAGGGTCGCCGTGCGGCAAGCTGAACATGGTCGCGGTGAAATGCGAGCTCTGGGCGGGCTTCGTCTGGATCAACATGGACGAGAATGCCGCGCCGCTGCGCCGGTTCCTCGGGCCGATCGCCGACCAGATCGACACCTATCCGATGGACAAGATGGTCCGCACGCACTGGGTGACGATCGAAGGAAACTTCAACTGGAAGCTGATTCAGGACAATTTCAACGAGAGCTATCACGTCCCGTTCGTCCATCCGCAGACCAAGTTCGTGATGGAATATTCGCACAATTATTGCCAGTTCGACATGTATCCGGAAGGACACGCGCGGATGTTCATGCCCGGTGCGGGGCCGACCAAGATGCTGCGCGGCGGCGAGACCGAGACCTTGTCGTACCTCGCCGAGGAACTGAAATTCTGGGGTCTCGATCCTGAACAGTTCCGCGGCGGCAAGACCGGCGAAATCCGTAAGGCTCTACAAAAGGCGAAGCGCGAGAAGGGGGCGGAGAAGGGCTACGATTTCTCGACCTATCACGACGACCAGCTGACCGATCACTGGCATTTCACGATCTTCCCGAACCTGTCGTTCAGCCTGAAGCCTGACGGCAATATCTGGCTGCGCGCGCGCCCGCACGAGACTGATCCCGAGAAATGCTATTTCGACATGTGGTACATGACGCTCTTCCCCGAGGGGACCGAGCGTTATTATTCGCAGAGCATGGCGGAATGGGTCGATCTCTCGGTTCCCGCGCCGCATATCGCGGGCAAGGTCACAGACGTTTCGATGGGGCCAGGGATCGACCAGGACGTGTCGATTTGGGAGGTCCAGCAGCGCGGGCTCCATTCGCGCGGCTACAAGCGCGATTATCTCGCCTGGCAGGAACGCCGCGTTCGGTACTTCCACGAGAATATCGAGAAGTGGATGAACGCCTGACCCCGGGCTGACCCGACAATACGGGACGCTCAACCGGCCCGTCTGCGAAACATAAGTGGAGAATGCGATTGGACGCGACCGACACGCGCGGACATTGGCGCATCATCGCGTTGATGGCGCTGAGCAAGCTGATCGTCACCGCCGATTTCGCGGTGGTCAGCGTCGCGCTGCCGTCGATCGGACGCAATCTGGGGGTCGCGCCCGCGTTGCTGTCATGGATCGTCAGCGCCAATACGCTCGCGCTCGCGGGGACGCTGATCCTCGGCGGCAAGGTCGTCGATCGGATTGGCCATCGCTGCGCCCTCGGCGTGGGGCTCGCTCTGTTCGCGCTGGCGTCCACCGCCGCGGGACTCGCGCCGACATTCGCCTGGGTGCTGGCGGCGCGGGTCGTCCAGGGGTTGGCGGTCGCGCTGATCTCGCCCGGCGCGTTCTCGCTTATAACCGCTTTCCTGCCCGACGGGTCGGTGCGACACCGCGCCCTCGGAGTCTTCGGCATCACGCAGGGCGCGTCGCTCATCATCGGGCTGCTGTGCGGCGGCTGGATCGTCACGACCGTCGGCTGGCGCGCGGTGTTTCTCGTCAACGTCCCGCTCGCGGCGATCGCGCTGGCGATGGCGCTGCGCTTCCTCCCCCGCGTCAAGGCGCATCGCGGCGAGGCGATCGATGGGGCAGGCGCGATCACCGCGACCGTGGCGATGATCCTGCTGGTGGCCGGAATTTCGTCGATGGGCCGGATGGGGCTGTTCGCGGCCCAGCCGCTGGCGATGCTGGGAGGCGCCGCCGTGCTGATCGCGCTGTTCGTCGCGATCGAACGGCGCGTCGCGACGCCTCTGGTTCCCGCCGCCCTGGTGCGGCGGCCGATGTTCGCGCTGTCGGCCTGGATGCTGACGCTCTTTTTGGCGAGTGTCGGCGGGCTGTTCGTGCTGTCGCAGCTCTACATGCAACGTGTACTCGGCTTTACTGCCGCCGCCGCCGGGCTCGGAGCGATGCCCTATGCCTGCGCGGTAATCGTCGCCGGACAGATGGCGCCGATGATCCTCGCCCGGGCGCCGTTGCGGCTGGTCGGCATCGGCGCGGGGATATTGACTCTGACGGGCTTGCTGTGGCTCGCCGCCAGTATGGGTCAGCCCTATGCGGTCAGCATCGCGCCCGGCATGATGCTCTGCGCGCTCGGCAGCGTCACCGCCTTCATCGTGCTGATGCAAGCCGCGACCGCGCCGCTGCCGCCGCGCGAGCAGGGCGTCGGATCGGCGTTGCTCTTCACCTGCCAGAGCGTCGGCACCGGGCTGGGCGCGGCGGTGACGCTGATGCTGCTCGATCCGGGCGCGGGCGATCTCGTCGCCGCCGATTTCCGCGCGCCGTTCATGGTGCTCGCGGGCGGTATCGCGATCGCGATCGCGTCGTTACTCATCGGGCTTCGCGTACGTCGCCCGGTCATCGCCTGATCATTTCGAAAGGGAATCCCATGCCGATCATCATCAACGCTGTCATCGATCTGGAGCCTGCGGGCGCCCAACAGGCCGTGCTCGATGCGCAGCCTTTCATCGCCGCGTCGCGCGCGGAGAACGGCTGCGTCGCTTATGATTGGGCGCTCGATCCGGCGACGCCGGGCCGGGTCCACGTCTATGAGGAATGGGCGAGCGAGGACGCGCTGGCCGGGCATTTCCGCGACCCAAGCTATGCCGCGATGCGCGATCATATCGGCAAATCGGGGCTGATCGCGGCGCGGTCGCAGAAATGCCGCTGCGACGCGATC
Organism: Sphingomonadales bacterium; assembly: GCA_038236185.1. Classification (GTDB taxonomy): domain Bacteria; phylum Pseudomonadota; class Alphaproteobacteria; order Sphingomonadales; family Sphingomonadaceae; genus Sphingomonas. The sequence goes on along the minus strand of JBBSTE010000008.1, from coordinate 45,593 downwards.
GAGCAGGTCTACGATGCCGACGGCAATCCGCAGGCCCATTTCGGGCGGATGGCGTGATGCGCGGCTTCACCGGCAGCGTCGAGGATCGCCTCGCCATCCGTGAGCGGATCGAATCGTACAACGACGCGGTGTTCCGCAAGAACGCCGACGACTGGGCCGAATGCTGGGCGGAGGATGCCTCCTGGGCGGTCGCGGGCCATAGCGCCGAGGGCCGCGCCGCGATCCGCGACCTGTGGGTATCGCTGATGGACTATTATGAAGCGGCGGCGATGTACGTCGCGCATGGCGCGGTTTCGATCGAGGGCGATGCCGCCGAGTCGCGGTCGTATATGCTCGAAATGCTGAAAGGCGCCGACAGCAGCGAGCGGCTGGTGTCGGGACAATATGACGATCGCCTCCGCCGCGATGCCGACGGCGCCTGGCGCTTCGTGTCGCGCAGCTATCAGGTGCTCCAGGCGCGATGATCGCGCCTTCTGTCGGTTTTTCGATCCGGCAGGTCGCCTATTTCGTCCGCGACATCCGCGCAGCCGCGCTGCGTCACCACGCGCGGTTCGGATCGGGGCCGTTCCTCGTCATCGATCACGTTCCGACGCCTGTGGCCCGCTATCGCGGCCGGGCGGCGTCGCTCGATCACGGCTCGGGCTATGGCCAATGGGGGCCGATCATGGTTGAATTCGTCCAGCAACACGATTCCGCGCCATCGGCGTTCCACGACATGTATCCGCGAGGGTCGGGACGCGAAGGATTGCATCATGTCGCGCTGTTCGTCGACGATCTCGCCGCCGCGATGGCGGCGCACGAACACGACGGCTTCGCGGTGGCGCTTTACGCCGAAACCGATGGCGGCACCGCCTTCGCGATGGTCGATGCGGTCGCCGAATACGGTCACATGATCGAGTTGTACGAACCGAGCGCGACGCTCGTCGATTTCTACGAATTGGTGCGTCGGCTCGGTGAAACCGATGGACCGCTGTTGCGCGACCTGTAAAAGTGCCGGGCGTGCTAATTTATCGGGAGTAAATCATGGATCTCGGACTGAAGGGCCTGAAGGTCATCCTGAGCGGCGGTAGCCGAGGGACCGGCCGCGCCGCGCTGGAGATGTTCGCGGCGGAAGGCGCCGATGTCGGTTTTTTCTCGCGCAATCAGGCGCAGATCGACGAGGCGCGCGACGCTTACGCCAAACACGGCGGCAAGGTCGTCGCGCGGCAAGGCGATCTGACCGACATCGACGGCTATCCCGCGCTGCTCACGGAAATCGCCGACGAGCTGGGCGGCTGTGACATCTTCATCCCTTCGGCCAGCGCTTCGGGTTCGAAGCTCGCGCAGGATTGGGACGCCTGCTACCGGATGGACGTGCTCGGCACGGTGCGCGGCTGCGAAGCGATGGCGCCGTACCTCGAGACATCGGCGCATGGCGCGGTCGTCATCCTGTCGAGCGTCGCCGCGACCGAGACGTTCATCGCGCCTCAGGCGTTCAACGCGATCAAGGCGGCGCTGCTCACCTATTCGGGGCAGCTGAGCCAAGCGTGGGGGCCGAAGGGCATCCGCGTCAACGCGGTTTCGCCGGGGCCGGTCTGGTTCGAGGGCGGCAATTGGGACGACGTGAAAAAGGGTGCGCCCGATATGTACAAGACCTTCGAGGAAGCGTGTGCGCTGAAGCGGCTCGGAACCGCGCAGGATGTCGCGCGCGCGATCGTCTATCTCGCGAGCCCGGCATCGGACTGGATCACGGGAACGAACCTGATCGTCGATGGCGGGTACACCAAGCGCGTCCAGTTCTGACCGGCTGTTCGCTTAGTCGCGCGCTCGGCCCCAATCGCGCGCCGCGGCTGAGACGACCCAGCGGATCGCGTTCTCTACGAGGCGGCGATAGTTCGGATCGTCGTAAGTGACGTGGTCGTGGCCGGGCTGGAGGTAGACGAGCGGGCTGTTGCCCGCGCGTTTGACCCAGCCGATCAGGTCCGATCCGTCGGGGTGCGACCAGCCTGTGTTGTCGAACATCCGCCCCGCCATCGCCGCCGCGGTGGAGTGGAAGGTGTCGGCGGTGAAGGCGTGATCGGCGCGCAGCAGCGGGATCACGCCGTCCGCGAACACCTCGGCGAGATAAAGTTCGTCCTTCATCGCGAAACGTGGCGGAAGCCCGGCCGTCACCGGGTGATCCGCGGCGAGAATTTCCGCGTCGTAAGAGACTTCGTGGCGATAGCCCGAATCGGGCGTGTCGCGGTCGCGGACGCGATCGGGCCGATAGAGGAAACGTCCGCCCAGCGCCTCGGCGTAATCGGGCCAGGCGGGCCAGCCGGCGAGCGCATGATGCAACGCGACGATGCCCTTGCCCTCGTCGAGCAGCGCATTGAATCCGTCGCGGAAGGCGGCATCGGGCGCGATCTGCCCAGGCCGGTCCTTGGTCGCGGCGAAATCGATCCCCGGCATGTCGTAGAGGAGCAGCGCGTCGAAGCGCGCCATCGCGGCGGGATTCATCAATAGCGCCGCCGCCGGCTGATCGACGAACGTCGGCGATATGCCCGCCATCGCGTCGAACAGCGCGGCGAAGGCGGTGCGATCGAACGGATGCCCGCGCACCGAAACGAGCAGTTGCAGCGGCGCGTGGTGGTCGATCGTCGGCATCGACCTAGACTAAGGTCCTGAGCGCAATTCTACAACAGTATGCGCTATTCGCCGAGTTAGAGTGGCGCGGCGCGGATGGTCGAACGACGAGGACGGAAGGACGGTGGCTCCCCGAGTAGGATTCGAACCTACGGCCATTCGATTAACAGTCGAATGCTCTACCGCTGAGCTATCGGGGAACAGCGCCGTGCGCGGCTCTATAATCGCTAAGGTCCGGCTGGCAACCCATTTGGGCGTGTTTGATCGCCTCGCGGCGCCGCCCCGTTCGGCGCGAGCCGAATCAAAAAACCTTACCCGATGAACTGCTCCATCGTGATCCGGTCGTCGAGCGCGTGTTCGGGATCGAACAGCAGGGTCAGTTCGCGCGCGCGGTCGATGACGATATCGACTTGCGCGACGTCCCGGATTTCGCGCTGGTCGGCGACCGCCGAGACGGGGCGCTTGCCGGGATTGAGGATGCGCAAACCGATTCGCGCCTTGTCGGGCAGGATCGCGCCGCGCCAGCGCCTCGGGCGGAACGGGCTGATCGGGGTGAGCGCGATCAATGCCGAGCCGAGCGGAAGAATCGGGCCGCGCGCCGACAGGTTGTACGCCGTCGAACCCGCCGGAGTGGCGGCGAGGATGCCGTCGCAGGCGAGTTCGTCGATGACGATGCGATCGTTCACCGTCACTTCGATCTTCGCGGTCTGGCGGGTTTCGCGGAGCAGCGACACTTCGTTGATCGCGGGCAGGATGTGGACGCTGCCGTCCACGCCCAATGCGGTCATGCTGAGCGGATTGACTCGGAATTCCGTGGCGCGCTCCAGCCGCCCGTCGAGATCGCCCTCACGCCACTCGTTCATCAGGAACCCGACGGTGCCGAGATTCATCCCGAACACCGGCACGGTCGGAACCTGGCGTTCGAGCATATTGTGGAGCGTCTGGAGCAGGAAACCGTCGCCGCCGAGCGCGATCACGACATCGGCCTCGCCGGGCGGGCACCAGTCCCAGGCGTCGGCGAGTTCGCGCGCGGCTTGCTGGGCGGCGGGTGCGGGCGACGCGACGAGCGCGCGTCGCGGGAAAACGCTCATCCCCCGGTCACGCTCATATGGCGCGCGACGGCAGGCGCTGCACCGGGCTCAATCCGGAAATCATGGCGTGCGGGCTTGATCGCCAGCGCGTGATCGATTGCGTCGTCGAGCGCGGCGATGCCGCCGTCGCGGAGCGCGGCCTTGAGATCGGAATGGTCGTCGTGGCCGAGGCAGGAATAGAGCTTGCCGTCGGTGGTCAGCCGGACGCGGTTGCAGCCGTCGCAGAAGTTCGCAGTGAGCGGCGAGATCAGCCCGAGCCGGGTCGTGCTTCCCGCGACACGCCAGTAGCGCGCCGGGCCACCGGTGCCGTTCATGTCGCGCGCGAGCGGGAAGCGCACGGACAGATCGTCGAACACCGCGGTCAGCGGCACGAAGCGATCGGTGCGATCCTCGTCGATCGCGCCGAGCGGCATCGTCTCGATGAGGGTCAGGTCGTGGCCCTCGGCGATGCACCAGTCGAGCATCGCGGGGATTTCGGTGTCGTTCAGACCCTTGAGCGCCACCATGTTGATCTTGATCGCAAGCCCCGCACGTTTGCCCGCGGCGAGGCCGTCGAGAACCTGCGCGACGTCGCCGTGCCGGGTGATGAAGCGGAATTTATCGGGGTCGCGGCTGTCGAGGCTGACGTTGACGCGCCGGATGCCGGCCGCGACCAGCGCGGGAGCATGTTCCGCGAGCCGCGTGCCATTGGTCGTCATCGTCAGCTCGTCGAGACCCGCACCAACGTGGCGGCCGAGTCTAGCGGCCAGTTCGCCGACATCGCGCCGCACCAGCGGCTCGCCGCCAGACAGGCGGATTTTCCGCACGCCGCGCGCGATGAACCGCTCGGCGATGACCGCGATCTCCTCCAGTGCAAGCAGGGCATTCCGTGGCAGGAAGGTCATTGCCTCGGCCATGCAATAACGGCAGCGCAAATCGCATCGGTCGGTGACCGAAATGCGCAAATACCGGATCGTCCGGCCATGCGCATCGACGAGGGTGGGGCTGACCATTGCCTGAAGAACTAGGGGTTGGGGCGGACTGCCGCAAGGGCGGTCCATCGGACCGTGACGGAGCCACAATGATCCATGCTAGGCTGACGCGATGGATTTGACCGCCGAAGACGAATCGACCGGAACCGCCGGGCTGGTCGCTATCGGTGCATCGGGACGGCGTGAGGAACTGACCGCGCTCGTCGCGGCGGCGGGCTGGCGCGTCGGTGCAGACGACGATGCGGCGGTCCGGATCGTCGATCTGTCGTCGGGCGAGTCGCCGTCGGCCACGTGGCGCGATCGTTCCGCGGTGGTGGTGATCGCGCAGGATGCGGACACCGCTTATGCCGCGGGGGCGACGCAGTGGCTGGCACCGGATTGGTCCGCCGACACGTTCGCCGCCGCGCTGCGCTTCGCCGGACGCTACGCGCGCAGGGTGCGGCATTTGCCGTATGAGGCGGCGGGGCGGCGCGCGGGCGATCTGCGGCGTGGCGCGGACCAACCGTTGCTTGCGTGGATCGACGCGCGCCTCGGCAGCGGCGCGGTGTCCGCGATCGTCGTCGCGCTGACCCGGTTCGAATTCGTCAACGCCGCATTCGGTCGCGACGCCGGCGACGAACTGATGGCGGCGACACGCGCGCGGATCGAGCGATGGGCGCATGACGCGTTCGATGGCCGCGCGGTGATCGCGCGTCGCGCCGGGGCGGAATTCGTCGTGCTGGCGCAATGCGGCGGCGACGCGATCGCTGCGGCGGTCGATGCGCTCGAAGCCGAACTCGCGCGCCCGTTCGAGGTCGAGGGGGCGGCGGTAAATCTCGGTAGCCGGGTCGGGCTGGCCGAAGCGGTGGCGGACGACAGCGCACCCGCGCTGCTGCGGCGCGCGCAGGACGCGCTCGGCGAAGCGCGATCGGGCGACGGCATGACGGACTCGGACGCAGCCCTGATCGATCGGCTCGCTGCCGATCTGCACCGCGCGTTCGAACGCGACGAGATCGACGTGGTGTTCCAGCCGCAGGTCGCGATGGCGGGATCGATCACCGGCGTGGAAGCGCTCGCGCGGTGGCAGCATTCCGAGCTTGGCGCGCTTGGCGCCGAGCAGCTTTTCGCCGCCGCCGACCGTGCTGATCTCGGCATCGCGCTGTCGGACCATATCCAGCGCGTCGCGCTCGATCGCGCGGCGGCGTGGCCCGCGGCGCTGGAGCGCTTGCGGCTGTCGATCAACGTCACCGCCGCCGATCTCGCGCGTCCCGGCTTCACCACCGCCTTCCTCGATCGCATCGCCGCCAGCGGTTTCGCGCGTGCGCGGGTGACCGTGGAGATCGTCGAGACCGGGCTGATGGGTGACCTCGATCGCGCCGCCGCGATCCTCGCGCGGCTGCGCGGCGCGGGCTGCCGTATCGCGATCGACGATTTCGGAACGGGCTATTCGAGCCTCGCCTACCTGAAGGCGCTGCCGATCGACTATCTCAAGATCGACCGCAGCCTGACGCGCGACATCACCGGATCGGACCGCGACCGCGTGATCGTCCGCGGCGTAATCGCAATCGCGCGCTCGCTCGGGTTGGAGACGATCGCCGAAGGCGTCGAGACCGAGGAGGAACGCGCGCTACTCGCGAGTGACGGGTGCGACCTGTACCAGGGGTTTTTGTGTTCGGAGCCGGTGGGTAGTGAGGAATTGATTGAGTTGGTGGGATAGCCCTCTCCCGCTTGCGGGAGAGGGTTGGGTGAGGGTCTTCTTCTTCTTTCTGCGCGCCAAGAAAAAGGAAGAAGACCCTCACCCTCCCATGCTTCGCATGGGTCCCTCCCTCTCCCGCGAAGGCGGGAGAGGGTAGAAAGCGTCAGCTCGTAACCAGCCGAAACTTCGCCATCCGTTCGTAATAGGGCCGTGCCGCCTCCGCGATCGGTTTCGCGTGATCCGGTAAGTCGTCGAAGGTCGCGAACCGTTTCGGGGCGACGAAACCGGTCGAGCGCTCGACCGCGTCGTACCAGGCGGGCGCCCAGACGCCGTCGGTGTCGCGGCGGCCGGCGGGCCAGTGGAGCATGCTGTCGGAGAAGGCGATGCCGAGCGCCGCGCACAGCGCGGTCAGCGTTCCGGCGGGATTGGCGAGGACGTCGGCGCCATCGATCACCGGCGGGACGGCGCCGGTGCGATCCGCGACGCGATCGAACAGCTCGACCTGCCGCTCGACGCCGATGTCGGCCAGAGTTCTGGCGCTGCGCTTCGCCGCGTAGGAAGCGAGCACCTGCTCGGGGGCGCGGATCAGAAAGGCGTTGGCGCAGGCCTGCATCCATTCGACGCCGAAACCCGGCAGCATATGGTGGCACATCTGCTTCTGGTACCAGATCGGGGAGTTACCGGGCGCGGGCCCGGTCATCGCCGCGGCGACCTCGCGCCAGTCGTTCGGTTGCGATGCGAGCGTTTCTTCGCGGAGCGGATGGTCGGCGCCGCTTGTCGCGAGATAGGCGGCGTAGAACGGTTCGTCGGACACCGCGGTGTCCGCGCGGTTCCCGAAGCTGCGCATCATCGCGGTCGAGATGTTGCGCGGGCCCGACCACATGGCGATGCGGAGCGTCATACGATCGGATGCGCGGCGGCGTCCGCGTCCTTCAGTTTGGCGTACAAATCGGTGATCCTCGTCGTAACGGGGCCGCCGAGGGGAAGCGCTCGGCCGTCGATCTCGCGGACCGACGTGATGCCCCCCATCGTCCCGGCGACGAACGCCTCGTCGCATTGGGCGAGGTGCGCGGGCGGGTGATCGCCCTGATCGAGCGGCGCGGCACCGTCGCGGCACAGCGCGATGACGTTGCTGCGGGTGATGCCGTTGAAGCAATATTCGTCGCGCGAGGTGAACATCGTGCCGTCTTTCACCCAGAACAGGTTAGTCGCGTTGCAGCTCGCGATATTCCCATGCGGATCGAGCATCACCGCCTCGTCGGCGCCGCTGTCGATGACGTCGAGCAGCGCGAGGATGTAGTTGAGGCGGCTGTGCGAGTTGAGCCGCATGTCGAACGTGTCGGGCGCGGAAGTGCGGATGTAGCTGGTGCGCAGGACGAGATCGGCGGAGGGCTTGGGCGTCTTGAATTCGGCGGTGCAGATGATCGTCGCGGGGCCGATCGCATTGCGCGGGTCCTGGTTCACCGTCGCCTTGCGCCCGCGCGTGACCATCAGGCGGAGGTGCGCGCCGTCGGTCATGGCGTTGGCGGCGAGCAGGCGTTTGAGGTCCGCGGTGAGCTGGTTGCGGGTGAGGCCGATCTCGATGCGGATCGCGGCGGCGCCGGCGTAGAGGCGGTCGAGGTGGGCGTCGAGGAACAGCAGCGCGCTTTTGTGGAGGCGCAGCCCTTCCCACACGCCGTCGCCGAGGCCGAAGCCTGCGTCGAAGATCGAGACTGTCGCCTCGCTGGTTGGGACGAGATCGCCGTTTACGTACGCGACGAGGCGATCGTTGCGGGGATCGGGGGTGAAGTCCTGACTGCCGGGCATGGCGCTTCGTTACGACAGGAGGTGGTCGCGCGAAAGACCATGCGATTTGCCCCTTCGTCATGCCGGACATGATCCGGCATCCAGAGCCAAAAGCGATACCGCCCGGGACTCTGGATCCCGGGTCAAGCCCGGGATGACGGGCGTCGCGCGCCCTCACCCCGCCGCCTTGGCCAGCCCCTTCGACAATTGCAGCGCGCCATTGAGCCGCGCCGCGGGATCGGGCCAGTTGCGGGTCAGCGCGACCTTGCTGTCGGGGCGGAGCTTGGCGATGCCGCCGAGGCGTTCGACGTAGGCGAGCAGGCCGTCGATGTTGGGCGGCTTGTCGTCGTGGAAACTGACCAACGCGCCCTTGGGGCCGACGTCCATCTTGGCGATGCAAGCGACCTTGGCGTTCAGCTTGATCTCGATCACCTTGATGAGATTGTCGGTCGCTTCGGGAAGCGGCCCGAACCGGTCGATCATCTCCGCGGCGAACGCGTCGATCTCGCGGCGATCGTCGAGATCGTTGAGGCGGCGGTAGAGGCCCATGCGCAGATCGAGATCGGGGACATACTCCTCCGGGATCAGCACCGCCGCATCGACGGTGATCTGCGGCGAGAAATCGCGCGGACGCTTGGCGAAGCCGCCTGCCTTGGCGTCCATGATCGCCTCCTCCAGCATCGACTGGTAGAGTTCGTAGCCGACCTCGCGAATATGCCCCGATTGTTCGTCGCCGAGCAGATTGCCCGCGCCGCGGATGTCGAGATCGTGGCTCGCGAGCTGGAACCCCGCGCCGAGCGAATCGAGGTCGCTTAGCACCTTTAGGCGTTTCTCCGCGGTGTCGGTGATCATCCGTTCGGGAGGGGTGACCATATAGGCGTAGGCGCGGGTCTTCGATCGACCGACCCGGCCGCGCAGCTGATAGAGCTGCGCGAGGCCGAAGCGGTCGGCGCGGTTGACGATGATCGTGTTGGCGCTCGCGATGTCGATTCCGCTTTCGATGATGCTGGTCGATATCAGCACTTCGAACTTCCTGTCGTAGAAGGCGCTCATCCGCTCCTCGACCTCGGTCGGCGCCATCTGGCCGTGTGCGATCGTGTAGCGGATTTCGGGGACTTCCTTGCGAAGGTATTCCTCGATGTCGGGCAGATCGGCGATGCGCGGGGTGACGAAGAAGCTCTGCCCGCCGCGATAATGTTCGCGCAGCAACGCCTCGCGCAGCACGACGGGATCCCACGGCATGACATAGGTGCGGACCGCGAGGCGATCGATCGGCGGCGTCTGGATCACGCTGAGTTCGCGCAGGCCCGACATCGCCATCTGGAGGGTGCGCGGGATCGGCGTGGCGGTGAGGGTGAGAAGGTGGACCTCGGCCTTCAATGCCTTGAGCTTTTCCTTGTGGGTAACCCCGAACCGCTGCTCCTCGTCGACGACGACGAGGCCGAGGCGCTTGAACACGATGCCCTTCGCCAGAAGCGCGTGGGTGCCGATGACGATGTCGATCGTCCCCGCCGCGACCCCTTCCTTGACCGCCTTCGCTTCGCCCGCGGGAACGAGCCGCGAGAGGCGGCCGATCTTCATCGGGAAGCCTTCGAAGCGCGTCGTGAAATTGTTGTAATGCTGCCGCGCGAGAAGCGTCGTCGGGCAGACGATCGCGACCTGCATCCCCGCCATCGCCGCGACGAAGGCGGCGCGCAGCGCCACCTCGGTCTTGCCGAAGCCGACGTCGCCGACGACCAGCCGGTCCATCGGGCGGCCCGCGCCGAGATCGGCGAGAACGTCGCCGATCGCGCGATCCTGATCGTCGGTTTCTTCATAAGGGAAGCGATCGACGAAGCTGGGATAGCCGCTCGAATCGGGCTCGGCGATGTCGCCGGGGCGGAGCGCGCGTTCGGCGGCGACCGCGATCAGCTCGCCCGCGATTTCGCGGATGCGCTCCTTCATGCGGCTCTTGCGGCGCTGCCATGCCTCGCCGCCGAGCCGGTCGAGCGCGGCGCCGTCTTCGCTGCTGCCGTAGCGCGACAGGACTTCGAGGTTCTCGACCGGAACGTAGAGCTTGTCGCCACCGGCATATTCGAGCGCGACGCAATCGTGGGGCGCGCGCGCGACGGGGATTTGGGTCAGCCCGATATAACGGCCGATGCCGTGGTCGATATGGACGACGAGGTCGCCGGTGGAGAGCGTCGCGAGTTCGGCGAGGAAGGCGTCGGCGGATTTCTTGCGCTTGTGGCGCCGGACGAGGCGGTCGCCGAGCATGTCCTGCTCGGTCAGCACCGCGACGCCGGGCGCGGTGAAGCCGTGATCGAGCGCGAGGACGATGAGCGCGACCTGCGTCTCGCCGACGCCGAGCGCCTGTTGCCACGTCTCGGCCTGTGTCGCGCCGGTCAGGCCGTGATCGGCGAGGAGATTGGCGAGCCGCTCGCGCGCGCCGATCGAATAACTGGCGAGGACCGGCTTGCGGCCGTCCTTCCGTAGCTTCGCGATATGCGAGACGACCGCTTCATAAACATTGGCGCCGCTGGCGCGCTCGGGCGCGAAATCGCGGGGGCCGTCGACCGCGAAATCGAGGACGATCTTCGATTCGGGTTCGTGGAATGGCGTGGTCAGATGCGCGGTCGCAGTGTCGAGCGCGGCGCTCCACTCGGACGCGGCGAGATAGAGTGTCTTCGCGGGGAGCGCGCGATAGCTGCCGGGCTGCGCCGCCTCGGCTCGTTTACGGTTCTCGTAGTAATCCGCGATCGATTCGAGACGGCTCTCCGCGGCCGCCGCGACGCCGTTGTCGCGCACCACGATCGCGTCCTCGCCGAGATGATCGAAGAGCGTCGCTAGCTTCTCTTCGAACAGCGGCAGCCAATGCTCCATCCCGGCGAGGCGCCGTCCGTCGCTGACCGCCTGATAGAGCGGATCGCCGGTGGCGGTCGCGCCGAAGGTTTCGCGGTAGCGGCCACGGAAACGCTTCACCGAATCCTCGTCGAGCAGCGCCTCGGAGGCGGGGAGCAGGACGAAGCCGTCGATCCGACCGGTGGTGCGCTGATCGGCGGGGTCGAAGGTGCGGACCGATTCGATCTCGTCGCCGAAGAAATCGAGACGGAGCGCCTGTTCGATGCCGCTCGGGAACAGATCGACCAGCCCGCCGCGCACCGCATATTCGCCCGAATCGTGGACGGTGTCGGTGCGGACGTAGCCGTTCGCCTGGAGCAACGCGGCGAGCTTGTCGCGGCCGATCCGCTCGCCGGGCCTGAGCGGCGCGACGAGCTGGCGGATGCGGAACGGGGTGAGCGTGCGCTGGGTTGCGGCGTTGGCGGTGGTGAGGACGAGTTGGGGCTTGCTGGTCTTCTGCTGGAGACGGTGGAGCGCGCCGATACGTTCGGCCATCGTCCGGAGCGTCGGCGAGGCGCGATCATAGGGCAGGCAATCCCAGGCCGGGAATTCGACGATCTCGAGCTCGGGCGCGAAGAAATGCGCGGTCGCGGCGATCGATCGCATCGCCGCCTCGTCGGGCGCGATGAAGACCGCGCGCGTCGGCGCGGCGCGCGCGAGATCGGCGAGCAGCGACGGGAGGAAGCCGGTCGGGACGCCCGAGAGGGTGAGGGGCGTACGAGCGGTGAGGATGGTTTTCAGATCAGGCATCGATTTCTTTTCTCGTGCTCCTGCGAAGGCAGGAGCCCAGGGTCACAGGCGGTGTCGCTCGCCGCTCTGGGTTCCTGCTTTCGCAGGAACACGAGGGCGCTATCTGGCAATCGGCACGAAATTCAGCGAGCGCATCGCCTGCATCATCGCGCTCTCCCATTCCGCCGGGCAGGCAATCGTACCGATCGCCCAGCCCATGATGTCGACATCCTGTTCCTCGATCAGCGCCTCGAACCAGTCGGTCTCGCCGGCACCCCAATCCAAATGATGCGCATCGAAGAATCCTCCGATCATCAGATCGGCCTCACGCGTGCCGCGATGCCAGCTACGGAAGCGCAGGCGTTTCAGGCGGGTCGCGTGATCCATTCGGCCTCCAACGGCGATTGCCCGGCGGGCGCTGGCGGCGACCGTCGGGTACGGGTATCGCGTACAGATAGACATGCGACCCGATATCCTCAATCCGCTGTTTGCCGAAGTCACCGCACTGAAGGGCGTCGGCGCGGCGCTCGCCAAGCCGCTGGAGCGGCTAGGGCTGGCGCGCATCATCGATGTTGCGTTCCATCTGCCGAGCGGCTGGATCGACCGCGTCCCGCGCACCGAGCTCGACATGGCCGACGCCGGGCGGACGATCGCGATCACGCTGACGCCGCGCGATATCCGCACCTCGAGTTCGCCGCGCGGGCCGACGCGGGTCAACGCGTTCGATGCGCTGGGCAATCACGTCAGCCTCGTACATTTCGGCGGATCTTCGGGCTGGGTGAAGAAGCTCTATCCGCTTGGGGTTCCGATCCGCGTTTCGGGGAAGCTCGAAATGTACGGGCAGGAACTCCAGATGATCCATCCCGAGCAGATGGACGGCGAAGCGTTGCGCGAACGCGAGGCGATCTATCCGCTGTCGGAGGGGATCACGTCGCGAAGGATCGGCGCGCTGGTCGAGCAGGCGATCGAGCGCGCGCCCGATCTCGCCGAATGGATCGAGCCGGGGCTGAAGGCAAAACACGATTGGCCCGCGTGGCGCGAGGCGCTGACGCGCATTCACACCGACCCCTCCGACGCGAAGGCGCGCGAGCGGCTCGCCTATGACGAGGTGTTCGCCAATCAGCTCGCGCTGATGCTGGTGCGGCAGGACAGCCGCAAGCGCCGTGGCCGCGCGCTCGCGAGCGACGGGCGGCTGCGCGATGCGCTGCGGCTGCCCTACGCGATGACCGGCGCGCAGGCGCGGACGGTGCGTGAGATCGAGGGCGATCTCGCGCAGGAAGCGCCGATGCTGCGGCTGCTCCAGGGCGATGTCGGTTCTGGAAAGACGCTGGTGGCGGCGATGGCCTTGCTGATCGCGGTCGAGGCCGGGGCGCAGGGCGCGATGCTCGCCCCGACCGAAATCCTCGCGCGGCAGCATTACGAGACGCTGCGGACGCTGCTGTCGGGCCTGCCGCTCAACGTCGCGGTGCTCACCGGGCGCGACAAGGGGCGAGTGCGCGAGGCGACGCTGATGGGCCTCGCCGACGGATCGATCGATATCCTCGTCGGGACGCACGCGATCTTTCAGGAGGCGGTGGCGTATCGCGATCTCGGGCTGGCGGTGGTCGACGAGCAGCACCGGTTCGGGGTGGCGGAGCGAATGCTGCTCCAGGCCAAGGGCCAGCGCCCGCCGCATCTGCTGGCGATGACCGCGACGCCGATTCCGCGCACGCTGACGCTCGCGCAATATGGTGAGATGGATCAGAGCCGGCTCGACGAAATGCCGCCGGGGCGCGAGCCGGTCGAGACGCGGGTGATCAGCGAGGATCGCCTCGACGAGGTGGTCAACGCGCTGGGGCGGCACCTCGCCGAGGGCAAGCAGGCATACTGGGTCTGTCCGCTGGTCGAGGAGAGCGAGAAGAGCGACCTCGCCGCCGCCGAAGCGCGCGCGGCGGCGCTGGCGATGCGGTTCGGAGACCGTGTCGGGCTGGTCCACGGGCGGATGCGGCCCGCCGAGAAGGATGCGGTGATGGCCGAATTCTCGGGCGGGCGGCTCGGGGTGCTCGTCGCGACGACGGTGATCGAGGTGGGGGTCGATGTGCCCAATGCGACGTTGATCGTGATCGAACACGCTGACCGGTTCGGGCTGGCGCAGCTCCACCAGTTACGCGGGCGCGTCGGGCGCGCCGGCGGTCGGTCGATGTGCCTGCTGATCCGCGGCAACGCGCTCAGCGAGACGTCACGCGCGCGACTGGCGCTGATGCGCGAGACCAACGACGGTTTTCGCATCGCCGAGGAGGATTTGCGGCTGCGCGGTGCGGGCGAATTGCTCGGCACGCGGCAATCGGGCGAGGCGATGTTTCGGCTGGCGACCCCCGAGATGCTCGGTGACCTTCTGCCGCCGGCGACCGACGATGCGCGGCTGCTGATCGATCGCGACGGCGGGCTGGAAGGCGCGCGCGGGCAGGCGGCGCGGGTGGCGCTTTATCTGTTCGAGCGCGAAGCGGGTGTGGCGCTGCTGCGGTCGGGGTGAATTCAGCATCTTCTTAACCCTCTTCCACTTGCGGGAGAAGGTTGGGTGAGGGTCTTCTTCTTCTTCTTCTTCTTCTTCTTCTTTTGCACGCTTGAGAAGAAGACCCTCACCCTCCCGCTTCGCGGGCCCCTCCCTCTCCCGCAAGCGGGAGAGGGGTTCGTCGCAATCCGATCCTACCGCCCCATCGCCGCGAGCAATTCGTAATAGCGGTGGTTGGGAATCGCGGTTTCCAATTGACACCCGATCCGCCCCCCGAGCGCCCAGCGCACCTCAGCGCGGACGACGCCGACGACGGGGAGTGATACGGTCAGCCGCTCGCCCGCGCCGAGCGCTTCGTCGCTGCGCGCCATCAGGCCGTGCGGCGACAGATTGACAATGAGCAGCGGCAAGGTCGTCCCGTCGCGGCGCATCGCGCGGCCGCGGTAATGGACCTCGTCGCGCTGCTCGCGTTGCGGATGATTCAGTGCTGCCGGATTGGTCGCCACGTTTTTCCCCTGTCCCTCGACCGGGTTACGTGCCGCGGCTGAAGCAGTGGCGAAAGAAGCTGGCTAACCCGGCGTTAGCCGCGAATGATGAGGCCGTGATGCTTCTTGCCTGCGGAAATGCGGACCGGATCGGCAGCGACGGTGACGATCGCGGCCTCGTCATCGACCTTCTCTCCCGCGATCCGCGCGCCGCCGCCCTTGATCAGCCGCCGCGATTCGCCTTTCGAGGCGGAGAAGCCGAGGCCGATCAGCGCATCGACGAGCGCGATATCGCCCGCAGCCGCGAAAGTGGGGAGTGAATCGCCGGCCGACCCCTCCTCGAACGTCTTGCGTGCGGTATCGGCGGCTTGCTCGGCGGCGTCGCGGCCCCGGCACATCGCGGTCGCTTCATTGGCGAGGACGATCTTGGCGGCGTTGATCTCGGCGCCCTCCAGCGCTTCGAGCCGCGCGATCTCGTCGAGCGGCACATCGGTGAACAACCGAAGGAAGCGCCCGACATCGCGGTCGTCGGTGTTGCGCCAGAATTGCCAATAATCGAAATGCGGCAGTTGATCCTCGTGGAGCCAGACCGCGCCCGACATCGTCTTGCCCATCTTGCCACCGTCGGCGGTCGTGATCAGCGGGGTGGTCACACCGAACACCTCGGTGCCGTCCATCCGCCGCGCCAGCTCGATACCGTTGACGATGTTGCCCCATTGATCGCTGCCGCCCATTTGCAGGCGGCAGCCGTGGCGCTGCGACAATTCGCGGAAATCATACGCCTGGAGGATCATGTAGTTGAATTCGAGGAAGCTTAGCGATTGTTCGCGATCGAGCCGGAGCTTGACGCTGTCGAAACCGAGCATCCGGTTGACGCTGAAATGCTGCCCGACCTCGCGCAGGAAGGGGATATACTCCAGCGCGTCGAGCCACTCGGCATTGTCGAGCACCACTGCGTCCGCGGGGCCATCGCCGAACCTCAGGAAGCGTTCGAAGATGCGGCGGATCGAGGCGATATTGCTCGCCAGCCGATCCTCGGTGAGAAGCTGGCGCGATTCCTCCTTGAAGCTCGGGTCGCCGATCTTGCCGGTGCCGCCGCCCATCAGCACGATCGGTTTGTGCCCGGTCTGCTGGAGCCGCCGCAGCAGCATGATCTGGACGAGGCTACCGACATGGAGCGACGGCGCGGTGGGATCGAAACCGATATAGCCGGGGATGGCCCGAGCGTTCGCCAGCGCATCGAGCGCGGCGGCATCCGTGATTTGGTGGATGTAGCCGCGCCGCGAGAGCGTGCCGAGGAGATCGGAGGCGAAGTCGGTCATATTGGGCGGTTAGCGCGACGCGCTTCCTTCGTCACCCCGGACTTAATTTGGATAACGTATCGATCGAACAATGAACCCGTCATGCCGGACTTGGGCTCCCATCAAAGTAATACTTTGATGGGCACCCTTGTTCCGGCATCCAGAGCCAAAAGCGGTACCGCCTGTAACGCTGGATTCCGGGTCAGGCCCGGAATGACTTAATTGCGCGGCAATTGCGTCGTCGGATCGACCGGCGTCCGTCCTTGGCGCAGCTCGAAATGCAGCTCGGGCCGATCGGCGAATCCCGAATCGCCGGAAAGCGCGATCGTCTGGCCGCGTTTCACCGCTTGCCCGCGCTGGACCATCAGTTTCGACGCGTGGCCATAGATGCTCGTCCAGCCGCCGCCATGCTTGACGATGATCAGCCCGCCCAATGCGGCGATGCCGTCGCCGACATAAGCGACGGTCCCGTCTGCGGCGGCCTTGATCGGGGTGTCGAGCGCGACCGCGATCTTGATGCCGTCGTTGCGTTCGCCCGAACCACCGCGGCCGAATCGCTTCACGACCTTGCCGTCGACAGGCCAGGCGAAACGGCCCGGCGAGGTGACCGGCGCGGTGATCGCGGCGGTCGCCGGGAGGACCCGGCGCGGCGAGGTCACCGCCTTGACGGGTGCCTGGTTGGTTGCGAGCGCGGGCTCGCCGCCCGTCAGGATATCGTCGATGTCGAGCGTGAACGCGGCAGCGCGGTCGCTCGCGCTGCGCGGACGATCCGCGCCGGGGATCAGCACGCGCTGCCCGACGCGCAGGATATACGGCTCGGCGAGGTCGTTTGCCGCGACGATCCGCGACCACTCGACCGCATAGGCGCGCGCGATGGCGATGCCGGTCTGGCCCTGCCGGACGAGATGATAACGCCCCCCGGGGATTTGCAGGCGCTGGCCGGGTACGATCACGAACGGCGCGGTCAGGCCGTTGGCGCGCGCGATCGCCTCCGATCCGGCGCCAACGCGGTTGGCGACGCGGCGCAGCGAATCGCCGGGGCGGACGATGTAGGTCTGGCCGGCGATCTCGACCGCGTCGGCGGTGACGGGGCGTGCTTCCCATGCGGGGCGCGGCGCGGCGAGCTGAGTTACGTCGTCGGCGCGCTGCGGCTCATAGTCGCGTTGGGACGGTGGATCGTAGCGCGGCGCGGGTCGCGAGGGCGGGGCAGGGCGATCGACCTGCGGAATGCAGGCGGCGAGCGCGAGAAACGCCAATGATGCCGCGCGCTTCGTCATCTTCTCCCCCTCAGTGACCTTTGTACCCCCGCGAAGGCGGGGGTCCAGTCTGGATTCCCGCCTTCGCGGGAATACATTATCGTTAGATGCGTCAGCGCGGCTCCAGCCGGTCGAGGCCGCCGAGGTAAGGTTGCAGCACGCTCGGCACCGCGACCGACCCGTCTTCCTGCTGATAATTCTCGATGATAGCGACAATCATCCGCCCGACGACCAGCCCCGATCCGTTGAGCGTATGGACGAACCGTGTCGCCTTTTCGCCGTCCGGGCGATAGCGTGCGTTCATCCGGCGCGCCTGGAAATCGGTGCAGGTCGAACAGGACGAAATCTCGCGATACTGCCCCTGGCCGGGCAGCCAGACCTCGAGATCGTAGGTGCGCGCGGCGGTGAAACCCATGTCGCCGGCGCATAATTTCATCCGGCGGAACGGGAGTTCGAGGCGGGCCAGCACGTCCTCCGCCGCGGCGGTCATGCGTTCGTGCTCGGCCTCCGACGCGTCGGGTTCGACGATCGAGACCATCTCGGCCTTCTCGAACTGGTGCTGGCGGATGAACCCGCGTGTGTCGCGCCCGGCCGATCCGGCTTCGGAGCGAAAACAGGGGGTGAGTGCGGTGAAGCGCAGAGGCAGGTCGCTCGCCGCGAGGATTTTATCGCGGACGATGTTGGTGAGGGAGACTTCGGCGGTCGGGATCAGCCATCGGCCGTCGGTGGTGTGGAACAGATCCTCGGCGAACTTGGGAAGCTGCCCGGTGCCGAACATCGCCTCGTCGCGAACGAGCAGCGGCGGGACGATCTCTTCATAGCCGTGTTCGCGGGTCAGCGTGTCGAGGCCGAACTGGCCGAGCGCGCGATTGAGCTTCGCCATAGCCCCGCGCACCAGCGTGAACCGCGCGCCCGCGATCGCGACGCCGGTCTCGAAATCGAGGCCAAGCGCGGGGCCGATGGCGTCGTGTTCCTTGACCGGGAAGGAGAAGGCGGGGCGGGTGCCGCGTTCGTGGATTAGTTCGTTGTCGGCCTCGTCGGCGCCTTCGGGGACGTCGGGTAGGGGAATATTGGGCAGACCGGCGAGCAGTCCGTCGAGTTCGCCGCCCAGCCGCGTATCTTCCGCTTCGAGTTCCGGCAGGCGTTGCTTCAGCGTGCCGACTTCGGCCATCAGCGCGGCGGCAGTCGCTTCGTCCTTTTCCGCCTTCGCCGCGCCGATTGCCTTGGACGCCTCGTTGCGGCGCGCCTGAGCAACCTGAAGTTCGGTTACGATTTCGCGGCGACGCTTGTCGAGCGCGAGGATCGTCGCGGCTTCGGCCAGCTTGCCTCGCTTCGCCATCCCGGCGTCGAAGGCTTCCGGGTCGTCGCGGATCAGGCGGATGTCGTGCATGGCGCACGGCCTATGGCGGTGGCCCGCGATGCGCGCAACCCGGGCGCGCCTCGTCGCGTTGGTCTTTTACCGCTCAACGAAAAGGAGAAAAATACCGTGGAGCTTCCCCATAAATCGGTCGTGCTGGTCGCGGATGGCCGCAAGATGATGTTCCTGCGCAACGAGGGCGATGCGGAGCATCCGAACCTGATCGTCGAAGTGGCGGAGGAGCAGGACAATCCATCGACCGGCGATCAGACGACCCATGCGGCCGGCCGCACGTCATCCCCGCGCGGCGGCATCCAGTCTTCGGTCGAGCCGACCGATTTCCACCAGATCGAGGAGGATCGGTTTGCGGCGGAGGCATCGGACATGCTCAAGCGCCGCGCGCTCAGGAACAATTACGAATCGCTCATCATCGTCGCGCCGCCCAAGACGCTCGGGGAGATGCGTAAGCATTACCACGTCGAGGTCACGCAGCGGCTGAAGGGCGAGATCGACAAGGATCTGACCGGCCATCCGATCGCCGAGATCGAGAAGGCTTTGGCGAAGGCTTGAGTAGGACGAAGCCGCTTCTTAGCCCTCGCCCGATAGCGGGAGAGGGTTGGGTAAGGGTCTTCTTCTTCTCGGCGCTCGGAAAAGAAGAAGACCCTCACCTCCCGCTTCGCGGGCCCCTCCCTCTCCCGCAAGCGGGAGAGGGCTCAAACAAAAAAGGACCCGCGCGATCCCCCGCGCGGGTCTCATTCTTCCCCCGGAAACGCGCTCAAACCGTGACGACGGTCTTCTTCGTCAGCCGCTTGCGCGCGACGAGGCCCGCCGCGGCGGCGCCGAACAGCAGGACCATCGGCGGGGCGGGGACCGGCGTCGGGTTGCCGCTGCTCGATCCCGTGCTGTTCCCCCCTCGGCTGCTCGAACTCCCTCCCCGCGAACTCGATCCGAACGACGAACTGGAAGAGGTCGATGACGAGGTCGAGCTGCTCGTGCTCGACGAGGTCGAGGAGGAGACGTTGCCGCTCGACGACGAGGTGCTGCTGACGTTGCCGCTCGACGTCGAGCTGGACGATCCGCCGGTCGATGTCGACGAACCCCCGGTCGAGGTCGAACTCGACGATCCGCCCGTCGAGGTGGAACCGCCGCTGCTCGTCGACGAGATCACGATCCCGCTCGATCCGCCGTTGCCGCCACCGCCGCCGAAGAACCCGCCGCCGAAGAAGCCGCCGCCGCCGAAGCCGCCGCTGCCGCCGACGAACGCCGGGCCGACGCTGCCGCCGCCGCCCATCGCGTAAGCGGGCGCTTCGGGCAGCGGCACCGGGATCGGCGCGGGTTGGCTCGTCACCGTCACCGTCGCGGGAGGGCATGACGCGACGGATCGCGTCACGATTCGCCTGACGCGCGTCGGCCTCGGCCTCGCCCTGTGGACAACGCGCTTCACCGCGTGCTTGGAATAAGAGGTGCGGGCCTGCTGCCCTTCGGCCACATGGACCGCTCCACCCCCGATGAGCGCGCCGCCGGCGGCGCACGCGCTAAGTTTTGCCAAGGCCATCCGCACGGACATTGTCAGTCCCTCTTTCGTTACCGACGGTTTTCGCTCGCCGGGCCAAGTCCACAGCAGCGTTCGCGCCGCTATCCTCCAAAGTGCGAAACAAACACTTAAGCGCAACGCGATTAACCATGAATACGACGGTTGTTGTCGGCTCGCGCGCCGGTGCGACGCCACCTCTAGCGTTAACGTGTCAGGATGGGACGATTCCGGCGCCGAATTTGGTGGTGATCGCGGCAGGGGCGTGGCTGGGGCGCGGCGGCGTTTGCTTGCTTGTCGAGACGCTTGCAGCCGACTATAGGCCCGCC
Source organism: Sphingomonadales bacterium (assembly GCA_038236185.1). GTDB lineage: Bacteria > Pseudomonadota > Alphaproteobacteria > Sphingomonadales > Sphingomonadaceae > Sphingomonas. The sequence goes on along the minus strand of JBBSTE010000008.1, from coordinate 25,108 downwards.
GCAGGGGACGGTCGACTGATGCACGACGAGGCATTCGGAGGCTGCGCGGGAGAGCATCGATGGCAACGGCGTTGGATCGGGTCGGTCGTATTGGGAGCACCGCGTTGGATGCGGCGAACGATATCGGCGGGTACCGCCCACATCCCGACGAGCCCTTCATGAATCCTACCCAACAAGATTATTTTCGCGGCAAGCTGCTCGACTGGAAGGAGGCGATCAAGCGCGAGGCGCAAGGGACGCTGTCGCAGCTCCAGATCGATTCGCTGCGCGAGGCCGACCTCACCGATCGCGCATCGAGCGAGACCGACTGGTCGATCGAATTGCGCACCCGCGACCGCCAGCGCAAGCTGATCGCCAAAATCGACGCCGCGCTCCGCCGCCTCGACGACGGCGAATACGGCTATTGCGAAGTGACGGGTGAGCCGATCAGCCTCGCCCGGCTCGAGGCGCGGCCGATCGCGACGATGACGGTCGAGGCGCAGGAACGCCACGAACGCGCCGAAAAGATTTCGCGCGAGGATTGATCTCACCCGAAGGCGGGCGATTTTAGCATTTTGGCAAGACGCGAACGCCTAAGATTATCGCGCGCTCGATCAGGTGGACCGAATGGATTCTTCTAACCGCCGGGCTGTCTCCGACGTGGCCGATATGGGACGCGATCGCGACAGCCTGTTCCTTCTCGCGAATTTGCGGCGTCAAGGCGCGCCGACGAGCGTTCCCGTGCGCGTACGCAACCTGTCGCCCGGCGGCCTGATGGCCGAGCTTTCTGAACCGCTCGATCCCGATCAGCCGATCGAGATCGAAGTCCGCGGCATCGGCTGGATCGCCGGCCGGGTCGCCTGGCACACCGAAGGGCGCACCGGCATCGCCTTCGACCGGCTGATCGACCCGCAGCTCGCGCGGAAATCCGTCGGCGCGACCAAGAGTCGCGGATCGACCGCCGCGCTGCCGCTTCGCAAGTGATCGCGGGAGCGCGATTCTGATCGGACAGGCGCCGCGTGCGGCGCCCGCCGATTCTCAGTGCGTCGCGATCGACATTTCCTCCTTGACCCGGAGTTTCCGCTTTTTCAGGTCCGCCAGCTTGATCGCGTCGGGCATCGGGCGATGCGTTTCGTCGGCGATTCGCTGATCGAGCGTCGCATGTTTGGCTTCCAATGCCGAAAGATGCGCGGTCTGCATGGGCGGAACCTCCTCGTCGGATTGATGGGACCAAGCAGTAAATCATGGATCGCAAAAAAAGTCTCAACCGAATCGTACCTATTCGGTCGAGCGGGCCTGATGCGCGACGACATGCGATTCGCCGCTCGCATCATGCCGCTGCTTTGCTAGGGGGGAGCGTGAACAGGGGGATCGGGTGTCGGAAGGACTGAATGCCGCGCGACTTCAGACGCTTCGCGTCGAGCATCGCGATCTCGACGCCGCGATCACCGCGCTCGCCGGCGACAATGCGGCCGACCAACTCCAGATGGCGCGGTTGAAGAAGCGAAAGCTCCGCCTGCGCGACGAGATCGCGCTGCTTGAGGACCGGATGATCCCTGACATCATCGCCTGAATCTAATCGGACCTGAATCGAATCGGGCCTGAATCAAATTGGGACGGCGTGCCACTCGCCCGACCTTGGCGAGCGGTAAGATTTGGTTCACCGTAATCGCATGATCGATCGTATCGAATCCCGCGTCCACACCCGACTGATCGATGCGTTGTACGTCGAGGCGATGGTGCTCGCCGACGAGGCGCGCAGCTATTTCGACGATGGCGGCCGCGCCGACCGCGACGCGCTGTCGCCGATGGAGCGGGTCGCGTTCAGTTGCGAATCGCTGAAGGTCACGACGCGGCTGATGCACATCATCGCCTGGTTGTTGACCCAGCGCGCGATCGACGCGGGCGAACTGACGCGGCGCGAGGCGCTCGATCCGTCGCGGCGGTTGGGCGCAGCGCCGGTGACCGACATCGGGGTGTTCGCGACCCTGCCCAATCCGGCGCGCGCGCTGATCGCGGCGAGCGCGGACCTGCATCGTCGGGTCGCGCGGCTCGATGCGGCGCAGGAACAGGATGTGCCCGCGCCCAGCCCGGCCCGCTCGATCCAGGATCGGCTGGCGCTGGTTTTCTAGGCGGCGAGACGCAGCCGCGAGCGGGCCGCGCCATATTCGCGAATCATGCGATCGACGCGCACGACGACGCTTTCCACCTTATCCACGACGCCGATGCCCTGGCCCGATCCCCAGATGTCGCGCCACGCTTTCGCCTTGGGCTGATTGCCGCCGCCGAAATCCATCGTCTTATATTCGCCCGCGGGGAGGTTGTCGGGGTCGAGCCCCGCATTCTCGATCGACTGGCGGAGGTAATTGCCGTGGACCCCGGTGAAGAGATTGGAATAGACGATGTCCGCCGCGCGTCCCGCCACGATGCCCTGCTTGTAGCCGTCGTCGGCGTTCGCTTCCTCGGTCGCGATGAACGGCGTGCCGATATAACCGAGATCGGCGCCCATCGCCTGCGCCGCGAGCACCGCGTCGCCGGTCGCGATCGATCCCGATAGCGCGAGTGGTCCGTCGAACCACAAGCGGATTTCCTGGATCAGCGCGAAGGGTGACAGCCGCCCCGCGTGGCCTCCGGCGCCCGCCGCGACCGCGATCAGCCCGTCGGCGCCCTTTTCCACCGCCTTGCGCGCGAACCTGTCGTCGATCACGTCGTGCAAAATGATTCCGCCCCAGGCATGGACCGCCTGATTGAGTTCCTCGCGCGCGCCGAGCGAGGTGATCGTGATGGGAACTTGCCATTTCGCGCAGGTCGCGATGTCGGCGTCGAGCCGGTCGTTCGATTTGTGGACGATCTGGTTGACCGCATAAGGCGCGGCGGGCGCGTCGGGATGATCGCGGTTGTGCGCCGCCAACTCCTCGGTGATCCGGTGCAGCCATTCGTCGAGCAACGCCTGCGGCCGCGCATTGAGCGCCGGGAAGGCGCCGACGATCCCGGCTTTGCATTGCGCGATCACCAGCTCCGGGCCGGAGACGATGAACAGCGGCGCGCCGATGATGGGCAGCCGCAGGCGGTCGAAGAGCGGTGGCAGCATAACAAGGGTTATGTCGTCGGCGGGGAAGGGTGTCGAGAGCCGTTCTCGGTGTGCGACCCCCTTCTTTTCGCTAGTCCAGTCGCCTCAGCCCGTCGGCAGCGGCGCGGGCGTTGACGACATAATGGTCGGCCGACACTTTCAGGAAGGCGCGGGTCGGCGCATCGAGTTGCTTCACCGCGCGCGCGGGCGACCCGACGATCAGGCTGCCGGGTTCGAACGTCTTGCCTTCGGTGACGAGCGCGCCCGCGCCGACGATGCATTCGTCGCCGATCACCGCATTGTTGAGGATTATCGCGCCCATCCCGATCAGCACCCGGTCGCCGATCGTGCAGCCGTGGAGGATCGCGTGGTGGCCGATCGTGCAATCCGCGCCGACCCTCAGCGGCGCGTGCGGATCGGAATGGAGCATCGCGCCTTCCTGGATGTTGCTGCGGTCACCGATCGGGACCGGCGTATTATCACCGCGCACGACCGCGCCGAACCATATGCCGACGTCCTCGCCGACCAGCACTTCACCGATGACGTCCGCGCTCGGCGCGATCCAGGCGGAGGCGGGTACGGTGGGACGCTTTCCCTTGAATTCGTAGAGCGGCATCGGATCCTCCTGTCGCCGTAGCTTGGTAGAGCGGTTGCGCACCGGGGCAATCCGCATCGAGTCAGGCGGCGTGAACCTTTCCCCGCTAGAGTCGCACGGATGGAAGCCGCCGCTTTGGTTCTGTTGTCGCTGCCGGTGCTGGCGTTCGTCGGCTATCCGGCGGTGTTGCTCGCGGTCGCGGCGCTGCGACCGCCCTCGCACGGGGTTGACGGAACGCCGCCGGCCGAAGCGATTGTCGTGATCTGCGCGTACGATGAGGCGCCGCGGATTGGTGCGAAACTTGAATCCGTCGTCGATGCGCTGGCGTGTTGGGACGGCGCGGCGCGCATCATTGTCGCGGATGACGGATCGACCGACGGGACCGGCGCGGTCGTATCAGCCTTCGCCGATCGCGGCGTCGAGCTCGTCGGGTTGCCGCGAGGAGGCAAGGCCGCGGCGCTCAACCGCGTCGCTCCCCGTAGCGGCGCGGCGATTCTGATCATGACTGACGCCGATCCGCTGTTCGACGCCACGACGATCCCGGCGCTGCTCGCGCCTTTCGCCGATCCGCATGTCGGCGCGGTCGCGGGGAAGGTGGAGACGATGGCGAGCATGACGCGTTTCGCGGGCTTCGATGGTCTGTTCCGGCGGTATGAATCGGCGGTGCGGCAGGCGGAGAGCGACCTGTTCGGCTGCGTATCCGCCGACGGCGGGCTGTATGCGATCCGCGCGGCGTTGATGCCCGTCGTCCCGCCCGATGTAACCGACGATTTCTACATCAGCACCGCCGCGGTCGCCGCGGGGCATCGGATCGCCTTTGCGGAAGGCGCGCGTGTCCATGAACACAGCATCGCCGGCGGCGCGCGCAATTTCCGCCGTCGCGTCCGGATCACGGTGCGCGGGCTAACCGCACTCTGGTCGCGACGCGCGCTGATGAACCCGGCGCGGACCGGCTGGTATGCGGTCGGGTTGGTCCTCCATAAGGTCGCGCGCCGCCTTGCCCCGCTGACGATATCGCCGGTGTGGGTGCTGGCGGGGTTGCTGGCGCGCGATGGTTCGCCGGTTTGGGCGCTGGTTTTCGTGGCGCTCACCGGGATCGCCGCGATCGGGATCATCGGCGCGCTCCTTCCGGCGCGCCTGCCGCGACTTCTTTTTCCGGTCTTCGGGGCGGCGCTGCATCTTGCCGGACTGGCGGTGGGTGCGGTGTTGTTCGTCGGCGGGCGCCGCTATGCGCAATGGACGCCGCAGAAGGACACGCCATGATCCGCGCCAGCGCGATCGCCATTGCGGCTCTGGCGGCCAGCTTTACGCCGCGTGACGAACCGCCCGCGACGTACGAGGCTTCCGACAGCTTCGATCGCGGCCTGTGCACGGGCCGCTGTAACCGCGCGGTCTGGGCGATCCTCCAGCAGGAGCACGGCGCGCTCGACGTCGTTCCCGCGCCGGGACGATCGGGGCGGGTGCTCCGCGCACGGGCCGCGGCCAAGGACGATCGAGTGACGAAGGCGGCGCTGGTGGCGCGGACTCCGCCGATCGAGACGGGCGAGATCGCGACGATCGCTTTCGATCTACGCATCCCCGCGCCGACGCCGCTCAATTCGCTGCAACTCGTCGATCTCGAATGCGCGACGTGCGGGGAAAGCGGCAATCCGGGAATCCGGCTCTACCTGCGCAACGGCCGGTTGCGGATCGACCGATCGAAGATCGGCATCGCGCACGCCTGGACCCGCGACGACGCCCCGATGCTCCGCAACGACCGCTGGTATCGCATCGTCCTGACCGTGCGGATCGGCGCGAACGGGTCGGCCCGGGTGGCGGTGGATGGCCGCGAAGTGCTGGACGGGCGCGGCGCGACGATCCTCGCGGGCGCGGACCATGCCGACCGCATTCAGATCGGCATCACCGCGAACTCCAACCCGTCGCCCGCGACGGTTCTGATCGACAATGTGGCGCTGAGCGCGCGCTAAGCCTCAATGCGCGCCGTCCGCCTTGCGGACCGCGCTGATCGTCTTGAGCACAAGACTCAGATCGCGCTGCGCAGACATCGACCGGATATAGGCGATGTCCATCTCGGTGCGCGCGTCGAAATCGACGTTGGCGCGGCCGGAGACCTGCCACAGCCCGGTCAATCCGGGTCGCGCCGCGAGCCGCGGCAGGTGCGCCATCGCATAGGTCGAGGCGTCGAACGACGTCGGCCGCGGCCCGACGAACGACATCTCGCCACGAAAAATGTTCCACAGGTTCGGCAATTCGTCGAGGCTGGCCTTACGCAGGAACTTGCCCACCCGTGTCACCCGCGGATCGTCGATCAGCTTGAAATCGGGCGAATCCTCGCCGTGGACGTTGCGATGGCGCAGCGTTTCCTTCAACGCCTCGGCCTCGATCACCATCGTCCGGAACTTGAACAGCCGGAAACGCCGGCCGAGATAGCCGGTGCGCGGCTGGACGAACAGGATCGGTCCACCGTCGTCCATTCGGATCGCGATCGCGATCAGGAGAAGCAACGGCGACAGCATCACAAGCGCCACCAGCGCGAGCGTCCGGTCGATCGGCGGCTTCAGGCGGCTGGCATAGCTCGGCGCGCGCACCTCGAGCCGCAACGGCACCGCGCGCATGTCGCTTTCGAATCGTACGCGGCGCGCCATGTCCTGCCGGCGCTCGGGCGGCGGATAACGCTTCGGCTCTTTCCCGAACGCGTCGGGTTGATGGACGGTCATGGTCGCCTTCTCCGGCGATCCAGTCGGCTGACGAAAGCGCGCGCGAGGTTCATCGGCGCGACGATCAGATACCAGTAGATATTGCCTTGGGCGAGTCGCACCACGGCCCGAATATACAGGCTTTCGCCCGCGAGCCAACGAAAGCCGAACGCGCGATCGCCGATATGGATTCGCGAAATCACGCTTGCGGGTTCGGTCGCGGTGTTGCGCTGGTCGCCGCCGGTGGTCGCGCGGAAGCCGAGTTCGGCGGCGATCCGACGGCCCTCCGCACCGACCGCGTTCTCGGGCCAGCAGAAAATCCGCGGCGTGCGACCCAGCCTGCTCTCGAACGTGTCGAGGCAAATCCGCAGGTCGCGGGCGACCCGCGCCTCGTGATCGGCCGCGCTTTCGCGTTCACCGTTCGCCCAGCCGCGCACTGCGAGCGCGAGACCCGATTCGGGCACCGGGCCGCCCACCGGAACAGCCGCGGGCGCGTCGCGCCGGAACCAATCGTGTTTGGGTCCCGGCGTCGTCGCCCATTGCACCCACGCATGGCGCCGCCAATTGTCGTCGGTCAGGACATCGACGGTGCGATCCGATATTGCGATGCGGCCGTGGTCGATGCCGTGCGGCTCGACCTCCAGTCCCGGCGAGTCCTCAATCGCGCGGAGCTCGGCCCAGTTCATATAGCCGGAGAGATCGGCCGGGTCAGGCCTGCAGGTCTCGCCCGGCTCGATGAAGTCGAGTGACACGAAAAAGGTCGCGGGCATGCCGCGCGCGACCAGGATCGGGACCGCATTGACGTAATTGTCGAGATAGCCGTCGTCGAAATGCAGCAACACCGGGCGCGGCGGCAGTCTCGCGCCGCCCTCGCGCGCGGCGATATAGTCGCGCGTCGCCATCACCGAACAGCCCATCGCCGCCAGCGTATCGAGGTGCCTTGCCAGCGTCGCGGGCGTGACCGCGATCTCGTCCGCCCAAGGAAGCCAGGCAGGGTTGTCCGCGACCGAATGATAGGTAAGGACAGCGACCCCCGGCGGCGCGATCATCCCGCGATGGGCGACAAGGATTGCGATCACCACGATCGGCAGGCCCACCCAGATGCTCACCGTCAGCCAAGCGACGGCGCCCGCGAGGAGGCCGGCGGCAGCGATCGCCGACCAGACGGCCGCGCGCCGCCGCCGTTCCTGTCTGCGCGTCACCGCCGTTTCCATTCGCGCCAGCGGTCGCGCAGCCGTTTGGCGCGATGACGCGCGGCATCGTGCATGCGGACCGCCTGGCCGTGCCAGTCGGGCGCATAGAGAGTCACACGGTAAAGGGTCTCGACCGCGTCGAGGTAGCGCAGCTTGTACTTCGCCGGCGTCATGCCGTTGCCGAGCTTGTCGTACCAGGCGATTCGCGCGTCGGCGCAGCAATCGCGGATATGGAGCATGCTGAGGACGTGCCCGATCGACGCCTCCGCATAGGCTTCGTCGTACCCGATCTTGAGCACGTAGAGCCGGTCTCCGCCGAAGATCGCGAATTCGAATGCGACGATCCGGTCGCCCTGGCGCAAGGTCGCGATCCGCAAGGCGCCGGCCGCGGCGGCGCTGTGGGCGATCGCGGTGTAGAATTGCGTGTCGGCGACGCTGCAGGTGATCGCGGTGCCGTTGCGGCCCTTCCATCCGGACCGCTCCACAGCGAAGAGTTGCGGCAACAGGCCCGCCAGATCGTCGAACCGATCGAACGCTTCGTAGCGCATGCCAAGCGTTTGGGTGACATGATCGATCATCCGTGGACAGCGCTTGCGTATGTGCTTGCCGCGGCGGGCGAGCCAATCGGCATAGGATCCACGGCAATCCGCCGCCAGCGCGCGAGCGTGCGGCTCGATCCGGACGTGCGAGCGACGCCATTCCCGCGCGGCGGCGAGCAACCGCGACCGCTCGGGCAGATACTCCAGGCTGGCGACCGCGATCCCGTCGCCAAGCAGGCGTGTGGCGAGATCGCCCAGGACGCCGGAGGCGCTGTCGAACGCCGGCGTATGAACATTGGCGCGCGCGCGCCGCCGGCGATAGTGGATCGGGCCGAGCCGGGCCGTCTCGTCGAGCAGTTCGATCCCGTCGATCGAAACGGGACGCTGCCCGTCCCGCAGATAGGCGGCGTCCCATGCGTCAAACCACGCCGCGGACACATGAAATGCCCCCGGCCGCGACTCTCCCGCGAAAATCTCGCTTAATATATCCGCAACCCTCATCACCTAGGAACGTCTACGAGCGGACCGGCAAATATTGAATGAATACAGGGACCGAAAAGGCACGTCAGACATGGCCCTGACCAATATCATCGGCTCCGTGTCGGAGGAATCGCGGGGCCCGATCCTCGACGACTTTCTGCGTTCCAGCCCGTTCGCCGCCTATCAGCAAAGCCGCGCCTGGGCCAATGTCGCGCCGCGGGGGCGACGGCACGATTTTCTGAGCTACCTCTGCCTTGATGGCGATACCCCGATCGGTGCCGCGATCATCCGCCGGACATGGTTGTCGCCGCTGCACTGGCTGGCGACGATCCAGCGCGGCCCGATCGTCCACACCGCTGGCGCGGTGGGGGTGGTCTTGCCGGAGCTCCTGAGGGCGCTCGGCGCGCGCGGCTGCTGTTCGGTCCAGCTCGCCCCGCGCGTACGCGGGCGAGATTTGCCGGGCATGGCGGAGGCGCTGCGCGCTTCGGGCTTCGCGCCGCTCGACGACGATCGCCAACCGCTGCACCGCGCGACGGGCATCGTCTGGCTCGACAAGCCCGAGGAGGCTGTGTTCGCCGGCTTCCGCCAACGCGGGCGCAGGCAAATCCGCGCGGCGGAGAAGGCCGGCGTCACGGTGCGGCCTGCCGAGGGCGAGGAGGACGTCGCCCGATACCAGACGATCCTCGATTCCTTCCGCGCGTCGAAACCCGATTACGACATGGCCGGGCTGCCCGACGCGGCGGGCCAGGCGGCGCTGATCGCGGCGCTCGGCGGCACGATACTGTTGGCGGAATGCGGCGGCGCGATCATCGGCGGACATGCGTTCGTGCGACAGGGTGACGAGGCGATCTGGCTGTCGCTCGCGACATCGGACGCCTATCCCGATATTCCGCGGTCGTATCCGCTGATCTGGCAGGCGGTACGACGCGCGCGCGATATGGGGTGCGTCGGCTACGATCTCGCAGGGTTGCCGATCGACGAACCGCGCGACGCGGGCGAGGCGAACCGGCACCAGTTCAAGGCGGCGTTCGCGCCGACGCGGCGGATCATGCCGCCGATGCAGATCGCCGCACTGAAGCCGCTGCCGCATCTGGTGCTGTTCGGCGCGCGCGAACTCTACTTCGGCATCAAGCGTCGCCGGCGGGCGGCGGCGTGACCGTGCGCGCCGCGCCGGCCGCCAGATGGATCGGGCGTGTGCGCGAGTTCGGAGTCGGGGCGACGCTTCCCAGCGCGGCGCGGACCTGATGGCGGCGTCGATCCCGTCGCGCTCGGCCGCGACACTGGTCCGTTCGACGATCGTCGTCGCGATCATCCGCGGGTTCGATTTCGGCCTCAGCTTTTTCGTCTCGATCCTGCTCGCCGGACGCTTCGGCGCGGGCGCGCAACTCGACGCCTTCTTCCTCGCGCGGCGCACCACCGTCGGGTTCGCCGACATGATCCGCAAGCTGGTGGTACAGGTGGTGATGCCGAGCGTCGTCGCGCGGGTCGATGGCGGGCGTCCTCTGTCGGTCCACGGGCTGCCGCGGCGCCTGTACGTCTTCGTCGGCGCCTTCGCCGCGATCACGCTGGCGGGGACGCTGATTCCGTCGTTGCTGGTCAGCATCTTCGCGCCGGGTTTTACCGGCGCGCGGCACGATCTGACCGCGACGATGATAATGATCATGATGCCGCTGCTGCCCCTGTCGGTGATCGGCTCGCTGCTCGTCGCGGTCCTGCAGGCGAACCGGCGATATTGGCTGAGCGAGGGGACGAACCTCGTCCAGCGCGGGATGCTCGTCGCGGTACTCGCGGTCGCGGTGCCGCCGCTCGGTATCGTCGCGGGGGCGTGGACGATGCTCGCGGGCGGACTCGTCGGCACCGTCATCCTCGTCGCGGGATCCTGGTCGATCGTGCGGCGTCACCCCGGCGCCTTGTTCGATCGCAAGGCGGCGGACCTGCCCGACGACGCGGAATCGGATGTTCCGTCGCTCGGCGGAGGCGTCGCGGCGGCGATCGTCCTCAACGTCTATCTCCAGGCGACCAGCCTGTTCGATTTCGCCGCCGCCTCGCTCGTTCCCGAAGGCGGCGTCGCGGCGCTCGAATATGGCGCGCGGCTGGTGACCCTGGTGCCGGGGCTGCTGATGTCGAGCCTCTACACCGTCATGCTTCCCGAGTTGATCCGGACGATGCAGGCGCGTGTGCGCGATCCCGACGCGCTGGCGCGCTATCAGCGCATGGTCATCTTTGCGCAGGTGCCGGTCTCGGTCGGAATGATGCTCGGCAGCAATCTGATGGTGCACATAGTGTTCGGTCGCGGCGCATTCGGCGAAGAGAGCATCCTGCTCACCGCCGGGACGACCGCGGGCTATGCCGCCGCGCAGATATTCCTCGCGCCGATGACCGCGATCACCTCCGCGATCTACGCCGATCCGCGCAAATCGTGCCTGCGCGACCTGAGCATCATCGCCGCGGGCGGCCTGACGATGCGTGCGGTGGCGATCGCGATCGGCGGATCGATCGCGGGCGCGCCGGGCATCGCCTGGGCGGCGGCGGTCTCGACGTTGGGCGCGGCGATATTGTGCCACGTGATCGCGCGGGGTCGATTCTCCGACATCCGCTTCGTCGGCTTCGGCACGCATGTCGCGCGGATGGCGCTTTGCGGCGGGCTGGCCGCGGTCACCGGCTGGGCGCTGCTCGTGTTCGGGCCCCATCCGGCGGCGGCGCTGTCGCGGCTGGCGGTGCTGATGACGCTCGGTGTCGTCGTCGTTGCGGTCTACGGGCTGGCGGCGCTGGCGCTGGGCGTTCCCGAGGTCACGCGGCTGCGGGCATTGCTGAGCGGGATCGTCGCCAGGAACCTGCGACGATGATCCGTGTTGCATTCGTTCTACCGCACCTGCGCGCGGGCGGTGCCGAGCGCTGTGTCGTCAATTGGATCGGCGCGCTCGATCGCACGCGCTATCGTCCGCTGCTGCTGCTCAACCGCGTCGAGGGTGCGTTCCTCGATCTCTTGCCGGAGGATGTGAAGCCCGTTTCGCTAGGCGGGCAACGCGCCGCGTTTCTGTCGCGAAGGCTCGCCGCCGTCCTTGCCGAGCACCGCGTCGATGTCGCCTATAGCGCGACCAACGCGATGAACCTCGCGCTCCTCGTCGCGCGTACGCCGGTACGGCGGATCATCTCGGAGCATACCCCCCTGAAGGCGTATCTCGCCGAAGCGAAACTGCCGGTGCTGCGCCGCTTCGCGATGCGCCGCCTGTACCCGCGCGCCGACGCGATCACGGCGCCGACCGACCGGATCGGGCAAGACCTCCGCGTCGCGCTCGGCAGGGCTCTGCCGGTCGTGACGATTCCGAATCCGGTTGTCGGCACGATTTCTGCGGCGGAACGCGATCGGCGAAACGACGGTGTCTTTCGAATTATCTCGGCGGGTCGGCTCGTCCCCGCCAAGGGCTTCGATACGCTGATCGACGCCTGTGCATTTCTTGCTGCGCGCGGCTTCGTGTTCCACCTCGATATCTATGGGGAGGGCTCGTCACGCGACGATCTTGCCAGCCGGATCGCGAAAGCCGGACTGGCCGATCGTGTGACGCTGGGGGGCGCGGGCGATTTGACCGAGCCGATGCGCGCCGCAGACCTGTTCGTGCTCGCGTCGCGCCGCGAAGGGTTCGGCAACGTCATCGTCGAGGCGATGGCGGCGGAGTTGCCCGTGCTCGCGACGCGGAGCGGTGGTCCGGAGACGATCATCGATCACGATCGCAACGGCTGGCTGGTCGCGCCCGACGATCCGGCGGCGCTCGGCGAGGCGCTTATCCGGCTCGCGCGCGACGCCGATCGCGATCGGGTTGTCGCGGCTGCGCACGACACAGCAAAGCGCTACGATATCGCGACCTCGACCACCGCTTTCGCCGCGCTGATCGATCGCGTCGTCGGGGCTCGGTCAACGGCGGCTTAAGACTAAAGTTACGGCGCGGTGCTACACCGTAACGCGCGCAAACCATTGGCTGGCCTTCCCATGATTTCCCTTTTCCGAGCCGGTGCTGTCGTCGTGATCGCGCTGGCGCTGTCCTCCTGCGTCGGACCCGTCAAATACGCGCCGCAGCGCGAGATCGCGCTCGACCGACCCTCCTCCGATCTCGCGCGCGAGGTGAACCAAAAACTCGAAGATCATCTGGCGCTCGACGGTGATTTCCACGCGAACGACGTTATTCGCCTGAGTTTTCCGTATTATCCGCTGATGGGTGGGGACCAGCGTATCCAGCTCTCGGGCCAGATCAGCCCGCCTTTGCTTCCGCCGCTCCAGGCCGTCGGCATGACCGTCGATCAGCTCACCGCCAAGCTCAACGCGCTGTACCGCGCCAAGCTGACCCAGCCGTCGGTCGCGGTCTCGGTCGTGTCGTACAACCGCCCGCCGCCCGTACCCGAAATCTTCGTGATGGGCGAAGTCGCCAAGCCGGGGAATTTCCCCTGGCGTGACGGGACGACCCTGTTCGAGGGGCTGGCGCGCGCTGGCGGCGGCAACCGCGACGCCGATCTGTCGCGCGTCGTGCTGCTCCAGCCCGACGGCCAGCACATGATCGCGCGGATGATCGATCTCGACGCGACGCTGAAGGGCAGCGCCACACCGATCGGCGTGCTGTCGCCGTTCAGCATTCTGATCGTGCCGCCGACCGGCATCGCCCGCGATGTCGATCGTGCGCGCCAGATTCGCGAAATAATCGGGTTCAATGGTGTCACGATCGGCTCCGCGTTCAGAGTGGCGCCATAATGCTGGGAGCGGACTATATCCGGCTGGTGCTGTCGCGCTGGCGGCTGGTGGCGGGGATCGTCCTCGGCTGCACGCTGCTGGCATGGCTGGTGAGCGTCCTGATCCTGGCGCAGAATCCGAAGTTCGACGCGTCGGCGCGGCTCAATATCGTGCCGACCAGCGAAGAACTCGGTTACGCCAACCGCTTCGTCCGCGGATCGGCTTCGGACGGCGGCGGCACGCTGCTCGGCACCTATGCCGAATTCGCGCATACCCGCCCCGTCGTCGAGCCGATCGTCGATCGCTTCATCGCCGAACGAGCCGCCGCTGCGGGGCAGAGCACACAGGCGTGGATCGCCGCCAACAGCGTGCCGTCCGACTTTTCGCCGTCGCGTTTGATCTCGCTGCTGAACTATGGCGCGGCGCCGGTCGCGCCGCTGCGCGACGACATCGTCGATGCGCTGATCAAGCACACCAGGATCGAGACGGTCGAGGGCACCTATCTGATGCGCATCACCGTCGAATGGGACGATCCCAAGGCGGCGGCGTGGTTCGCCAACGCGCTCGCCGACGCGGTCATCGCGCGCGCCGAGCGGATGTCGAAATCGAGCGGGACAGAGATCGCGGACTCGCTAGAGGCGCGGCTCGCCGGGAAGCAGGGCGAACTTGCCGCAGCGCTGCGTCGGTCGCGCGACATGAAAAACGGAGTTGGCGTCGTCGATGTCGATCGCCAGAAACAGAGCCTGCTCGAGGCGCAGATCGCGGAGCAATCGCAACTGACCAGCGACCGCGCGACGCTCCAAGCGAACAAGAGCCAGGTCGCGGGGCTGAAACACCAGAACGGTGGCAAGATGAACCCGGCGCAGGCGGCGATCGACGAATCGCTCGCGATCGAAGGGCCGAAGGCGGCGGGACTCGCGAAGGGTGTTGCGATCCGCGAGGGCCGGGTCGCGCAAATCAAAGGGCAGATCGCCGCGCTCGGACGGCAGGAAGATGCGATCCGCGCGTTGGACGACCAGGCGACCCAGCTCCGCGCCGAAGTCGCCGCGCTGACCGAGCGGGTGAGCTTCAGTCAGACCGAGAACCTCGCCAACGCGCCGCGTATTCAGTTGATCGAGCACGCGGTGCCGCCGCTGGTGCGCAGTTCGCCCAAGACGTTGTTCAACACAATCCTGGGCTTCATCGCGGGCTGCGCGCTGGCGGGGTGCGCGCTGCTCCTGCTCGGCGAAACGCCGCCCCGCGCGCGCGAAGAGGACCAGATCGACGAACTCGATGGGGAGGAACCGAAGTTCGCCTTCGCGGACCGGCCGCTGGGGACGGAAGATGAGGATCCGCCCGCATTCGCGCGCATTCGGCCCGAACCGTTTTGGGAAAAGCCGGTCGAAGGGCGCGAAACGAACGGAGGCTACACCGACCCCGGGCGGAATGACGCCGATCCTTCGGCCGAAATCGCGACGATCGCGCGCGAACCGGAGCCTGTTTATGATCCGGAGGTGAAGGCCTCGCCCGAAGCCGTTCCGGTCGCGGTCGATCGGGCCGAACCCGCGCCGGAACCGATCGTCGAGACCATTGCGCCCATGTCCGCCACTTCGGAGCCGGTTGCGCTGAAGGATCGCGTTTTCGCCTATCTGCTGCCGCCACCGCGCTTCGGCCGCCGCTATACCGGCTCGGAAACACGCGGCGTCGGTACGCAGGTCGCCGACTGGCTAGGCCCTGCGTTGTGGAACGACAAGCCGATGACGATCGCCGCGACCGGGGCCGCAACCGACGCGCAGCGGCTGTACCAGCTCATCCACGATTATCGCGCCGCGACCGAGGTGCCGGTCCTGACGGTCGATTGGTCGGAAGGCGTCGGCGCTTTCCCGCGCGGCGGCGGCAAGCCGCTGATCTACGCGGGCGGCGGTTTCGGTTCGGGCAAATGTCTCGCGCATCAGGGAGGGGCGGTCGTCGTCGCGCTCGGCGCGCGCGATCCCTCGATCGAGGATCTGGAGGCGGAAGCGCGGCGGCTCGCGATCGTCGCCGGCCGGCCCGTCCATGTCATCGCTCTCGAAGACTAGCGTGCCAACCCGCCCGATCGCCGACGCGCAAGCCGCGCGTTTGCTGGCGCTCGGCATATTGATGGCGTTCGCGGTCTTCGCGCAGCTAGACGCCGTCGCCGATCGCCTGACCGCGGGGCTGCCGATCTCGCTGATCTCCGGCCTTGTCGCCGGAGTACCGGCGGCGACGCTGCTGCTGTTGCTCGCGCCGGGGAAGTCTTCCTCCAATGCCATCGGGGCCACGGGCGCGCGGCTGATCCTGCTGTTGATGCTGTGGGCGGCATTCTGCTGGACCTTGTCCGAATACCATCACCAGGGCCTAGACTATCTCGTCAAGCTGTCGACCGCCGTCGTACCGGCACTGTGCCTGCTCGTCATCATCGACCGTCCCGCGCACCTGAAGGCGGTGATCTGGGCGATGATCGGAGCGGGGATCGTTTCGTCGGTCGTCGTGTTGATCGAGGCGAAGACCGGCACCCGCCTCGTCGCGACCGCTCTGGCCGCGGTCAGCGCGGATTTCGACGGCGTCGCGCGATCCTCGGGCGGATCGGATCAGAATCCGACGACCGCGGCGCAGATGCTGATGACCAGCGCGGCGCTCGCGCTGGGCCTGCTGTTCGCGGGCGAGCGCCGTTGGCGACCTCTGTTGATCGGTGCGGTCGCGCTCGGCATGACTGCGTTGGCGTTGATGTCCGCACGCAGCGCGATCCTCGGTTTCGCCGCGGGCGCGGCCATCGTCCTCCTGTCGCTGCGTCGGCACCGCGCCTTTCCGCTGATCCTGTTCGGCGCGGTGATCGGCGGTGCGATCGGTCTCGCCTTCGCGCCCGCGACGTTATCGGATCGCTTCGCCGCGGTCGGCGATTTCGGCAAGGACCCGACGCTGTTCCGCCGCGTGAGTTACCTTAGGATCGGCGCTGATCTGGTGTGGAATTCGCCGATCTGGGGAGTCGGACCCGGCAACTTCCCGCTCTACTACATCAAGGATGCGTACCGCTATCTGCCCGGCCGCGAACTCTATCCGCGCGAACTCCACAACACCTATCTCGACACCGCCGCCGAATACGGTCTCGTCGGTTTCGTGATCTTCGCCGCATTGCTGCTCCACGCGATCCGCGCGGCGCGGCGCGGGCTTTCGGGCAGCCCCGCGCTCGCGCAGGCCAGTTTCGCGGTGATCGTCGCGCTAATCGCCTTGCTGGTCGCGTGCTTCTTCATGCCGCACAAGGACTTGCGCTATCTGTGGTTGGTCATCGCGCTGGCGATCCAATGCGGGCGACTCCGCGCGGGCGAGGGGGCGGCATGAAGCTCGCCGTCATCGTCACCGAATATCCCAAGGCGACCGAGACCTTCATCTATCGTGACCTCGTCAAGTTCGCCGAACTGGGCGCGGAGATCACGCTCTATCATTTGACGCGCTACCGGACGAACCAGCCGCTCCACGCTTTCGCCGAACCGACGAAGGCGTGGACGCGGTACGTCGGTTTCTTCCAGCCCGGCGCCGTGATGCGCGCGCTAACGCGGCATCCCGGCGTACTGATCGCGTCGATCGCGCGGATGTGCGTCGCCTATGCGCGCCACCCGAAGATTCTGGCGAAGTCGCTCGCGCTCGTTCCCAAGGCGCTCGCCGTCGCCGAGGATGTGCGCGTGCGGGGCTGCACCCACGTCCACGCCGAATTCGCCGGCCATCCCGCGACTGTCGCCTGGCTCGGCCACCGCTGCGGCGGCTTGCCCTATTCGGTGAGTTGCCGCGCGCACGATATCTTCCGCACCCAACGACTGCTCGACGCCAAGCTCGGTGAGGCGGCGGCGGTGCGCACGGTGAGCGAATTCGGCCGCGCTTTCCTGCGCGATCGCGTGGCGGGGATGGAAACGCGCGACATCCACGTCGTGCATTCGAGCGTCGATGTGCAGCGGATCGCTCCGGTCGAGGGTGTGCCGTCGATCGCCCCGTTCCGCATCCTTTACGTCGGCGCGCTCGAACCCAAGAAGGGTGTCGAATATCTCCTCGAAGCGCTCGCCGAGGTCGGGGGAGGCCTCGGCGACTGGCGGCTCGACGTGATCGGGCAGGGGCCGAGTGCTGGGGCTCTCCGGGCGCAGTCCGAGGCGCTAGAGCTGGCGGGCCGCGTCACTTTCCACGGCGCCAAGTCGTTCGAGGTGGTCGCCGCGGCCTACGCACAGGCCAGCGTCTGCGTCGCACCGAGCGTTATCGGCCCCGACGGCCGTCAGGAAGGTATCCCCAACGTGATGATCGAGGCGCTCGCCTATCAACGCCCCGCGATCACCACCGCGATCTCGGGCATCCCCGAACTGATCCGCGACGGCGACACCGGCTTGCTCGTACCGCAAGCCGACGCGGTCGCGCTGGGGGAGGCGCTGCTTCGCGTCCATCGCGACCCTGCGGCGGCGCTGGAAATGGCGCAGCGGGGGCGGGGGCATGTCGAGCAAGCGTACGATCTCGCGGTGAACGCGCGGCGGCAGTTGGAGATATTCGCGAGCACGTGATTGCGGTTCAATATGCTGACCGATCCCGCTCCTTCCCCAGCACCTTTCGCGCCAGCGCGGTCGCGCGTTTCGCCGTGCGGTGGGCGGCGACCTTGGCGGCGTCGAGTACCGGCACGGCGCCCGGAACGCCCGGAGTCATCCCCACCTTGCGCAACCCCGCGTTGAAACGGTGCAGCCGCGCCTCGCGGTCGCTCAGCCTCGAGCGCCAGGTGATGCTGAACGAGATCGACGGCTGGGGTCCGTTCCGGACCCAATGCGGCGCCTTCACCGGCACATAGACCGCATCGCCGCTCCGCATCGCGAACGCGCGCGCCTTCGCGTCGAAGGCGGGATCGTGCCGCATGTTGCGGTGGCGGCCGCCCTGGTGGAACATTTCGTGCCCCTCCTGCGGGACGATCGACCAATCGTCCGCGGGATAGACGTGCATTGTCTTCTGCCCCGCGATCTGGAGCAGGATGTTGTGTTCGGGGTCCATATGGAACGGCGTCACCGAATTGGGCGCGGAGAGGAAGATGAACGCCTCGCGCCGGAGATAGGCGCCCGTCGCGGGGACGACGACATCCGCGATCTCGGCGAGGCAGGCGTCGATCAGCGCGGCGTAGGCGGGGTCGGTATCGACCTTTTTCAGCACCATCCAGCAGCCATTGTCGGCGATCGTCCGGACGATTTCCGCCGGGGTCAGCGCGACGCGTTCGATTGCGTCGGGGTTCTGATCGACCGCCAGATCGCCGCGGCTGTGTTCGACATGCCTGTCGGGTAGCCACGCGGCGAGGCTGGCCAGCGCGTCGAGCGCGAACAGCGGGTGGTCCTGCAAGCAATGCGTGACGGGCGCCGATGTCGCGGGATAGGCCCCGGCGAATTCAGTCAGACCCTCTGGCGCTATCATCCTCATGCCGCCTTGCTCCTGGTGCGCCAGCGGCGCGCAGCCGCCTGTGCCCTGACCGCGAGCCGCGACGACCAGCGATCGAACGCGATCGCCAGAGACACGATCTCGCGGCGATCGGGCCAGATGCGGTCGATCATCGGATGTCCCGCGCGCGCGCAACTATCGACGAGCGCAAGGCGGCGGTGATCGAGCGCGTATCCGAGATAGGCCATTTCGATCAGCACCCCCGGCGAGTAACTCGCCCATGCCTCGTCATACGCGATCTTGATCTGAACCGCGCCATCCCCCGGTCCTTCGATATTGGCGAGCATCGCGATCGGCGCGCCACCGACGGTCATCCGGTGGAAATCGAGCCTTCCCAGCGCATGCGCCGCGCCGAGAAGCGCGCGGAACGCCGCGTCGGTCGCGGGATCGGCGGCGGCGGCGACGCCGTTGCGGCCTTTCCATCCGGTCAGTTCGAGACGGAACAGATCGTCGATCCAAGGGGCGGCATCGGCGTCGGCCGCCAGCCGCTCGAACGCCAATTCTCCGCGATCGACGAGCCGCGCGCGCAACCGGCGATGCTCCTTGAGCACCTTCGCCCGGATATGCGCGGCGAGATGCTCCGCGCTCGTCGTGCCCCCGCGCAGGATCGCCCGCTCATACGATCGCGTCACCTCGTGCGGACGACCGCTTCGGCGTAGATGATCGAACAGCGCGATCGTCGCCGGGCCGTCCGCTGCCAGCGCCGATAGTCGCAGGTACATGCCCTCTCGCGCGCGATCGCAATGGTCCAGCGTCGCTTGCCAGAACGCCGCCTCGCGGCCCCGCCGCACCAGCGGCCCACCGAGAGAGCGAATCCGCTGATCCCAATTCTGCGTCACCACCCCAAGGCCCAACGCCGAACACCGCTGGAGCGGCAGCAATGCGTCGAGCGCGCCGTCATCGCCCCAACCGAGCAGCATCCGCAAGCCGTTCGCCTCGGGCAGCGCCATCGCCGCCTCGACCGCCCACCGCTCGAAAAAGACGTTGTCGGCTTCGCGCGCAAGGCCGTCCCAAGCAGCGATGGGAACGTCCCGATAGTCGACGATCTCGATCCGCACTAATGCCTCCGGTCGCGCCATCACGCCGTCACGGGAATTCGTCGATCTAGCGCCGCGGCGTTCATTTTCGGTAACCGTCGGGCGTCGAAATGCGGCGTATTGCAAGCAATTTGGCCGTGAGACGGAGAAGCGGCGGCGGATCCCGCCGTCGCCATCGGTTCCAGACCGTTGGTGAGGGCGCTTACGCTCGCGTCACCAACGCGAAAATCGTGCCGCGCACGATCCCGTGTCCTTGGTGACCCCTACGGATAGGTAACCCTTGTAGGAAGACAACCCATAAAGTCCCAACCTATTGAGATTGCTGAATAGGTGGGCGAACATCGGTATCAATTCGTTCCACCGATGTTCGCTAAATCCAGCACAAAGTGTGGGACCAAATGTGGGGCTGCGAAGGGTCATCATATGCCGCTTACCGCGCTTAAAGTCCGTCACGCTGGTCCCGGCCGCCATGCGGATACGCACGGCCTTTATCTGGTCGTCCGCGATGCAGGATCGCGGTCGTGGATGCTGCGCATCCAGCATCGCGGCCGACGCCGCGACTTCGGGCTGGGATCAGCGAGCGACGTATCCCTTGCCGAAGCGCGCATCGCGGTCGCCGACTATCGCCGCATGATCCGCTCCGGCCTCGATCCGGTCAAGGAGTTGGGACTATGGCGCCAGTCGGCACCGAGTTTTGAGACCGTGGCTCGCGCATGCTACGACGCGATGAAGGGCGGTTGGAAGGGTGGCGAGCATCCGTCATGGATGCCGAGCCTTGAGAACCATGTGTTCCCGCTGATCGGCAAGACCCCGATCGACGCGGTTGACAGCACCGGTGTGCTCGCCGTGTTGGAGCCGATCTGGCTGACCATCCCCGACACCGCGCGGCGCATCTTGCAGCGGATCGGGACCACGCTCGACTACGCGCATATCAAGGGCAAATTGCCGGAAGAAGTATCGCTGCGCTCGGTTACACGCGGTCTGCCGCGTCAGACACGACAAGTCGCGCACCTTGCCGCCATGCCCTACGCGAAAGTGCCGGACTTCATGAAGCGGCTCACGGCACTCGACAACAGCGTCGGGCGCGATGCCTTGAAGCTGACCGTGCTGACCGCTGCGCGATCGAACGAGACGCGCTTTGCGACATGGGGTGAGTTCGATCTGGAGGCTGCAACCTGGTCGATCCCCGGCGGCCGCATGAAGATGAAGGAGCCACATGTCGTGCCGTTGCCGGTGCCGGCGCTCGCGCTCATCTGCCGATTGCGCGACGAGCGTATCGCACTCGACGGCAAGGTCGATCCCACACGGCTCGTATTCCCCGGCCTCCGCGGCAAGGCAATCAGCGACGTGACGATGATGAAGGCGATCCGCGACATGAAGATCACCGGCGTCACGGTGCATGGCTTCCGCAGCAGCTTCACTGATTGGGCGGCGGAACAGACCGATTTTCCCAAGGAGATTGCCGACAAGGCATTGGCACACAAGGTGCCGAATGCCGTCGAAGCAGCGTATCGCCGGACCGACTTCTTCGAAAAACGGCGGACGTTGATGGCGATGTGGGCGGATTATATCATCGCCACCGGAGCGGCCGAGACCCTGCCGCTGGCCGCTTGATAGGCCGAAACAAGCTTTGCCAACGCTATCTCAGCCGGCGTTTTCCAAGTGGATTGACGAAGGCGATGCACCGGCAAATCTCAAACCAATACGCTTGGCTTTTGCTTGAACAGCCGCCAGCGTTCGATCCAGACGGTCGGCCAGGACCCCGACCGACCGGCCTTGCTCAAACGTCTCCACAAGTTGTGCGATCTCGTCGCGCGTCCAAGCCCTGCCGATCAACTCCAGCACCACCCATTTGCCCACGCACAATTAGCGCTATCTCGAAAAATCCATGAAATCAGTCAAGGCGAAAATAACACAGTTTAAGGTACTCGGGGGTGCCTCGTGCGCTACCGCCATCAGCGCCGAGGAGTTCGCGCTGGTCAGCGTGCTACGTCATCGACGCTGTAAAACATCGGATTTCGCATCCACGCGTTGATCGCTGACTCGCGCCAGCCAGTGCAGCGCGTGGCGATGCGCACCTGAGCGGGAAACGTGCCAGTCTGGACTTTACGGTAGAGCGTCGAGCGGCTGAGGCCGGTTCGATCAAGCACGGCGTTGAGGCGAAGGATGCGGTCGGGGGTCTCGGTCGGCATGGCAGTATCCTGTATCGCGTGAGTTCAAATCGGTCCCCGTCGATACATTTGAGACGCCATATTTTCCGGCGCAAGAGTGCTGAAAACAGTGCCAAGCCAATGAAGTAGGCCGGTGTAGTGCTATAGGGGGCACCAGAGGGCACCAGGCGGCAGTAGAGGGAATCTCAGCGCGCGAAAATAATTCCGCTTGAGCCGAGAAAGACTGTCGATTGAGTCTCGCTACGTCCCAGCTTGGCTGCGACCTTTATCCCGCGCGAACTTTCTCAAGCCGAGCGACTTCCTTTTCTACAGCCTCGCGAATGAACGACGCCCGCTTTTGTTTGCCGACCAGCGCATCAATTCGCTCACCTAAGCCCGGCGGCAGCCGAACAACGGTCGATTTCACGCCGAGTGGAGGACGTCCCATAATCAACCCGTATCCAACGTGCGATCACGCGCAATCGAAACAAGAGTAACCGATATCGGTTATTGACATTTTTGGTGCTGCGCCCGTATAACCGATATCGGTTAATAGCTGCGAAGCGGTTGCTGTGGGTTCGATAGGCCGTTGATTCGTAGCCTGGGATAGCGGGAGACGAGCATGTCCGGGGCCGGTCCAGCATCACGCCGTGCAATTCTAAAGACGATTGCCGCTGCACCGGTTGCGGTATGGTCCGCAGGTTCGATTGCGCCTTCGCAAACTGCTTCTCTAAATGCTCTGTCGATCGCGCAGATTGAATTGCCCGCGCAGCTCAGCCGCAGCCGGGAAGGGCGAAGCGCCAGCCGGTTCCGTTATCACAATTCCGAAGGCTTCTTCCTCGGTGTCGAGCGGGGCATTGTGCAGGATGCGTGTGACCGCCTCTACCAGATCGGCATCGTTCTCCAGTTGGGGTTGAGTTCGCATCTGTTCGATGTCGGCTTCACCGATCGGTGGTGCGTCCATAACATTGGTCTCTACATTTCGCGGTCGCTCGCTTTCGCCAACGCGACCGGCTTCGGATTTCAACGACCAAAATTTGACCTGCTTGCCGCGAACCTTTCGCCCTATGGTCGCTGGCGCTGTCCGGGGCAGGACGAACGGATCGAAGACGTGCCGTTCACGCCTACTCAATTGCAGGAGCTGACGCGCGCGCTGCTCGATCACGTGCACAGCGTGACCGGGCACCCCCGCCCGCGCGGGTGGAACGCGCGTCATGGATGACAATGCGCCGAGCCTGACCGAGGATGAAAAATGTCGCTACGTCGAAGCGCTTGAAACGCTCCCATCGTTGACGCGGGTCGCGTTCCTGCTCTCGTGTCGGGATGAGTTCCCGTATGTCGAGATCGCGTGGCGTTGTGGCACCAGCGAACTGGATGTGCGGGTGCGGGTGGGCGACGCGCTTTATCAAATAGGCCGTTATCTTGAAGGCCGGCGACGGTTGGTTGGGGTTCTTCGACGCGAGCTATTGCCGTTCCGCATCGCTTGGGCGGCAGCGCGGGCGAGCGAAGGGGATCGACTGTTGGCACCTTGGCTCTCGTCCGAACGACGACCGGGACGACGCGGCTTGCTTGACTGGATTGCATGTGGGTTCAATCGCGTCACGCGATGACGTTATCAGCCATCGGCAGCTTGTGCTTCGAACGCCCGCTTGCCGCGCCGCCGCCAAAAGGTCAGCGCTTCGTCGCGCCGATCGCTTTGCAACGTTGCAGCGGCGTCAACGAGCACGCCAAACACCACTGCACGATCATCATCGGTCAACTCAATCAGCCCAGCTTTGGCAATCAGGCCGCCCAATTCGATGAGCTGGCGCGTTCGTTCGCGGCGCTTCACCTGCCATGCCCGCGTATCATTGCGCGCTTGCGTCGCCAGCAAGCGGTTTCGTGCCGCCGCCACCCGCCGGAGCGCCGCGCGCGTCGCCGCGATTGCGGCGCGCGGCGCTACGGCTTGCCGATTGAAAGAAGGCCGCGCCCAGCGTGCGCCAGCCCTCCACCGTCGCAGCGTCCTTCATATCGACTGCAACCAGCATCGCCCCGGCCAGCACATCGATCGCGAGCGCATCGGCTCCGCAAGCGATCACCAGCTCGCCGAACTGGTGGAGCTTGCGTTCTTTCAGGAGTTTTGTCCGCTCGTTGAGCGCCCTCATTTCTGAATCAAAGTCGCGGGGTTTACGCATTGGGCTGTCCTCATTTGTAGGGTGAGGACAGTTCAGGTATCGCAGCCACACGTTGCCGCCAATACGCTGCAATCTCTTGGGATTATCTGGTCCCGAGCGCGATAAAATCGTGTGAGGGCGCGCTTATACGTCGTGCCGACGTGCTGCTTTAGATGTAATTGGACTGCTGTCATGGCGATCTACCATTTCTCGGCAAAGGTCATTTCCCGCGCTGCCGGATCGAGCGCGGTTGCTGCGGCGGCGTATCGTTCGGCGTCGCGATTGCACGATGAACGGCTCGATCGGGATCACGACTTTTCGAACAAGGCGGGCGTCGTCCATTCCGAGGTGCTGCTGCCGGACAGCGCGGCCGAACATCTCGCCGACCGCGAGCGCCTGTGGAATGAGGTTGAAGCAGGCGAGAAACGGATCGACGCGCAACTCGCGCGCGAGATTGAGTTCGCGATCCCGCGCGAGCTAGACCAATCAGAAGGCGTCCGACTGGCGCGCGACTTCGTGCAGCGCGAGTTTGTCGATCGGGGCATGGTGGCCGACCTCAATGTCCATTGGGATATTGGGGCGGACGGGCTGGCGAAGCCCCACGCGCATGTCATGCTGACAATGCGCGAAGTTGGCGAGGAGGGGTTCGGGCAGAAGGTCCGCGACTGGAACCGTACCGACCTTTTGGAGAAATGGCGTGAGCGATGGGCTGAACACGCAAACCGCCGTCTTGCCGAACTCGACATCGATGCACGGGTCGATCATCGCAGCCTCGAAGCGCAGGGCATCGAACTTGAACCGCAGCACAAGATCGGTCCCGCCGCGTCACGAATGGTGGCGCAACGGCTGGCGTCCGAACGGCTCGCCGAACACCACGATATCGCCCGCGACAACGGCGAGAAAATCATCGCCAATCCGCGTATCGCGCTTGATGCGATCACGCACACGCAGGCGACGTTTTCGACCCGCGATCTTGCGATGTTCGTGCACCGCCACAGCGACGAGAAGGACCAGTTCGATCAGGTGATGGGGGCGGTGCGCGCCGCGCCCG
>JBBSTE010000007.1:0-102750 GCA_038236185.1 Sphingomonadales bacterium | reverse complement strand
CTTCGGCAGATGCGGCGCGATCGCCGCCCACGCCTCGTCCGACAACCAAAACAGCGCCATCTCCCACCTCCATCGATCCACACCGCCTGTGAATCAGGAAATCCGCTCTCCTTCAAGTCTCTGATTGGGTTTTGACCCTAGGGTCTCACGGAGCGCCCGGTGCTCGGTCAAGACGGGGAAGTTGAATGTGTGCAGCGCATAATAAATCCATGCATAGGCTTTGCGGCTGCTGTCGAGGACCGTGAGCAGCTGGCCATTGGTGCCGTCAATCACGATATCGGGTCGCACGCCGGTGACGCCGCTGAACAGGAGGGTGTTGCTAGGCCACCCTTCCGCAAGTGCATAGGTGTTTGTGGCGGAGACGCGGGCGGGGCCTGAAAGGGGCGGACCGGCCCAAGCGGCCGCGATGCCGTTGGCGGCCAGAGCCGCGACCCTGCCAGTGTCGAGCGGTGTCCCGTCCGCGAGGAAGCGTTGAGCGTCCCCCGTCGGATGCCATGCGGTAATCAGGGCCTTTCCGCCCAACATCGTGAATTCCAGCTCGCGCGCACCTTCGAACCGACTCAGCATTGCCGGCGCTATGGGGGCGATCCCGGCGTCGAACGAGCCTCCGGCGTAGCGCGCTAGCTGCGCCTCCGATGCGTGGCCGCGCAGAACAGGCGACCATGGTCCATCGAGAGCCAGCCGCTCAGCATCCAGGCGAGGACGAACACGCTGGCGAACAGGCCGAGAAGGTGATGCCAGCGCATCCACTTCAGGCGGTAGAAGGTGAGCGAAGGCTTGCGCTGCCGCTGGGCAGCGAGAGTGCGGATGACGCCCAGGATTGTTCCTGCCACCGCCACAAACAGCGCGATCAGAGATATCCACCAGACTGTCTGGTCCCAGACGGTAAAGCTGGACCGAATGGGCGTGAAGTAGGCCCAGTGCAGCACCGCACCGACCCAATTCCAGCCCCGATCCCAGCTGGTTGTGCGTTGAACAATCTCGCCGGTCCGCGCCGACAGGTAGAGGCGTGTTCCCGCAGCGTCGCCCAGGTCCAGGCGATAGAACGGACGGAGCGGGTCGAAGTGGTTGTGGACGACCCACTGGTCATAATCAAAAACTGAACTCGCGCGCGCTGACGCCCCCCCCAGCTCCGTCGCCAAAGCGTTGGCCGTCGACTGGCGGATCATCGGCAGCCGCGCGCCGGTTCGCGCGTCGATCGACACCGATGCTTGCGCCGTTCCGAAGACGATGGGGATCATCACCGTTCTCTTATATTCGACGGGGCGCCTGACCGGCCCGTTCGAGGTGCCGCATTGGGTCGCGATCAGCTGCTCTATCGCGATCGCGCTGGGCACCGTGACCGGCGGCTGGAAGATCATCGAGACGATAGGGTCGCGCATAACCAAATTGTCGCAGCATCAAGGGTTCAGCGCGTCGCTCGCCGGATCGGTCATCCTGTTCGGGGCATCCGCGCTCGGCATCCCCGTATCGACCACGCACACGATCACCGGCGCGATCATCGGCGCGGGGACGGCGCGACGGGCCTCGGCGGTCCGCTGGGGGGTGGCGCGGCAGGTCGTCGTCGCGTGGATCGTCACGATCCCGGCGTCCGCGGCGATCGGCGCGCTGTTCTACACGCTCACCCTGCTGTTCTGAGCGTCCGTTTGGAAACGCGCCGCAGGCGCGTGAGGCGGGCGCTGACCTCGCAGCAGCATCAGGCGCTACTCGCGATTTGCGTCTCGCCGGATGCCGAAATCCTTGTTGGCGAACTCGCGGAGCGGCCGTTCTTGCGCCCGCACAGCTGTAGGTTCCGCTCTCACAATGATCGTCCGTCCGGCCCCGCGAGCGCCTCGGCGCGATCACGCAACCGCGCGACCGCCGCGCCATGCAGGCCCGGCGTGCTCGCCAGTACGCCAAAGGCGCGGGGGCTGGGCTGATTGAAGAGGAGCGGCGCGCCGAACGCGTCGCTGACGCTTGCTCCTGCCTCCGCGGCGATCAGCGCGGCGGCGGCGATGTCCCATTCGCTGCCCCAGCGCAACGTCGCGACGAGATCGGCCTCGCCCGCCGCGACCATCGCGATGCGCAGCGCGATAGAGTTCGGCTTGGCGACCGCGACGAAGGTTTCGCGATCGGCCTTGGTGAGCGCATCGGCGGGAACGCGCGCGCCGGTCAGATCGCTACGGTCGGCGGCGCGCAGGCGTTCGCCGTTTCGCCATGCGCTTTGGCCCGCCTCCGCACGCCAGCGTTCGTAGCGCGCGGGGGCGTCGAGCACGCCGATCACCGGCTGCCCCGCCTCGACCAAAGCGATCGAGACCGCCCAGCCTTCGCGGCCCCGGATGTAGTCGCGCGTCCCGTCGATCGGATCGACGACCCAGACGCGCGCGTGGGCCAATCGACGCGCGTCGTCGGCGGTCTCTTCCGACAGCCAGCCCGCGTCGGGCAGCAATTCGCTCAGCCGCGCGTGGAGGAAGCGATCGACCTCGAGATCGACCGCGCAGACCGGGCTGCCGTCGGCCTTGTTCCCGGTCGCGAAACCGGTCCCCCAACGCGAGATCGCGAGTCGCCCCGCCTCCGCCGCGATCGCCGCGACCGCATCGGCGAGACCGCTTGTCTGAACGGCGCCAGAAAGCTCCTCAACCACCCGCCACCGTCATCCCGTCGACCCGGAGCGTCGGCACATTGGTGCCGTAGCGGAATTCGAGATCGTTGGCGGGGGTCAGCGCGCGGTACATCGCGATCAGATTTCCCGCCACAGTGAACTCGGTGACGGGCGTCGTGATTGTGCCGTTCTCGATGAGGAACCCCGCCGCGCCGCGGCTGTAGTCGCCCGTCGTCGCGTTCACCCCCATGCCGATCAACTCGGTCACGAACACGCCGCGCGCGATGTCCGCGATCAGCGTCGATACGGGCACGTGGCCCGCCTCAATATAAAGGTTTGTCGTCCCCGCGCCGGGCGAACCGCCGACGCCACGCGCGGCGTGGCCGGTCGGCTCCAAGCCCAATTGCCGCGCCGACGCCGAATCGAGCAGCCATGTCTCGAGCACGCCGTCCTCGACGATCGCGACCGGCGATACCGGCAGCCCCTCGCCGTCGAACGGCCGCGAGCGCAGTCCATGCGGGCGGTGCGGATCGTCGCGGATCGTGATGCCCTTCGCGAACACCGCGGTGCCGAGCGCTTCGAGGAGGAAGCTCGTCTTGCGCGTGATCGCGGCCCCCGCGATCGCGCCCGAGAGATGCCCGATCAGGCTGCCGCCGACGCGCGGATCGAACACCACCGGCATCGGTCCGCTGGCGAGCTTCCCCGGATGGAGCCGCGCCACCGCGCGCTCGCCGGCGCGGCGGCCGATCTCCTCCGCCGATTCGAGATGGTCGTGGTGGCGCGCCGAATGGAAGGCGTAGTCGCGCTCCATCCCGCCCCCGGTCCCCGCGAGAACGCTCGCCGACACGCTGTAGCCGGTCGTCGCGAAGGCGCCCGCGAAGCCGTGGCTAGTGGCGAGCGCCCAGACCGAACGCGTGCTGCTCGCGCCGCCGCCTTCGCTGTTTGTGACGCCTGCCACCGCGCGCGCCGCATCCTCCGCCGCCAGCGCGGTCTCGCGCAGGTCGGCTGGCGCGATATCGCCGCCATCGTCGAGGTCGAGGCTCGGCGCACTGCCGCGCATCAGCCGGTCCTCGGGCGCGAGCCCGGCCCATTTGTCCTCGGGCGCCTCGCGCGCCATCGCCACCGCGCGCGCGACGATCGCGTCCATCGCCGCGGACGAGAGATCGGAGGTCGAAACGCTCGCCGAACGCCGGCCGACGAACACGCGCAGGCCTAGTTCCTCGCTCTCCGACCGGCCGACGTCTTCCAACACGCCGAGCCGGACCGAGACTTCGGTCGCGGCGTCGGCGGCGAAAACGGCATCGGCGGCGTCGGCGCCCGCGGACTTTGCACGCGCGACGATATCGGCGGCGCGGTCCTGCGCCTGTTCGGGGGTCAGCATCCGCGCGACTTAGGCGCGGCGGGCGCGGGTTTCTAGAGAGTCGGGCCGACGACGACGCACGCGAGGAACATCAGCAGCCCGGCGAAACGGTTCGCACGAAAACGGTCGAGCGCGTTCGCGCCGTCGTCGGGGCGGAGCGTCGTGACCTGCCAGACGAAATGCAGCGCGAGCGGGACCAGCGCGACCCACACCAGAGGATCGGCGCGGACCAGCCAGAAGGCGGCGCACCACAACAGCAAAGCGACCGCGTAGAACCCCGCCACCCCCGGCTTGACCGCGCGTCCCAACCGGAGCGCCGACGAACGCACCCCGACCAGCGCATCGTCCTCGCGGTCCTGCAACGCGTAGATCGTGTCGTAGCCGATCACCCAGGCGATGCTGCCGGCGTAGAGCAGCAATCCCGGCGCGATGAGGCCGCCCCACGTCTCGCTCCACCCGACCAGCGCAGCCCAGGAAAAGACGATGCCGAGCCACGCCTGCGGCCACCAGGTGATCCGCTTCATGAAGGGGTACGCCGCGACTGGCGCAAGGCTGACGAGCGCGACGACGGCGGCATAGACGCGCAATTGGAGCAGCACGACGAGGCCGATCAGGCACAGCGCCACCAGCCAGACCCATGCCGCGCGCACCGACACCGCCCCGCTCGCGATCGGCCGGGCGCGGGTCCGCGCGACCTGCCGGTCGAGCTCGCGGTCGATGATGTCGTTATAGACGCACCCCGCGCCGCGCATCGCGATGCTCCCGAGCAGCAGCCACAGGATCAACCGCCACCGCTCGAACGCGCCGCCCGCGAGCGCGACCCCCCACGCGCCCGGCCAGAACAGCAGCCACCAACCGATCGGCCGGTCGAACCGCGCGAGCAGCGCGAAGGCGCGCAGGCGACGCGGTAGCAGCGCAACAAGGCCGCGATGTTCGCTGTCGGGGACGATGCCGGTCATATCCCGCCCGTTTAGAACGCCGCGGTTGGCGCGCAAGCGCGTGGCGGGTACGCACGCGGCATGATCCATCTCTCGGTCGCGATCGGCCGGTTCGTCGAGGCGTTGTTCTACGCGATCATGCGCGTCGCGGGGGTCGTGACGATGGCGGTCGTCGGCGTTGCGCTGGCCGGGCTGGTGCTGTTCATGGCGGCGCGCTGGATGCTGTCGAAAGGAAGGCGCTGATGGCCGCGACCCCCGCCTGGCCGCCGCGATCGACGCCGCGGCTGTTCGTCGAAACGCCGCTCGCGCCCGGCGCGCTGCGAATCGAAGGGCCGCAGGCGCATTATCTGATCGCGGTGATGCGCGGGGGAACAGGTGATCCGGTCAAGCTGTTCGACAATGCGACCGGCGAATGGCTCGCGCGAGTCGCCGAAACCGGCAAACGCGCGCTGACGCTCGACGTGACCGAACGCTTGTGCGAGCGAGAGGCGGTCCCCGATCTCTGGCTCTGCGCCGCGCCGCTCAAGAAGGGCCGCGTCGACTGGATGGCGGAAAAGGCGTGCGAACTCGGTGTCGCGCGCTTCGTCCCCGTCGTCACCCGCCGCGCGGTGGTCGACAAGCCCAACACCGAACGCCTGCGCGCGCACATGATCGAGGCGGCCGAACAATGCGGCCGCACCGCGCTCCCCGAGCTCGCCGAACCGGTGAAGCTCGCCGCGCTGCTCCGCGACTGGCCGGAGACGCGCGTGCTATTCTTCGCCGACGAAATGGGCGGCGCGCCCGCGGCGGAGGCGATGCGCGCGCACGCCGGCCCGGCAGCGATCCTGATCGGCCCCGAAGGCGGCTTCGACGACGCGGAGCGCGAGGCGATCCGCGCGGTGCCCGGCGCGATCCCGATCTCGCTCGGCCCCCGCATCCTGCGCGCCGATACGGCGGCGGCGGCGGCGGTGTCGGTGTGGATGGCGGTTGCCGGGGATTGGCGCGGCGATCACTTCCCCTCTCCCGCCTTCGCGAGAGAGGGAGGGCCCCGCGAAGCGGGAGGGTGAGGGTCTTCTTCTCTGACGCGCGTAGAAAGAAGAAGGCCCTCACCCAACCCTCTCCCGCAAGCGGGAGAGGGCTAAGAAGTGTTGCCGGACGATGTCCACCACCCCTCCCCTAGCGCCCGCCCCGAACCCCGCTTACATCGCCCCCGATGACGACCAAAACCGTTTCGGATGACACCGCACCCGTCATCGAGTCGCGCGATCAGCTGATCGCCAGTTTCGCGAGCGGCGAAAAGCCGAAGGACCGCTGGCGGATCGGCACCGAGCACGAGAAGTTCGTCTATTCGGTCCGCGATCATCACGCACCGTCGTGGGGCGAGCCGAACGGCATCCTCGCGCTGTTGACCGAGCTCGAGCAATTCGGCTGGAAGCCCGTCGTCGAGGGCGGCAACGTCATCGCGCTGACCGGCGCCGACGGGAGCGTCAGTCTCGAGCCCGCCGGCCAGTTCGAACTCTCCGGCGCGCCGCTCGAGAACCTCCACGAGACCTGCTCCGAAACCGGACGACATCTCGAACAGGTCAAGGCAGCGGGCGAGAAGCTCGGCATCGGCTTCCTCGGGCTCGGCATGTGGCCCGACAAGACGCGCGCGGAACTGCCGATCATGCCCAAGGGGCGCTATGCGATCATGCTCCGGCACATGCCGCGGGTCGGGTCGATGGGGCTCGACATGATGCTGCGCACCTGCACGATCCAGGTAAACCTCGATTACGCGTCCGAGGCGGACATGGTGCAGAAATTCCGCGTCGGTCTTGCGCTGCAACCGCTCGCGACCGCGTTGTTCGCCAATTCCCCGTTCACCGAAGGCAAGCCCAACGGCATGCTGTCGTACCGCAGTCATATCTGGTCCGACACCGATCCGCACCGCACCGGCATGCTGCCGTTCGTGTTCGAGGACGGCTTCGGCTACGAACGCTACGCCGAATACGCGCTCGATGTGCCGATGTACTTCGTCTACCGCGAGGGCCGCTATATCGACGCGGCGGGCTTGAGCTTCCGCGATTTCCTGCGCGGCGAATTGTCCGTCCTGCCCGGCGAGAAGCCGACGCTCGACGACTGGAACGATCACCTCTCGACCGCCTTTCCCGAGGTGCGGCTCAAGACCTTCCTCGAAATGCGCGGCGCCGATGGCGGGCCGTGGAACCGCATCTGTGCGCTGCCCGCTTTGTGGGTTGGCTTGCTCTACGATCAGGGTGCGCTCGATGCGGCGTGGGATCTGGTGAAAGGCTGGTCGCTCGACGCGCGGCAGGCGTTGCGCGATTCGGTGCCGAAACTGGGATTCGATGCGCCTTTGCCCGGCGGCGGGACGCTGCGCGACATCGCGGGCGAAGCGCTCGACATCGCCTCGGCGGGCCTGTCGGCGCGCGCCCGCACCAACCGCGCGGGCGACAATGAGACGGGCTTTCTCGATCCGCTGCGCGAGATCGTCCGGTCGGGCAAGGTCCCCGCGCAGACCCTGCTCGATCGCTATCACGGCGCCTGGGGCGGCGATGTCGGCCGGGTGTATTCGGAAGAGAGCTTCTAGCCGGCCCTTTTGTCTTGGCGCTGTCGTCGGCTAGGTTGATCGACGCGGAGCAAGCGAGGGGGCTGATATGAAGCGCGTAATTCTGGCGGCGTTGCTGGCGTTGGCAGCGCCCGGCGGAGCGCAACCCGTGGCGCCGCCACCGGGACTCGAAGCGGCGCTGGCCTATCCGTTCGCCAGTGGGCTGGTCGCGGCCGATCGCGCCGATCGCGTCGCCTGGATCACGATAGTCAAGGGCGTCCGCACCATCTGGACCGCGAGCGGGCCGGCGTTCCACGCCGTGCAACTGACCCGCGCGATCGAGGACGACGGGCAGGAACTGACCGGTCTCGTCCTCTCGCCCGACGGATCGCGCGCCGCCTGGACCCGCGGCGGCGATCACGACGCGAACTGGCCCGCCGAGGGCAAGCTCCAGCCCGACCCCGCGAGCGCCGCCGACGAACCCAAGCTGACGATCTGGACCGCCGCGACCACCGGCGGCGCTCCCGTAAAGATCGGCGAAGGCGACGCGCCTGCGCTATCCGCAACCGGTCGCCTTGCCTTCATCAAGGACGGCAAGGTGTGGAGTGCCGACGCGACCGGCGCGGGCAAGCCCGAGCAGCTCTTTTTCGACCGCGGCACCGCCGACGCGCTCGCCTGGTCGCCCGACGGCGGCAGGCTGGCGTTCGTGTCGCGGCGCGGCAACCACAGCTTCGTCGGCATCTTCACTGCCAAGGATGCACCGATCCTCTGGCTCGCGCCCTCGACCGCGTGGGACGAGGCGCCTGTCTGGTCGCCGGACGGCCGCCGCATCGCCTTCACCCGACGCCCCGGTGATGGCGGCGCGCCCGAACCGTTTCTCACCGAAGTGCCGCACCCTTGGTCGATCGAGGTCGCCGACGCGACGACCGGCGAGGCGACGACCGCGTGGCGCAGCCCGAAGACGCTCGACGGCTCCTTCCCCGAAGTCCCCGACGGCGTGTTCTTGCGCTGGGCAGCGGGCGACCGGCTGATCTTCCGCGCCGAGATGGACGGCTGGCCGCATCTCTATTCGGTTGCCGCGACGGGCGGCACCGCGACGCTGCTGACTCCGGGCACGTTCATGGTCGAGCATGTCGCGCTGACCCGCGACCGGCGGACTCTAATCTACGATGCGAACACCGGCCCCGCGATTGAGGATGACGATCGCCGCCACGTCTTCCGCGTGCCGGTCGATCGCGCCCAGCCGGTCGCGGTGTCGGGCGGCACGGGAATCGAATTCACCCCCGTCGATGCCGGCGGTACACAAGTCGCCTACCTCGCCGCCACCGCGACCCGCCCGATCGAGGTGCGCGTCGCGGGCAGTGGCGGCGAGCGCGTGATCGGCACCCCCGCGGCGGGCTATGCAGCGACGATGACGACGCCGAGGCGCGTCACTTTCAAGGCGGCGGACGGCCTGACGATCCACGGTCAGCTGTTCGAGCCGCCCGTGCGCGCCGGCAAGCACCCCGCGCTGATCTTCGTCCACGGCGGCCCGCCGCGGCAGATGCTGCTCGGCTTCCCGTATATGGATTATTACGCGCACGCCTACGCGGTGAACCAGTATCTCGCGTCGCGCGGCTTCGTCGTGCTGTCGGTCAATTACCGGCTCGGCATCGGTTATGGCCGCGCGTTCCAGCACGCCGCCAAATCGGGTCCGCGCGGCGGGTCGGAATATCTCGACGTCAAGGCGGGCGCGAAATTCCTCCAGTCGCTACCCAACGTCGATGGCGACCGGATCGGCATCTGGGGAGGCTCCTACGGCGGCTATCTGACCGCGATGGCGCTCGCCCGCGACAGCGCGACGTTCAAGGCCGGGGTCGATTTCCACGGCGTCCACGATTGGTCGCGCCTCGTCGCCGAGGAAGCGATGCCCGCCAAACGCTATGAGCAAGGCGATTGGGACGCGTTCCTGAAGGTCGCGTACGAAAGCTCGCCCGTCGCCGATGTCGCGACGTGGCGCTCGCCGGTGCTGCTGATCCACGGCGACGACGACCGCAACGTGCGCTTCAACCAGACGATCGACCTCGCGCGACGGCTCGACAAGCAGGGCGTGGCGTATGAGGAATTGGTGCTCCCCAACGAGATCCACGGCTTCCTGCGCTACCAGGACTGGCTCAAGGCCGACGCCGCGTCGGTGCGGTTTCTGGAGGCGAAGCTGACGCCCTGACGCCGGATCAGCGTCCGTTTGGAGACGCGCCGCAGGCGCGTTCGCCGCACCAGACCGCTCCCCCACCTGGCCTCCCATTCAGGATATTCTGTGGGAGGCCGGGTGGGGGAGCGGGCTGGTGCCGCCCCGAAACTCGCCCTTCGGCGAGTTTCCAAACAAATTCTCAGAACGATTTCGGCATGCCGAGCACGTGCGTCGCGACATGGCTGAGGATCAGGTTCGTCGAGATCGGCGCGACCTGATAGAGCCGCGTCTCGCGAAACTTGCGCTCGATGTCATAGTCCTCGGCGAAGGCGAACCCGCCGTGCGTCTGGATGCAGGTGTCGGCGGCCGCCCATGACGCCTCGGACGCAAGCAGCTTGGCCATGTTCGCTTCCGACCCGCATGGCCGCCCCGCGTCGAACAGCCGCGCGGCGTGCTGCACCATCAGCGCCGCCGCCTCGATCTGGACGTGCGCGCGCGCGATCGGGAATTGGACGCCCTGATTCGCGCCGATCGCGCGCCCGAACACCTGGCGCTCGCTGGCATAAGCGCTCGACCGGTCGGTGAAGAACCGCCCGTCGCCGATGCATTCCGCCGCGATCAGCGTGCGTTCGGCGTTCATCCCGTCCAATATGTAGCGAAATCCCTTGCCTTCCTCGCCGATCAGGTTCGCGGCGGGGACGGGGACGTCGTCGAAGAACAATTCGGTCGTTGCATGGTTGATCATCGTGCGGATCGGACGGATCGTCAGGCCGTTCGCCTGCGCTTCGCGCAGGTCGACTAGCAGGACGCTCATTCCGTCGGTCGGGCGCGCGGCGTCCTCGCGCTTCGTCGTGCGGCACAGCAGGACCATCAGGTCGCTGTGTTCGGCGCGGCTGATCCAGATCTTCTGGCCCGACACGCGATAGACGTCACCCCCCGCCTCCGCGAGGGCAGGCTCGCGCCGAGCGAAGGTCGCGATCCGCGTCGTGTCGGTCCCCGCGGTCGGCTCGGTCACCCCGAACGCCTGCAACCGCAGTTCGCCGCTCGCGATCTTCGGCAGATACGCGCGCTTCTGCGCCTCGCTGCCGTGCTTGAGCAGAGTCCCCATCGTGTACATCTGCGCATGCGCCGCCCCGCCGTTGCAGCCCGAACGGTGGACCTCCTCGAGCACCGCCGCCGCCGCTTCCAGGCCGAGGCCCGAACCGCCGTATTCCTCGGGAATCAGCAGCGAGAGATACCCCTCGCGCGTCAGCGTCGTCACGAACTCGGTCGGATAGGCGCGCTCGCGATCGAGCGCGCGCCAATAGTCGCCGGGAAAGCCCGCGCACAACCGGCGGACGCCCTCGCGGATTTCAGGAAAGGTCTGGTCGGTCTCGTCGGACATGCGCGCGCTCCTCGATCAACCGCCTAGCCGCGTGGCGCGCGATCGTCCAAGTCTTGGCCGAAATGACTCACCACGCGCTTCTCGATGCGTTCCGTCCGGGGCGCACGATCTTCCTCCCCGGCGGACCCGGCGAGATCGTCGCGCTGCATACGGCGTTGACGGCGGAGCCCGATCGCCTGCGCGGCGTCCATCTCGTCTGTCCGATGATTCCGGGCATGAACGGCTTCGATTACGCCGCGCTCCATCCCGATGTCCGGCTGACCACCTTTATGCTGCCGCCCGCGGTGCGCGCCTCGTTCGAGGCGGGGCAAGTCCGCCTCCTGCCGATCGCCTATTCCGCGATCGCGCGGCATATCGCGGCGCTGCGCCCCGACGTCGCGATCCTCCATCTGACCCCGCCCGAGAACGGCGCATGCTCGTTCGGCATCGCCGCCGATTTCGGGCCGATCGTCGCGAGTGCCGCGACGCTGCGGATCGGCGTCCTCAACGCCGCGATGCCGCGCCCGTCAGTCGGCCCGACGATCGAACGTTATGCGCTCGACGATGTGGTGGAGATCGAACAGCCGGTCATGACCGCCCCCGAGAGTCCGATCCGCAGCGCGGTGGCGACGCTCGCCGCGATCGTCGCGGATCTGGTCCCCGACGGCGCCGCGATCCAGACTGGCATCGGCGGCGCGCCGGGCGCGGTGTGGGATCGTCTCGCCGCGAAACGCGATCTTCGCCTCGTCTCGGGTTTGGTGACCGACGGCTTCCTCGCCGCGCGCGACGCCGGAGCGATGGCGGATGCCGGGCATGTCGCCGGGATCGCCTACGGCAGCGCGCGGCTCTACGCCGCGCTCGACCGGTCGGCGGCCGTCGCCTTCGCCGACGCGCGCACGACGCATGCTGCCGCGCTCGCCGCGCTCCCGAAATTCACCGCGATCAATTCCGCGCTCGAGATCGATTTGTTCGGCCAGGCCAATCTCGAATGGCGGGCGGGGCGGCAAATGAGCGGCGTCGGCGGCGCGCCCGATTTCCTCCGTGCGGCGCGGGCGAGCGCCGGCGGTCAGGCGATCGTCGCGCTCCCCGCGACCGCGGGCGGCGGCACGATCTCGCGGATCGTCGCGCGGCTGACCGCGCCCGCGGTGTCGCTCGCGCGGACCGATATCGACGTCGTCGCGACCGAATACGGCATCGCGCGTCTCGGAGACCTGTCGGTGGACGAACGCGCCGCCGCGCTCATCGCGGTCGCGGCGCCCGATGTCCGCGAAACCCTCGCGCGCGACTGGGCCGCGCTGCGGCGGACCTTCTGACTCGCGCGAACATCCGTCCGGGACTGCCGCTTTCGCGCGTGATCCGCTAAGGGGCCACCATGACCGAGATCACCGTCGCCGCGCTCCAGCTCGCCTTCACCGCCGATATCGAGCGCAACATCGCCAACGTCTCGCGGCTGGTCCGCGAAGCGGCCAGCAAAGGTGCACGCGTAATCCTGCCGCCCGAGCTCTTCGAGGGCGAATATTTCTGCCGCGTCGAGGACGAAGCGCTGTTCGCGCAGGCCAGGCCGGTCGGCGAGCATCGCGCGGTGCTGGCGATGCAGGCGCTCGCCGAGGCGCTGAAAGTCTGGATCCCGACGAGCTTCTTCGAGGCCGACGGGCCGCATCATTACAACAGCCTCGCGATGATCGGCCCCGATGGCGAGGTCGCGGGGGTCTATCGCAAGAGCCACATCCCCGACGGCCCGGGCTATGAGGAGAAATTCTATTTCCGCCCCGGCAACACCGGTTTCAAGGTGTGGCCCGGCCCCGCAAATGATTCCGGGGGGGCGACCACGCTCGGCGTCGGCGTGTGCTGGGACCAATGGTATCCCGAGGCCGCGCGCGCGATGATGCTGATGGGCGCGGAAATCCTGTTCTATCCCACCGCGATCGGCAGCGAGCCGCACGACACTTCGCTGGATACCGCGCGGCTATGGCGCCGCGCGATGCAGGGCCACGCGGTGTCGAACGTCGTGCCGGTCGTCGCCGCGAACCGCATCGGCACCGAGCACGGCCAGACCTTCTACGGCACCAGCTTCATCGCCGACGAACGTGGCGACATCCTCGCCGAACTCGGCCGCGAGGAGGAAGGCGCCATCACCGCGACGATCGACCTAGCCCGCGTCAAACGCCACCGCGCCGCCTTCGGCTTCTTCCGCGATAGGCGGCCGGAGCTTTACGGGCGGCTGGTCGAGAATGTTTGACGGGGCGATAATCGAAGGGGATGGTCGACAAGCGACCAGTGTCAGACACTCCATCTCTTCAGCGATTTTGCAGAAGCGCGCCATTTATCGTTGCGCAAATTCCTCCTGATTCCGGCGATGTACGCCGAAGATGAGGAGCCACAGACAAATGCCGATCTCTCCCAAGCCGGCGGGCAGCGTGTCGAAGTTCGCGATCGGCAACTGGTCGTAGTCGGGGACCAGTACCTGCCCGAAAACGGTGAGCAGGTAACCCAAACCTCCCGCAATCAGCAGAGCGCCCAGCACCCTGGGCAGAAATCCTGATCTGAACACCAGATAGCCAAACGGAATTAGCCACAGCCCCGCGAAGATTTCGCCGATCAGCATGCCGTTATTGTAGGCGTCCAGGGAACGCATCACTTGGGCTTGAATCTGGTCGGGTGAAATCGTCGCGGCATGACCGGCCCGGTCCAGGAGCGACAGAATATCGAGCTTCTTGGCGATGCTGAGCAAGGCGATCGGAACATTGAACACCGCGAACAGCACCATGAGCGCAGCGGCGTGCCGATCGACCGGCATGAGCAGCTGGTACAGAAGCACGGGCACCACGAGGAACACCGTGTAGCAAACGAGGCCGGCCGCGATGCCGAAACGGTAGAGCGATGGCGAGGCCACGATATTCGCAAGCGTCGCCGGCAGATTGTGCGGCACAGCGATCTGCGAGGGAACGTACATCAAGCTGAAAATGCCGGTCACAACGGTGATCAGATAAAACAGACCGGCGATGCGCGCCGTTGAGGAAGGCGACCATCGCTCAAGCATGATCGGCAATCCGCGGCCAGCGAAGCGCGGTGAGAGCGATCGTCACCGTCAGCGCGATCTCGATCATTCCCAATGTCACGTAGAAGGGTTCCGAACCCGGTAAGCTGATCGCCATGATCGCCGTGTAGAGAAAGCCGAGCGCGACGTTGCCCCACCGACATGCCGGCGCGGAAAGAACGAGCGAAAGGACGATCATCAGGCTCGGCAATGCCATCATGATCGATACGGCGATGAGAATGCCGGGCGTCGCTTGCCCGAGCGGACCCATGAGACCCTTGTTCATGTCGGCCAGAGTGCCTCCGACATACAGGCCGAAATAGTCTCCATAGGCATAACAGAACATCGTCGATGCCCAGAGCGCGGCGAGTCTGACCTTTGTCGGTGCCCGATATTCTTCAAGCTTCTTCAACCCCGGCCCCCCTACTGCTGTATTATGTGGGTAATACAGTTCGGAGGTTGAGGCAATGGATTGTATTCCGTCAGCC
Source organism: Sphingomonadales bacterium (assembly GCA_038236185.1). Lineage (GTDB taxonomy): Bacteria > Pseudomonadota > Alphaproteobacteria > Sphingomonadales > Sphingomonadaceae > Sphingomonas. Next base: position 88,289 of record JBBSTE010000007.1, on the reverse strand, counting down.
GCCAAGTGCCGTAAGCAGGTGACCCCACGCCGCAACCTCGTCGCCAAACCGCTCGGTCACCGTCACCGGCCCCGCCGTCGCGCTCGCCAGATCGACCTCGACCTCGCCCGCCCATTCGAACGTCGCATTGCCGACGATCGTCACCATGCCGTCGTTCTCGGCTCGCGCGCGAACCAGACCGCCCTTGTTGCGCACGGTGACCTCGTCGCCGAAATCGATCCGCCCGGTCAGCGCGGCGGCGAACACCGAGGCCGCCATCGCGCTGCCGCAACTGTCGGTCAGCCCGACGCCGCGTTCGAACGTCCGCACGAACAAGGTCGCCGCATCGCGCGCGACGACGAACGACACGTTGGCGCGGTTGGGTAGCCAGTCGGGCGCGGCTTCGCAGACGCTACCGATGCGGATCAGCTCGACGTCGTCGACCGCCTCGACGAACGCGATCAGATGCGGGTTGGGCATCGCCACCGCGGTGAAGGCGAGGGACGTCGGCAAGCGGTCGATCGCGCGCTCGACGATCTCGGGCGTGTCGCTCGTCATCGGCCAGTCGCCGACGTCGAGCGAGGCCGGCCCCGCGGTCTCGCGCACGCCGTAAACGCCGGGCGCGATCTCCGCGTCTTCGGCGACTTCGGCGACGCTGGTCTTGAGATGCACCGTCGCGCGCGGAAGGCCGAGCGCCGCGAAGCCCATCCGCGCGACGAGTCTGAGGCCGTTGAGGCACGTCTCCGCCTCGCTGCCGTCGCTGTTCCACATCCGGAAACCAAAGGCATGCGTCTTGTCGCCCGGCATCAGCGCAAGCAGCCCGTCGCCGCCCACCGGCCCGGCGCGATCCGCCAGCGCGCGCGCCAATTGCCCCCATTCGCGATCGTCGAGCGTCAGGTCGCGCGCGTCGATCGCGGGGAAATCGTTTCCCGAACCATGCCCCTTGACGAAGGCGACGCGCATCACCCCAGCGCCGCGACCATCTTGCGCTCGGCGGCGATCATCGGCGCGAACGACGGCCGCGCCACGATCGCGTCGAGATAGGTGGTCGCCCTGGGCCACCGCGCGCGGTCGATCGCAACGTGGATATGCGCGAGATTGACGAAGGGCGACGCCACCGCGAGGTCGGCGAGCGTGATCCGGCCCTCGACCAGAAAGCCGCTGTCGGGAACCACGCTCTCGAGATAATCGAGCACCGGCGGAAGCTCGTCGCGCTCGGCCGCTGCGGCCGCCGCCTCGTCGCCGGGCTGGTTGAGGAATTTCGGCGCGACCAGCCGGTTGAAGAACATCGCGCCGCCCATCTTGACGATGATCGTGTCGCTGAACTCCTCGAACCAGATCGTCCGCGCGCGCGCGATCGGATCGGCCGGGATCAGGTTCGGCTCGGGATGCTTCGCCTCCAGATAGGTGATGATCGCGGTCGAATCCGAAATGACGAAGTCGCGGCCGTCGTCGGCGCCGGGATCGCGGAAGCCGGGCATCTTGTGAAAAGGCGAGACCTCGGCGAATTCCTCGCCGCCCTGTCCCATCCCGCCGGGGCGGACCTCCAGCGTCAGGCCCTTTTCATGCCCGAACGCAAGTGTCTTGCGCACGAACGGCGACAGGCTCGATCCATAGACGATCATCGCGATGCTCTCCCTCGGTGCGCGAATATCGGCCCGCGCGCGGGTCGAGGCAAGTCAGCGCAGATGATAATGATCCGCCAGCCGGTCGAGCGCCAGCGTCAGCACGACGCGCCCCGATCGCGCAGGCCAGCCGATCGCTTTTTCGGCCGTCGGCAAGGATTCGCCGGCGCAGATCACGCGCCACGCGATGTCGCTCAGCCCGCGCCCCAGCGCGGCGGTTGCGGCGTCGAACCGCCGCTTCGCCGCGATCTGCGCGGTGGTCGGGTCGAGGCCGTCATGCCGCCCGCCGTCGACCCGCGCCGCCCAATGCATCGTGACACGCGGGCCAAGCGAGGCGCTCTCGAAGTCGCCGCGCAACCGCTCCCCCGCCTCGAACTGGCGGGCATCGACATGGCCGTGCGCGCGCAGCCAGCCGAGCGGCGATTCGGCGACGTTCACCGTCACGCTCCGCCCGCGCCCTCGTAAGGGCCGCGCGCCGACCAGCCCGTGCGCGTCGATCGTCTTCTCCACCAGTTCGCGCATGCCGCCTCCACGATGTCCGAGTCGCGGCGGGCTTGCCATATCGTCACGCTTGTAGGAAAGAACGAAAACCGATCTGGTTAGGAAGTGCCCATGATCACCGCAATCCGCGAAGTCCGCCGCGCCAAGGGCCTGACGCTCGAGGAGGTCGGCCGACGCTGCGACCCGCCGACGACCGCGCAGACGATCGGGCGGCTCGAGACGGGCACGCGGACGGTCTCGGTCGGCTGGCTCAACCGCATCGCCGCCGCCTTGGACGTCGAGGCGGCCGACCTCGTCACTCTGCCCGACCGCCCCGACATTCCCGTCGCCGCGGTCCTCGGCGCTGGCGGGGCGGAAGCCCCCCGCAAGGCCGCGACCGCGCTCCCACCGCAGGCCGCGCCCGGCCTCATCGCGATCACCGTCACCGCCAGCATCGGCGACTATCGCGCGGGCGACGCGATCTGGTGCGCGCGCATCGCGCCCGAGGAATTCGCGGGCGCGCTCAACCGCGATGTCCTCGTCCCGCGCCCGGCGGGCCGTTTCGTGTTCGGTCGGTTGATCGGACGCGACGACGGCAAGCTGCAAGTGCTACCCCCCGGCCCCGGCGCGCGCCAGCAGGTCATCGCCGACCCCGCCTGGATCGCCCGCGCCGACACGCTGATCCGGCGGCTTTGACAGTCTTGGCCTCTCCCGTTCTTCTTGGCCCTCTCCCGTTCTTCACGGGAGAGGGTTGGGTGAGGGTCTTCTTTCTTCTTCTATCGCGCCAGAAGAAAGAAGAAGACCCTCACCGCTGCGACTAGGCCCGCGCAGAAGCGCGCGGACCAAGTCTCGCTCCTCTCCCGCAAGCGGGAGAGGGCTGAAGCAGGTGGCCCGCCCCGATCGTCACAGCAGATACCCGCCATCGCTCACCAACACGCTGCCGGTGATCGTCGCCGCCGTGTCGGACAGCAGGAACGCGATCTGCGCCGCGATCTCCTCGGGTTTGGCGTAGCGCCCGATCGGTGTCGCCAGCGCCACGAGTTCGGCGAACGCCGCCTCGCGCCCGATCCGCGCGGCGCGATCCGCGAACATCGGCACCGCGTCCCACACCGGCGTCTCGACGCCCGCGGGCGCGATCGCGTTGACGCGGATGCGGTCCGCCGCGCCTTCCTTCGCCGCGACCTTGGCGAGCTGGATCAGCGCCGCCTTCGACGCGCCGTACGCGGCGATTCCCGGCTCCGCCTTCAGCCCCGCCGCCGAGGCGACCGCGACGATGCTCCCGCCGCGCCCCCGCATCGCGCGCATCACCGCGCGCAGCGTCAGGAACGCGCCATCGAGATTGACCGAGACGATCCGCCGCCAGTCCTCGAGGGCAAGGTCGGCGATCGGACCCGCGCCCGCGACCCCGGCATTGACGACGGCGTGATCGAGCCCGTCGAGCCGTGGGGCGAGTTCGTCCCACAACGCCTCATCGCGCACGTCGCCAGGCACGAGATCGACGGTGCAGCCGACGCGGACACGCGCCAGCGCCTCGGCGTCCACATCGGTCAGGACGAGTCGCTCGGCGCCCTGTTCGGCCAGATGCCGCGCGACCGCGAGGCCGATTCCCGAAGCCGCGCCGGTGACCAGCGCGACGCGATTTTGAAAGGCGAGCATACGCCCACGCATCGCGCGGTCAGGCGGCGTTGTCGATCCCCAGCTCGCCGAGCTTCCTGTAAAGCGTCGAGCGTCCGATGCCGAGCCGCCGCGCGACTTCGGTCATCCGCCCGCGATAATGGCCGATCGCGAGGCGGATCACATCGGCCTCGATATCCTCGAGCGCGCGCAGATTGCCGTCGGCGTGGAACAGCGTGACCCCGCCCGATGTCGCCATCTTTTCGGTGATCGGGACTGCGGCGCGCCGGCTGTCGAGCGCCGCGATCTGTGGGAAATCGACGCGCGTCAGCGCCGCGCCCTCGCACAGTACCGCCGCGCGGAAGAGCGCGTTCTGGAGCTGGCGGACGTTGCCCGGCCATTCGTAATCGACGAGCAGCGTCAGCGCATCGTCGGTGATGCCAAGCTGTCTCAGTCCCGGTTGCCGCGCGATCCGCGCGAGCAGATGCCGCGCCAGCGCCGGGATATCGCCGGTCCGCTCGCGCAAGGGCGGGATCGTGACATGCACCGCGCTCAGCCGGAAATAGAGGTCTTCGCGAAACCGCCCCGCCTCGACCTCGTCGGCGAGCCGCACGTTGGTCGCCGCGATCACCCGCACGTCGATCTCGCGGTAATGCCGCGCGCCGATCGGATGCACTTCGGCCGTCTGCAGGAAATGCATCAGCCGCGCTTGCGCGTCGAGCGGCATCGCGTCGATCTCGTCGATGAACATCGTGCCGCCGTCGGCGTCGATCAGCCGCCCGATCTTGCGTTCGAACGCGCCGGTGAACGCGCCTTTCTCGTGCCCGACGAGATCGCTTTCGATCAGGTTGGCGGGGGTCGCGCCGCAATTGATCGCCACCATCGGCTTCTTGGCGCGTGGGGAGGCGGCGTGGATCGCCTCGGCGACGACTTCCTTGCCGACCCCGCTCTCGCCCTCGACCAGCACCGCGACGCGCGCGCGGGCGGCTTTGGCGGCGATCGCCAAAGCGGCGCGGAAATCGGGCGCTGATCCGACGATCTCGTCGAAGCCGAGCAGCGCCGGGATCTTCTCGGTCAGCGGCCGAAGCTCTCCCGCCGCGGTCCCGCCGACCGCCGCGTCGAGCGCGGCGAGCAGCCGTTCGGGCGCGAGCGGCTTGACCAGGAAATCGGTCGCCCCCGCGCGCATCGCCGACACCGCATGCGCGACCGATCCGTTGGCGGTCAGCATCAGGATCGGCAGCGCCGGGCGACGTTCGCGCAATTCGGCGATCAGCGGCGTCGCATCGGCATCGGGCGCGGAATGGTCGAGCAGGATCGCGTCGAGCTGCATCCCGTCCTGCGTGCCGAGCATCGCGATCGCCATTTCGGCATCGCCGGCGAACACCGCCCGCCACCCCGCGCGCGCGGCAAGCGCCGCCACCAGCCGCCGCTGCGCCGGTTCATCGTCGATCAGCATCAGGAGGCGCTGGCCGCTCCGCGTCATCCGTTATTCCCGTCCGGTCCGGGGGTTTGGATAGTCGGAAAGCGGTAAAGGGCAGCTTAAGCGGAGGTTTGTTTGGCGCGGTGGCCGGCGAGCGGCGGTGCCAGAGAGTCTTTGTTTGATCGCCTCTCGGCGATAGAGCGGCACCAGCCCTCTCCCTCTCCCCACCTCCCATCTAGGATATGCTGAATGGGAGGCGGGGTGAGGGAGTGGGCTGGTGCCGCCCCGCGCCCGTGAGGGCGCCAAACAAACGCGAGAGGGCTGGCACCGTTTCACGCCCGTGAGCGTGTTAAAAAGCAAATACCTTGAGCGCCGCGCCTGGCGCGGATAAGGACGGCGCGACACGACACGCGAAGAGGATCACCTGTGGCCGGCGACATGGACATCAAGGCGCACACCGAAACCTACGGCAACATCACCAGCCTGTTCAAATGGGGCACGCTCGGCTGCGCGATCATCGCCGCGGTCGTGATCTGGCTGATCGCCTGACCGCCTTGAAGATCGCCGTCCTCAAGGAAACCGCCGACGGCGAAAGCCGCGTCGCCGCGACGCCCGAGACGGTCAAGAAATTCGCCGCGCTCGGCGCGACGCTCGCGGTCGAAACGGGCGCGGGGGAGACCGCGTCGATCGCCGACCAGGCGTACACCGATGCCGGCGCGACCGTCGCCGATCGGGCCGCGACCTTGGCGGGCGCGGAAATCATCCTCGGGGTGCAGGGGCCGGACGCTGCCTCGCTCGCGGGCGCCGCGCCCGGCGCATGGCTCGTCGCGGGGCTAAACCCATTCGGAGAGAGCGCCAGGATCGAAGGCTACGCCGCCGCCGGACTCGAAGCGCTGGCGATGGAATTCATGCCGCGCATTACCCGCGCGCAATCGATGGACATCCTGTCTTCGCAGTCGAACCTCGCGGGTTACAAGGCGGTGCTCGACGCGGCGGGCGAATACGGCCGCGCCTTCCCGATGATGATGACCGCGGCGGGCACGATCTCCGCCGCCAAGGTCTTCGTTATGGGGGTCGGCGTCGCGGGACTGCAGGCGATCGCCACCGCCCGCCGCCTCGGCGCGCAGGTCTCCGCGACCGATGTGCGCTCGGCGACGAAAGAGCAAATCCAGTCGCTCGGCGCGAAACCGGTCTTCGTCGAAGGCGTCGCGGGGATCGAGGGCGAAGGCGCGGGCGGCTACGCCGGCGAGACCAGCGACGAATATAAAAAGGCGCAGGCCGATCTCGTCTCGGGCCATATCGCCAAACAGGACATCGTCATCACCACCGCGCTGATCCCCGGCAAGCCCGCCCCGCGCCTCATCTCGGCGGCGCAGGTCGCGACGATGCGCCCCGGCAGCGTCATCGTCGATCTCGCGGTCGAACAGGGCGGCAACGTCGAAGGCGCGGTCGCGGGCGAAGTGGTGACGGTAAACGGCGTCAGGATCGTCGGCCACCGCAACGTGCCTTCGCGATTGGCGGCGGACACGAGCGCGCTGTTCGCGCGCAACCTCTACAATTTCCTCTCGACCTTCTGGGACAAGGACGCGGGGCGGCCGGTGCTCGACGAGGAGATCGGCGACGCGGTGCGGCTGACCAAGGACGGCGCGGTAGTGAACGCGCGGCTCCTATGATCCTCCCCGGCACGGGGAGGGGGACCGCGCCCGCAGGGTGTGGTGGAGGGGCCTCTCGCAAGGAGATGCCGCCTGAAGTGCACCGCGCCCGCAAACTCCGCAAAGAGATGAGCTATCCCGAAGTGCTGCTCTTGGCAACGGCTGCGCGGCGCGCCCGCGGGCCTAAAGTTTCGGCGTCAGCATCCGATGGGGCCGGATTACACGATCGACTTCTACTGCGCCGCCGGAAAGCTGGCGATCGAGATCGACGGGCAAGTCCACTCGGTGGAAGGCCAGCCCAAGCGAGACGCGGTACGCGACGCATACCTGCGGTCGCGGGGACTGACGATCGTGCGGATTCCTGCTAGCGATGTACTCCGGAACGCCGACGAAGCGGCCGCGTCGCTCGTTACGCTCGTGGCACCGCCCCTCCACCATCCGGCTGCGCCGGACGGTCCCCCTCCCCGTTCCGGGGAGGATCGAAAGATCGCCAAGCCCAAATCCGGAAGTCCCCCCAAATGATCCCCCTCCTCCTCGCCGCCGCGCTCGCCGCCAACGCCGCCGCTGATCGCCGCCCGGTCGATGTCCGCGCGGGCGGCGACGCCGCGCTGACGCTCAAGCTGTCGGACGCGCTCATCAAGAGCCTCGACACCGCGTCGCACCTTCGTGCGGTCGGGCCGGAGGATGACGACGATCTCGCGCTGGTGATCCTCGGCAACGTCACGCCAGACGGGGCGCAATTCGAATATATGATCGACCTTCTGAAAACCAACGGTCAGTTCGCGCCAAATCGGCTCGCCTCGATGACCGGCAAATGCCGCGCAACCGAAATATCCGAATGCGCCGCCGAGATCGTCGCCAAGGCCGATCGTAAGGTCAAGGGCTGATCCTCGCGCATGCCGCGTCGCCGGTCCGCCGAAAAACCCCTGTCCTACACCGCCGGTTTCTGCAAACGTCGCACCCGCGCGTTTGGGCGCGACGCGGGAGAGAGTGGAATGGTGATGGCAGTCCTCAACATTCTCGACATTCGCCGCCGCGAACACCGTTCTTGGTGTGACCTTAGTGTGACCTTAGGGAGCCGCTAGATGGATTTCGTCGCGATTCTGTCGATCTTCGTGATGGCGTGTTTCGTCGGCTATTACGTCGTCTGGTCGGTCACCCCAGCGCTCCACACGCCGCTGATGGCGGTGACCAACGCGATCTCCAGCGTCATCATCGTCGGCGCGCTGATCGCGGCGGCGGCAAGCGGCTCGGGCGGCGCGGGCGCGACCTCGAAATGGCTCGGGCTGGTCGCAGTGACGCTGGCGAGCGTCAACATCTTCGGCGGCTTCGCGGTCACCGCGCGGATGCTCGCGATGTACAAGAAGAAGGATCGGCCGGTGGTGGCCAAGCACTAAGCCGTCGCCCCGGCGGAGGCCGGGGCCGCGTGGTGTTGGGCACCACGTACGAACTAAGCGATGCCGGCCTCCGCCGGCATGACGATTGGGGGCAGGGCCGGGGATACATGGAACACACGACTTCGGTAAACCCCTGGGCGGCGCTGGCGTATCTCGTCGCGGGCGCGTGCTTCATCCTCGCGCTGCGCGGCCTCTCCAGCCCGACGTCGAGCCAGCGCGGCAACCGCTTCGGCATGATCGGCATGACGATCGCGGTGGTGACGACGCTGGTGACGCATGCTCCCATGCTTGCCGAGCCGCTCGGTAATCCGCACGGATTACTGCGCATGACTGGCGTCGCCGCGCCGGGCTACAGCATCGATTGGATCGCCGCGCTGGAAATCCTCGCCGCCATCGCCATCGGCGCCACGATCGGCATCACCACCGCGCGCCGCATCGCGATGACCGCGATGCCGCAGCTCGTCGCCGCGTTCCATAGCCTCGTCGGCCTCGCCGCGGTGCTCGTCGCGGCGGCGGCGTTCCTCAATCCGCTCGCGTTCGGCATCGCCGACATGGTGATCCCGATGATCGGCCAGCCGTTCGCCGCGATCCACCAGGTCAGCCGGGTCGAGATGGGCCTCGGCATCGCGATCGGCGCGATCACCTTCTCGGGCAGCGTGATCGCGTTCCTTAAACTCAACGGCAACATGTCGGGCTCGCCGATCCTGCTGCCGGGGCGGCACGTCGTCAATCTGGCGGTCCTCGCCAGCATCCTCGGGCTGATCGCGTACTTCGTCACCGATCAGAGCCCTTGGGTATTCTGGACGATCACCGCGCTCAGCTTCGCGATCGGCTTCCTGCTGATCATCCCGATCGGCGGCGCCGACATGCCCGTCGTCGTGTCGATGCTGAACAGCTATTCGGGCTGGGCGGCGGCGGCGATGGGGTTCACGCTTCACAACACCGCGATGATCATCACCGGCGCGCTCGTCGGCTCGTCGGGTGCGATCCTCAGCTACATCATGTGCCGCGCGATGAACCGCAGCTTCATCAGCGTGATCGCAGGCGGCTTCGGCGCGGTCGCCGATGCGGGCGGGGGCGAGAAAATCGACCGTCCGTGGAAGCGCGGTTCGGCCGAAGACGCCGCGTTCCTGCTCAGCCAGGCCGAACAGGTCATCATCGTCCCCGGCTACGGCATGGCGGTCGCGCAGGCGCAGCACGTGCTGCGCGAGATGGGCGACAAATTGAAGGCGCACGGCGTCCGCGTGAAATATGCGATCCACCCGGTCGCGGGGCGGATGCCGGGGCACATGAACGTGCTGCTCGCCGAAGCCAACGTGCCCTATGACGACGTCTTCGAACTCGAGGACATCAACAGCGAGTTCTCGCAGACCGACGTCGCCTTCGTCATCGGTGCCAACGACGTGACCAACCCCGCCGCCAAGACCGACAAGACCTCCCCGATCTACGGCATGCCCGTGCTCGACGTCGAAAAGGCCAAGACCGTGCTGTTCATCAAACGCTCGATGGGCGGGGTCGGCTATGCCGGGGTCGATAACGACGTATTCTACATGGACAATACGATGATGCTGCTGTCCGACGCGAAGAAGATGGTCGAGGAGATCGTCAAATCGCTCGATTGATCGGAGTCCGTTGACGGCGGCCATGGAAGACTCCCGGGGAAGAGGGGCGATCGTGGCGTTTGTGATCGCCGAACCGGCGATGTCCGCCGAAGCCGAGCAAGCCATTGGTCTCGTCGACGGCCGCGCCCTGGCCCGAATCGCGTGGTCCGATGTCGATGATGATTTCGGACCGCGATCGCACCGCCCGGTCGTGATGGTCGAAACCGTGGGTGTCGCCCCCGCGACGCTCGCCGCCGCGCTGCCGCGGATCGCCCGCGCGGTCGCGCGCCTGGAGCTTCACGCGATTGTCGCGCTCGACGAAACGCAAATCGATCAGGTCGCCGCCGAACTGCTCGGCGAACGCGTCCAGCTCCTATGCACGCCGACCATCGCCGATCGGGTCGCCGCTCTCGCGCTCGCCGCCGAAATGTCGGGCCGCACGGCGCTCCCCGATCGTCTCTCGGAAGGCGAAGCGGCGCGGCTCGCGAAGCTGAACGAGGAAGTCGCGCGTATCGCCGAGATGCTCGCCCGGCTCAGCCGCGGCGACGAAAACGATATGCGGGCCGGTAGCGTCGCCGATCGTCGCCCGACCTTCGATGCCGGGCCGGCGGTTGGTGTCGAGCCGATCGACCCGCAGACGATCCGCCAGGCGATCCGCGCGCGCCGGTCGCGCGACAAGCATTTCGGCGCGGGGCTGTTCGAGGATCCGGCGTGGGACATGCTGCTCGATCTGTTCGCGGCGCATCTCGAACGCGCCGAGGTGTCGGTGTCGAGCCTGTGCATCGCCGCCGCGGTCGCGCCGACCACTGCGCTCCGATGGATCGGCCGGATGACCGATGCCGGGCTGTTCGAGCGTCAGCCCGACCCGTTCGACCGCCGCCGCGCCTTCATGGCGCTGTCGAAAACCGCGCTTGAAGCGATGCGCGCCTATGTCTCGACGATGCGCGCGCAGGGCTTGCCGATCGCCTGAGCTTTGGTATTTGAGTGCGGCCGGCGTGAACCGGCAAAGAGCGGGCGCTTAGCTCAGTTGGTAGAGCATCTCGTTTACACCGAGAGGGTCGGCGGTTCGAGCCCGTCAGCGCCCACCATCATCCCGCCCCATCTCATCCTGCCAACGCGCGATCGCGCAACCCGCGCCAGACCCGCAAAGCCTGGACCGTCTCGGCAACGTCGTGGACGCGCAGGATCTGTACCCCCGCCTCGGCACCCTTCAACGCCAGCGCGATCGACCCCGCGAGGCGCTCGCCAACCGGCGCCTCGTTGGCGAGCGCGCCGATCATCCGCTTGCGGCTCGCGCCGAGCATGATCGGGCAGCCGAGCGAGTGGAAAGCGGCGAGGCCGTTGATCAGCGCAAGATTATCGGCGAGCGTCTTGCCGAAACCGATCCCCGGATCGACGATGATCTTGCCGCGATCGATCCCCACTGCGACCGCTGCGTCGACCCGCGCCTCGAGCCAAATAAGCACCTCGGCGAGAACGTCGCGATACCCGCCGCCGCCGTGCGGGCCGGACTTCGGATCGGGTGAATGCATCAGGATGACCGGGCAATTTGCCTTCGCCACGACTTCGGTCGAGCGATCGTCCCACAGCAGCGCCGACACGTCATTGACGATATGTGCGCCGGCGGCGAGTGCGTCCTCCATCACCGCGGCCTTGCGGGTATCGATCGAAACGATCGCGCCGCTCGCGGCGAGGCGCTCGATCACCGGAACGACGCGCTTCGCCTCGTCGCCTTCCCAAACGAGCGGCGCGCCGGGCCGGGTCGATTCGCCGCCGACGTCGACGATCGCCGCGCCCGCCGCCGCCATGTCGGCGCCAGCCGCCGCCGCGGAGGTGGGATCGTCGTGGTGTCCGCCGCCGTCGGAGAAGCTGTCGGGGGTGACGTTGAGAATACCCGCGACGGTCGGCTGATCGAACCGCAGCGTGCGCGCGCCGAACTGAATGGCGGAGCGCGGCGCGGTTATCCGGGCGTGAAGTGTCATGGCTCGCTCACCCAGCGAGACGACGTCGGTGACCGCCACGGTGCGCCGGCTGCCGGGTTCGATCACCTCATAAGCGGCGAACCATTGCATCCCGCCCGCGAGCCGCGCGACCGTGCCGTCGGTTTGCCCGATCGGCGTATCGACGAACCGCACGGGACGGAGGTACATGTCGCTCACATCATGTGAACCGTCTTGGTGACGAGATGCGCGGCGATGCCTTCGGGGCCATCCTCGGAGCCGTGGCCGCTGTCTTTGACCCCGCCGAACGGCGCGTCGGGCCAGCTCAGCCGGACCGAGTTGATCGCGACCATCCCCGCCTCGATTTCGTCGCCGAGCAGATTCTGACGCCGGCCGTTCTCGGTGAAGCAATAGGCGGCGAGGCCGAACGGCAGGCGGTTGGCTTCCGCTATTGCCTCCTCGACGGTCTCGAACGGGCGCAGCAAGGCGATCGGCCCGAACGGTTCCTCGTTCATCGCACGCGCTTCGAGCGACACATCCGCGATCACCGTCGGATCGAAGAAGAAGCCGTCGCGGCCGCGGCGCTCGCCCCCCGCCAGCACCTTCCCGCCGGTGCGTTGCGCATCTTCGACAAGCGCCGCGATCGCCTCGGGGCGGCGCGGGTTGCCCATCGGACCCATCTGGCTGTCGGTGGCCATACCGTCACCGACCTTGAGGCGCTTGGTCCGTTCGGCGAAACCCGCGGCGAAGCGATCGTAGATGCCTTGCTGGACGTGGAAGCGCGTCGGCGCGACGCAGACTTGGCCTGCATTCCTGAACTTATGCGCGACGAGCGTGTTAAGCGTCTTTTCCAGATCGCAATCGTCGAACACGAGGACCGGGCCGTGGCCGCCCAATTCCATTGTCGTCTTCATCATCGTATCGGCGGCGAGGCGCATCAAATGCTTGCCGACCGGGACCGAGCCGGTGAAGCTCAATTTGCGCGTGACCGGCGAGGCGAGGAGCTGGCGCGAGACCATGTCGGGGACGCCGAACACGCATTGCGCGACCTCGCCTGGGAGTCCCGCGTCCTGGAAGCAGCGCATCACCTCGACCGCCGAACCCGCGGTTTCCTCGCTTGGCTTGATGATGATCGAGCAGCCCGCGGCGAGCGCGGGGGCGATCTTGCGCACCACGTTCATGATCGGAAAGTTCCACGCGCAGAACGCCGCGACCGGGCCGACCGGCTGGTGGAGGACCAGGCTGCGCGTCCCCGCCGGGCGCGGCAGGACGCGGCCGTAGACGCGCAAGCCTTCGGCGGCGTGGAAATCGAGCAACGCCGCGGCGAAGGTGGCTTCGCCCTTGGCCTCGGCCTGGATCTTGCCCTGCTCAAGCGTTGCGACGCGGGCGAGGCGGTCGGCGCGCTCGCGGATCAGCGCGGCGGTTTTGGTCAGGATCGCGGCGCGTTGTTCCGGCGGCGTCGCGCGCCACGATTTGAAGCCGCGGTCGGCGGCTTCGAGCGCGCGGTCGAGGTCGGCGGCGGTCGCCAGCGGCAGTGCGCCGAGCGTCGCGCCGGTCGCGGGGTTGACGACGTTGTGGGTGTCGCGGCCTTCGCCGCCGAGCCATTCGCCGTCGATATAGAGACCCAGTTTCGCTTCGTATGCCGTCACCGTTTCGCCCTCGTGTCGCGTCCGGACCGTCTAGCGTCCGTGCGGGCGACGGCAAGCGCGGCTAGATTTGCGTCGCCAAAAGGTAGGTCTGGCGGAGCGCGTCGATCGGGGCGAGGCCCTTGGGAGTCTCGTAATGCCAGAAACTCCATCCGTTGCACGCGGGCGCGCCCTGGAGCGTGGCGCCGAGCTTATGGATCGAGCCGATCGTGCCGCAGTCGCTGAGCAGCGAGCCATCGGCGCGGACCGTCGCGCGCCAACGACGTTTCGAATCGGTCAAAGCGCTGCCGGCCATGAGCATCGCGTTTTCAACGAGGACGCCGAAGGCGACCTTGGGCTGGCTGCGCGGGCTCTGCATCGTCGCGAGCGCGGATTCGTCGAGCGGCAGAGCGGCCTCGATCCGCTCGATCGCGGCGACGCAATAGTCGCTTTCGCGCTCGATCCCGATCCAGTGGCGGCCGAGCCGCTTGGCGACCGCGCCAGTGGTGCCGGTGCCGAAGAACGGATCGAGCACGACGTCGCCGGGTTTGGTGCAGGCGAGAAGTATGCGGTAGAGCAATGCCTCGGGCTTCTGCGTCGGATGGACCTTTAGACCATCCTTCTTTAGCCGTTCCTGCCCGCCGCAGATCGGGAATTCCCAGTCGCTGCGCATCTGGAGTTCGTCGTTGAGCGTCTTCATGCTGCGGTAGTTGAAGGTGTATCTCGCCTTCTCGCCCTTCGACGCCCAAATGAGCGTCTCATGCGCGTTGGTGAAGCGGGTGCCGCGAAAATTGGGCATCGGATTGGCTTTCCGCCAGACGATGTCGTTGAGGATCCAATAGCCGAGATCCTGCACCGCGGCGCCGACGCGGAAGATGTTGTGATAGCTGCCGATCACCCAGATCGTGCCGTCGTCCTTCAGGATGCGGTGCGCCTCGGCGAGCCAGGCGCGGGTGAAGGCGTCGTAATGTTTCAGGCTGTCGAACTTGTCCCAATCGTCGGTGACCGCATCGACGTGGCTGCCGTCGGGGCGGAACAATTCGCCGCCGAGTTGCAGGTTATAGGGCGGATCGGCGAAGATCATGTCGACCGACTTCGCAGGCAGCGACCGCATCGTCGCGATGCAATCACCCATCAGCAGCGCGTCGAGCGGCAGGGTTTCTCCGCGCGCTGCGACCGGCGCGATCTTCGTCAACAGCCCCATATTTCCCCCTCTTGCCGGCCCAAGCTGCGAAACCCGCGGACTCTTCGTCAAGGAAACATTGGTTAACGGTTACGCTTACGAAATGGTTAACGCGGCGGAACATTTCGCGGCCCTGCCTACATCTTGAGTCCGATTGGGCCACCAGACTCAACCGGTAGCGGTGTGGCCGAAAAGACTCATCGCCGCCGCGACCGGCGCGAAGCTGCGGCGGTGGAGCGGCGACGGCCCGTGTTCGCGCAGCGCGCGGAGGTGCGCGGGGGCGGCATAGCCCTTGTTCGAATGCCAATCGTAGTGCGGATGCGATTCGGCGTGGGCGATCATGATCGTGTCGCGGGTATGCTTGGCGACGATCGAGGCGGCGGCGATCGACAGCGAGATCGCGTCGCCGCCGACGATCGGGGTGGCGGCGAAGCCCCAGCGCGGCAGGCGGTTGCCGTCGACGAGGACGTGGCCGGGGGCGCAGCCATGGTCGCGGCACAAAGCCTCGACCGCGAGCGTCATCGCCTTCATCGTCGCCCAATAGATGTTGAGCGTGTCGATCTCGTCGGCCTCGACCACGCCGACGCCGATCATCGCGCAGCCCTTGAGGCGACCGCACAGCCGCTCGCGTTCGGACGGGCTGAGCTTCTTCGAATCGTCGATGCCGCGGGGCACGCCACGCGCGGGAAGGATCCCCGCGGCGGCGACGACCGGGCCGGCGAGCGGGCCGCGCCCGGCCTCGTCGATGCCGGCGACGGGGGCGAGGCAGAGCTTTTCGTGTTTCAGGCCCGGCATCTCAGCCCTCGATCTCATCGAAAGGCGAGACGCCCAGCGCATGCCCCAACGGTCCATGGCCCTGCCCGAGGCCGGGCGCCGACAGGATCGCGATCCGGACGAAGCGGATCGCGCGGGTAAAGGCTTCGGCGATCGGCATGCCTTCGCCCAGCCCGCACGCGAGCGCGCTCGCCAAGGTGCAGCCGGTGCCGTGGGTATCGTCGCTGTCGAACCTTTTCGCCTCCAGCCGCGCGATCTCGCCCAAGGGGCCGAGCAGCCGATCGACGATCCAGTGGCCGTCCGCGTGCCCGCCCTTGGCGAGCAGATGGCAGCCGTGCGCGAGAACCGCCTCCTCCCCGCCGAGGGCCGCAAGTTCGGGCAGATTGGGCGTGACCACGCTCGCCAGCCCCATCAGCCGCTCGAACGCGGCGACGGTGATCGCATCGGCGAGCGTGTCGCCGCTCGTCGCGACCATCACCGGATCGAACACGATAGGCACGTCGAGCCGTTCGAGCAGATCGGCGACCGCATGCGCGGTCTCCGCCGAGCCGATCATCCCGATCTTGACCGCATCGACGCCGATGTCCTCGATGCACGAGCGCATTTGCGCGACGACGATGTCGGTGGGGATCACGTGCACCGCCTGGACGCCGAGCGTGTTTTGCGCCGTGATGGCGGTCACCGCGGTCATCGCGTGGCCGCCGAGCATCGTCACGGTCTTTATATCGGCCTGGATTCCCGCGCCGCCGCCCGAATCGGAGCCCGCGGTGATGAGGATACGCGGAATCAATGCCTTGGCCTC
The DNA here is from genome assembly GCA_038236185.1 of Sphingomonadales bacterium. Classification (GTDB taxonomy): domain Bacteria; phylum Pseudomonadota; class Alphaproteobacteria; order Sphingomonadales; family Sphingomonadaceae; genus Sphingomonas. Next base: position 72,197 of record JBBSTE010000007.1, on the reverse strand, counting down.
GAAAGTCACACGAAAGTCACACCAACGCACACGACGTTATTGCCGCGGACCGGGGCACGATGATCGGGCGACGCGTGACGCATGCGTACATCATGACACGGATCGGTCCGTGTAGGACAGCCTCAATCCTTGAAGCGGCGCTGGGTCGAAGCGGGATTGGCGGCGAGCCGCTTTCCCGTGCGCGTCGGCCGATCGAGCAATTCGCCGCCGCAATTCGGGCAACGCTCGTCCACCGCGTCGGCGCATTCGGCGCAGAAGGTGCATTCGAACGAACAGATGAACGCGCCTGGCGCGTCGGCGGGAAGATCGACGCCGCAGCGTTCGCAATCGGGGCGCATGTCGAGCATGGGCTGAACATAAGTCGACAACGGAAGGCGTGAAAGCGAGAACAGTCTCAGGACAAGGGTATGGCGAGATCCGGGTCGGCTTTCTTCATCGCGCGCTGGAATGCGGGCCGTTCGGCAAGACGCGAGAGATAGGCAAGAATATTGGGATAGGCCGTTAGGTCGCGCGGTGCGAAAAGCCGCATCGTGGTGAGCGGGAAGGCGATCATGATATCGGCGGCGGTGAATTCCGCGCCGGCGAGCCAATCGACATTACCGAGTCGGTCTTCGAGCATGGCATAGTTGCGATCCAGCCTCGCGGTCAGGCCGGTGGCGGACGCCGCGTCACCGCCCGCCATCATCGCGATGAGCGGGATCATCGCCGCCGGCATCATCGAGCCGTTGGCGAAATGAAACCAGTAGAGGAAGTCGGCGAAATTGTCGCGGTCGGGTGCGACGAACAGCGCTCCGCCCGCATAGCGCCGCGCCAGATATTCGATGATCGCCGCCGATTCGCCGAGGGTCAGATCCCCATCGGTGATGACCGGCGCGGTCCCGGTGGGGTGGAGCGCCCGATAGGACGCCGGCGCAAGCCGCGTGACCGGATCGCGTTCGTGGCGGACCAGTTCGTAGTCGAGGCCAAGCTCCTCGCACAGCCAGACGATACGGTCCGACTGCGAGATGCCCAGATGATGCACGACGATCATTGAATGCCCTTTCCTTGTGTCCTGCCCTTTACGCAGCCGCCCTGACCGCTTCGCAAATCCGTTCCACCACGCGTTCGACCTGCGCGCGATCGTCGCCTTCGGCCATCACGCGGATCACCGGTTCGGTTCCAGAGGGGCGGATGACGAGGCGACCGCGGCCGTCCAGTTCGGTTTCGGCTTCGGCGATCACGGCTTTGACCGACTCGGCTTCGAGCGGTTTGCCGCGCCTGGCGAACTTCACGTTCTTGAGGAGTTGCGGCACCGCGTCGAAGCGGTGAAGGACCTCGCTCGCCGGGGCGGCGGCGCGCTGCAGTTCGGCGAGGATCTGAAGGCCCGCGACGAGGCCGTCGCCGGTCGTCGCATAGTCGGTGAGGATGATGTGGCCCGATTGCTCGCCGCCGACGTTGAAGGCGCCTTTACGCATTTCCTCGAGGACGTAGCGGTCGCCGACCCTGGCGCGGGTCAGGCCGAGGCCGAGTTTCGACAAGTGGCGTTCGAGGCCGAGGTTCGACATCACCGTGGCGACGAGGCCCTCCCCTTTCAGTCGCCCGTCACGCGCCCAGCCTTCGGCGATCGTCGCCATGAGCTGGTCGCCGTCGACGATTCGGCCGGTTTCGTCGACGACGATCAGCCGGTCCGCGTCGCCGTCGAGCGCGATGCCGATCGCCGCGCCACTCGCGACGACGGTTTCGCTCAGCGTCTGCGGCGCGGTCGAGCCTACCTGGTCGTTGATGTTCTTGCCGTTGGGATTGACGCCGATCGCGAGGACGTCGGCACCGAGTTCCCACAATGCGGAGGGGGCGACATCATAGGCGGCGCCATTGGCGCAATCGACGACGACGCGCAGCCCATCGAGGCGCAGATCGACGGGAAAGGTCGATTTGGCGAAGTGGATGTAGCGGCCGCGCGCGTCCTCGATCCGCCTGGCGCGGCCGATGTCGGCGGCTGGGGCAAGTTTGATGTCGCCGTCGATCATCGCCTCGATCGCGGCTTCGGCTTCGTCGCTGAGCTTGTAACCGTCTGGGCCGAACAATTTGATGCCGTTGTCGGCATAGGGGTTGTGGCTCGCCGAGATCATCACGCCGAGATCGGCGCGCATCGAATGCGTCAGCATCGCGACCGCCGGGGTCGGCATCGGGCCCAGGAGTACGACATCCATCCCGACCGCGGTAAACCCCGCGACCATCGCGTTTTCGAGCATATAGCCGCTCAGCCGCGTGTCCTTGCCGATGACGACGCGGTGGCGATGTTCACCACGAAGAAAATACGTCCCCGCCGCCATCCCGACCTTCATCGCCATCGCCGCGGTCATCGGGGCGAGGTTGGTAAGGCCGCGGATGCCGTCGGTGCCGAAATATTTTCTGGGCATCAGGCTACTCCCAAACCGTCATGCCGGGTCCTTCGACTTGCTCAGGAGAGGCTTGTTCCGGCATCCACGGTCCCGCATGAACTGTATCCGAAGCTCTTGCCGGACGGTGGACCCCGGAACAAGTCCGGGGTGACGGCGGAGCGGGCAAAGGGACCGCATGTCACAATCGACCCGCATATTGCTCGCGCTGGTGATCGGCCTGATCGCCGGAATCGCGCTCGCCGCCGCGGCGCCGGGCGCGGCCGAGACGGCGGCGCGCGTCGCGCAGCCGATCGGGCAGGCGTGGCTCAACGCGCTCCAGATGACGATCGTGCCGCTGGTCTTTTCGCTGCTGGTGACGGGTGTCGCCGCGACCGCGGAGGCGGCGCAGGCGGGGCGGCTGGCGGGCCGCGCGGTGGGGTTGTACCTCATCGTGATGGCGGCGTCGGCGATCGTCGCCGCCTTCCTGACGCCGCTGTTCCTGGCGATCGTGCCGATCCCGGCCGAATCGGCGGCGGCGTTGCGCAGCGCGCTGACCGGATCGGCGACGATCCCGGGCGCGCCGCCGCTCGGCGATTTTCTTGCCGGAATCGTGCCCGCCAACGTCGTCAAGGCGATGGCCGACAGCAATTTTCTGTCGATGATCGTCTTCGCGCTGATCTTCGCCTTCGCGCTGACCCGGATCGAGGGCGCGTTGCGGACGCTGCTGATCCGGGTGTTCGTCGCCCTGCGCGATACGATGCTGGTGGTGATCAACTGGATTTTGTGGATCGGCCCGGTCGGCGTCTTCGCGCTGGCTTTGGTGGTCGGCGCGCGCGCGGGCGGCGGCGCGTTTCAGGCGCTGGCGCATTATATCCTGACGGTCGCGGCGGTCGGGCTGGTCGTTTCGCTCGCGGCGTATCCGCTGGCGGCGATCGGCGGGCGCATCGGCCTGGGCGCGTTCAGCCGGGCGGCACTGCCGACGCAGGCGGTCGCGATCTCGACGCAATCCTCGCTTGCGTCGCTGCCGGCGATGCTGGCGGGGACACGCGCGATGGGGGTGCCTGTCGCAACATCGGGGGTGACGCTGCCGCTCGCGGTCGCAATCCTGCGCGCGACGGGGCCGGCGATGAATTTCGCGGTCGCGATCTATGTGGCGAACTGGTTTGCGGTGCCGCTGACCCCGGCGACGCTGGCGGCGGGCGCGGTGGTGGCGATGCTGACCTCCTTGGGATCGGTGAGCTTACCGGGATCAGTGAGCTTCGTCGGTGCGATCTCGCCGGTGTGCGCGACGATCGGTGCGCCGGTGGCTCCGCTGGGGTTGCTCGTCGCGGTCGAGACGATGCCCGATATCGTCCGCACGCTCGGCAATGTGATGTGGGATCTGGCGACGACCATCACGCTCGCGCGTTATGGCCCCGCGGCCGCGGACGACGAGGCCGACGCGATATTGGAGATGCAGGCATGAAATACCGGAGGCTGGGCAAGGGTTTCGAGGTTTCCGCTCTCGGCGTCGGCTGCATGCCGATGGTCGGTGGCGGGCGGATCAGCTACGGCGCGGCGTCCGAGGACGAGAGCATCGCGACGATCCACCGTGCGATCGACCTGGGCGTGACCTTGTTCGACACCGCCGAAATCTACGGACCGTATTCGAACGAAGAGCTGCTCGGTCGCGCGCTGCGCGGCAAGCGTGACGGCGTCGTGATCGCGACCAAGTTCGGTTTCGTCGGACCCGACGGCGAAATGGGGGTGAACTCGACCCCGGCGAACGTGAAGCGGGCGTGCGAGGAGTCGCTCAAGCGGCTGAACGTCGAGGCGATCGACCTGTTCTACCAGCATCGCGTCGATCCGAACGTGCCGATCGAAGAGACGGTTGGTGCGATGGGCGAACTGGTCGCGGCGGGCAAGGTGCGGCATCTCGGGCTGTCGGAAGCGGGCGCGGTGACGATCCGGCGCGCGGCGGCGACGCATCCGATCGCGGCGTTGCAGAGCGAATATTCGCTGTGGGAGCGCGACGTCGAGGAGGAGATTCTGCCAGCGTCCCGCGAGTTAGGGATCGGGTTCGTGCCGTATAGTCCGCTCGGGCGCGGATTTCTGACCGGGCAAATCAAGAGCCGCGGCGATCTCGGCGAAGGAGATTACCGGCTAAACGACCCGCGCTATTCGCAGGAGAATTTCGCGAAGAATCTGGCGATGGTCGATGTCGTGAAAGGCATTGGCGATGCGCATGGCGCGAGCGCGGCGCAGGTGGCGCTGGCGTGGTTGCTCGCGCAAGGGCCGGATGTCGTCCCGATCCCGGGGTTCAAGCGGCGCGCGACGCTGGAGGATTCGATGGGAGCCGTGGACCTGGTGCTGACCGCGGACGATCTGGCGAAGCTCGATATGGCGACCAAGGGGCAGACCGCGGGGCCGCGCTACGGCAAGCAAATGATGGCGATGACGCGGATTTAGCCGATCCACCGCCACACCCCCGCGGCCCAGCCGGCGAGGGGGATGTGCGCCCAGGTCGCAACGAGCCAGAGGACGATACCGCCGGCCCAGTCGTGCGCGCGGAAGCCGCCGAGTTTGGCGCGCCCCGCGGCGATGGCCGCGAAGGGCCAGTAGCTCGTCTTCTTTTCCCAGACCGGCCAGAAATCGGGCTGCAGTTCTTCCTTCTTGCGGTCCTGTAACGCCGCGCCGACGAGCGCGAGGACGATGATTGCGAGCGAGAGCGTGATATTGGCGCGATCGGGAAAGACCGCGATATGGCACAGCCCCCAAAGCGCGAACGACCACATCATCGGATGGCGCGTGACCGCGAAGACGCCGCGTGCTTCGGGCACCGGCCGGGTCGTGGCGGTCGGATCGGGGAACGCCGGGTTGCCGAGCAGCGAACCAACCAACAGCACGCTGGCGAAGAGCATCACGACGGTCACGACGATCCAGATCGCGTCGTTAACGCCCCACAGCGGTGCTTCGGCGGGCGCGGCGCGATAGGCGAGCGCGAGCCAGATCAGCGTCGCGAGGGCAACGATGCTGTATATGCCGAGAAAGCCGCCCGCGCCGATGCGATCGACGATCGGCTTCCTGAGCGGATGCGACAACAGGAAATGCGTGCCGACGAACACGACGGCGGCGGCGATCACATTTCCCATCGAGCGTCTCCCGTTCGGCGTCAGGTCACGCCGTGCATCCATTTCTTGAGCGGCCACGACAGCAGCAACAAAACGACGCCGAGCACGATCGCCACTTCCGCGATCGTCGTGAAAGTGCCGGTGTAGGTTTCGAGGCTGACCTTGAGGTTGGTCACCTGCCCGCCGACGGTCTCGACGCTGGCGAATTGCGCCACCACGCCCGCGACATATTGCGCGACCGAGATCGACAGGAACCACACCCCCATCATCAGCCCGACGATCCGCGTGATCGACAGCTTGGTGATCATGCTGAGGCCCACCGGCGAGATGCACAATTCCGCGACCGAGTGGATCAGATAGAGCCCCGCGAGCCACGCCATCCCGACCTTGAAATTGGCGCCGACGAAGCTCGTGCCCCAGACGAGGAACAGGAAGCCCGCGCCGACGCCCATCAGCGCGATCGCGAACTTGATCGGGATCGATGGCTCGATGCCGCGGCGCGCCATCGTGTTCCACATCACGCTGAAAACGGGGGCGAGGATGACGATGAACAGCGCGTTGAAAATCTGCGTCTGGCCCGCGGGCATCACATAGACCGGTTCGCTCGCGAAGCCCTTAGCGCGCGCGTAGATCATTCCGAGAAATCCGGCGAGCGCGACGACGCCGAAGCCGATCGCCATGATCCGGCGGGTCTTGGCTTCCTCGCCCGCCGCGAAGAACCAGAACGCCAGCCAGGCCACGCCGCCTATCAGCACCGCGAAGAACAGATAATAGGTAAAAGGTGTTGCGCGGAACATCGCGAACAGCGGCGCGGTCCAGCCGATCTCCAGCACGGTATTGCGCGCCGCGAACAACGTCAGCGACGAGCCGGCCTGCTCGAACAAGGTCCAGAAGACGACGTTGAACACGATGAGGACCATCGCCGCGCACATCATCTGGAATTCGGTCTTGGTGCCCTTGATCGCGGACCAGATCAGGATCGCGGGAACCCCGAGCAGGAAGGTGCCGAACAGCGCCTTGCCCATGATCGGCAGCGACAGGAAATAGCCGACGATCCCCGAACCCGCCTCGGCCTCGGCCGAATTCATCAGGTTGAAGAACAGGAACACGACCAGCGGCACCGCGACGAGCGCGCCGCCGTAGATCCACCAGTCACGTTTCGGATCGGCGTCCGCCGGTCGTTCGCCATAGCCCGCGAGCCGCCCGCCATCGAACTGGAACAACAGCCACGAACACGTCATCCCGACCGCGGCCAGGCCGAATCCCGCCCACCAGCCGACGCCCTGCGCCAGGATCGGGCAGAAGAATTGCGAGATCAGCGAGCCGAGGTTGATGCCCATGTAGAACATCGTGAAGCCGGCATCGCGCCGCCGGTCCCCTTCCGCATAGAGTGAGCCGACGATCGTCGAGATATTTGGCTTGAAGAAGCCGTTGCCGACGGTGACGAGCGACAGGCCGATCAGCAGGATCATCACGAAGCCGCTGGAGCGCTCTGCATCGGCAGCGAAGCCTTCGGCGGTGACCTTGCGGACCTCGTTGCCGTCGGCGCCGAGCAGCGAGACGCTCTTGTCGTCGTTGCCGCGGATTTCGAGCCTCTGCCCCTGATCGGTGACGAACTGCTTGCCCGCATCGGCGTCCGCCCCGACCGTTACTTCGTACCGCTGGCCGTCGATCGTCGCAAACGGCCTGGCGTCGCTGCCGCCGAAGCAGAGCGTGAAATAGCCGAGCGCCATCATGATCGCGCCGAATTTCACCGAGCGCTTCGAGCCGAGATATTGATCCGCGATCAGCCCGCCGATCAGCGGCGTCAGATAGACCAGAGCGGTGAAGCCACCGTAAAGGCCGGTCGAGGTTTTATCGTTGAAGAGGAAGTGGTTGGCGAGGTAGAGGGTTAGGATTGCCCGCATCCCGTAGTAACCGAACCGCTCCCACATCTCGGTGGTGAACAGCCGCTTCAACTGGGGTGGATGCCCGAACCAGACCGCGTCGCTGGCCGGATTGACGTGCGTGATGTCCGGCTCGATCGGGCTGTCCGCGGTCGGGGTGTCCACCATGCCTTTTACGCTCCCTGATACTTCCCGCGCTGACGGCGGATTTGGTTGCGGCGGACACTAACGGTAAAGCGGCGGGTGTAAATACGCGGTTGCCGCCCCTAGATGCGGCGACGATGTTCAACGATCGCACCTCCCCGCTTTCGCTCCTCGCCACGCGCCGGTCCGGCAAGCCGCGCGACCTGATCGCGCCCGCGCCCGACGACGCGCAGATGACGCGCATCCTCCAGACCGCGGCGCGGACGCCGGACCACGGCAAGCTTGCGCCGTGGCGGTTCGTCGTCGTCGCCGGCGACCAGCGCGATGCGCTCGCCGCGCTGATCGTCGATGCCTATCGCGCCGAGCGACCCGAAGCCAAGCCGGTCGAGATCGAAGCGTTCGAGCAATTCGCGCATCAGGCGCCCGCACTCGTCGTCGTATTGTCGTCGCCGCGGACCGACAGCCATATTCCGCTGTGGGAGCAGGAATTGTCGGCGGGGGCGGCGTGCATGAATTTGCTCCATGCGGTGCACGCGTCGGGATTTGCGGGTGGATGGCTAACCGGATGGGCGGCGTATTCGGATGTCGTGCGCGACGCGTTCGGCGCGGCGCCCGAGCGGATCGCGGGGTTCGTGTTCATCGGTACGCCGTCGCGCACGCTAGACGAGAGGCCGCGTCCGGAAATGGACAGGGTCGTTCGGAAATGGTCACATTAGGACTCGACGACGACGCCCGTTGCTGTATTAAGGCAGCATGACAGCGCAAGGATCCACGCTGAGCAACGACGACAGCCCGGTCTACATCCGGCTGCGCGGCACGATTTCGGCGGCGATTTTGCGCGGAGAATTTCGTGCGGGCGACCAGCTCCCCTCGGTCCGCGCGCTTGCCGCCGAGCATGGCGCGAATCCGCTGACGGTGGCAAAGGCGTACCAGTCGTTCCAGGACGACGGTTATGTCGAGGTGCGGCGCGGCGTCGGGATGTTCGTGCTTTCGGGCGCGGCGGAACGGCTGCGCGTCGCCGAGCGCGAGAGTTTCGTGACGGGGCAATGGCCGCGGATCAAGCAACATATCGATCTGTTGGGACTCGATGCGGGGGAGTTGCTCGGGGAGCAGGTTTGAGGTCTGCCACTGGTTTGCTATTCGTCTGATTGCTTCGTCATGCCGGGCTAGACCCGGGATTCAAAGCAACAAGCGCCATCGCCTTTGACTCTGGATGCCGGATTAAGTCCGGCATGCGGATGGGTCAGGTTCGCGCCTGAAATAGCCTTGGCCGCGCGACTTCGTTGGCGGTTAGATCGATCCCGAACATCAGGCGTCGAAGGCGTACAGCACGTCGGCGCTTGCATTTGCCGCGGCGGTGAGGCCGGCCGCTTCGGGAACGATCTGGTCGAGGTAGAAGCGGACGCTCGCGCGTTTCATCCGGCCGAAATCGTCGTCGCCCGCAGCGGTTGCCGAGCGTTCCATCAGCCAACCGCAGGTCGCGACCGACAGCATCGTCAGAAAGGGGTAGCTCGCCGCGAGTTTGTCGTCGGCGTCGGCGGTGGCGAGGCGTCGGCCAATGCCCTCGCAAGCGTCGATCAATTTGGTCAGTTCGGGGTGTTTTACCTCGGCGTGCATGTCGGCGATGAGGGTGGCGAAGGCGCCGCCGTTATCCAACGCGAGCTTGCGGCCGACAAGGTCGGCGGCCTGGATGCCGTTGGTGCCTTCGTAGATCGGGGTGATGCGCGCGTCGCGGAAATATTGCGCGGCGCCGGTTTCCTCGACGTAACCCATGCCGCCGTGGACCTGGATACCGAGGCTCGCGACTTCGTTGCCGAGATCGGTCGCGTGCGCCTTGGCGAGGGGGGTGACGATCTCGAGGCGGTTCTTCGCCGCCGCGTCGCCGAGGTTCGCGCGGTCGACCTGACCGCAGGCGTAATAGACGAGCGCGCGCGCGGCCTGCGTCTGCGCCTTCATGCGGAGCAGCATGCGGCGAACGTCGGGGTGTTCGATGATGGCGACTGGGGCTTTGTCGGGGGAGCCGGCGCGTGCGGACTGGATGCGTTCGCGGGCGTATTCGACCGCTTTTTGTGTAGCCGATTCGGCAACTTGCACACCTTGCAGGCCTACGTTGAGGCGCGCGTTGTTCATCATCGTGAACATCGCGCGCATGCCGGCGCGTTCGGGACCGATCAATTCGCCGATGCAATCGTCCGAGTCGCCGAAGCTGAGGACGCAGGTGGGGGACGCGTTGAGGCCCATTTTGTGTTCGATCGAGACGGCGCGGACGTCGTTGAATTCCACCGGCACACCGTCCGTATCGATCCGGTATTTGGGGACGAGGAACAGGCTGATGCCGCGCGTGCCCGGCGGCGCATCGGGTGTGCGCGCGAGGACGAGGTGGACGATGTTGCCGGCCAAGTCGTGGTCGCCGAACGAGATGTAGATCTTGGTGCCCTGGATCGCCCAGGTTCCATCGCCGCGCGGCGTCGCCATCGTGCGGAGCGCGCCGACGTCGCTTCCGGCTTGCGGTTCGGTGAGGTTCATTGTGCCGGTCCATTCGCCGGTCGCGAGACGGGAGAGGTAGCGCGCCTGCTGTTCGGGGGTGCCGTGGTGAGCGAGCGCCTCGATCGCGCCGACGGTCAGGATCGGGGCGAGCGCAAACGCCATGTTGGCGCTGCCGAGCGTTTCGAGGACCGCGGCCTGGATCGCGAAGGGGAGACCCTGGCCGCCGAATTCCTCGGCGACGCCGATCGTGCCCCAGCCGCCTTCGACATAGGCCTGATAGGCTTCGCGGTAGCCTGCTGGCATGACGACGCCGCTTTCGGTCCATTTCGCGCCCACCGTGTCGCCGATGCGGGAGAGCGGCGCCCATTCGCCGGTCGCGAAGTCGCCGATGCCTTCGAGCACCGCGTCGATCACGTCGGGGGTGGCGGCGGCGAAGCGTTCGGTCGCGGCGAGTTCGGCCACGCCGACGACGTGATCGAGGACGAAGCGCTGTTCGGTCGTGGCGGCGGCGAAGGGCATTTCTCTCTCCCGGGACACGCCGCTATAGCCCGCCGCGATGGAGGCTCAACACCCCGGTATCCGCCCATATGGCGCGGCGGCGATCGCCGAGGCGGCGACGGTAATTCGGTCCGGGGGGATCGTCGCTGTACCGACCGAGACGGTCTATGGGCTGGCGGCGGACGCGACCAACGCCGCGGCGGTCGCGCGGATCTATGCGGCGAAGGGGCGGCCGACGTTCAATCCGTTGATCGTGCATGTGCTGGATCTGGCGGCGGCGGAGCGGATCGCGGTGTTCGATGCCGAGGCGCGCGATCTGGCGGCGCGGTTCTGGCCGGGGCCGTTGACCTTGGTGCTGCCGCTCAGGCCGAATGCGGGGATCGCTTCGCTGGTGACGGCGGGGCTGGCGACGGTCGCGGTCCGGGTGCCGGCGCATCGGGCGATGCGGGCTTTGCTGGCGGCGGTCGGCGTGCCGCTGGCGGCGCCCTCGGCCAACGCGAGCGGGGGGATCAGCCCGACGCGGGGAAGTCACGTCGCGGCGAGTCTTGGCGAGCGGGTTCCTCTGATCGTCGATGATGGCGCCTGCGCGGCGGGGGTGGAATCGACGATCGTGATGGGGCGCGAGATTCTGAGGCCGGGGCCGATCACGGCGGATGCGTTGGGATTTACGCGCAACGACGATGGGGTTGAGGAGCGTTCCGTTTCGTCGCCGCACGGCCCGCCGGAGCGCGTCATTTCGCCCGGACAACTCGACAGCCATTATGCCCCGGCCAAGCCGTTGCGGTTGAATGCGACCGAGGCCGAGAGCGACGAATGGCTGATCGGGTTCGGCGCGGTTGCGGGAGACGATACGCTGTCGGCGGCGGGGGATGTGACCGAGGCGGCGGCGCGGCTGTTCGATGCGCTGCACCGCGCCGACGCGTCGGATCGCGCGCGGATCGCGGTTGCGCCGGTGCCGTGCGACGGCATCGGCGCGGCGATCATCGATCGCCTGCGCCGCGCCGCGCACCGTTGATCAACGGACTGCGGCGGCCGAATTCGCGACGATCGCGTCCTTTTGCGCGTTCGACATCGCCTGCGCGTTGAGGTCGGCCGCGTCGATCGCGTCGCCGCGCTGCTCGCCGATCTCGCGGGTGCGGTCGGCGCGGTTCTCCAGATCCTGCGCCTGCGCTTCCATCTGGTCGGCGCGGTTGTCGGCGGCGTCCTCGACGCGCTGGGCGAGCTTGTCGTCGCCGTTGGCGCCACACGCGGCAAGCGGCGCGGCGAGCATGGCGAGACCGGCGACGGATAAAAGAATTTTCACGAGAGTTCCCCCTGATCGCGACCGGAATGGCCGCGATCAATATTCAACCCGTCGTACTGGATATTCGTTCCGTCGCTTCGATCAGGCGCTGACTGCCGCTTTCGAGCGCGCCGCGAAAGACTTGCGCAGCTTTTGAAGTTTGGGCGGGATGATCGCGAGGCAATAGGGATTGCGCTGGCCTTCGCCGCCCCAATATTCCTGGTGGTACGCCTCCGCCGGATACCAAATGCTCATCGGTTCGATCGTGGTGACGATCGGCTTGGGCCAGGTGGCAGCGTTGCGTTCGATCGCGGCTTTCATCGCAAGCTCCTGGCTTTCGTCGGCGGGGAACATCGCCGAGCGATATTGCGTGCCGACGTCGTTGCCCTGGCGGTTGAGCGTCGTCGGATCGTGCGTGGCGAAGAAGATATCGAGGAGGTCGCCGAGATCGAGCGTTTCCGGATCGTAGCCGATGCGGATCGCCTCGGCGTGGCCGGTGGCGCCGCCGCAGACCTGTTTGTAAGTCGGGTTTTCGATATGGCCGCCGATATAGCCGCTTTCGACGCTCTCGACGCCGATGACGTCGTTGAACACCGCCTCGGTGCACCAGAAGCAGCCGCCGGCGAGGGTTACGTATTGTGTGGTCATAGGGTGTTCCTGCTTTCGGATGGTCCGAACTAATTTAGGTTCGTCCCAAGATAGGATGCCGTTACTACCGGCGAAAGGAGGCGTGCGGATGGCGATCGACGGCAAAGTGATGGTGACCGGGGGCGCGGGCTATATCGGCAGCCATGCGGTGCTGGCATTGCTCGATGCGGGGCACGAGGTGGTCGTGGTCGACAATCTCGTCACCGGGTTCGACTGGGCGGTCGATTCTCGCGCGACTCTGGTCGAGATGGCGGTCGAAGATGTCGGCGTCCGCGACGTGATCCGCGAGCATCGGGTTCGCGCGATCCTGCATTTCGCGGGATCGGTGGTGGTGCCCGAATCGGTGACCGACCCGCTCAAATATTATCGCAACAACACCGCCGCGTCGCGCTGCCTGATCGAGAGCGCGGTGGTGGAGGGTGTGCCGCATTTCATTTTTTCGTCGACCGCGGCGACCTATGGCACGCCCGAGAAGATTCCGGTCGCGGAGGGCGACCCGACGGTGCCGATCAACCCGTACGGCTGGTCGAAACTGATGACCGAGGCGATGCTGCGCGACACCGCGGCGGCGCACCCGATCAATTATGCGTGTCTCAGGTATTTCAACGTCGCGGGAGCCGATCCGGCGGGGCGGAGCGGGCAGTCGACCGCAGGGGCGACGCATCTCATCAAGGTCGCGGTCGAGGCGGCGACGGGGAAGCGCGCCGAGGTCGCGGTGTTCGGGACCGATTTCGACACGCCCGACGGGACCGGGGTGCGCGATTACATCCACGTCACCGATCTCGCCGAGGCGCATGTCGCGGCTTTGGACAGATTGATCGCCGAGCCGGAGCGGAGCCATATTCTCAACTGCGGCTATGGGCGGGGGTTTTCGGTCAACGAGGTGCTCGACGCGGTCGACCGGGTGACGAACGTCACGATCGCGCGGCGGTATGAGGGGCGGCGCGCGGGCGATCCGGCGGCGCTGATTTCGGACAATGCGGCGATTCTTCGGACGCTGGAGTGGGCGCCCAAGCGCGACGATCTCGACGGGATCGTGCGCGATGCGATGATATGGGAGCGCAGACTGGCGGAGATGGGGAAGTGAGGCTGCGGTCCTTGCTGTTCGTGCCCGGCGACCGCGCCGAGCGCTTCGCCAAGGCGGCGGCGAGCGGGGCGGATGCGATCATCCTCGATCTCGAGGATTCAGTGGTGCCGGTGCGCAAGCGCGAGGCGCGGGCGGCGGTGCGCGAGTATCTTGGGTCGCCGCGCGAGGATGGACCCGCGGTGTTCGTGCGCGTCAATCCGATCGATTCGGACGATGCGGCGGCGGATATCGCGGCGCTGGCGGGGGTTCGGCCCGACGGAATCGTGCTGCCCAAGGCGGAAGGCGCGGTGTCGGTCGAGATGCTGCTCAAGCGGCTGGCGGGGGACTATCTGGTGTTGCCGGTGGCGAGCGAGACCGCGGCTGCGGTGTTCACGCTCGGAACCTATGCGCCGGTTTCGCACCGGCTGGCGGGGGTGACCTGGGGGGCGGAGGATCTGCCCGCGGCGATCGGCGCCTCCGCCTCGCGCGAAGCGGACGGGAGTTATACCGATCCTTACAAGATGGTACGCGCGCTGACCCTGTTCGGGGCGCATGCCGCCGGGGTGGCGGCGATCGAGACGGTGTTTCCCGATATCAAGGACCTGGACGGCCTGGCCGCGTATGCCGCGCGGGGGCGGCGGGACGGCTTTACCGGGATGATGGCGATCCACCCGGCGCAGGTTTCGGTTATCAATGAGGCTTTCACGCCGAGCGAGGCGGAGGTGGCGCATGCGCGCGCGGTGGTTGCTGCGTTCGCGGCGAACCCGGAGGCGGGGGCTTTGCAGCTTGACGGACGCATGATCGATGCGCCGCATCTGAAGGCGGCGGAGCGGTTGCTGGGATCAACATAGAGGCGGTGTCGTTCCTGACTCCGGATCCCGGCTTTCGCCGGGATGACGATTCGCGCATGCACGAGAGCGCATCAAACCAGCAATTTCTCCCGTGCCTTCGCGCCCGCCAGCCACCAGGCGAGCGCCCAGAGCGTGCCGAAGCTCCAGCCCGCCAATACGTCCGAGGTCCAGTGGACGCCGAGATAGACCCGGCTGATGCCGATCGCGCCGACCAGCAGCACCGCGAGCGCGATCACGTAGTTGCGGATCGCATGGCCGCGCAGGACCTGGGTCATCAGGCCCGCGATCGTCAGGTAGACCAGCGCGCTGTTGGCGGCGTGGCCGCTCGGGAAGCTCATCCCCCCGGCCTGGACGATGTGATCGACGATGTCGGGGCGGGCGCGGCCGAATTCGGCCTTGAGGAGCTGAACCGCGATCGAACCCGTCGTCGTCGCGACGACGATCAGCGCGGCGGTCAGCCAGAGGCGGCGGAGCAGGAGCAGGCCTGCGGTGGCGACGACGACGATCGTCAGGACGGTCGTGCCGCCCAATGCGGTGATGTCGATCATCGCGAGGCGGAGCCAGCCTGGGCCCGCGCCGTGGAGCGCGATCGTGATCGTGCGGTCGAACGCGAACGGGTGGCGGCCGATCACGACGCCCGCGATCAGGACGAGCGCGATCGCGACCGCGCCGATTCCCGCCGCCCACAACAGATGCGGCGGACGGCGCACCCCGGGGGGGGCTGACCCTTCCTGTTCGATGACAAGGGGTTGTGGCGCGTTGGTGGGTCCGCCGGGGCTCGAACCCGGGACCTCTCGATTAAAAGTCGCTTGCTCTACCAACTGAGCTACGGACCCTCACCAGTACGGCGCTCGCCTAGGGAGAGGTCGCCTGCGGGTCAACCGCGCGAGGAGCTGGCGGACGGTGCGGCCGGTGAGCGGGTCGCGCCATGTGGGGGCGAGTTGCGCGAGGGGGGCGAGGACGAAGTCGCGGGTGCGGTATTGGGTGTGGGGGATCGTCAGGCCGGGGCCGTCCCACGCGCCGCCCGACCACAGGACGATGTCGAGATCGATCACGCGCGCGCCCCAGCGCTGGCCGGGGCGGCGACCGAAGCGCGCTTCAATCGCCTTGAGGCGGGCGAGCATTTCCTCGGGCGACGCCTTGGTCTCGACCAGCGCGACGGCGTTGGCGAAGCGGCGCGTCGAGGGGCCGAGCGGGGCGCTGGCGATGATCGGTGAGGCGGTGACGCGGCCATTGAGTGCGGCGATCGCGGCGCGGACCTCGGTTTCGGGGCGGCCGTGCCTGCCGCAGCGGTTCGATCCGATCGCGACGGCGTAGGTTGTCCTTGGGGTTGAGCGGGGCACGGCATCGTGCGTAACGCAACCGGGTGACCTTCGCACCCTCCCCGCTTCCCGACACCGAACCGCCCCGCGATTGCCCGCGGTGCCCGCGGCTGGTGGCGTTCCGCGAGGAATTGCGCGGAGAGTATCCCGATTGGTGGAATGCGCCGGTGCCCGCGTTCGGAGACGCGCAGGCGTGGCTCGCGATCGTCGGGCTGGCGCCGGGGAAGCACGGGGCGAACCGGACGGGGCGGCCGTTCACCGGCGATTATGCGGGCGATCTGCTGTTCGCGACGCTCGCCAAGTTCGGACTGTCGACGGGGAATTATGACGCGCGGCCGGACGACGGACTGGCGCTGACGGGGGCGATCGTCATCAACGCGGTCCGGTGCCTGCCGCCGCAGAACAAGCCGACGACCGAGGAGATTCACACCTGCCGGCCGTTCCTGGCGGCGCAGGCGGCGGTGCTGCCGAACGTGCGGGTGTTCGTGGCGCTGGGCGCGATCGCGCATCAGTCGGCGGTGAAAATGCTCGGGGGGAAGCTGCCCAAATGCCCCTTCGGACACCTTGCCGAGCACCGCATGCCCGACGGGCGGGTGCTGATCGATAGCTATCATTGCTCGCGCTACAACACCAACACGCGGCGGTTGACCGCGGAGATGTTCGAGGGCATTTTCGAGCGGGCGCTGGAGGTGCGGGCGCGTGGCGGGGTTTAGCGGGTTGTGGTCGCAGGCATTCATCCCTCTCCACCAGGGGACGGGCCGGTGGCGGCCGTCCGCGGGCGTGGCGATCGAGGACAGCCGCCATTCCAATTCGTCTCCCGAAGGGGCGGGGTTCGCACCCGTCGCGGGCAGACCCGCGGGACGGGGCGCGGCGATGGCGCGGGCGCGGATTCGGCTGACCTATCTGTGGCGGCACGGGCGGCTGCCCGACCTGAGCGATCCGCGGCGGTTCACCGAGCTGGTTCAGACGCGCAAGCTTAACGACCGCGACCCGCGGATGCCGCCGGCGGTCGACAAGGTTCATGCCAAGCGGATCGCGGCGGAGCGGCTGGGCGACGAGTGGGTCATCCCGACCTTGTGGCGCGGCGTGGTCCTGCCCGAGGCGATGGCGTGGGAACCCGCGTTCGTGGTGAAATCGCGCCACCGCTGCAACCAGCGCGCCTTTGTCCGGACGGGGGAGGAGGATTGGGCGGCGATCCGGCGGCGTGCGGCGCGGCGGATGCGCCGCCCTTATGGCGGATGGCTCGACGGATGGGCGTATCGCGGCGTCGCGCGCGGGCTGCTGGTCGAGCCGTTCGTGGGCACAAGCGGCGTGCTGCCGGTCGATTACAAATTCTACGTGTTCGGCGGGCGTGTCGGCTACGTCCAGGTCCACCTCGACCGCGAGCGCGCGCACCGCTGGCTGTTGTTCGATCCGGCGTGGCGACGCGTGTCGGCGGCGACGCCGGGCGACGATCCGCGACCGCCGCGCTCGCTGGCGGCGATGATCGCGGCGGCGGAAGCGCTGGGCGAAGGGCGGGATTTCGTTCGGGTCGATTTCTACGAGGTCGCCGGACGGCCGTTGTTCGGCGAGATGACCTTCTATCCCGGATCTGGGCTCGACCGGTTCGCGCCGGTGACGCTGGATGCGGCGATCGGTGCGCGATGGCTGGCGGCGGGAGCAGCGGGTTGAGCGAGAAAAGGCCTGTTACATCGCAGATGGCGCTGCGCTTGGCCAAGATGTTCGGCGGTGCGCCGGAAACGTGGCTGCGGATGCAAAGCAATTATGATTTGGCGTTCGAGCGGGAACGGATGCGCGACGAGCTTGCGGCAATTCCCAGCCTGGCGGCGTGACGAGGCGTTCAGACTCCGCGGCCCATGCGGAAATCGAAGTCGGACACGCTATGCCCAATATAACCAAATCGGTAAAACCCGCTTGACATCGTCACGCTGTTTCGGTACATAACAGGAACGCTGAAGAGTTGCGAGTCGGGCGGGGTGGTCCGGAGCTTAGGGCTCCGGGTCGCGCCGGCCCTTCCTGTTGGGGCGGGGGTGGGATGACGGACGAACCGATCGCGAGGTTCCTGGGCAAGCCGCAGGTGCGCAAGACGAATTCCAAAAGCTTCACCAAGACCAAGCGCCAGCGGTTCCTCGATGCGCTCGCGCTGACCTGCAACGTCACCAAATCGGCGGCGTACGCGCCGATCGCGACGACGACCTTGTTCCGCTACAAGGCGCGCGACACCGTGCTCGCGGCGCAATGGGAGGACGCGCTGGCGATGGGGTATGACCGGCTCGAGGCGCTGGTGCTGCTGCACGGCGGCGCGGGGCAGCCGATCGAGCCCGATCCCGACGCCGCCGAGGCGGGCGGCGCGGAGCCCGAGCCGTTCGATTTCGACCGCGCGATGAAGGTGCTGATCTATCGTCGCAATGCGCGGCACGGTCTGCCGACCGGGCGCGGCAAGCCGGCGATGCGCAATGCGACGCGCGAGGAGACCAATGCGGTTCTGCTGAAGGCGCTGGCGGCGGCGAAACGCCGCGTCGATGCGACCCGCGCGCGTGACGAATAAGCGGATACGCGCCGCTTCCTCTCGCGCGCCGATCCAGGCCGACGACGGCCTCGACCGCGCATTGCTCGCGGCGTTCCTCGACATTCCCGAGGACGAGCAGGTGCGGGTGTTGGCGACGCTGAGCTATCCACAGCTGCGCGAGTTCCGGCGGCGCTGGGCGGTTTGGGCGCACGACGGGCAGCGCGCCCCCGCGGGGAACTGGCCGGTGTGGCTGATCCGCGCGGGCCGTGGTTTCGGCAAGACGCGCGCGGGGGCGGAGTGGCTCTGCGAGGTCGCACGGACGATTCCCGAGGCGCAGCTGGCGCTGGTCGGGGCGACCGCCGACGAGGTGCGGCGGGTGATGATCGAGGGGCCGAGCGGGGTGATCGCGGTGGCGCGCGAGGACGAAGCGCTGATATGGCGCACGACGAGCGGCCAGGTGCGCTGGCCGAACGGATCGGTCGCGACGGTCTATTCGGATGCCGCGCCCGAGGCGTTGCGCGGACCCGGACATCATGCGGCCTGGTGCGACGAACTGGCGAAATGGCGCAACGGCGACACCACCTGGGACAATCTGATGCTGACGATGCGGTGCGGCGATCACCCGAAAGTGGTGGTGACGACGACGCCCAGGCCGACCAAACTGATGCGGCGGGTGCAGGCGATCGACGGCTGCAAGGAAACGTGCGGGCGGACGCACGACAATCCGCATCTGCCCGCGAGCTTCATCGCGGCGATGATGACCGCCTATGCGGGAACGCGGGTCGGGCGGCAGGAGCTCGACGGCGAGATGATCGACGATGTCGCGGGGGCGCTGTGGACGCGGGCGCTGATCGAGCGGCAGCGTTGCGCGTCGTGCGGCGAACCGGTGCGGGTGGTGGTCGGGGTCGATCCGCCCGCCGGGATTGGACACGATGCTTGCGGGATCGTCGCGGTGGCGAAGGGGGCGGATGGGCACGCTTACGTCGTCGAGGACGCCAGCGTCGTCGGAGCGACGCCCGAGGGCTGGGCGCGGGCTGTCGCCGATTGCGCCGCGCGGGTCGGGGCGGATCGGGTGGTGGCGGAGGCGAACCAGGGCGGGGCGATGGTGAAGTCCACGCTGCTGGCGGCGGATGCGGGGTTGCCGGTGACTTTGGTGCATGCCTCGCGGGGCAAGGTCGCGCGGGCGGAGCCGGTGGCGGCGCTCTACGAGCGGGGCAAGGCGTGGCATGTCGGCGCGTTTCCGGCGCTGGAGGATGAGTTGTGCGGACTGGTGACCGGCGGCGGTTACGAGGGGCCGGGGCGGTCGCCGGATCGGGCGGATGCGTGCGTCTGGGCGATGACGGCGCTGATGCTGCAGAAGCAGGGTGACGTGGGGGTGCGGGGATTGTAGCGCCTGAGTCGCGATCGGTGGTATGCGGCGCTCTCGATTTGGGGGATTGCGATGACGCTGCGGGTGATCGGATCGGGTTTCGGGCGGACCGGGACACGGTCGTTGAAGGATGCGCTGGAACTGCTCGGCTTCGGGCCGTGCCATCATATGGAGGAGGTGTTCGCGCATTCGGCGCAGGTGCCGCATTGGCAGGCGGTGGCGACCAAAGCGCCGGTCGACTGGGACGCCGTGTTCGCGGGCTATCGCGCGCAGGTCGACTGGCCGGGCGCGCATGTCTGGCGCGAACTCGCGGCGCATTATCCCGACGCGAAGGTGATCCACAGCGTGCGCCCCCAGGATTCGTGGTGGCGCAGCTTTTCGGGAACGATCGGCAAGGTGATGGGGCTGCGGCAGTCGCTCGATGCGCGCGCGGACATGCCGCCGCATATGCAGGCAATGGGCGCGGTCATCGCGGAGATCATCGGCACGCAGACGTTCGGCGGACGCTTTGGCGAGCGCGAGGCGGCGCTGGCGGCGTATCGGGCGCGCGAGGCCGAGGTGGTCGCGGCGATCCCGGCGGAACGGTTGCTGGTGTTCGACGTGGCGGAGGGCTGGGCGCCGCTGTGCGCGTTTCTCGACGTGCCGACGCCCGATGCGCCGTTCCCGCGGACCAACGATCGGGCGGCGTTCTGGGCAAAGTTCGGGGGCGAGCCGGCGTGATGCGGCGATGATCGCGCGCGAATTGATCGATACGGCCGAGGTGCCGGGGGGCGAGACGCTCAGGCTGTTTCGGCGCGGGGGCGATTTCATGATCGTGCTCGATCGCAACGAATTGATGAATTCGCGGATGAGCGGGTCGGAGGAGGCTTTGGCTGGCTTGGCCTGTGCGCGGATCGCGGGGCGGGGCGGCGCGCGGGTGCTGGTCGGTGGGTCTGGGATGGGGTTTACCTTGCGGGCGGCTTTGAGAGCGCTCGGTAAGGATGCGGAGGTGGTCGTGGCCGAGCTGGTGCCGGCGATCCTCGCCTGGGCGCGGGGGCCGATGGCGGCGCTGGCCGATGGGTGTCTCGACGATCCGCGGGTGCGGGTGATCGAGGGGGATGTCGGGGAGGTAATCGTTGGCGCCAATGATTCTGGGCGAGGCGCGTATGATGCGATCCTGCTCGATGTCGACAACGGGCCCGACGGGCTGAGCCGGGCGGGGAACGACCGGCTGTATCATGCCGGCGGGCTGGCGGCGGCGAAGGCGGCGCTCAGGCCCGGGGGCGTGTTGGCATTGTGGTCGGCGGCGCCCGATGCAGGGTTCGTGCGGCGGATGAAGCTTGCCGGGTTCGCGGTGGAGGAAGTCGTCGTGCGGGCGCGGTCCAACGGCAAGGGGCCGCGGCATGTGATCTGGTTGGGGGTGCGGGGGTAGGAAGTCCTCCCCGTTTACGGGGAGGTGGCGCGTGTCAGCGCGACGGAGGGGGTTATCCGCTCGCGCTGCGTTAGCGGTGATCCCCCTCCACCATGCTTCGCATGGTCCCCCTCCCCGTAAACGGGGAGGATTTAGGAGACTGACATGAAATTGTTCGGGTGGAAGCCCGGGCGCGAGGGATCGCGTCCGGCTTTGTCGCGTGCCGGCAGCACGCCGCTCGTCGGGGAGTGGCCGCGCAGTTACGAGGCGCAGGTGCGCGCGGGCTATGTCGGCAATGCGATCGCGCAGCGGGCGGTGAAGCTCGTCGCCGAGAGCGTCGGCGGGGCGGTGGTGGATGCTTCCAATGCGGGGCTGGGGGCGCTCGTCACGGGGGCGCTGACCGCGACGGTCGCGGCGCAGCTGCTGTTGCATGGGAATGCGTTCGTGCAGGTGCTGCGCGATGCCGAGGGGCAGCCGGTCGAGCTTTACCCGCTGCGGCCGGAGCGGGTGACGGTGGAGGCCGACGCTGGCGGGTGGCCGGCGGCGTATCGCTATCGCGTCGGCGAGCGAGTGACGCGGCTTGCCGATACCGAGGTTATCCACGTGCGCTCGTTCCATCCGCTCGACGATCATTATGGGCTTGGGTGCCTGGGGGCGGCTTCGGCGGCGATCGCAGTGCATAATGCCGCGGCGGTGTGGAACAAGGCGTTGCTCGACAATGCGGCGCGGCCTTCGGGGGCGCTGGTGTACGATCCGGGGGACGGATCGGCGCTGTCGGCGGAGCAGTTCCGGCGGCTGAAGGACGAGATGGAGGCGGGGTTCGCGGGGGCGGGGAACGCCGGGCGGCCGATGCTGCTCGAGGGCGGGCTGAAGTGGCAGGCTTTGTCGCTGAGCCCCGCCGATATGGATTTCGTCGGGACCAAGGCGGCGGCGGCGCGGGAGATCGCATTGGCCTTCGGGGTGCCGCCGATGCTGCTCGGGCTGCCGGGGGATAGCACTTACGCCAATTACAAGGAGGCGAACCGGGCGCTGTGGCGGCTGACGGTGTTGCCGCTGGCGGACGCGATTCTGGCGGCGCTGGTGGCGGGGCTGCGGGCGTGGTTTCCGCAAGCGACGCTGACGATTGATCTCGATCGTATCCCTGCGCTGGCGGAGGATCGCGAGCGGCTGTGGCGGATGGTGTCGGCGGCGACGTTCATTTCGGACGAGGAGAAAAGGCAGATGGTCGGGTGGTCGTCGTGAATGGGGGCGTCTTGGCGCAGCTGATCGCGCAGGGCTCCGAGCGCGGGACCGATCTCGCGACGCTCCGCGCGATCGCCGAGGAGGCGGGCGAGCTGGGCGCGACGCGGGCGCTGACGCGGCTGGGTCTAGCCGACGAGGGGGCGTCGCGGGATGTCGCGGAATTGCGCGAACTGCTTGGGGCTTGGCGGGATGCGAAACGGTCGGCGTGGAAGTCGGTGGCGGGGTGGTTGTGCGCGCTGCTGCTGGGGGTGCTGGCGGTGAAGCTGGGGTTTGGGGCGTGGGTGAAGTGATGATGGCCGGTATTCCCGGAACAATGGACCGTTCTCCTGCGAACGCAGGAGTCCAGGGTAACGGGCGCGGCGCTTTCGGCTCTGGGCTCCTGCTTTCACAGGAGTACGGCGAGGATGCGTCCGATTCTCCGCGACCGACAGTCAGGATCACCGGGCACGCGGCGGTGTTCGATCGGGTCGATCGGGCGGGGGATGTGTTTCGGCGCGGGGTTTTCGCGGATGCGGGGCCGGTGCCGCTGTTGTGGCAGCATCGCGGGGCGGCGGTCGGCGAAGTCCTGGCGATCGGGGAGGATGCGCGCGGGCTTTGGATCGAGGCGGATGTCTTCGATCCGGAGGTGGTTCGGCTGGTGCGGCCGGGGGCGCTGCGGGGGTTGTCGGTCGGGTATCGCGCGACCGTCGTCCGGCAGGGTGCCTGGCGCGAGATTTTGCGCGCCGCGCTGATCGAGGTGAGCCTGGTGGCTGTGCCGATGCAGGCGGTCGCGCGGGTGGAGACGATCGCCTCCACGCACGTCACGCCAGCGGAGGCTGGCGTCTCGAAGTAACTGGGAGACCCCAGCCTTCGCTGGGGTGACGATAAGGTTCGATGGGCGCGGCCGACAGGACGCGCCCTTTTTTCATGTCTGGAGGAGAGAATGATGAGCGATGTGATGGCGCGGCCGGTGCTGGAGGGTGCCGTGGCGAATATGGGGAATGCGGCGTTCGAGGGGTTCGTTCGCAGCGGTGCGACGGTCGAATTGAAGGCGTTTACCGGGGTGACCGGGGATACGGGCGGCTTTGCGGTGCCCAAGGAGATCGACAGCGTCATCGATGCGACGCTGAAGTCGATCAGTCCGATCCGCGGCATCGCCAATGTCGTCAAGGTCGGGACCGCGGGGTATCGCAAGCTGGTGACGACGGGGGGAACGCCGTCGGGCTGGGCGGCGGAGACGGGGTCGCGGACCGAGACCGCGACGCCGGTGTTCGTCGAGATCGCGCCGCCGACGGGCGAGCTGTATGCCAATCCGTCGGCGAGCCAGGCGATGCTCGACGATGCGGCGTTCGATGTCGAGGACTGGCTGGCGGGCGAGATCGCGATGGAATTCGCCAAGGCCGAGGGGGCGGCGTTCGTCAACGGGAGCGGCACCAACCGGCCCAAGGGCTTCCTGCAGCAGCCGACCGCTTCGACGAGCGATGGAAGCCGTGCGTTCGGGACGTTGCAATATGTCGCGTCGGGCGCGGCGGGAGATTTCGGGAGCAATCCGCAGGAGCGGCTGATCGATCTTGTCCAGTCGTTGCGCGGGCCGTACCGGCAGGGGGCGTCGTTCGTGATGAATGCCGCGACCTTGGCGAAGATCCGCAAGTTCAAGACTTCGGACGGGGCGTTCGTCTGGCAGGCATCGCTCGCGGCGGGGGTGCCGGCGACGTTGCTCGGCTATCCGGTGATCGAGGCGGAGGACATGCCCGATGTCGCGGCGAGTTCGCTGTCGATCGCGTTCGGCAATTTCATGGCCGGGTATATCATCGCCGAGCGAACCGAGACGGTGATCCTGCGCGATCCGTATAGCAACAAGCCGTTCGTCAATTTCTACGCGACGAAGCGCGTCGGCGGGTGCGTGTCGAATTCGGAAGCGATCAAGGTCATGAAGTTCGCCGCCAGCTGAGCCGCGATTAGCGATAGCTAATCGCGGACTCGGCAAGGCCGGGCAGCGGGGACGCGAAGCGTTCCCGTCTGACGGCTTTGCCGCTTTTGTCGGAGCGAGGGGGACTAATCGAGGGGTGCGCTTCGTGGCGCGGCCCCTCCACCACGCGGCTTTGCCGCGCGGTCCCCCTCCCCGTTCCGGGGAGGAATTTATGGCAGACCTATTTTCGAGTTCGGCCGACCAAGTGTCGGCGCCGGCGACGCGCGTCGTGGCGGTGGCGCCGCACGATAGCAACGCGCTCGTCGATATTCCCAAGGCGTTGTTCATCGGGACCGGCGGGACGGTGATCCTGCGTGGCCTCGCGGGAGTCGACGTGACCTTCAAGAACCTCGCATCGGGATCGATTCTGCCGGTGCGCGCGCAATATGTGCGGGCGACGGGGACGACCGCGGCCGATATCCTGGCGTTGTACTGATGTCGGCGTTCGGGTTCGGTCCGTCGCTGGCGTTGCGTCATCGCCGTGCCGTCTCCGCAATGTTCGATTTCGCGGGGACGGTGCCGGCGGGGGCGACGCTGACGCGTGCATCGGCGGGGGTGCGGTTCGATGCGGCGGGGTCGCTGGTCGGCGCGGCCGCGAACGTGGCGCGGTTCGATTACGACGCGGCGACGCTGGCGCTGCGCGGGCTGCTCGTCGAGGGCGCCGCGACCAATCTGTTGTTGTCGAGCGAGGCGTTCGATGCCGCCGCGTGGACGAACGCCGGGAGTTCGGTCACCGCGAATGCGGCGGCGTCGCCCGCGGGGACGACGACCGCGGAAAAATTGGTCGAATCGAGCGGGACCGGGCAGCATCGAACGCAGCAGACGATCGCGACGACCGTGGGACAGGCCTATGGCTATTCGGTTTTCGTCAAGGCGGCGGAGCGGTCCTCGGTCTGGTTGCGGCTGAGCGGCGCGAGCACTTATGCGGCGGCGACCTTCGATCTCGGCGCCGGGACGATCAGTGGCGTGATCGGGACCGCGGCGATCGTGCCGCTCGCGGGCGGCTGGTGGCGCGTGGCGGTGAGCGGAGTCGCGGATGCGGCGTCGACGATCGTCTATCTCAACCTCGCCGATGCGGGTGGTAACGGCGGCTATACCGGCAACGGCAGCGCGGGGCTGCTGGTCTGGGGTGCGCAAGGCGAGGCGGGGGCGGTCAGCACTTATGTCGCGACGGCGGGCGCAGCGGCTTCGCGCGCGGCGGATGTGGTGACGCTCGATTGGGGGAGCCGCGCGGTTCCCGACGGGACGCCGACGGTGCGGTACACCTTCGACGACGGATCGACGCAGGATCTGGTGACGGCGATCGCGGGCGGGGTTGCGGCGGT
Source organism: Sphingomonadales bacterium (assembly GCA_038236185.1). Lineage (GTDB taxonomy): Bacteria > Pseudomonadota > Alphaproteobacteria > Sphingomonadales > Sphingomonadaceae > Sphingomonas. Next base: position 46,760 of record JBBSTE010000007.1, on the reverse strand, counting down.
GCCGACGACGCTGGCGCGGGCAAGGGTGCGGCGCGCGGCGGTGGTTTAGGAAACGCGATCCCTTTTGTCCTCTCCCGCCTTCGCGGGAGAGGCGTGTCGGGTCGGTCATGCCCCCGGAATGACCTGAACAGCGCGGGGCGCTGTTCACCCGACACGGGGGAGGGTCTTCCTCTTTTCCACGCTCTGAGAAGAAGAAGAAGAAGAAGAAGAAGACCCTCACCCTCCCATGCTTCGCATGGGCCCCTCCCTCTCCCGCGAAAAGCGGGAGAGGGTTTAGCTTGGGAGAACATCATGTCTGATGGAAAGGCCGGCGCGTCGCGCCGGGCGGCGGCTTGAGCGCGTCCGCGATTCCGCCCGCCGTCATCGCCGATGCGGTGAGCGCGGCGCGGGGGTTCCTCCGGCTTGAGGGCGATGCCGAACAGGCGTTGCTCGAACGGCTGGCGGCGACCGCGATCCTGCTTGGGGAGGCGTATACCGGGACGGTATTCGTCACGCGGGCGGTGGAAGACGTTGTTTCTTCCGGCGGCGATTGGCGGTTGCTCGCGGCGGCGCCGGTGAGCGCGATCGCGGGGCTGACCGGGTTGCTCGCGGATGGGGCGCCATTCGTGCTGCCGGTCGATGCCTATGCGGTCGATATCGATGGCGACGGGCGCGGCTGGGTGCGGGTGTCGCAGCCGGGCGCCGCGGGCCGGGTGGCGGTGAGCTATACCGCGGGGCTGGCGGCAACGTGGGACGCTCTGCCCGCTCCGTTGGCGCAAGGGGTGACCGCGCTGATCGCGCATCTGTTCGACGATCGCAGCGGCGCGACGCAGCCGCCCGCGGCGGTGGCGGTGCTGTGGCGACCGTTCCGGCGGATCGGCCTGGGCGTGGCGGAGCATCAGGCGTGACACCCGCGATCGAGGCGCGCGCCGAGGCCGCGGCCGAAACGGCGGCGGCGCGGGTGGCCGAAGGGCTGCGTGAGGTGTCGGGGGTTCGCGTGACGGTTTCGGGTGGCGATGTGGTGATCGAGGGCAAGGCGCTGGCGCGCCGGGCCTTGGTCGAGCCGGCGCTGCGGTGGCCCGCGGAGGCGGGACGATGAGCGCGGGGGCGGTGTTGCAGGCGGCGGTCGTGACGGCGTTGCGGGACGACGCGGCGTTTGCGGGTGTGACGGTGTTCGATGCCGCGCCGGTGCGGGCGGCATTGCCTTATGCGATCGTCGAGGAACCGCTGACCGGCGACTGGAGCGCGAAGGATTGGCGCGGGCGCGAGGCGCGGCTGGCGGTGCTGCTCCACGATGCGGGCGAGCGGCCGGTGCGGCTGCGCGGGTTGGCGTCGGCGGTGGAGGATGCGGTTTCCGCGCTCGATCCGGACTTGGGTGAGGGCTGGCGCGTGGCGAGCCTGGTGTTTGTGCGCGGGCGGATCGCGCGCGCGGCGGGCGAACGGTGGATTTCGGTGAGCGAGTTCCGGGTGCGGATGATGCGGGAATGAGTCTTTGATCCGCTCACGCGGATGAGACGGCACCAGCCCGCTCCCCCACCCGACCTCCCATTAAGGATATTCTGTGGGAGGTCGGGTGGGGGAGCGGGCTGGTGCGGCGCTCGGCGTTAGCCGAGCCTGACAAAAGGAGAAATATGATGACAGTCGAAAAAGGATCGGCGTTTCTGTTGAAGGTGGGCGACGGCGCGACGCCGCCGGTGTTCGCGACGGTCGCGGGGATGCGGACGACGCAGATGAGCGTCAATGGCGAGGCTGTCGTGGTTACCTCGAAGGATTCGGGCGGGTGGCGCGAATTGCTGTCGGGCGCGGGGGTGCGCAGCGTCGGCGTGTCGGCGGCGGGGGTGTTTACCGGCTCGGCGGCGGAGGCGCGGGTGAAGGCGAACGCGCTTGGCGGCGCGATCGACGATTATCGGCTGAGCTTCGAGAGCGGCGAGACGATGACGGGTAAGTTCCTGGTGACGCGGCTCGATTATGCCGGGGATTTCAACGGTGAGCGGTCGTACACGCTGGCGCTGGAGAGCTCGGGCGCGGTGGTGTCGGCATGATGGCGAATCCGGTGCGGGGCGAGGCGTCGCTTCGGGTGGCGGGGGAGACGCTCGTGCTGCGGCCGACGTTCGCGGCGCTGGTCGCGGCGGAGGGGGAGTTGGGGCCGCTGTTCGCTCTGGTCGAGCGCGCCGCGGACGGGCGGCTGGCGCTCGGCGAGATGGTGGCGTTGTTCTGGCATTGCCTGCGCGATCCTCCGGCGGGGCTGACGCGCGAGGCGCTGGGCGAGGGGGTCGCAGCGGGTGGCCTCGCGGCGGCGACGCCGGTGCTGCGGGTGCTGCTCGGGCAGATTCTGGCGGGAAAATGAGGTTCGGCGACGCGGCGGCGCGGCTGGCGGGACTGGCCGGGGTGATGTTCGGCTGGTCGCCCGAGGCGTTCTGGCGGGCGACGCCGGCGGAACTGGGGGTGCTGGTGCGGGCGGTGGTCGGCGAGGACGTCGATCCGCCCGATGCCGCCACGATTGCACGATTGCAGGAGGCGCATCCCGATGGATGAGGAAATCGAGCGGCTGGTGGTGAGCGTGCGCGCCGACACCAGCGGGCTGGCGCGCGATGTCGCGGATATCCGATCGACGCTGGAAGGACCGCTCGAGGCGGGCGCCAATCGCGCCGGGCGGGCGATCGAGGCGTCGCTGCTACAGGCGGTGCGGACGGGCAAATACGGCTTCGAGGATTTGAAGAAGAGCGCGTTGTCGGTGCTCGACTCGATCGCGGCGTCGGCGCTGAAATCGGGGATTGCGGGCCTGTTCGGTGGATCGGGTGGCGGTTTGATCGGGGCGCTGACCGGGCTGTTCGCGGGATCGCCGGGGCGGGCTACCGGTGGACCGGTGTCGCCGGGACGGCCCTATTGGGTCGGTGAGCGCGGGCCGGAGGTGTTCGTGCCGACCTCCAGCGGGAGTGTTGCGGCGGCTTCATCTGTGGGACCGCGCGAGGTGCGGGTGGCGATCACGGTCAATGCGAGGGCGGGCGAGGCTCCCGCGGCATTGGCGAAATCGGGGCGGCAGGTGGCGCGCGCGGTGCGTGCGGCGCTGACGGAGGAATAAGGCGCGTCCTTACCTCGTCATTCCCGCGGAGGCGGGAATCCATAGTCACTGACTTTTGCGATTGAGCCGAACCGGCGGCGTTTATGGATCCCCGCCTTCGCGGGGATGACGATTGGGCGAGCGGAGGAGGCGTTAAAATGGGCTATTGCCTGACGACCGATCGGGTCGGCCGTAGCGAAGGTTTCGTCTCGCGGTTCGATCCGCGGTTCTGGTCGGTCAATTTTTCGCGGCCGATGATGGCGGCGGTCACCACGACCGGCGCGGATTCCTTGCGGATCGATTGCGTATTCTATCGGCAGGACGACCTCGCCGGGTTGATCTGGGAGGCGGAAGATCGGTTCGATCATCCGTTGCTTGCGTATGAGACCGCGCGGGATTTCCGCGCGTGTCGGTTGTCGTTCCGGTGGCGGTCGAGCGGCATACGTGCGCTCGATGTCACCAACGGGCCGGTGCTGACGATCGAGGGGCGCGACGCGGGCGGGGTGGCGCGGTCTTGGTATGTGCGGCTGTGGAATTATGCGGTCGGGACGCCCGAGGACGCGGTCGTTGCGATCGATTTCGCGAGCGTCATCGGGGGGTATCTGCTGCCCGACGAGGCGGACGCGGTTTTCGCGGGCGACATCGACCGGATGTTCGTGTCGCTGGTGCCGCCGGATTATGCCGAGGTCGATGCGCCGCTCGCTGCGCCCGCCGAGGGGTGGGCGGAGATGTCGGACATCGTCTGCGATGGCGCAGGCGCGGTGCTGGCGATCGGCGAGGCGGTGCTGCCCGAACATGGGCTGGGGATCGCGGGCGGGTATGATGACAGCTATAATCTGACGCCGGCGCGGTTGCTGCGCAATGCGTTGCAGCTCGGGTATCGCGAGCGGATCGTCCACTACGTGGGCATGAGCCATTATTTTCGGCTCGAGGCGGCGTCTGGCGGACTCTACGTCAGCCTGGCGGGTGGGGCATTGAATGCGGCGTGCATCGCCTGGCATCGCGACTTTGCGGCGCGGGCGAAAGAGCTCGGGTTCAACATTCTCTGGTCGCTGTCTTACGAATTGTTCGATGCGCATTGCTGGGGCGACTGGAAGCAACGCGCCGCGGATGGGTCGCCGGCGCTGACCGGGTGGGTTCCGCCTTCGACCTTGCTATCGCCGACGCATTCCGGGGCGATGGACTATCTGAAGGCGGTGGCGCGGGCGTTCGTCGCGATGGGGACCGAGGCGGGGCTCGCGCCGTTGTTCCAGGTCGGCGAGCCGTGGTGGTGGACGATGCCCGACCCCGGATCGGAGTCCGGGGCAGGCGGGCGGCCTTGTATTTACGACGCGAGCGCGGTGGCGGCGTTCGATCCGGTGGCGATTCCGACTTTGCGCGCGCCGTTGGACGGGGCGCAGACGGCAACGCTCGACGCGGCTGGCGCGTCGCTGGCGGCGTCGACCGCGGCGCTGGTCGCGGCGGTGCGGCTCGATCATCCGACCTGCCAGACGCATCTGCTGACGTATCTGCCGACGGTGCTCGATCGCGCCGCGCCCGAGGCGAAGCGGATGAGCTTGCCGGTGGGCTGGGCAAAGCCCGCGTTCGATGTGCTCCAGCTCGAAGATTACGACTGGGTGATCGCGGGGGATATCGCGGGGACCGCAGATGCCGTGGCGGCGGTGACGGTGCAGCTGGGCTACCGGCCCGAGGAGCAGGATTATTTCTCGGGCTTCGTGCTCAGGCCCGAACAGGTCGCTTTGTGGGATCGGATCGATGCCGCTGCGGAGGCGGGGCGCAGGCGTGGCGTGCGCAAGGCGCATGTCTGGGCGCTGCCGCAGGTGATGCGCGACGGTTACGTTCATTGGGATGGGGAGGATGAGGTGGACGCGTTCGACGACGTGCTGTTTCCGCTGGCGCTGGGGCGTGAGGCGGAGGTGGCGCCCGAATTCTCGACCGCGATCGTCGCGAGCGCGGGCGGGCAGGAAGCGCGCAACGCGAGCTGGGCGGAGGCGCGGACGCGCTACGACGTCGGGCCGGGCATGCGAAGCGAGGCGGATATCGCGGAGTTGCTCGCGTTCTTTCGCAGCCGACAAGGGCCGGCGCGGGGATTCCGGTTGCGCGATCCGTTCGATGCCGAGGCGGTTGGCGAATTGCTTAGTGAGGGAGACGGGGTCGAGCGGCGGTTCGTTCTGGTCAAGCATTATGGTGAAACCGCGCGGCGGATTTCGCGGCCGGTGGCGGGAACGATCCGGCTGTTCCTCGATGGGGTCGAGACGGTGGCGTTCGCGGCGGATGGTGGGGCGGTGGTGCTCGATGTGCCGCCCGATGCCGGGGTGGCGGTGAGCGCGAGCTTTTCGTTCGATGTACCGGTGCGGTTCGCGGAGGACCGGCTGAGCGTGACGCGGGCGACGTTTCTGGCGGGGGCGGCGGCTTCGGTGCCGTTGGTCGAGGTGCGGGAGGGGTGAACCCTCTCCCACTTGCGGGAGAGGAGCGAGACTTGGTCCGCATACTTCATGCGGGCCTAGTCGCAGCGGTGAGGGTCTTCTTCTTTCGCTCGGCAAAAGAAGAAGGAAGAAGACCCTCACCCAACCCTCTCCCGCAGGCGGGAGAGGGCTCAGAAATAGGAAGGGTCACGATATGGCCGATACGCTGACTTCCGTCGCGCTCGCCTGGACGATCGCGCGGGCGGACGGGGTGACGATCGGGCTGACCGATCATGATCGCGATGTCGTGATCGATGGCCTCGTTCACCGCGCGGCGCCGGGGATGGTGCCGTCGGCGATCAAGCGGACCGAGGGGCTTGAGGCCGACACGATGGATATCGCGGGGGCGCTGACCTCGGCGGCGATCGGCGAGCGGGACCTGCTGGCCGGGCGCTGGGATGGCGCGCGGGTGCGGTTGTCGGCGGTCGACTGGGGGTCGGGCGAGGTGGTCGCGGCGCTCGGCAGCGGGACGATCGGCGCGGTCGAGACGCAGGGCGACGGCTTTGCCGCCGAACTGCGCGGAGCGGCGGCGGCGCTTGATCGGCCCGTGGCAGAGGAGACCGCGCCGGCGTGTCGCGCCGAGCTGGGCGACAAACGGTGTCGCGTGGCGATGGCGGGACGGCGGCGGTTCGCGCGGGTGGTTGCGGTGGACGGTGCGGTGGTGACGCTCGATGTCGTCGAGCCTTCGGCGAATGGCTGGGGGCTGGGGCGGCTGCGCTGGCTTGGCGGCACGAATTGCGGGCTGGAAAGCGCGATTGCCGCGTCGGCGGGGGCGACGGCGACGCTGCGACAAAAGCCGTCGTTCGCGATCGAGGCGGGGACGCTCGTCGAGGTGATCGAGGGATGCGACAAGACGATTGCGACGTGCGCGGCGCGATTCGCCAATGCGGTGAATTTTCGTGGCGAGCCGTATCTGCCGGGGATCGACCTGCTGACGCGGTATCCGGGGGCGTGAAGGTGGTGGAGCGGGCGCGGGCTCGCGTCGGCGTCCCGTTCCGGCCGCAGGGGCGCGATCCCGAGTACGGGCTCGATTGCGTCGGATTGGCGGCGACCGCGCTCGGGTGCGAGCCGCCCGATGCCTATGCGATGCGATTCGGCGATGCCGCGGCGGTGGCCACCATGATTGCCGCAACGGGACTGATGCGAGTCGACGATGCCATGCCCGGCGACCTGCTCGTGTTTAGGAGCGGGCCGGGGCAGCTCCACCTCGGGATTTTGAGCGAGCACGGAATCATCCACGCCGATGGCGCGGCGCGGCGGGTGGTCGAGCGGCCGGGGGCGGCGCCTTGGCCGGTGATTGCGGCGTGGCGGCTGCCGGATCGGGAGGGCTGACATGGCGACCCTGGTATTGACCATCGCCGGCGGCGTGATCGGCGGACCGATCGGCGCGGCGATCGGCGGGTTGATCGGCAATGCGGTCGATCACGAAATCTTCCGGCCGAAGGGGCGCGAGGGGCCGCGGCTGACCGAACTGGCGGTGCAGACATCGTCCTACGGCACGCCTATCCCGCGCGTGTTCGGGACGATGCGCGTCGCGGGGAGCGTGATCTGGGCGACCGATCTGATCGAGAGCAAATCGACCGATGGCGGTGGCAAGGGGCAGCCGTCGACGACGCGCTACAGTTATTCGGCGTCGTTCGCGGTGGCGCTGTCGGGGCGGCGGATCGAGGGGGTTGGGCGGATTTGGGCCGACGGCAAGTTCCTGCGCGGCGCGGAAGGCGACTGGAAGACGATGACCGGCTTCCGGCTGTACTTGGGTAGTGAGGAGCAGGCGGCCGATCCGCTGATTGCATCGCTCGAGGGCGACGGACTGGCGCCGGCGCATCGGGGTGTCGCCTATGCGGTGTTCGAGGAATTGCAGCTTGCCGATTTCGGCAACCGCATTCCGTCGCTGACCTTCGAGGTGATCGCCGATACCGCGCCGGTCGCGATCGGGGCGATGGCGAAGGAACTGGCTGCGGGCGCGATCGTCGGCGATGGGCCTGCCGCGACGTTGCAGGGGTTTTCGGCTTATGGCGACAGCGCGCGCGCAGTGGTCGCGTTGCTGGGGAGCGCGGCGGGGGCGTGGTTCGCGCCGGTCGGCGACGGGCTGGAGATGCGCTCCGAGCCAGGCTTGCTCGCGACGATCGAAGATGCCGGGTTCGGGCGCGAGGGCAAACGGCGCGTGCGGACGATCCGCGCGATCGAGACGGTGCCGCGCGACCTGACGGTGGCGCATTACGACCCGGCGCGCGACTATCAGACCGGGGTGCAGCACGCCCGACGGCCGGGCGCGGGGTATCGCGTCGAGCATGTCGATCTGCCCGCGGTGATCGACGCGGCCACCGCGCGGACGATCGCCGAGGCGATGCTGGCGCGCGCCGAGACCGAACGCACGCGGCGGACGGTGACGCTCGACATTGGGGCGATCGGGGGCGCGATCGGAATCGCGCCGGGGGATGGCGTGACGATTGCGGGTGAAGGCGGGGTCTGGCGCGCCGCGTCGGTGTCGATCGAGGCGATGGCGGTGGCGATCGATCTCGTGCCGGTTACCCCGCCGATATTGCCGGCGATCGCGACGCCGGGACGCGCATTGGGCGCCCCCGATGTTCAGATCGGTGAGACGATCTTGGCGGCGTTCGAGACTCCCGCGCTCGACGATGCGCTGCTGACGCAGCCACGGCTGACGATCGCGGCGGCCGGGACTGGGGCGGGTTGGCGGCGCGCGGCGTTGCTTTACAGCCTCGACGATGGCGCGTCGTGGATCGCGGCGGGCGCGACCGCGGCGCCGGCGGTGATCGGCGTGGTGACCGCGCCGCCGAGGCCGGGGTCCTCGACGTTGCGCGATCTCGCGAATGTCATCGAAGTCGAGCTCTCGCATGAGGGAATGACGCTGCAAAGCGCCGCCGCCGCCGCGATCGATCGCGGCGCGAACCTCGCGCTCGTCGGTGGCGAGCTTTTGCAGTTTGCGGACGCGGCGCAAGTCGGGCCGACACTCTGGCGGCTGTCCGGTCTGTTACGTGGACGCCGGGGCATGAGCGCGACGCATGTCGCGGGCGAGCGCTTCGTGCTGATCGCGCGCGACACCGCGGTCTCGATCGCGTTGCCGCCGGCGATCGTCCGGAAAACGGTGCGGGTGATGGCGAGCGGCGTCGGCGATGTCGCGGGGCCGGCATCGGCGAGCGCGGCGGTCAGCGGCCTCTCGATCGCGCCGCCGTCGCCGGTGCATCTGACGCTCGATCCGCTTTCGGACGGGAGCGCGCGGTTGCGCTGGGTTCGGCGCAGCCGGATCGGCTGGAGCTGGACCGACGGGATCGACGTGCCGCTTGGCGAGGAACGTGAGGCGTATCGCGTCACGATCACGGTTCCGGGCGCAGTGGATCGACGCGCGATCGTGACGATGCCCGAGATGATTGTGGCCGAGTCGGAACGGGTAAGCGGCGCGATCGCGACCGTCCGGCAGCTCGGCACGTCGGGCGACTCCCCGGACGCGACGATCGCATTGGTTTAGGAGACGGGATCATGGACGACACTACCGGGCGGCTGGCGCTGCCGATGCTGGAGCCGGGGCAGGCGCAGAAGGAGGCGACGCACAATGAAGCGCTCGTCCGGCTCGACCTGACGGTTCAGGCGACGGTGCTCGCGCTCGAGGTGAACGATCCGCCCCTGGACCCGGCGGATGGCGCATGCTGGGTCGTCGGCGACGCGCCGACCGGAGACTGGACCGATCATCCCGCGGCGCTCGCGGGGTGGACCGCGGGCGGCTGGCGATTCGTCGCGCCGTTCGAGGGGATGACGGTGTGGAGTCTCGCCGACGGCGCGACCGCGCGGTTCGATGGAGACGGCTGGCGCATCGGCGAGCTGACCGGCGCGCGCCTGATTCTCGATGGCGAACCCGTCGTCGGCCCACGCGGCGCCTCGATCGACGACCCGACCGGCGGCGGGACGATCGATGCCGAAGCGCGGCTGGCGCTGGCGGCGATTCTTGCTGCGTTGCGGCAACATGGCCTCATCGCGGAGGCGTAGCCGTTCCGTATTGCGGATTCGCCAGCGAACTTGTGGCTTCACGGCAACAGTTCCCGTCTTTTGTTCGCTTGCACGGAAACCAAGCTTTCGGTAGGGAGTTTGCGCTGTCCGATCGGACAACTGAGAAAGGGGATTAAGATGCGGAAGCTTGCCGTAGTTCTGGCGCTCGCCTCCACCGCACTGGCTTCGCCGGCGTTGGCTCGCGATGACTCGTGGTATGTAAGTGCTGAAGGCGGCGGAACGCTCGCCGAAAACACCCAGTACGATATCAACATCGTGAACGGGACCCAGAGGGGTACCGTCAATCATTCGCTCGGCTTCGATGTCGACGGCCAGGTCGGTTACGACTTCGGCGCGTTCCGGATCGAAGCGGAAGTCGGCTATCGTCGCGTGACCACCGACACATACAATTCCAATACGACGACCCCGGGCTTCTCTGGGGCGGGTGCGCCGATCAATTTCCCGGCGAACCAGTATAACAACGCCAACGGTTCGACCTCGGCGCTGAGCTTCATGGCGAACGCCATGCTCGACTTCGGCGGCGACGACGGGCTGCAGGGCTTCGTCGGCGGCGGTGTCGGCGTCGCGCGCGTCAAGGATCGCGAGCAGATCCAGAACGAGCTCAGCTTCCTGAACGATTCGGACACCAACTTCGCGTATCAGGCGATCGCGGGCGTCCGCTATCCGATCACCGATCGGATCGACATCGGGCTGAAGTATCGCTTCTTCAACGTCGATAACGTCCGTCTGACCGACATCGGGCCGCGAAACTTCGACGGCCGCTTCCGGACGCACAGCTTGCTGGGGACGATCGCGTACAACTTCGGTTCTGCGCCGCCTCCGCCGCCTCCGCCGCCGCCTCCGCCTCCGCCGCCGCCTCCGCCGCCGCCTCCGCCCGAGGTGGTCTGCTCGCCGGGACCGTTCATCGTGTTCTTCGAGTGGGACAAGTCGGACATCACCCCGGAGGCCGCGTCGATCCTCGACAACGCCGTCACCCAGTATCAGAGCTGCGGCAATGCGCAGGTCATGCTGGCGGGTCACGCCGACAAGTCGGGTTCGGCCTCGTACAACGTCGGCCTGTCGCAGCGGCGCGCCGATTCGGTGAAGGCGTACATGAGCTCGAAGGGCGTTCCCGACGGGGTCATCTCGACCGAGGCGTTCGGCGAGAGCCGTCCGCGGGTCGATACCGCCGACGGTGTCCGCGAAGTGCAGAACCGCCGTGTGGAAGTCACCTACGGCCCGGGCTCGGGTCAGTAAGCGACGACCCGACGGTCAAGAATTGGGGAGGTCGGCTCGCGCCGGCCTCCCTTTTTCTTTGTGCGCGGTCGATCGATTCGATCTTCGATGAGTCGACGGAGCGCTGCCGGCCTTCGCGGCCCAATCGGCGGTGGTGGGGTGAATTTATAATTCCGCTCGGCTAAGCGGCGGACGAAAGCAGCCCGCGACGGGCGCATTTTTGCGGAAAGTTGACGATGCGCATCACGATGATCGGTTCGGGTTATGTCGGGCTGGTGTCCGGTGCGTGCCTGTCGGATTTCGGGCACGACGTCGTTTGCGTCGACAAGGACGCCGCGAAGATCGACGCACTGCTCGCGGGGCGCATGCCGATTTTCGAGCCGGGCCTCGATCAGCTCGTCGCGACCAACGTCGCCGCGGGGCGGTTGCGCTTCACGACCGACCTCGGCGAGGCGGTGGCGGGGGCCGAGGCGGTGTTCATCGCGGTCGGGACACCGTCGCGACGCGGCGACGGCCATGCCGATCTTAGCTACGTTTATGACGCGACGCGCGAGGTCGCCGCCGCGGCGACGGGGCCGCTCGTGGTGATCACCAAATCGACCGTGCCGGTCGGGACCGGCGACCGCGTCGAGACGATCCTGCGCGAGACCAACCCGAACATCGACTTCTGGGTTGTCTCCAACCCCGAATTCCTGCGCGAAGGCGCCGCGATCGGCGACTTCAAGCGCCCCGACCGGATCGTCATCGGCACCGACGACCCGCGGGCGAGAGAGGTGATGCGCGAGGTCTATCGCCCGCTCTACCTCGGCGAAAGCCCGATCCTGTTCACCGGCAGGCGGACCGCGGAGCTGACCAAATGCGCCGCCAACGCATTCCTCGCGACCAAGATCACCTTCATCAACGAGATCGCCGATCTGTGCGAGGCGGTGGGCGCCGACGTCCAGGACGTGTCGCGCGGGATCGGGCTCGACAATCGCATCGGGCGCAAGTTCCTTCACGCCGGGCCGGGTTATGGCGGATCGTGCTTCCCCAAGGATACGCTGGCGCTGCTCAAGACCGCCGAGGATTTCGAAGCGCCGGTGCGGATCGTCGAGGCGGTGGTCAAGGCGAACGACGCGCGCAAACGCAAGATGGGGCGCAAGGTGATCGCGGCCCTGGAAGGCGAACCGCGCGGCAAGACCGTCGCGGTGCTCGGCCTGACCTTCAAGCCCAATACCGACGATATGCGCGACGCGCCGTCGATCGCGATCGTCCAGAGCCTGGTCGATGCGGGTGTCACGGTGCGCGCGTTCGATCCCGAGGGCGTCGCGATGGCGAAGACGATCATGCCCGACATCATCTATTGCGGCGACGCTTACGAGGCGGCGGCGGGGGCGGATGCGGTCGCGATCGTCACCGAATGGGACGTGTTCCGCGCGCTCGACCTGAAGCGGCTCGCGGCGGTGATGGCGGCGCCGGTCCTCATCGATCTGCGCAACATCTACGATCGCGCGGAGGCCGAGCGCGCGGGGTTCGCCTATAGCGCGATCGGGCGATGACCATGGTCGGCCCGCGGATCGCCGGGCTGCTCGAAACCGCGCTCTACGTCGATGACATGGCGCGGTCGGTCCGGTTCTTCGGCGCGGTGCTGGGGCTGACGCCGATGATCGAGGGCGATCGGCTGACCGCGTTCGATGCCGGGCACGGCGGCGTCCTGCTGGTCTTCGCGCGCGGCGAATCGCGTGGGGATGTGGCGACGCCGGGCGGAGTCATCCCGGGGCATGATGGCGCGGGGCCGCTCCATATGGCGTTTGCGATTTCCGCCGTGGATTATGAGCCGTGGCGCGAGCGGCTGGCCGAAGCCGGCGTCGCGATCACCAGCGAGGTGACGTGGCCCAGGGGCGGACGGAGCCTGTATTTCGTCGATCCCGACGGACACGTCCTCGAGCTGGCGACGCCGGGACTGTGGGCGAACGACGCGGATCGGCCGAAATAGCGCGTCGAGCGTAAATCTGACCCGTTTGCACTGAGCTTGTCGAAGTGCTGTCCTTCTCTGGAGCCGGAAGAAGAAGGCAGGGCTTCGACAAGCTCAGCCCGAACGGGCGATGGGTGGTGCAGGTCTAACGCGCGCTGCCTGGCATCGGCGGCACGGAAGGACCGCTTAACGCGGCAAGGCGCGCGCGGCGTGGAGAAAGCGGACGTAGCCGATCTCCGCTGCGTTCTTGGTGAGTTCGAGCGAGACCCAGGCGACGACATCGGCGAAGGGGCGATCGGTGAACGGCCAGCGCGTCATCTCGCGCGCGGCGAGCGCTTCCTCGGTCAGCAGGTCGAGCTGCGTGCGCCAGCGGTGTTCGAGCGCGTCGAGCCATCGGCGGACCCCCGCCGCATCGCCGGGCCAGAGGATATCGCCGCGCGTCGCGGTCCCGTCCCCGAACGATCGATCGAGGACGGTCGTCCATCAGAAGCCGATATGCCACGTCAGCCAGGCGATGCTTGGCGGTCCGAGCGCATAATCCTCGCGGTCGGGCCAGTCGCCGCGCCAGCTTCCGTCGGCGTCGCGGTGGACGTGGAGGCCGCGCTCGCCGGGCCGCCAAAGGCATTCCGGGTCGGTCAGCGTGTCGAGGTGATGGTGGAGCAGCCTCGACGCGATTTTGAACTGGCGCTTCAACACATCCCCGACGCCTTCGGTCATGCCGTTGGTCCTCTTTTCGTCAGACCGCCGCCGCGAGCCATTCCGGGATCATCGCATCGCCCAGCGCCCCAACGCGGCGATGCTCGACCATGAGACCGAGTTCGGGCCAGGTCGCGCGTGTCCGGTCGCTTGTTTCGCCGAGGGGCGCGACGACGAGGCGGCGGTTGACCTTACTGCGGTGGTGCATCCGCGCGGTGTTTTCCTGCCCGACGTAGCAGCCCTTCGCGAAGCTGACGCCGTTCAGTTCGCCCGCGTTGCATTCGAGCCAGAGCGTCGTGCCGTCGCCGAGTTCGGCGACGCCCTCGGTGACGCCGAGCGACAGGCGATGCGCCAGCCAGCCGTCGGCGGACGCGTCCGGCGCGGCGAGCCAACGGCGGCCCAGCGCCGCCAGTCGCGGATCGGGCACGCCTTCCTCGTCCTCTCGGGACCAATGGACCGCGATCGTCTCGTCGCGCGCGATGGTGATCGCGCGGCGCAGACGATAGAGCGACAGCCTGCGGATCAGCGCGTCGGCACGGTCGGCTTCGCAATCGATCAGCAGATCGTCTTCGGAATTTGGGCCGTCGGCCCACACCAGGAAATCGAACAGCGCCTTGCCTTGCGGGGTGAGCAGGCCCGTCCAGACCGGCAGCGTGGCGGTGACGTCGCTGGTGACGAGACCCTGGAGGAAGCCGCGCACATCGTCCCCGGAGAGGCGGATCACCGCGCGGTCGGCGAGCATGGTCGGGCTGGTCATGGCCACAAACTAGGGCATCGTCCGGCATTTCCAAGCGCGCGGCGGCATATTAGGGCGACGCGATGACCGAGCGCCTGACGATCCGCCGCCCCGACGACTGGCACGTCCATCTGCGCGACGGGGAGATGCTGCGCGCGGTCGCGCAATACACCGCGCGACAGTTCGCGCGCGCGATCGTCATGCCCAATCTGTCGCCGCCGGTGACGAGCATCGCCGCTGCCGAGGCGTATCGCGCGCGGATCATCGCGGCGCTGCCCGAGGTTGCGGATTTCACGCCGTTGATGACGTGTTATCTCACCGACGATGCCGATGCGGGTGAAATCGTGCGCGGGCACGCGGCGGGCGTGTTCACGGCGTGCAAACTCTACCCCGCCAATGCGACGACCAATTCGGCGCACGGCGTGACCGATATCGGCAAGCTCGCAGCCGTGTTCGAGGCGATGCAGCGCGCGGGCATGCCGCTGCTGATCCACGGCGAGGTCACCGACGCGCATATCGACATCTTCGATCGCGAGGCGGTGTTCATCGACCGGATCCTAACGCCGCTGGTCGGGGATTTTCCCGAACTCAAGATCGTCCTCGAGCATATCACCACCGCGGAGGCGGCGGACTTCGTGCGCGACGGCGGGGCGCGGATCGCGGCGACGATCACGCCGCAGCATCTCCACATCAACCGCAACGCGATCTTCGACGGCGGCATCCGGCCGCATGCCTATTGCCTGCCCGTCGCCAAGCGCGAGCGGCATCGGCTGGCGGTGCGCGCGGCGGCGGTTTCGGGGTCGGCGAAATTCTTCCTCGGCACCGACAGCGCGCCGCACGGCGTGGCGAAGAAGGAAGCCGCGTGCGGCTGCGCCGGAATTTTCAACGCGCCGTTCGCTCTGGAGAGTTATGCGGCGGTGTTCGACGAGGAGGGCGCGCTCGACCGGCTCGAGGGATTCGCGTCGGAGCATGGCGCGCGATTCTACGGGCTGCCGCTGAATGAGGGGACCGTGACGCTGGAGCGGAGCCCGGTGGAGGTGCCTGAGCGGATCGGTGAGGGGGAGACGGCGGTCGTGCCGTTTCATTCGGGCGAGATGCTGGGGTGGCGAATGACCGACTGATCCACCTGTCTGGCGGTCGGCGGTGAGGTTCACCATGCCAGGCCGATTTGCAACCAAGACGAGTCGTTCGTTTCGGGCGAAGTCGAGAAACCCTTTTCGGGTTCCGCCTCAACGCTTCTCGACTTCGCTCGAAGCGAACGGGAAGTTGGTGAGTCCGCGTGCTCCCAACCGCCTAAAGCGATTGCCCGTCGTCGATGTCGATCACCGCGCCGGTCATGTTGGCCGAGGCGTCGGACGACAGATGGAGCAGCATCGCGTCGAGCGCGCCCGCGTCCATCAGGCGGCGGCGGTGCCAGCTCGCGATCTGCGCCTTGCCGCCGTCGCTGTCGAACCAGTCGCCCGCGATCTCGGTCCGGATATAGCCAGGCTGGATGACGTTGACGTTGATCCCGGCGCGGACCCATTCGCGCGCGAAATTGCGTCCGAGGTGCGCGACCGCCGCCTTCGACGCGGCATAGGCGCTGTCGCCTTGCGCGGTCATGTGCGCGGTGATCGAGCCGATGAGGACGACGCGGCCGTGTCCCGACTCGCGCGCCCCCGCCGCGATCAGCCGCCGCGCGCCTTCGCGGACGGTGAGGAACACGCCGGTGAAATTGGTGTCGATCGTCGCGCGCAGCGCCGACGCGGCGATATCGGTCGAACGCCCCGAATTGCTCTGGCCGGCATTGGCGATGATCGTGTCGATCGTTCCGAATATGGCTTCGGCGCGGTCGTAGGCCGCGGTGATCGAGGCTTCGTCGGTGACGTCGAGCGGGACCGCGAGCGCATGCGCGCCGATCTCCGCCGCCAGCGCCTCGACCCGATCGATCCGCCGCGCGCCGACGACGACGCGCGCGCCCGCCGCCGCCAGCACCTTGGCGAAATGCGCGCCGAGACCGGAGGATGCGCCGGTGATGAGCGCGACGCGGCCATCGAGACAGCCCATCAGACCAGCGCCTTGAGATCGACCGAGACGTCGCGCAGCCGATCGACATCGGGAGTCGCGCCCTCGACGACGAGCTTGCGGCCCTGGACGTAATCGCGGACGCGGTTGACGCAATCGAGCGCGATCACGCGGCCCGTCTTCAAATAAACAACCGAGAAGCTGCGTTCCGCCGGGTCGCCGCGCAGGATGGTGGCGTCATGTCCCGTGGACAGGCCGACGGTCTGGAGCTTCAGATCATATTGGTTCGACCAGAACCACGGCACCGCGTCATAATGCGCGTCCTGGCCGAGCAACGTCTTCGCCACGACCATCGCCTGATCGTTGGCGTTCTGGACCGATTCGAGCCGGATCGGCACGTCGCCGGCGAAGCGATTGGCGTGGAGCGCGCAATCGCCGATCGCGAAGATGTCGGCGAGGCTCGTGCGGCATTGCGCATCGACCGCGACGCCGTTGTCGCCCTCTGCCCCGGCGGCGATCAGCGGCGCGACCGCGGGCAGGACGCCTATGCCGACGATCACCATTTCGCAGGCGATCACGCCGCCGTCGGCGAGCCGCACCCCGGTCACGCGCGCCTCCCCCTCGATGCAGTCGACCACGGCGCCGAGGCGAAGATCGACGCCGTGCGCGCGGTGTTCGGCCTCGTAGAAGCGCGACAGATCCTCGCCCGCGACGCGCGCCAGCACGCGATCCAGCGCCTCGAGCAGCACGACGCGCTTGCCGAGCTTGACCAGCACCGCCGCCGCCTCGAGTCCGATATAGCCGCCGCCGATCACGACCGCGCAGTGCACCTCCGGCAGCTCGCGCATCATCCGATCGACGTCGGCGCGGGTCCGAACGGTATGAACCCCCGCAAGATCGTTCCCCGCGCACGCGAGCCGCCGCGGCGTGCCGCCGGTCGCCCAGATCATGTGGCGATAGCCGATCGTCTCGCCGCCATCGGTCGTGACGGTGCGCGCGCCGGCATCGACCGCATCGACGCGCCGCCCGGTCAGCATCGCGATATCGCGGTCGGCCCAGAAGCTCGCCGGGCGGATCAGGATGCGGTCGAACGTCTTCTCGCCCGACAGATAGTCCTTCGACAACGGCGGGCGCTCATAGGGAATTTCGGGTTCGTCGCCGACGATCGCGATCGATCCGGCGAACTTCAATTGCCGGAGCGCCACCGCCGCCTGCGCGCCGCCGTGCCCGGCCCCGACGATCAGGACGTCGTAGGTATCGGTCATGCGCGCTCCTCGGTCCCGTCGGATGTCGCGCCTGTTGCCCGAAACCGGCGGTCCGCGTCCAGCCCGCGATATTCGCCCACCTGCCAGACGAGGAGCGCGGGGACGCCGATCATCAGATCGCGCGCGCGTTTGAGCAGCGACAGGGCCAGCGCGGTCGCGGGGGGCACGCCGAACAAAGGGCCGATCAGCGCATAGGTCGCCTCTTGCACGCCGATCGCGCCGGGAATCGCGAAGGCGACGCTGCGCAAGGTGAAGATCAGCGCCTCGAGCGCGATGACCGACAGAAGCGTCGCGTTCGACCCCATGAAGCTCAGCGCGATCCACGCGCCCGCCGCGCTCGCGATCCAGGCGAGCAGATTGAAGACGAACGCCAGGATCACCCGGCGCGGCTGCCGATAGATTTCGTCGAGCCGCGTCCGGACCGCCGCCATCGCCGCGACCGAGCCGGGGAGAACGCGCGCGCCGAGCCTGCCCGCGAGTTTCAGGATCGGCCGCTGCGCGAAGAGGAAGGCCGCCATGATCGTCACCAACGCGCCCGCGCCCGCGATCGCCAGCGGCACGACCCCCGCTTCGACGGGCAGATGCGCCAGGACGACCAGCAACATCGCGATGCCCGCCAGCGTGAAGAGGATTTGCGCCGCCATCTCGGTGGTCAGATCGGCGATCATCGAGGCGTAGATCGTCGGCTCGGGAACGCCGCCCGCCGCGAGCGTCCGCGCCCCGACGACCAGCCCGCCGAGCTGCGAGAAGGGCAGAACGTCGGTCGCCGCCTCGCGAGTCGTTCGCGCCCAGATGAAGAGAGCTATCCGGCCCGGCGTCTGATCGGGCGCGACCGCGTACCAGGCGAGGCCCAACAAGGTCAGCACGCCGACCGACCACAGAGTGAAGACCGTCATGCCGAGCCAACCGATCGCGGCCATCGATTGAAGGACCTGACGCGCCCCGACCGCGCCCATCGTCCATGCGGCGATGGCGAACCCGATCAGTGTCGCGAGGAGCAGCGCGACGCGCGCGTATTTCCTCATGCCCGCACCTGCTTCCCGCCGATCATGCGGAGCACCAGCCGGATCGCGCCGGGCACGAATCGCGGCCGGATCAGGCGAGGGTCATAGCCGGCGAGACGCTGGTCGTTCTCGGCGAGGCAGATCGCGGCGAGCTCCGGAAACGTCACCTCCACGCCCAGCTCCTTCGATCCGTTCAGCGTGAAATTATTCTCCCGCGCCTTGGTGTTCTTGCCCATTCCCTTGGCGATCGAGAGGCGCTCGCCGATCAAGACCAGCCAGACGAGGACCACCTTCGCCTCGAACAGCGGTCGGCGCCACCACGGCATCGTTCGGCGCCACCACGCGACCCAATTGACGAAGAACAGGATGTGCCGGCCCTCTTCGCGCATCACCGGCTCGAATGTATCGACCAGTTCGTCGGGGAAGAAGCCGGTGTCTTTGGCGAGCCTGAACAGGCCGAAGCCGAAGAAGCTGTCAATACACTCCGAATAGCCGGTGCGCATGAACGCGAATTCGGCGTCGCGCGGGCGGACGTAATCGGGTTCGGGTGCGAGTTCTATGCCGTACGCCGCGACCATGTCAGCGAGGATAATCTTGTGGCGGCGCTCCTCATAGGCATTCATCGCGATCGCCTCTTTGAGGATGGGATCGTCAACCTGCTCGTTGAACGTCTTCACGTTCATCGACGCGCGCCCTTCGGTCTGGACCGCGATGTCCCAGATCGGCAGGCTTACGATCCGGTCGCGGGTCTCTGGCGTCAGCGTCGGCCAGTGGAACAGAGCGGGGCGATAGGGGTCGTGCGTGTCGAGCAGCATCCGCGAGAGCAGGCGACGATGCGCATCGGAGCCGAGCCGGATCGGGTGTTCGGCAGACGGAGGCGTCTCGAACGTCGCGGGCGAGATCGCGAGCGGCGCGAGATCAGGATGATGCCGCGTGGTGAGCGAAGCTGCCATTCGCGATTCCTTCGCGCACGATCGCCGCCTTCGCAAGACCGTCGGTCAGCGCGGCGAGTTCGGCGCGGTAGCGATAGCCGGGCGCCGCGCCGAGCCAATCGTCGGTGCTGGCGGGGTGCGTGTAGAGTTCGGTGACCCCCGGCGGCAACGCGGCGAGCGCGGCGCGCATCCGTTCGGCGTCGAAGGCGCCGGTCCACGCGAGGCCGATCACCTGATCGGGGACGAATAGCCCCGCCCGCCGCATCCGGCGCTGGAGCAATCGCGCCCACAGCGCCTCGACGCCGCGATTTCCGCGCTCGACCGGCGCGCGGATCGCACGCATTCCGTAACGTCGCCCGACGCGCAAGACGGTCGATGCGATCGTCGGATGGAGGTGAAAATGCTTGTGCGCGTTGACGTGATCGAGCGGCAGCCCGGTCGTGGCGAACGCGGCGAATTGCGCTTCGACTTCGGCGGTGAGTTGGCGTCGTGCGGCGGGATCAAGGAAGATGCGCAGCGCCGCGCGCGCCATGTCGGTGCGGAAGCGGCCGTCGCTGCCGACCAGCGTGGGTATCTGCGCAGGCGGCAGCGCCGGAACGCCCTCGACGAGAACGAGGTGGAGGCCGACGCCGAGCCGCGACATCGTTCTGGCGCGCGCGATCGCATCGGCAGCGGCGGGAGCGGCGACCATCAGGCTCGCCGCGGTGAGGATGCCGTCGCGATGCGCGCGCTCGACCGCATCGTTCACCGCGACGTCGGCGCCGAAATCGTCGGCGGTCACGATCAGACGGCGCGTCGGTGAAAGAGGCTTTGTCATCCGGTCGCTTTAGCGGCGAAAGCGCGGCGCAGCGAATGTGTCTCTCGCCTGACCAACCTATTCAGGAAACCATCAGCCGGGCCGAGTATTGTACAGTCGATACAAAATTCACTCAGGAGGATAAGATGAAGACATTTCTCGCTGCGGCCCTGATGGTCGCCGTCGCCGCCCCGACCATCATGGTCGAGCCCGCGTTCGCGCAAGGCGGCTATTGGCACACCTACAAGGGCCGCGACGGCCGAACCCACCGCGTCTATCGCTGCAAGCGCAGTAGTGGCACGACCGGCGCGGTCGCGGGCGCGGTCGGTGGTGGTGTCGCCGCCAACGTCCTCGGCGGCGGGACCGTCGGGACGATCGCGGGCGCGGTCGGTGGCGGTCTGCTCGGGCGTCACCTCGACAAGAAGCACGACCGCGCGCAGAATCGCCGCAACGGTTGTTGATTCGCCGGGGCGGCGCGCATCACGCCGCCGCCCCGCATCTCCCTATACCGCTTCCTTACGCCGCCTGAGGAAGTCGAAGAACTCGACACCCTCACGCAGGCGGCGCTTCATCATGCCCCAGTCGCGCAGCATCTCGCTGACGATCGACCAGATTTTCGACGGGCGAAAGTAGAAGCGCTTGTAGAATTCCTCCACCTTGTCGAAGATCACCGCCGACGACAGGTGCGGATAGCTGAGCTGCGCGATCTGGTTGCCGCCGTCGGTCAGCAGATGGTCGCTGCCGTCGAACCAGCCGTTCTCGGTCGCCTGTTTGTACAGGAACGTCCCCGGATAGGGAGCGGCGAGGCTCACCTGTATCGTGTGCGGATCGATCTCCTTGGCGTAATTGATCGTCTCCTCGATCGTCTCCAGCGTCTCGCCGGGGAGGCCGAGGATGAACGTGCCGTGGATCGTCAGGCCGAGGGCGTGCGCGTCCTTGGTGAACCGGCGCGCGACATCGGTGCGCAAACCCTTCTTGATGTTGTGCAGAATTTGCTGGTTGCCGCTTTCGTAACCGACCAGCAGCACGCGGCAGCCGCCCGCCTTCATCGCCGCCAGCACGGGCTGCGGAACATTGGCCTTGGCGTTGCAGCCCCAAGTGACGTCGAAACCCTTCTGGCCGAAGCCGAGCTTGGCGAGTTCGCCCGAGAGCTCGACGACGAAATCGTGCGCGTCGGCGAGCGTGTCGTCGTCGAAGAAAATCTCCTTCACCTCGGGCATCTCGGCGAGGATGTATTTCACCTCCTCGATCACCTTCGGGACGGTGCGGTGGCGGTAGCGGTGACCGCTGATCGTCTGCGGCCAGAGGCAGAACGTGCAGCGGCTCTTGCAGCCGCGCCCGGGGTAGAAGGAAATATAGGGGTGGCGCTGGTAGCCGCCGTAATATTTCGAGGTGTCGAGGTCGCGCTTGTAGACCGGCGAGACCATGGGCAGGACGTCCATGTCCTCGATCTGCGCGCGATCCTTGTTGCGGACGAACTCGCCCCCCGGCGCGCGCCAGGTGATCCCGTCGACCTCGGCCAGCGGCAGGCCACTCGCGATTTCGACAATCGTGAAATCATATTCCTCGCGCGCGACGAAATCGATGTGCTCGGAGGCGGCGAGGCTCTTGTCGGGCTCGACCGCCACCTTGGCGCCGACGAAGCCAATCATGATGCCGGGATTGCGCGCCTTGATGAGCGCGGCGGTGCGAATGTCCTGGTTGAAGCTCGGCGTCGAGGTGTGGAGAATGACGAGATCGCGATCGTCGAATTCGTGCGCGATGTCCTCCCACGACAGATCGTGCGCGGGCGCGTCGATCAGCTTGGAGCCCTCGACCATCGCGGCGGGCTGCGCGAGCCAGGTCGGATACCAGAACGATTTCACCTCGCGCTTCATCTGGTAGCGCGCGCCGGCGCCGCCATCGTAACCGTCGAACGAGGGGGCCTGGAGGAACAGCGTCTTTTTCACTTGGGGGTCTCCGTGGCGCCGTAAGTCAAGGTGGCGAAATCCGGCCGTCTGCATCCATTCTAAGCCTTGCGCCGCGCCAATCAACCGAGCGGACGAAGAAGGTCGCTACGAACACCGCAAACGTGAGGCAATCGCGGAGCGGCAGCAGCAAGAAGGATGCGCATTGCGCAGCCGTCGCCGCGTCCACGCTGCGTTTGACGAAAAGTCGCGCCGCAAGGGCTCCCAGCGCGAGCACCAGGCCGGCCGAGGGCCAATAGAGTGCGCCGAGCAGCGCGAGCGGGAACGGCTGCGCGATGATCGATCCGGCATAAGCGGCGGGGACGAGATCGCGCACCGTCGCCCCCCAGCGCAGTTCGTGCCGCCACAAGGCGCCGAGCGTGCGCTCGTCCGAGGCATGCGTCACGATCACCGGCGGCAGCGCCACATTGAGCCCGAGACCGCGAATCGCCGCGCCGATCGCATAATCGTCCGCCAGCACATCGGCGAAGGCGGCGAAGCCGCCTATCCGGTCGAGCGTTTCGCGACGGAGCGCGATCGTCGATCCCATACACGGTGTCGCGAGCCCGGTCGCGACGCCGAAGATCGTGCCGGGAAGCGTCTGCCAGCTCAGCCCCGCCGCGCCGAGCCGCGACCAGAAGCCGGCATCGCCGCGTCCGATATAAGCGCAGGTGACCGCGCCGGTACGCGGCGGCGCCAGCGCCGCGACGACGCGTTCGACATAATCGGGCGCGACGGCGATGTCGCTGTCGCTCAGGATCAGGATCGGGTGAGCGGCGCGAGCCGCGATGTTGATGAGGTTCGACACCTTGGCGTTCGCGCCGTGCCGCGTCGGATCGACGACAAGATCGATCGCTTTGTCGGAATGCGCGCGACGCAGCGCTTCGACGATTGCGATCGCGGCGTCGTCGGCGCGCTGGACTCCGCACAGAAGCTGGATCGGACCCGCATGATTTTGCGTCAGGAAGGTCGCGAGATTTTCGGCAAGGCGCGGTTCGGCGCCGTGCAGCGGCTTCACGATTGTGACCGCTCGATGGCTTTGCGAGACCTCGGGAGCGGCCGCGAGGAAACGGCGCAGTACGAACGCCGAGGTGAACGTATAGGCCGTGCCGACAGCCGCAAGCGCCAGCAAGATCCAGCCGAGGATCGATCCGATCAGGCCCGCCGCGTCCGCCATGGCGTCCCCTACCGCCGACTCCGCGATTTGCCAGCGCCTTCCGTCGCGCGCGGTGTGGTGTAGAGGACAGTCGGACTTTGGGGAAGGATGCGTGGCGACCGAGGGTGATCCAGTGTTCGTCACCGGCGTGTCGGGATTCGTCGGATCGGCGGTCGCGCGGCGGCTGGCGGATGCCGGCTGGCGCGTCCACGGCCTGGTCCGCGCGTCGAGCTCGCGCACCAACCTCGCCGATTTCCCCGGCACGCTGATCGAGGGAGACGCGCGCGATCCGGCCGCGATGACGCGGGCGATGGCGGGGATGCGTCATTTGTTCCACGTCGCCGCCGACTATCGCATCTGGGCGCCCGAACCCGAGGAGATTGTCCGCAACAATCTGGCGAGTACGCGCGCGGTGATGGAGGCGGCGCTCGCCGCGAAGGTCGAGCGCGTCGTCTACACCAGCAGCGTGGCCACGCTGAAGCCCGACCCCGCAGGTCCAGCCGACGAGACCCGCCCCGCCACCCCCGAGCAAGCGGTCGGCGCGTATAAGCGCAGCAAGGTCGTGGCTGAGCGGCTCGTCGAATCGCTGGTCGCCGAGCGCGGCCTGCCCGCGGTCATCGTGCTACCCTCGACCCCGATCGGCCCGCGCGACGTGCGGCCGACGCCGACCGGGCGAATCGTGATCGAAGCGGCGTCGGGGCGGATGCCCGCGTTCGTCGAGAGCGGACTGAACCTCGTCCATGTCGATGATGTCGCCGAGGGGCATCGGCTCGCGCTCGAGCACGGGCGAGTCGGCGAACGCTATGTGCTTGGCGGGCAGGACGTCAGCCTGCGCGCGATGCTCGCGACGATCGCGCGGCTGACCGGGCGCAAGCCGCCGACGATCCAGGTGCCGCGCGCGCCGCTGTTCCCGCTCGCCTGGGCGAACGAGGCAATGGCGCGGATGACGGGCAAGGAGCCGTTTCTGACGCTGGATGCGCTCCGCATGGCGGCGCACAACATGTATTTTTCGAGCAGGAGGGCGGAACGCGACCTCGGCTATCGCGCGCGACCGTATGAGGAGGCGCTGGCGGATGCGATCGCGTGGTTTCGCGGTGCGGGGATGCTCGCGTGATCTGGATCGGCGTGGTCTCGCTGGCGATCTGGATCGCGCTGCTCTTTGCGCGTGACGGCTTCTGGCTGGCGCGCGAGCGGGATGAGAATACCCGTCACCCCGGACCTGTTCCGGGGTTCACTCCTCAACGAGCGCGAGCGTCAGAGGCACAGTGGAGCCCGGAACA
Organism: Sphingomonadales bacterium; assembly: GCA_038236185.1. Classification (GTDB taxonomy): domain Bacteria; phylum Pseudomonadota; class Alphaproteobacteria; order Sphingomonadales; family Sphingomonadaceae; genus Sphingomonas. The sequence goes on along the minus strand of JBBSTE010000007.1, from coordinate 22,245 downwards.
CGTCCGGGGTGACGATTTGGCGATGGCGTGGCCGCGCGTGACTGCGGTGGTCCCGGCGCGCGATGAATCGGAGGTAATATCTACGGCAATCGCCAGCCTTGTTGCGCAAGACTATCCCGGCGACTTCCGCATCATCCTCGTCGACGATGCCAGCAGCGACGGCACCGCCGATATTGCGCGCACGGCCGCATCCGGCTCGAAACGCCTGACGATCGTACGCGGCACCCCCCTTCCGGCGGGCTGGACCGGCAAAACATGGGCGGTGTCGCAAGGCATCGCCGCGGCGGGCGACGCGCCCGATTACCTCCTGCTCACCGACGCCGATATCGCGCATGCACCGGATACGCTGTGCAGCCTCGTCGCGCGCGCTGTCGCCGACGATCGCGTGCTCGTATCGCTGATGGCGCGCTTGCGTTGCGAAAGCCTCGCCGAACGCGCGCTGATCCCGGCGTTCGTCTTCTTCTTCCAGCTGCTCGATCCGTTCGCCGAAGTGAATCGGCGCGGCAAGGGGCGCGGCGCGGCGGCGGGCGGGGTGATGTTGGTGAACCGCGCCGCGCTGGAGCACGGGGGCGGCATCGCCGAGGTCCGCGGCGCGCTGATCGACGATTGCGCGTTCGGCGCGCTGATGAAGCGGCAGGGCGCGGTCTGGCTCGGGTTGACGAACCGCGCGCGGAGCATCCGCCGTTACGACAGCGTCGCGTCGGTTGCGGCGATGATCACGCGATCGGCCTATGCGCAGCTCGGCTATTCGCCGCCGCTGCTGGCGGGGACGATCTTCGGCCTTGCGCTAACCTATGTTGCACCGCCCTTGCTGGCGGTGTTCGGTCGCGGGTATGCGCAGGGCATGGCAGCCGCGGTATGGGCAATGATGGCGATCGCATTCCAGCCGATGCTGCGATTCTATCGCCGCTCGCCCTTATGGGGCGTGGCGCTGCCCGCGATCGCCGGTTTCTACGCGGGGTGCACTTTGCTGTCGGCATGGCAGCACAAGCGCGGGCGCGGCGGCATGTGGAAAGGCCGCGCGCAGGCGGGGGCGGGCGCATGACCGCAGCCGCTGCCAGCCTCGCGTCGGGCAAGGACCATAGACAGGAAAATTTCCCGGTCGCCTCGGTGTTGCTCAAGCGCGCGCATCGCGCGCCGGTGATGGCCTTCTACCGCTTCGCGCGCGCCGCCGACGATGTCGCCGACAATGCGTCGGCGAGCGCCGCAGATCGGCTCGCCGTCCTCGCCGATATGCGCTCGACGCTGGCAGGTGCCAGCGACACGAGTCCGGACGCGCGCGCGCTCCGCGAAACGCTTGATTCGCATGGTCTCGGCGCGCGCCACGGCTTCGATCTCCTCACCGCATTCGAGCGCGATTGCCGGTTGAACCGTTACGGCACGTGGGACGATCTGATCGACTATTGCCGCTATTCCGCAATGCCGGTCGGGCGATATGTCCTCGACGTCCATGGCGAGTCCGACGCGACCTGGCCCGTGTCCGATGCACTGTGCGCGGCGTTGCAGGTCATCAATCACCTGCAGGATTGCGCCAAGGATTACCGCGATCTCGACCGCGTCTACCTCCCGCTCGATACGCTCGCGACGCACGGCGCGACGGTCGCGGATCTCGCCGCGCCCGCCGCGACGCCAGCGCTGCGCGCCGCGATCGTCGATCTTGCCGAGCGCACCGACGCGTTGCTGGCGCAATCCGCCGGTTTCGCCGCGCAGATCCGCGATCGGCGGCTGGGCATCGAAGTCGCGGTGATCCATCGGCTCGCGACGAGCCTCAATGCGCGGCTCAAGCGGCGCGATCCGCTGAACGGGCGGGTCCATCACGGCAAGTTCGAAGCACTCGGTATTGCGGCAATCGCCGCGCTGTCGCGGCTGGCGGGGCGCGCGTGAACCCCGATGCCACCCCCGCCGCGTTGCAATCGCAGGTCTCGGGCAGTTCGTTCTACGCCGGGATGCGCGTGCTGCCCAAGGCCGAGCGCGAGGCGATGTACGCGGTCTACGCCTTCTGCCGCGTAGTCGATGACATCGCCGACGACGAAATTGGCGCGCGGGCGGATCGCGCCGCCGCGCTCGATGTTTGGCGCCAGGACATCGAGTCGCTCTACGCTGGCGGCGATCCCGGCAAGGCGGTGCTCGTCGCGGACGCGGTCGCGCGCTTCCACCTCGACAAGACCGATTTCCTCGCGGTGATCGACGGTATGGCGATGGATGTCGCCGAGGATATCCGCTGGCCGCCGTTCGCGATGCTCGATCTCTATTGCGACCGTGTCGCTTCCGCAGTCGGGCGGTTGTCGGTGAAGATATTCGGGATGCCCGACGGCGACGGCGCGTTGCTCGCCTATCATCTCGGCCGCGCGCTGCAATTTACCAACATCCTGCGCGATGTCGACGAGGATGCGGCGATCGGGCGGGTCTATCTGTCGGGCGACCATATCGCGGCGGCGGGGATCGAGTTCACCGATCCGGTGAGCGTGGTGAACGACCCGCGGATCGACTTGGCCTGCCGCCAGCTCACAACGCTGGCGCACGAGCATTACCGCGCGGCGGAGGCGATCCTGAAGCGGCGCCCGCCGGGCCATCTCATCGCGCCGCGGCTGATGGCGGCGGTCTATGTCAAGATCCTTAGGCGGATGGAAGCGGTCGGCTGGGCACCGCCGCGACGCCGACTCAAGGTCAACAAGCTCGCGTTGCTCTTCACTGTAGGGCGATTGTGGCTGCTCCGGTGAAGCCGCGCGCCTGGGTGATCGGTGCGGGAATGGCGGGGCTGTCGGCGGCGGTGGAGCTGACCGAGGCGGGGTTTACGGTGGATGTCGCCGAGGCCGCGGCGCAGGCGGGCGGGCGGTGCCGCAGCTATCACGATCCGCAGCTCGGACGCGTGATCGACAACGGCAACCATCTGGTGCTGTCGGGCAATCGCGCGGTGGCGAAGTATCTGGCGACGATCGGCGCGAGCGATCGCCTCTCCGGGCCGGACCACGCCGATTTCGCCTTCGTCGAAATTGCTGCCTCCGCGCCCGCAAACAACAATTGTCATCCCCGCGAAAGCGGGGACCCATCTCCCAGACGCGCCCCGCGCGCTCGTGGAGGTGGCAGGAGATGGGTCCCCGCTTTCGCGGGGATGACGGGAGTGGTCGAGTGGGCGTTCCGGCCCAATGACGGCCCCCTGCCGTGGTGGATATTCGCGCGTGACCGTCGCGTACCTGGAACATCCGCGGCAGATTACTTGCGCCTCGCACGCCTGATGCGGGGTACTGCCAGCGAAGCAGTCGCCGACCGCATCACGCCGCGCGGACCAATATGGGACCGGCTGCTGGAGCCGGTCCTGCTCGCCGCGCTCAATACCGCGCCCGCCGAAGGCTCCGCAAAACTCACCGCGAACGTGTTGCGCGAATCGCTCGCTCGCGGCGGGCGTGCGATGCGGCCGCGGATCGCCGAGCCGACGCTCGCCGCCGCCTTCGTCGATCCGGCGTTGGCGTGGTTGTCGCGGCACGGCGCGACGGTGACGCTCGGCAAGCGGCTGCGCGCACTGCGTTTCGACGGTGAGCGTATCGCCGCGCTCGATTTCGGCGACGGCGAAGTTGCGATTGCTTCGGGCGAACCGGTGATTCTCGCGGTGCCGCCCTGGGTCGCATCGACGCTGGTTCCCGGCCTGACTGTGCCCGACAAGTTCCGCGCGATCGTCAACGCGCATTTTGCCTTCGCAGCGCCCGTCGGTACGCCGGCAATGATCGGCGTGATCGGCGGCGAGGCGCAGTGGATTTTCTCCTTCCCCGATCGTCTCTCGGTCACGGTCAGCGCCGCCGACGCGATGATCGACACCGACCGCGCCGAGCTCGCCGCAACTTTCTGGGCGGAGATCGCCGCGATCCACGGCCTGCCCCCCGAGCTGCCGCCGTGGCAGATCGTCAAGGAAAAGCGCGCGACCTTCGCGGCGACTCCCGCGCAGGACGCAAAGCGCCCGCTTGCCGAAACGCGCTGGGCCAATCTGTTCCTCGCCGGCGACTGGACACAAACCGGCTTGCCCGCGACGATCGAGGGTGCGGTGCGCTCCGGTGCGACAGCCGCGCGCTTGGCCAGCGCCTCCCGGCTCGGCTAGGCACGCGCGATGGCGATCCTGCTCGAATCGGCCGACATCGTCGGCGCCGCCGACGCCTGCGCGAACCGCGCCGCCAAAGCGCTGGCGGCGCTGCAGCGCGACGACGGCCATTGGGTGTTCGAGCTGGAAGCAGACGCGACGATTCCGGCGGAGTTCGTTTTGCTCAAACATTATCTCGGCGAAGATCGCGACGCCGCGCTCGAAGCCAAGATCGCGTGCTATCTCCGCCGCATCCAGGCCGATCACGGCGGCTGGCCGCTGTTCTACGGCGGTGCCTTCGACGTCAGCGCCACGGTCAAGGCCTATTTCGCATTGAAAATGATCGGCGACGAGGTCGATGCGCCGCACATGAAGCGCGCCCGCGACGCGATCCTCGCCGCGGGCGGGGCGGAGGCGGGCAACGTCTTCACCCGGATCCAGCTCGCGCTGTTCGCGGCGGGGCCATGGAGCGCGGTGCCGACCTTGCCGGTCGAGCTGATCCTGCTGCCGCGCTGGTTTCCGGTGCATCTGTCGAAAATGTCGTACTGGGCACGGACGGTGATCGTGCCGTTGCTCGTGCTCGCGGCGAAGCAGCCGGTCGCGCGCAACCCCTCGGGCGTGCGGGTCGATGAACTCTACACCGGCCGGCCAGTCCCACCAAAGAGCAAGGCGGCGAACACCAAGCGTGCGTGGACCGCCTTCTTCAATGGCCTCGACGTCGTCCTGAAGCGCGCCGAACCGCTCTGGCCCAAACGCCAGCGCCAGCGCGCGGTCGATGCTTGCGTCGCTTTCGTCGCCGAAAGGCTCAACGGCGCGGACGGGCTCGGCGCGATTTATCCGGCGATGGCGAACAGCGTGATGATGTTCGATTGCCTCGGCTATCCCGAGGATCATCCGCACCGAGCGATCGCGCGGCGATCGGTCGAACGCTTGCTCGTGATCGGCGAGGATGAGGCCTATTGCCAGCCCTGCGTCTCGCCGGTCTGGGACACCGCGCTCGCCGCGCATGCGATGATGGAGGCGGGCGGCGCCGACAACGAGCGCCGTGCCGACGCCGCGCTCGCCTGGCTAAAGCCGTTGCAGGTGCTCGACGTGAAGGGCGACTGGGCCGGGGAACGCCCCGACGTCCGCCCGGGCGGCTGGGCGTTCCAGTACAATAATGCACATTACCCCGATCTCGACGACACCGCGGTCGTCGTGATGGCAATGGACCGCGCCAAGGATCGCACCGGCGGCGATTTCGATCCCGCGATCGAACGCGGCGTCGAATGGACCGTTGGGTTGCAGAGCAAAGACGGCGGCTGGGGCGCGTTCGATGCCGACAATGCGTACCATTACCTCAACAACATCCCGTTCGCGGACCACGGCGCGCTGCTCGATCCGCCCACCAGCGACGTCAGCGCGCGATGCGTGTCGATGCTGGCTCAACTGGGCGAGACCGATAGCGCGCGGATGAAGGCCGCGCTCGCCTTCCTCGAAAACGAGCAGGAGGCGGACGGCAGCTGGTTCGGGCGCTGGGGAGTGAATTACATCTACGGCACCTGGTCCGTGCTGTGCGCGCTCGGCGCGTCGGGGGTCGATTCGGCGTCGCCGATGGTGGGCAAGGCGGTCGACTGGCTCTACGCAATCCAGAATGAAGACGGCGGCTGGGGCGAGGATTGCGCGAGCTATGCGCTCGACTACACCGGCTATACCCCTTCGCCATCGACCGCGTCACAAACGAGTTGGGCCTTGCTCGGGCTGATGGCGGCGGGCGAGGTCGACGATTCCCGCGTTGCACGCGGCGTGGACTATCTGATGGCGACGCAACAGCAGGACGGCCTGTGGGGGCAGGAAATGTACACCGGCGGCGGTTTCCCGCGCGTGTTCTACCTGCGCTACCACGGCTATCCCGCTTATTTCCCGCTCTGGGCAGTGGCGCGCTATCGGAATTTGAAGCGGTCGAATGCCCGGCATGTGGCATGGGGAATGTGATCCCTGCCCCACCTCTAACGCTTCCCCGGCGAAGGCCGGGGTCCAGTTGCGGGCGGCCCGAGACTGGGCCCCGGCCTCCGCCGGGGAAGCGCGAGAACGCTGACGCATGACCAGCCACGTCGTCGTCGCGACCGGGGTCACCCGCGAGGCGGCGGTCCTCCACCAAAGCGGTATCGTCGTCGTCGCGGGCGGTGGCGATGCGGCGGGTTTGCGCGCGCGGCTGGACGCAGCGGCGGCGGGGGCCGGCGGGATCGTCAGCTTCGGCATGGCCGGCGCGCTCGATCCGACGCTGGCGGTCGGCGACTGGGTGATCGGCGACCGGTTATACGGGGAAACCGGGATGGCGTGCGATCCGGCTTGGGGGGCGGCGCTTGTCGCGAAGCTGCCCGGCGCGCGGCTGGGCGCGGTCTATGCCGATGGACGGATGATCGGGACCGTGGCCGAAAAACGGGCGCTGAACGAACACCACCGCGCGCTCGCGGTTGATATGGAAAGCCACGTCGCGGGCGCGGTCGCCGCGGAGCACGGCCTCCCGTTTGCGATCGTCCGCTGCGTGTCGGACGGCGCGCGCCACGCGATGCCGCATGCCTTCACCGTTGCGATGCGCGCCGACGGCGGTGTCAGCGGCCGCGCGATGCTCCGCTCGTTGGCGGCGCGGCCGGGGCAGGTGATGGACGTCGCGCGTACTGCGGCGGGGTTTGCGAATGCGATGGGGGAGTTGAAACGCGGGGCTATCAGGATCGGGCCGCGGATGGGGTTGCCGGACTGATCGGCTAAACCGAAGGTCTTGGATAGGCGGTCACGAACCGCTGCACATCGGAACCCGGTTCGCGAAACCAGACGGACCGGATGCATGGGTTGCGCCCATCCGGCGAGGCGATGCTGCATTGGACCACGCTCTTCGTGCCGAACGCGTTCTCGATCACAGCGACAACGGTATTCACCTCCGGATGAGCCCGGATCGCCTCCAGCAACAGATGCGGAGCGTTTGCGCTGAAACCGAAACGAGCGAAGAAGCGAGCTTTTGGCCCACCGTTCGGATGGGCTTCGTTCAGAAGATAACCCGCGATTTTGTTTTCCGCGATGGATCGCTCGCCAACTAGTTCAGACAGGCGCCCGCTCCACCGCCGCCGCCATCAGCGTGGAAACGGCATGAAACGGTCTCTCGAACTCGACCTCGAATGCCTCACCGTTGCGGTGGACATAGACCACCGTGCCTTCGGCGCCGGACGGCATCATCCCGTTGTCCGTTTCGACAGGCTCTCGCAGGCGCACGATCTCCAGCTCGGCGATGGGCGGGATACCCGAAAATTTTGCTGCTTTGCTGGCCATGAAACGATCCTGTCCGGGATAACGAAATAAGGCGTTTCGAGCCGATCCTCAAGCCGCCCGCTGAACCCGCTTGAACCCCTCGGGGTCCGCCGCCTTGATCTTCGCCAGTTCCTGCTCGACGTGGCCCGAGAACACGTCCTCCGATTTCCGCGCCTGCGACAGATCGATGTCTGGCGCCATCGGCCCCTCGGTCCGCACACCGTTCCGCCCGATGCCGAACATCTTAAGCGGATGGCGGATCGAATCGGTCGCGGCGGTGCCCTCGAAGCCGCAATGGACCATGCAGTTCGAGCATTTCTCGTATTTGCCGACGCCGTATTCGTCCCAGTCGGTGCCCTGCATCAGCTCGGCGAAGGTTTCGACATAGCCTTCGCCGACGAGATAGCACGGCTTCTGCCAGCCGAAGACGGTGCGCAGAGGCATCGACCACGGCGTACATTCGTACGTCTGGTTGCCCGCGAGGAAATCGAGGAACAAAGGCGAATTGGTGAAGGTCCACGCCTTGCCGCCGTCGCCGCGGCGCAACACGTCGCGGAAGAAGTTCCTGGTGCGCTCGCGCGTCAGAAAATGCTCCTGATCGGCGGCGCGTTCGTAGGAATAGCCCGGCGAAATGGTGATCTCGACGCCGCGCTTCTCCATCTCGTCGAAGAAGCCTGCGAGCCGTTCGGACGAGGCGCCGTCGAACACGGTGCAATTGACCTGGACGCGGAAGCCCTTCGCCTTGGCGAGCTCGATCGCCTCGATCGCGACCTCATAGGTGCCGTCCTGGTCGACGGCGTGATCGTGCATGCCCTTGTCGCCGTCGAGGTGGATCGACCAGGTGAAGAACGGCGACGGCGCGTAATCCGCGATCTTCTTCTTCAGAAGCAGCGCGTTGGTGCACAGGATCACGAACTTCTTCTTGGCGATATAGCCCTTGACGATCTTCGGCATGTCGCGGTGGAGCAGCGGCTCGCCCCCCGCAATCGAGACCGCGGGCGCGCCGCATTCGTCGATCGCGTCCATGCATTGATCGTAGCTCAGCCGCTGGTTGAGGATCGCGTCGGGATAATCGATCTTGCCGCAGCCGGGACAGGCAAGATTGCAGCGCAGCAGCGGCTCGAGCATCAGGACAAGGGGGTATTTGCCGCCCTTGATATGCTGTTTGAGCGTGTAAGCGCCGATGCGCACGAGCGGAGAAAGCGGAAGGCTCATCGGTATCGTCCTATCGTGCCGCGGCTTGAGCGGTCATCGTCGCAGGCTGCAGTCTTGGCGGTCTTAGCTCGCGCGGCAACCCGAATTCCAGATTTTCCTCGACTCCGTCGAGTTGCGAGACGGTGACCGCCCCCAGCTTGCGCAACGCCGCAATGACGCTGTCGACGAGCTCATCGGGGGCGGAGGCACCCGCGGTCAGCCCGACCGCCTCGATCCCGGCGAACCACGTCGGGTCGATCGCATCGCCATCGGCGACGAGATAGCTCGGCAACCCCTGCGCCACGCCGATCTCGCGCAGACGGCTCGAGTTCGAACTGTTCTCCGAGCCGACCACGAGCAGCAATTCGGCGACGCGGCACAGGTCGCGCACCGCGGTCTGGCGGTTCTGCGTCGCGTAGCAGATTTCGGAGACATTGGGGCCGAGCACGTCGTCGAACCGCGCATTGAGCGCCTCGATTACGTCACGCGTGTCGTCGACGCTCAAGGTCGTCTGGGTAATGTACGCGACCGGCGTATCGTCCGGCATGTCGAGCGCGGCGACATCCTCGACCGATTCAACGAGATGGACGGGCACGCCGACCTGGCCGATCGTTCCCTCGACCTCGGCATGGCCTTCATGCCCGATCAGGACGAGCGTCCGCCCGGTATTGGCGTAGCGCCGTCCCTGCAGATGAACCTTGGTGACGAGCGGACAGGTGGCGTCGAGCACCGGCAGCCCGCGCGCCTTCGCTTCGTCCTCGACGCTGCGCGCGACGCCGTGCGCGCTGAAGACGGTCATCGCGCCCGCGGGGACTTCGGAAAGTTCGTCGACGAACACCGCGCCCTTGCGGCGCAGCGTGTTCACGACGTGCGCGTTGTGGACGATCTCGTGCCGGACATAGACCGGCGCGCCGTACGTCTCGATCGCCCGCTCGACGATCTCGATCGCGCGGACGACCCCGGCGCAGAATCCGCGTGGCTTCGCGAGGATGACTTGCAAGCGTCGCGTCCTTTCGTTCGAATGTGCCCCTGATCGCCCCGTGCGCGCCAATTATGGCGGATTCGAGCCGTGCCGTCGGGACATAGCGGTGGAAAGGCATAAAAAAAAGCCGGCCCGCGCGTATCGCCCGGCTTCGCCGTGGCGATGATCGATCGCGCACGGGCACCGCGGACTGGAACCGTTCATCGCCGATCCGTATAGCCGCTGCGCCTGAGTAGTTTCGGAGTTCAACGATGATCCGGTCGCCGTACCCCTTCGCCGTCGCCATGCTGGCCTGCATCGCGCTTCCCGTGAGCGCGCAGGCGCAGGACGCGAGCATCGCGACGATCCGGACGCTCGACGACGGGCTGCTCGCGATCATGAAGGGCGGCAAGACGATGGGGTTCGCGGGGCGAGCGGCAAAGATCGGCCCGGTCGTCGATAACGTGTTCGACATCTCCGTCATGACCCGCCTCGCGGTCGGCCCGGCCTGGACGGGGATGACGCCCACCGACAAGACCGCGCTGATCGCCGCGTTCCGGCGCAACACGATCGCGCAATATGCAGACAATTTCGACGGCTGGTCGGGCGAGAGTTTCACGATCGACCCCAAGGTCCAGGTCCGTGGCAGCGACCGGCTGGTCAAGACGACGCTCAAATCGCCCAAGGGCAGCCCGGTCGATCTCGCCTATCGCCTGCGTCAAAGCGGATCGGGCTGGCGCGTCGTCGATGTGTTCTACCAGAATTCGATCAGCCAGCTCGCGACGCGGCGTTCCGATTTCGCGCGGATCGTCGCGACCGGCGGGGCGAAGGCGCTGATCGCGCATCTCGACCAGCTCTCCGCCAAGGCCGCGCACTGACTTGCGCGTGAGGGGGCGATCCGCGCGTCGCGGCGTGATCATCGCGGCGCTGCTGGCCGCTCCCGCGCCGCTCGTCGCGCAAGGCGTGACGTCCCCCCCGGTCGTCGCGACGATTCCGGCTACCGCGCCCGAACCCGTCACGAGGGGTACGCCGCATCGTCATGCTCCCGACGACCCGGCGGAAAGCGTGAACCGCGCCTTCTTCTCGGTCCATCAGGTGCTCGACCGCTATCTCTTTCGCCCGGTCGCGCTGGCCTACAAGGCGGTGATCCCGAAGATCGTCCGGCGCGGCATCCGCCACGTCATCTCGAACCTCACCGAGCCGGTGGTGTTCGTCAACGACGTGCTCCAGTTGAAGCCCAAACGCGCGATCCGGACGTTCACGCGCTTCGCGGTCAATACATCGCTCGGCATCGGCGGCGTGCTCGATGTCGCCAAGGCGGGACATTTGCCGCATCGCCCCAACGGCTTCGGCAATACGCTCGGGCGCTACGGCGTCGGGCCGGGGCCGTATCTGTTCCTGCCGCTGGTCGGCCCGACCGATCTGCGCGACCTGATCGGCGGGCAGGCCGACGGCATCGTTCTGCCGCTCGCGGTCGGCTATCCGTTCGACAGCCGCAACTATCTCATCCCGCATGTGGTGGTGAGCGGGGTCGACCAGCGCGCCGAGGTGGATGCGGATTTGAAAATCCTGCTGGGCGGCGCGGCCGACCCTTATGCGACGCTGCGCTCGGTCTATCTCCAGACCCGCGCCGCGGAGGTTCGCGCCATCCGCCACGGCGGCGAGGTCGCGCCGCTCGACGACACGCCGGTCGATCCCAAAGCGCCCGTCGCGACGGCGCCCTCGGATGCGTTCGACAGCACCCCAGTCGATCCCGAGGCTTCGGCAGCCACCACCGCGCCGACGCAGCCCGACGCGTTCGACAGCACACCGGTGGACCCCGAGGCTGAAATTACACCGGACGATGCCGCGCCGTCGCCCGTTCCAGCGGATCCGCATTTGTGAAGCAAAACCGGCTGGGGTCGCTCAGCTCAGGAGGAAGATCACCGAAACGGTGATGACGACCGCGACCGCCGTCATCAGCTCGAGCGCGAAGCGCGGGCAATCGTGAATGTCGGGGCTGAGCCGATCCATCCAACCTCTCCGAGTCGGTCATCGGTTCGTACCGGTGGCCGCGTCACGCGAAGCGATACTATCACCGACAGCGCTCGCGGGGAAGGAGTCGGCGGTTCGGGCGACCGCTGCCTTGGATATGCCGCAAGTCTTTCCTAACTGCGACGCTTTGTCACCTGTTGGGATCGAAAGTTTGTCGAATATCTCTTCCGCTCCGGCAGCTCTGCGAGCCGTCCTGGTTGCCGGCCTGCCGCTCTTTCTCGTTGGGGCCACGACTCCGACGGGTACGCTCCAGATCGAGGTCGGCAACGTCCGAGCCGCCACCGGTGCGGTGCACGTCGAGGTCTGTACTGAGTCGCTGTTCCTGAAGGATTGTCCGTTGACGAGCGATGCCCCGGCGAGGATCGGTGCGACGATTGTCACCGTGCGCGACCTGCCACCGGGGCGCTATGCGGTGCAGGCGTTCTACGACCAGAACGGCAACAAGAAGGTCGATCGCGCCTTGTTCGGCATCCCCAAGGAAGGCGTCGGCTTCTCGAACGACGCCAGGATCGGGCTCGGGCCGCCGAAATGGGCTGACGCGCTGTTCGACTATGACGGAAGGCCGCAGACGATCCGGCTGAAACTGCGCTATTTCAGCGGCCCCGACGCGCCCGCCGCGAAGTGATCGCCGAACGCGTTCTCCAGCTGGTCACCGCCAGCGTCCGACGGCCGGTCGTCGTGCTGGCGCTATGCCTCGCGTTGGTCGCGGGCGCGGTCGGCTATGCGGCGAGCCATTTCGCGATGACCACCGACACCGCGGAATTGATCTCCCCCGACGTCGACTGGCGCAGGAACGAGCGCGCGGTCGAAGCCGCCTTCCCGCAATTGACCGACGCGTTGCTGGTGATCGTCGATGGCGCGACTCCTGAGCGCGCCGAGGCGGCGACGATCGCGCTGACCGAGCGGCTGAGCGCCGACACCACGCATTTCCGCCGCATCCGCCGCCCCGACGGTGGCGCGTTCTTCGACCGCGAGGGATTGCTGTTCGGATCGACGCAGGAGGTGAAGGCGGCGACCGCGGCGCTGATCGAGGCGCAGCCCTTGCTCGGGCCGCTGGCGAGCGACCCTTCGCTGCGCGGCGTCGCGACCGCGCTGTCGACGATGCTGACCGGGGTCGAGCGCGGATCGGCCTCGCTCGCCCGGATCGACGCGCCGATGCGCGCGATGCGGACCAGCCTCGACCGGTCGATGCGCGGCGAGCCAGCCGATTTTTCGTGGCAGCAACTCTTCGCGCGCGGCGGTCCCGCCGCGCCGCCGCTGCGTCGGTTGATCCTCGTCCAGCCGCGTCTCGATTACGGATCGCTCGAACCCGGCGCGGTCGCGGTCGATGCGATCGCGGCGCACGCCCGCGCGCTCGGTCTCGACCAAGCGCATGGCGTCTCGGTTCGCGCGACCGGCGAGGTGCCGCTCGCCGACGAGGAATTCGCGACGCTGCAGGAGAATATCGGCGTCGTCGGGCTGGTCATGGCGGCGGCGATGCTGCTGACGCTGTGGCTCGCGACGCGATCGGCGAAGATCGTCGTCGCGATCGTCGTCACCATCGTCGCGGGTCTGGTCATCACCACAGCGACCGGGCTGCTCGCGGTCGGCACGCTCAACCTGATCTCGGTCGCGTTCATGCCTTTGTTCGTCGGATTGGGCGTCGATTTCGGCATCCAGATCAGCGTCCGCTTCAATGCCGAGCGCGTCGACGGTGCCGCGGTCGGCGAAGCGCTGACCCGCGCCGCGACCGCGCTCGCCGCGCCGCTGACGCTTGCCGCGGGCGCGGTGTTCCTCGGCTTCGGCGCGTTCCTGCCGACCGATTACATCGGCATTTCCGAACTCGGCATCATCGCCGGGATCGGCATGGTCATCGCGCTGCTGCTGAGCCTGACGTTGCTGCCCGCGCTGCTCGTCCTGCTGAGGCCCGGCACGCCGCGCCGCGAGGTCGGGTTCAGCGGCGCGGCGCCGGTCGACCGCTGGTTGGCGCGGCACCGGCGCGCGGTGCTCTGGGCGTTCGCGCTGTCGATGCTGGCGAGCATCGCGCTGCTGCCGTTCGTGCGGTTCGACTTCAACCCGCTCCACCTGCGTAACGCCGATGCGCCCGCGATGCGCGCGCTGGCCGATCTGATGCGCGATCCGCTGCGTACCCCCAACACGATCACCCTGCTGGCACCGAACGCGGATGCGGCGGCGGTGCTGGCGAAACGGCTGTCGGCGCTGCCCGAGGTCGCCGAGGCGGTGTCGATCGACAGCTTCGTCCCCGCCGACCAGCCCGTCAAGCTCGCATTGGTCGAGGATGCGGCGCTGCTGCTCGATGCGGCGATCAACCCGTTCGACGAAACCCCGCCGCCGACCGACGCCGAGACGATCGCGGCGCTCCGATCGACCGCGGCGCAGTTGGGTCGCGCCGCCGCAGCGCAGACCGGCCGGCCCGCGGCGGACGCGCGCGCGCTGGGGCAGACGTTCGCGCGGCTCGCCGCCGCCGATCCAGCGACACGCGCGAGAGCGGCGGCAACGCTGGTCACCCCGCTCGGCACGATGCTGACCCAGCTCCGCACCTCGCTTCAGGCCGAACCGGTCGCGCGTGACACGCTGCCGTCCGAGATCGCGGGCGAATGGGTCGCGCGCGACGGACGCGCGCTCGTCCAGGTGTTCCCGCGCGGCGACAGCAATGACAACCAGACGCTTGCCCGCTTCACCAAGGCGGTCCGCGCGATCGCGCCGCAAGCGAGCGGCCTGCCCGTCGCGACGCAGGAAGCCGCCAAGACTGTCGCCTGGGCCTTCGTCCAGGCCGGAATCCTCGCGCTCGCGCTCGTCAGCCTGCTGCTGTTCGCGGTCCTGCGCAACGTGCGCGAAGTCGCCTTTACCCTCGCGCCCGTCGTGCTCTCGGGCTTCCTGACGCTCGGAACGTGCGTCCTGATCGGGCAGCCGATCAATTTCGCCAACATCATCGCCTTCCCGTTGTTGTTCGGCGTCGGAGTCGCGTTCCACATCTATTTCGTGATGGCATGGCGCGGCGGCGCGACTGATCTGCTCCAGTCGAGCCTGGCGCGCGCGGTGCTGTTCAGCGCGCTTGCGACGGGGAGCGCGTTCGGCAGCCTGTGGCTGTCGGCGCATCCCGGCACCGCGAGCATGGGCAAGATCCTGATGATTTCGCTCGCTTGGACGCTTGTCTGCGCGCTGATCTTCGAACCCGCCTTGCTCGGTCCGCCAGGGCGCAAGACGACATAGACCCGGCTGGATCGTTTCGCTGGCGCCATCCGTTGAGCGCGCGATGTCGAAAGCCAATCTGGCGGCAACGCTGTTCACCGACCGCCCGGTCACCCGCAACATCCTGTTATGGGGCGCCCTGGTCGCGACGATAGTGGTGGTGCTGGCCGGTTGGGGGTGGCCGTCGATCCTTTATGCGCTGATCGTTACGATACCGGTCGCGGGCATCGCGCTGCTCGACCTTTTCCAGCGCGAACATTCGTTGCGGCGCAACTATCCCGCGACTGCGCGCTTTCGCTGGTTTTTCGAATGGCTGCGGCCGTACCTCCGTTCGTACATCGTCGAGAGCGATCTCGACGGCCGACCGTTCAGCCATGACGAGCGAGCCCTGGTTTATGCGCGCGCCAAGGGCGACACCTCGACGCATCCGTTCGGGACCGAACTCGACGTCTATTCGGGCGAATACGAATGGCTCGCGCATTCGATCGCACCGTCGCGCGATGTCGAGAAATATTCGCGCGTCACCGTCGGCACCGAGCAATGCGCGAAGCCGTATGCGGCGTCGCGGCTCAACATCTCGGCGATGAGCTTCGGCGCACTCGGCGCGAATGCGATCGAGGCTCTGAATCTCGGCGCGAAGATCGGCGGGTTCTACCACGATACCGGCGAGGGCGGACTGTCGCCGTACCATTTGAAGCACGGCGGCGATATCGTGTGGGAAGTGGGATCGGGCTATTTCGGCTGCCGCACCAGGGACGGGCATTTCGATCCCGGGCATTTTCGTGACCATGCCGCGCACGAGCAAGTCCGGATGACCGAGATCAAGCTAAGTCAGGGCGCGAAGCCGGGCCACGGCGGGCTGCTTCCCGCGGGCAAAGTGACCCAGGAGATCGCCGAGACGCGTGACGTTCCCGCGCATCGGGACTGCCTGTCACCAGCGCGACATTCGGCGTTTTCGACGCCACGCGAACTTGTCGAATTCGCGGCACGTATGCGCGACCTTTCCGGGGGCAAGCCGGTCGGAATCAAATTGTGCATCGGCTATCCGCACGAACTTTTCGCGGTCATGAAGGCGATGCTTGAAACGGAGATCCTGATCGACTTCATCGTGATCGACGGAGGCGAGGGCGGCACCGGCGCGGCGCCGACCGAGCTCAGCGACCGGGTCGGAATGCCGCTGCGCGAAGGGTTGATCCTGGCGCGCAACGCGCTGGTCGGCACCAACCTGAAGGGTAAGATCAAGCTCGCCGCGGCGGGCAAGGTCAATTCGGGCGCGGCGATCGCGATGAACGCCGCTTTGGGAGCGGATTGGTGCAATGCCGCGCGCGCCTTCATGTTCTCGCTCGGCTGCGTGCAATCGATGCGTTGCCATACCGATACCTGCCCGACGGGCATTGCGACGCAATCGCCGGCGCGGCAACGCGGATTGGTCGTACCCGACAAGGCGGAACGCGTTGCGCGCTTCCACAAGGCGACGCTCAATGCGTTGTACGACATCGTCGTCGCCGCGGGGCTGCGCTCTCCCGATGAATTCACGCCGGGTAGCCTGCGCCAGCGGCTCAATGTCGCCGAGATGCGCGCGATCGACGAAATCTATCCCTTCGTCGAACCCGGCGAACTGCTCGAAGGCGCGAGCGACGCGCGACTCGCGCGCTGGTGGGAACAGGCCCGGAGCGACAGCTTCGCATCTGCCTGACACCCGGTGAAATAGTCTGCCGCTTTCCGGGGAGCCGCGGAGACGAAAATCGGTGCTCTAGAATTTCGCTCCCGCCCGAATTCCGATCGTGCGCGGTGTCGAACTGACGATGTACGGCCGCTGGTCGCACGATCCGCATTCCTCGAAACGGGTCAGCTGCGCGCGTTCGTCCCACAGATTCTGGGCGAACACCTCAAAGGTGTAATTGCCGAGATCGGCGCCGACCGCGAGGTTGGCGGTGGTATATTGCTTTAGCCGCCCGAGCGCCGTCGCCTTGGCGACGCGCAGGTCCGCCGAGGCGGAGCTCTGGTGCACGATCAGACCCTGGATATAGGCGTTCGCGCTCCCGATCGGCACGGTATAGCGCGCGGTGCCGCTAATCTTGAACTTCGGCGTGATCGGCAGGCGCGTACCCGCGGGCGCGAGCACATCGGTGCCGTCGCCGCTGCACACCGTCGTCTCGCACAGATCGTTGCGGATCTTTGCATCGGTATAAGCGCCCGCCGCGGTCAGCGTCAGCGGGCCGAGCCCGAGGTTCGCGTCCATCTCGACGCCGCGGATCCGCGCATCGGGCGCGTTCTGGATGATCGTGAAGCTGTTCTGGCCGAGGAACGAGAATTGGAATGCGTTCCAATTCTGCTGGTAGACCGCGCCGTTGAGGCGCAATTTGCCGTCCAGCAGCGTCGTTTTCGCGCCCAGTTCGTAATTGGCCAGGAAATCGGCGGCGTACGACGGGACATCGCCGCGCCGGTTGATCCCGCCGGGGCGGAAGCCGCGCGAGAAGGTGCCATAGACGAGCACGTCGTCGATCGGCTTCCATGTCAGGTTGAACCGGTAGGTCACGCCCTGACCCTGCGCGTCGCGCGGGGTGACCGCGCCGTTGGCAAAGTCGCCGAGATTGACGCACGGCCCGCCCGCGACGGCTGGAGGAAGCAGCGCCGGGATCGGGCCGCCCGCATCCACCGCCTGGCGAAGCGTCTGCCCGTTCACAAGAAAGCAGCCCGCGACGCCCGTGCCCGAGCTGCCGGCGGCGTTGTGCGGCAATGCGGTATAGGGTCGCCCGTCGTCGGGATCGGCGTTCGGATTGCGGCCGAAGCCGAAGAACCCGATCAGCGAATTGTCATAGATATACGCGCGCGCGCCAGCGGTGAAGGTCAGTGTCGGCACGATGTCGAAGCTCGCCTCGCCGAACATCGCATAATCCTTGTCAACGCGGTGCTGCTGGGTGAGCCACAGCGTCCCCGGCAGTCCGTTGACCGACACGTCCGCGCCGAGGTTCGGAATTTGATAGTCCTGGTGGATCAGGTTCGACTGGCGCTGGTAGAAGGCGCCCGCGACGACGCGGAACCGCTCGTCCTGCGGGCTGGCCACGCGGACTTCCTGGCTCGACTTCTTGAAATGATCGGTCGACAGCACTTTCTGCCGCGGATCGATCGTCGCGCCGGCATTGTCCAGATAATAGAAATAATTGGCCAAGCCGCCGACCGAGGCATAGAGCGAATCATAGGCCTCCGAATAATCGGTATAGTCGCTCGATGCCGCCGTCGTTCGGTCGAGATACGCTCCGGCGTACGTGACGTCCCAATTGCCGATCTTGCCCTCGATCGTCAGCGCCGCCTGGACGAAGCGTTCGCGGCGATATTCGGGGTAGAAATGCTGGAGTTTCAGGTCGCCGACACTCGGATCGTAGCCGAAACTGCCCTTGGTGCGTTGCTGCTGATAGATCACCGCCGGGGTGACGGTCCAATTGTCGTCGAGGTCGATTTTCAGCGCGGCGCGGCCGCCATAGGTCTCGTTGGTGTTATAGTCTTTCTTGACGAACTGGCTGTTGTCGACCGAAATCCCGTCGAGATTGCAGCCGTTGATATTGCCGTCGTCGTCGAACGTGGGCGTACCGCAGAAGGTGCGCGTTCCCGCCACGTTGTCGATATAGCCCGCGTCCTTCTGGTAGAAGCCGACGACGCGCAGCGCGACGTTCGCGGTAATCGGCGCGTTGATCATCCCCTCGATCTTACCGCCCTGACCGCCCTTGTGAACGGTGTTCACCTCGCCGTCGACGCGACCGGAGAAGCCCGAGGTGTCGGGTTTGTTGGTGATGATGCGGATCGTTCCCGCTTCGCTCGACGCGCCGTAGAGCGTACCCTGCGGCCCGGCGAGGCTCTCGATCCGCGCGATGTCGTAGATATGGACGTCGAGCGTCCCGCCGATCGTCGTTACCGGCTGCTCGTCGAGATAGGTGCCGACCGACGGCAGCGATCCCGAATGGTTGCCGTCGCCGCCCGATGCGACGCCGCGCATGTAGACCGTGGTGACGCCGGGCTGCGCGGTCTGGAACGCGACCGAGGGGAGCAACTGGGTATATTCGTTGAAATTCGAGATGTTGAGCTGGTCGAGCCTTTTCGTCCCGATCGCCTGGATGCTGATCGGCACGTCCTGGATATTCTCGTCGCGCTTCTGCGCGGTGACGATGATGTCGTCGTGCACCTCGTTCGCGGCGGTATCGGTCGTCTTCGGCTCGGTTTGCGCAAAAGCGGGCCCAGCCGCAAGCATCGTGGTGCCGAGCAGCGCTGAAAGCGCCAGCCGCCGATTGAATCCGCGCATGATATTTCCCCCGATCGAACCAATCGCGAGCCTGTGGTGCGGCGCAATAAAGGTCAATCGCGTCATTCGCACGATGACACTTCGTTGCGGATCGTGGCGATTTTGCAACGCTAACGTAACGACGCAGTGTCGAGTGCGGCTTTGAGCGGCGCGAGCCAGGGGTCGAACCGCCGCCACCCGTCGATCGCGTCGCCCGAGATCGGTTGGCGCACCTGTTCGGAACTGGCGGTTCGCACGGGTCGGTCGGTTTCGTGGAAGGCGAGGCAGGCGGGTTCGAACTCCACGCCGCACGCCGCGAGAAGCGCGCGGACCTGCGTTTCGGTATCCGCGACCAGCTCCTCGTGGACCACGCGGTGGATCGCGCCCTGCTGGACCGTATCGATTTGGTCGATCAGGCGCACGTAATCGCGGTAATAGCGCCCCATGTCGTCGAGTGCGTAGCTGAACCCCTGCCCGCGCGCATAATGCTGGCGGAAGTTCGAAACGCAGCAATCCATCGCATCGCGCCGCGCGTCGATGATCGCGGCATTGGGCAGGATCAAGCGGATCAGTGCGACGTGCGCCCAATTGTTGGGGAGCTTGTCGATGAAATACGGCTTGTCGGTACGGCGCTGGACGCTGGCGCGGCGAAGATAGTCCTCGCCCATTGCGCGCAGTTTTCCGGGCGGGAGCGCCGCCAGACCCGCCGGATAATCGTCGATCTGCCGAACCAGCGCGGGGATGTCGGGCAATTCGGTCGTGCCTTCGATCAGGCTGTGGCTGGCGAGAATCTGTTCGACCAGCGTCGATCCCGCGCGCGGCATGCCGAGGATGAAGATCGGATCGACCGCCGAACAGCCGTGATTCGCGCGCTCCGCGAAAAAGGTTGCATCGAACGCCGCGATCGATCGGTCGACGAAGGTTTCGGTCTCGTCGGCGCGATAGACGATCTTCGTCCGTCGCAATGCGTTCCCGTTCGCATAATGCGCGAACGACGCGGCGTCATCGCCCTCGTCCCAAAACGCCTTGCCGAGCGCGAAATCGAGGTGGAAGCGATCTTCGTCGGAGATCGCCGGATCGGCCAGCGCCACCCGCATCGCGGCGATATCGGCATCGTCGAACGCGACCGTCTTGAGGTTGGCGAGGCTCCACCACGCCTCGCCGAGTCCGGGCCGGAGCGCGATGGCGCGGCGATAGGCGGCGACGCCGTCGCGCTGCCGCCCGATCGTCTTGAGCATATGGCCGTAGCTCATCCACACCTTGGGCTGCGTCGGTGCGGTGGCGAGCACCTGTTCGTACAGCGCGATCGCCTCCGCGAACCCGCCGATCCGGCCAAGCGCGGCGGCCTTCAGATTGGCGTGGCCGGGATTGTCGGGCTCGTCGGCGAGCACGCCGTCGAGCTCCTCGATCGCCTCCGCCGAGCGGCCCTGGCGGTGCAGCACCATCGCCAGATTGGCGCGCGCGGCGGTGAAGCCGGGGGCGAGCTCGACCGCACGGCGCAACAACGTCTCGGCATCCTTGTACCGCCCGATCCGCCCGGCGAGCTCGGCGAGCATCCGGATCGCGCGCGCATCGAACGGATCGCGTTTGAGATGCCCCTTCAGCAACGGTTCGGCATCGGACAGGCGGTTGTCGTGCAGCGCCAGCGCGGCCTCGATCAGAACCAACGGATAGTGCCGGGCGGGCGTAGTGGCGGGCGTCATCGCGAATATCCTTAGCGGCGAAACGCGAACCGTGCCTAGACTGCGCGCGGGGCAGCGACGCGGGGGAGCGTATGACGACAGACCAACGGCCGTTCGGCTTCTGGACCGCGACCGCGCTGATCGTCGGCGGGATGATCGGATCTGGCATCTTCCTGATGCCGATCAGTCTCGCGCCGTACGGCTGGACCGGAACATTCGCATGGATCGTCAGCATCGCCGGCGCGCTCGCCATCGGGCTGTGCATTGCGCGGCTGGCCCGGGCGATGCCGGGAGAGACGGGCGCGGTCGCGATCACCGGCGCGGTGCTCGGCCCGCTGCCCGGGGTGGTGGTCGGGGCGAGCTATTGGGTGTCGGTCTGGTCGGCCAATGCCGCGATCTCGATCGCCGCGACGAGTTACCTCAGCGTGTTCGCGCCGGCGCTCGATGCGACCCCGCTTACCGGTGCTCTCGTCGCGGTCGCGCTGATCTGGCTGCTGACGCTGCTCAACCTCGGCGGCGCGAAACTTGCCGGGCGCTTTCAGGTGGTGACGACCGTGCTGAAGCTGCTGCCACTGATCGCGGTCGTCGCGATCGCGACGTGGCTCGGCGGCACCGGGCAGGCGAGCGCGCCGCCGTTGCCCCCCGCGAGCACCGCCTTTGCGGGGCTCGCCGCCGCGGTCACGCTGACGCTGTTCCCGCTGCTCGGGTTCGAGGCGGCGGGGGTCGCGGCGGAGCGGGTTCGCGATCCCGCGCGCAATGTGATGCGCGCGACGATGGTGGGGACCATATTAGTCGGCGCGCTCTATATCGTCGTCTGTTCGGCGATCGTGCTGCTGCTCCCCGCCGCGGACATCGCCGCTTCGGGCGCGCCGTTCCAGTTGTTCGTCGATCGCTTCGTCGGGCGCGGCGCGGGGCTCGCGGTGGCGGCGTTCGCGGCGATCGCGGCGATCGGCGCGCTCAACGGCTGGGTGCTGATCCAGGGCGAGGTGCCGCTCGGCATGGCGCGCGCCGGGCTGCTGCCGCGCTGGTTCGCCAAGGTCTCGGCGCGCGACGTGCCGGTGCGCGTCCTGGCGATCTCGTCGAGCGCGGCGAGCCTGCTGGTGCTGTTCAACGCCAGCAAGAGCCTCGCCGGGGTCTTCGAATTCGCGGCGCTGCTGACGACCTGCGCGTCTTTGTGGCTGTATCTCGCGATCTGCGTCGCGGCGCTGATGCGGCGAATCGCGGTCGTGGCGGCGCTGATCGGTGTGCCGTTCACGCTGTTCGCCTTCTGGGGCGCGGGCTGGCAAGCGAGCGGGCTGAGCGTGGTGCTGATGCTTGCGGCGGTGCCGGTGTATTTGTTGCGGGGGCGGGGGATGGTTTTCGCGGAGGTGTGACGGCTGCTTGCGACCACTAGCCGACAATCGGCAATGCCCTTAGGGTCAGGACTCGTTGATCAGAGCCAGAATATGATGGTGGCGGCGAGCGCAATGGCGGAGAAGAAGACCGTCGGGCATCGATCGTAGCGCGTGGCGACGCGGCGCCAGTCCTTGAGGCGTCCGAACATGATCTCGAT
>JBBSTE010000006.1:0-106239 GCA_038236185.1 Sphingomonadales bacterium | reverse complement strand
TCATGCGCAAAGCCGCCGAACGAACCCATGAGGCAACCTGGAAAACGCATCGGATCACTCCGCGACGACTTCCCGCCCGGCGAATGCGCCGCATACCTCGTCAACTCCGGATACGCCGCAAGCTAATGTCATCCCGCTCTAGAAGCGTTTTCGACCGCCTTCGTTCAAGCCGTCATCCAAGGCTTGACCCGGGATCCAGAATCTCGGGCGCCGTCTCTTGTTGCTCTGAATGCCGGATCAAGTCCGGCATCAGGCTAACCTGACTGAGTTCGCGTCTAGAATTTGTAACCCAGTTCCAGCCCGTACAGCCGCCGCGCGCCCGGCGAAATGAACGAGCCGCCGAACTCGATCGCCGGAATCGCTTCGTTCACGTACTTCTTGTCGAGCAGGTTGGTTGCGAATGCGGTCGCCTTCCACCGCGCGCCTTCCAGACCGATCCGAAGATCGAGCACGCCGAACGCATTCCGCCGCGCGATGCTGTAATCGGCGTTGCCGACCGAGGCGGGGAGCGCCAGCGCGGAGATCGGCAATAGCGCGCTGAAGATCGTCGCCTTGGTCTGGTCCTGGACGGTATGAAACCAGGTCGGCCCGGTGATCCGGTAATCGGCCCGCACCAGCAGGTTCAACGCCCGGTTGAGCGGGATGTCGTGCTGACTGCCGAGGTTGATCGTGTAATCCGGCGTGTACGGCGATTTGTTGCCGACGGTGTCGGGGCGCGAGACGTTCTTCTTGATCTCCGAATCGGTGACATTGAAGGCGCCCGACAGCGTCCACCACGGCAGGACCCGCGCGTCGAGGTTGAGTTCGCCGCCGCGCAGGTCGACGCGGTCGACGTTCGAGACGACGCGCAGCAGGCCGAAGCCGCCGACGAAGAATTCGAAGAATTGCAGGTCGCGCACCCGGGTGTAATAGCCCGCGAGGCTATAGTTGACCGGGCCGATCCGCCCCTTGATCCCGGCCTCATAGGCGCTCGACCGTTCCTTGCGGAAGTTATCGTTGATGACGACTCCGGCGTTGATCGGCGCGCCGTTGAAATTTTGTGCGACGATCGCGGCCGATCCCTGGTTGTTGAAGCCGCCCGATTTGAAGCCGACGCCCCAGTTGGCGAACACATTGGTCCGCGGCGCGACCTCGTAGCGGACGCTGACCTTGGGTTCGAGCTGCTTGTAGGTCCGCTGCTGCGCGGGGATGATGCCGTTGATCTGACCGGGGTTGATCGGCCCGCCGGTGAACGGATCGGTCAGCAGCGGCACCTGATTGTCGACCCGCCGCTTCTCGACATCGTAGCGCAGCGCCAAGCTGAGATCGAACCGGTCGTCGGGCTTCCAGTCGACCGAGCCGAAGCCTGCGAAGACATCGGTCTTGAACTTGTCAGAGTACAATTGCGACGTCGGGTTCGTCGAATTCGGCCCATTATAGAGCTGCTTGATCACGCCTTGCCCGGTATCCCCGCCAAGGCTGACCCCGGTGCTCCGGTCGATATGGAGATAATAAGCGCCGATCTGCCAGCTGATCGGGCCGGCGCCGGCGGACGCGAGCCGCGCCTCGGTGCTGAAATCGCGCTGGTTGCGCACCTGATATTGCGTTCCGTCGCATGTCGTCGGCGAATAGGGGCCGAACGTCGAACCCGTGGCGGGGGCGAAGATGAACGGCACCGGGATTTGCCCGATGAAGCCGGGGGGATTGACCGGAAACCCGGTGAGCGCCGCCGTCGAGGCGAAGCATTGCCCGACGGTCGCGCCGCCGGCCGGATCGACCGTCGAGATGTAGCGCGCGAAATCCGCCGACGTGCCGTCCGCGACGAGGTCGTTCTTCACGTCGCTATACAGCGCCCAGGCTGTGAACTTCGCGCCACCGAAATCGTGATCGAGTTTGATCGACGCCTCGAACGTCTTCTGGTCGTTGGTCGGGACGATATTGTTGTAATAATTGAAGGGATGGTCGTTCACGTCCTCGAAGAAGGCGCCGCCGAAGGCGGGAAGGTGAAACGCGGCGTTGAAATTGATCGAGGCGCCGTGGAATTCGCCGTAGCGAACCTTGGCGTCGATCTGCGTATCGCCGTTAAATTCGGCCACGATGCGGCCGTTGACGTCCCATTCCTCGCGATTGTCGACGACTTTGCGATCGAGCAGGACGTTGCGGTAGAAACCGTCGCTGCGCGCATAATCCCCCGATAGGACGAAGCCGATGCCCGGCGCGATCGGCCCCGCGATATAGCCGTTGCCCTGCGCGGTATTCACATTCGCATAGCTCGCGGTGATTCCGCCCTCGAAACGGTCGCCGGGCTTCAGCGTCTGGATGACGATCGCGCCGGCCGCGGCATTGCGTCCGTAAAGCGCGCCCTGCGGTCCTTTCAGCACCTCGATCTGGCGCAGCGTTCCCTGGTTCTGGTTAAGCACCGCGGTGTTGGTCTTAAGGATGCCGTCGACGACGAGCGCGACCGAGCTTTCGGCGTCGCGCGCGCCGTTCAGACCGCGGATGTTGATCTGGTTGTCGCCGGTCTCCGCGGTCGAGGAGACGATCGTCACGCCCGGTGTCAGCTTGCTGAAATCCGTCGCGCGGGTGATGTTCGCCTTTTCAATCGTGTCCGCCCCGAACGCGGTGATCGATGCGGGAACCTGCGACAGGGTTTCGTTCTGGCGGCGCGCGGTCACGACGATCTCGCCCGGATTCGCCAGCGCCGCGTCGGTCGCTTCCCCGGCGGCGGCGGTGGAATCGGCGGTCTGCGCCGCGACCGACGCGCCGGCGAAAAGCAAGATCGATGTTCTGGCCGTCATGGTTTCCCCCCAA
The DNA here is from genome assembly GCA_038236185.1 of Sphingomonadales bacterium. GTDB lineage: Bacteria > Pseudomonadota > Alphaproteobacteria > Sphingomonadales > Sphingomonadaceae > Sphingomonas. Next base: position 103,449 of record JBBSTE010000006.1, on the reverse strand, counting down.
TTAGGATTGCGTGGTCAGACGAGCACGTTGGCTCCGCTCATGTTGACGTGAACGTCCTGGAACAGGCCGTCGCGGACCCGCCAGAAATTGGTGTTGAAGAGGTGCGTCGCGGCGGCATCAGCGGGCGTCAGCACCGCCTCGAACGCCGCCGCGACGCGGCCGTTGGTCTCGTCGATCGTCAGCGTGAAGTCGCGGTGGACGATCCGGTCCCAGGCGGCGAAGAAATCCGCAAACATCCGCTCGATCGCGGGCTTTCCGGCGTGGACGGTGAAGCTCGTCTGGACGGTGAAGACCGCTTCGTCATGGAAGCAGGCCAGCACCGCCGCCATGTCCTTGGCGTCGACCGCCGCGAAATAGCGCCGGACCGCGAGATCGGCGAGGTCGTCGCGCGACATGCTCGGGGGATATTGCATCAGGCGGCCCCCTCTTTCAGCAGATTGTCGCCGCTCATGTAGACGAAGACGCGCGAAACCGATCACCGTCGAGATAGAAGCGGTTGCAATTCTCGTAGCGCAGCACATCCCCGCCATTGGGCGCGATCAGCACGGTAAACTGCGAACATATCGCGTTGCTCGACGGGTCCGCGACATGGACGAAATTGCCGTGCCAGATCTGCTCGAAATCGGCGAACAGGCGGCGGAACATGGCGGCGACACCATCGTCCCGCTCGCTGCGGACGATGCGGTTCTGGTGATCGACGAGACCGGCGTCCTCAAGCAGGGCAAGGCGTCGTGCGGCGTCAATACACAGGCTCGGCGGGCAAGATCGCCAACTGTCAGATCGGCGTGTTCGCGGCTTACGTATCGCGTCACGGCCACGCCTTCATCGACCGGGCGCTTTACCTGCCGAAGGCCTGGACGAGCGATCCGGCCCGGATGGCGGGGAGCCACGTGCCGGAGGGCACGGCCTTTGCGACCAAACCCACCCTTGCGGTCCAGATGATCGGTCAGGCGATTGCGGCGGATGTCCCGTTCTCCTGGGTAGCGGCCAACAGCGTCTACGGTGTCGGCGATATCGAGCTGGCGCTGCGCCGCGCGGGCAAAGGCTATGTGCTCGGGGTGAACGCCAACCATCACTTCGGATCGTGGGCCGGTAAACCCGCCGTCGCCGGCACCGCCGCCGAGACCGCGCAAGGCCTCGATCCCTCCACTTGGCGGCGGCTGTCGGCGGGCGAGGGAACCAAGGGTGCAAGGCTGCACGACTGGGCTTATCTCGAACTCGCCGATCTCGAGGCGTGCAAATATGACGAGAAACGATCGGGCTTGTGGACGCCCAATCTTTGGACCCGAGGTCTCCTGATCCGTCGCAACATCGCCGATGGCGATCTGGCGTTCTTCACCACCTGGTGCCCGGCCGGAACGGAAATCCGGGCTCTGGTCTCGGTCGAAGGGCGTCGCTGGGCGATCGAGGATAGCTTCGAAAACCACTAAGAACGAACTCGGGCTCGATCACAATGAGACCCGCTCCTGGCACGGATGGCATCGCCACGTATCGCTCGTCATGCTCGCGTTCGCGATGATGGCCGCGATCCGCCACCAGGCAAATCAGGCGCCGCCCCCAAAAAGAATGCGGACGCCACCACGCCGTTGATCCGCTGGTCGATCCAGGAGGTCCGCCGCATCGCTGTCCGACTCGCGCAGCGCCGCATCCAGCCCGCTCACATCATCGCGGTCATGCTGGCGACGCGCACATCAAGCCGCCGCCAGGCACGCCCATGTCCAAATTAAAACGCAACTGTAATGCTAGGAAGTGGACCACTTCCTATCGGCGATCGAGGCACTGACGGCGCTTGACTGAGGCGCCCGGGCTTGGGCGGCCGCCGAATTGCGACGCCGTTGGACAGTGATGCAACGCGCGAAGCCGACAACCTAGGTCCCAGCAGGCAGTGAGGCGGCATCGAAGACCGGGGTGGTGCGAGATGGGTCACGTCAACCCTGAGTGTCCAAGGTTGGAGAATGGGGCGGATACGGCGTGTTCAGGCGATCGGCGATGCCGCGCCCCGCGAGCGTGTCGGCGAACCCGTGATTGACGTCGCGGTGGTGCGCCTCGTCCTGGCGGACGACCTCGACGACATCGCGCAGGATCGCGTCGTCGGGCAACTGCCAGTAGTGCCGGTGTACACCTCGGGCGCGAAGATCGAGGGGATCAAGCCGATCTGGAAGGGCACGATCGAGGTCGGCGACCGGGCGGACGTCGATGCCGCAATCGCGCACGAGAAAACGGTCGGGGTCGATTTCGTGAAGATCACCGACAGTACGATCGACCCGAAACTCTTCCTCTATGCGGTATCGCGCGCACGTGCTGCCGGACGGCGCGTTTCAGGCCATATCCCGTTGCAGGATACGGTCGGCCAAGCGGTCGATGCCGGGATCAGTTCGATCGAGCATATGGATTATGCCTACAAGGCGGGCGTCAAGACCCGTAGTGCGTCCACCATACTCCGGGTTGACCCGGCGCGCGCAATCCCGTCCTTTGCCCGGTAAACCGGGAGCATATGATGGCCAAACGGCTGACCACCTTCATTCTGATCGGCCTCGTCCTAGGTCTCGCCGTCGGCTGGGGCCTCAACGCCGCGTTCGACGACGGCACCCTCGCCGCGACCGCGCATCTGAAGGCGATCGCGGGCTGGTTCTCGATCCTGACGACGATCTTCCTTCACCTCATCAAGATGATCATCGCGCCGCTCGTTTTCGGCACGCTCGTTGTCGGCATCGCGCATATGGGCGACACCGGCGCGCTCGGCCGGGTCGGGGCGAAGTCTCTGTTCTGGTTCATCAGCGCCAGCCTAGTCTCGCTGACCCTCGGTCTGATCCTCGTCCACATCCTCCAGCCCGGCGTCGGCCTCAATCTGCCGCTGCCGCCAGCGAACGCCTCCAGCGGGCTCGATCGCAGCAATTTCGACGCCGCCAAGATCATCACCCACATCTTCCCGACCTCGATCATCGACGCGATGGCGACCAACGAGATCATCCAGATCGTGATCTTCTCGGTCTTCATGGGGGTCGCGATCACCGCGATCGGCGAAAAAGCGAAACCGCTGGTCACCGCCGCCGAAGCGCTCGTCGCGGTGATGCTCAAGATCACCGATTACGTCATGCGGTTCGCGCCGATCGCGGTGTTCGCCGCGGTCGCCGCGACGCTGATCGAGCAGGGACCGGGCGTGATCGCGCGGCTCGCGTACTTCATGGGCAGCGTCTATCTCGGGCTGATATTGCTGTGGGTGGTCCTGCTCAGCGTGGCGTTCCTGATCGTCGGCCCCCGCGTTCGCGATCTTGTCCGCTATATCCGCGAGCCGATGCTGGTCGCCTTCTCGACCGCCTCGTCCGAGGCCGCCTTCCCGCGCACGCTGGAGGCACTCGAAAAGTTCGGGGTGCCCAATCGGATCGCGAGCTTCGTCCTCCCGCTGGGCTATTCGTTCAACCTCGACGGGTCGATGATGTACATGACGTTTGCGTCGCTGTTCATCGCGCAGGCGTATGGCATCCACCTCGATCTCGGCACGCAGATCGCGATGCTGCTGACGCTGATGATCACGTCGAAGGGCATCGCCGGTGTGCCGCGCGCCTCGCTGGTGGTGATCGCGGCGACCTTGTCGCAGTTCAACCTGCCCGAGGCGGGGCTGCTGCTGGTGCTGGCGATCGACCATTTCCTCGACATGGGCCGCTCCGCCACCAACGTCGTCGGCAACGCCGTCGCGGCGACGGTGGTGGCGAAATGGGAGGGCGGGCTGGAAGCGCCCGAGCCGATGGAGATCGAAGCGGCGCGGGCGCCGTAACCTAATTCCTCCCCGCTTGCGGGGAGGGGGACCGCGACGCGAAGCGGCGTGGTGGAGGGGGCGGGCCTTTAACGGAGCGCCTGCGGCTCGCCCCCTCCACCAGCCTGCGGCTGGTCCCCCTCCCCGCAAACGGGGAGGAATTTACCCCGCCAACTTCGCCGCGGTCTCCGCAATCCGCTTGCCCTGATACCGCGCCGCATCGAGTTCTTCCGCTCCCGGCTGCCGCGACCCGTCGCCGTCCGCGATCGTCGTCGCACCATAAGGCGATCCGCCGCGCACCTTGTCGACGCCCATCTGCGCCTGGAAGCCGTAGTCGAGCCCGACGATCGTCATCCCCTGATGGAGCAAATTGGTGATGATCGAGAACAACGTCGTCTCCTGCCCGCCATGCTGGCTCGCGGTCGAGGTGAAGGCGCCGCCGACCTTGCCGATCAACGCGCCCTTCATCCAGATGCCGCCGGTCGTGTCCCAGAACGCGGCCATCTGGCTCGGCATCCGCCCGAAGCGGGTCGGCGCGCCGACGATGATCGCATCGTAATTCGCCAGCACATCGGGGCCTTCGATCACCGGCTGTGCGGTATCGGTCTTGAAATGCGCCGCCTCGACGACTTCCTTCGGCGCGGTCTCGGCGACGCGGCGGATGTCGACCTCGGCCCCGCCGGCGCGCGCGCCCTCCGCGACCGCGTCGGCCATCTGCTGGATATGGCCGTAGGAGGAGTAATAGAGAACGAGAACCTTGGTCATGACAAATCTCCAGGAAGACTGTGCTCCCGCGCAGGCAGGAGCGTTGGATCACAAGCGAAACGCATATCGCCTGGACTCCTGCCTGCGCAGGAGCACGGTTGAATTATTCCGAATCCACCGCGACGATTTCGGCGTCTTCGACCGCGACGATTTCGAACGTCTTGCCGCCGGAAAGCGCCGCGCCATCTCGCGCTTCGAACGCCGCTCCGTCGATCGTGATACGCCCGGTCGCGGGAACGAGGTAAGCATGCCGTCCCTCGCCCAGGTCGAGCGTCAAGCGCTCGCCGGCCTTCATCGTCGTCCCCATCACCCGGGCATTGGCGCGGATCGGCAGCGCATCGGTATCCTCGGCGAACCCACTCGCCAGCGTCACGAACCGGCCCGAACGATCGCCCTTGGGAAACGGCTTGGCACCCCAGCTCGGCGAACCGCCCTTGGAGCGCGGCTCGATCCAGATCTGGAACAAGGTCGTCGGCTCGTTCTCGAGATTATATTCGGCATGCCGCACGCCCGATCCCGCGCTCATCACCTGCACGTCGCCAGCGCCGGTGCGCCCGGTGTTGCCCATCGAGTCCTTGTGCGTGATCGCACCCGAGCGGACATAGGTGATGATCTCCATGTCGCTGTGCGGGTGGGGCGGAAAGCCGTTCTGTGCCGCGATCGTGTCGTCGTTCCAGACACGGATCGCGCCCCAGCCCATCCGGTCGGGATCGTAATAATCGGCGAACGAGAAATGATGCCGCGCGTCGAGCCAGCCGTGATCGGCATGGCCGAGGCTGTCGAAAGAGCGGCGGTCGATACGATTGAGAGTGGTGGTCATCGATACCTCCATTGGTTGCTTGCCAATGTAGGCGCGATCCCGATCGCGTAAATGGAAACGATTGAAACGAATCGTTTCGCCATATATGCTGCGGTAGCGGAGGAATAGATCCATGCGCCTGCCCGATCTCGAAGCCTGGGCGATCTTCGCCGCGGTGGCCGAGCACCAATCGTTCACCCGCGCCGCCGAGGCGATCGGGTTGAGCAAGGCGACCGTATCGAAAGCGATCACGCGGCTGGAGGAAGACATCGGCCAGTCGCTGTTCCACCGCACGTCGCGCCGGCTCGCCCTCACCGAGGCGGGCCGACCGCTCGCCGAGCGCGCTCAGCGAATCGTGACCGAGGCGCGCTGCGCCGAGGAAGCCGCGCGCGATGCGGCAAGCGCGCCCGCGGGCCGTATCCGCGTGGCCGCGCCGATGAGCTTCGGCGTCGCCAACGTCGCGCCGATTCTCGCTGAATTCCTCGCGGCGCACCCTGCGATCGAGATCGAACTGCATTTGTCGGATTCACGGGTCGATATCGTCGCCGACGGCTATGATCTCGCGCTGCGCATCGCCGATCTGCCCGACAGTTTGCTCCGCGCGCGCCGCTTGTGCAGCATCGGCGCATACCTCGTCGCCGCCCCCGCCTATCTCGCAAACCACGGCGAGCCGACGCATCCCGCGCAACTCGGCGAGCACCGCCTGCTCGGCTACACCAACATCACCGGCCCGTGGCGGTTTCGCGGCCCTGACGGCGCGGAGGTGTCGGTCGCCGCCGTCGGGCCGCTCGCCGCGAATAGCGGCGATGCGTTGATGCCCACGCTAGTCGCGGGTCTCGGCATCGCCCGCCTCCCCGCCTTCATCCTCGGCGATGCGCTGGAAAGCGGCGCGGTCGTGGAAATCCTGAAGGACTGGCGACCTGCCCCCGTCGGCCTCCACCTGATGACGCCGCCGAGTTCGCTCCGGCCCGCGCGCGTCGAGGCGCTGATCGCCTTCCTTTCGGAACGGCTACGCGACTAACCGCGCCTCGATCGCGGCAAGGCGCGCCGCGTCCACGTCCAGCATCGCCGCCGCATAATGCGCAACGTCGCCGTGACGGTCGCGAATCACCCCCATCGCGGTTTCGAGATACACCGGGTCCACCCCCATCAGCGTCCGGATCGCATCGTCGCTCATCATCGGATCGTAGCGCTCGCGGATCGAGGCGGCGGCGGACGCGATACGGCGTTCCGAATTGCCCGCGGTGTTGGTGAGCAAATAGTCCGCCATCACGTCGTCGGCATGAACACCGAGCAGATCGTGGAGCAGCGCGACCGCAAGGCCGGTGCGGTCCTTCCCGGCGAGGCAATGCAGCAGGCTCGACCCGTCGCGCGTCGCCAGCCCCTCGAAATACAATCGCAGCGACCCAACCAAAACCGGGCGGAACGGCATGTTGGCGTAGAGCGCGGTCATCGCCGCATGCGCCGCGGCGGCATCGCGGACCCCGCGTCCCGCCTCCTCGTGCGGCGCGAGTTCCTGCCCCGCCGTCTCACCCGGTGCGAACAGCACGGTTCCGGCAAAATCGGGCGCCCGGAGGCACGGCGCGTTTGCGCGCTCGCTGTCGCCGCGCAGATCGATCACCGTCGCGATACCGAGCTTCGACACCTCGGAGAGATCGGTCGGCGTCGCCCCGGCATGCTGCCCCGATCGCCACAACAGGCTCGGTTGAATGGTGCCGTTCGTCGCGCGATAACCGCCATAGTCGCGAAAATTGTGAATGCCTTCGAGGGGGAGGACGCGATCGATCATGCGGCCCCCATGCCCGCCGCTTGCGACGAAACCAAGACGGCAGTGTCATCCGCCGATCGGAAACCGCCTCTCGACCCAATCAAGGATCACCCGGCTTACTTGCTCGGGCTTCTCCTGTTGGGTCCAATGCCCGGAGCCGCGGACGAGATGCCGGTCGAGATCGGCGACGTATTTGCCCATCCCCTCGGCCATCGCCGGGGTCAGAACGACGTCGTTCTCGGCGGTGATCATCAGCGCCGGGCAATCGACGCGATCCACGATGCCCGCCGAGCGCTCCCAGTTGCGCGTGAAGTTACGATACCAGTTGATTCCGCCGGTGAAGCCGGTTTTGGCAAAGGTATTGGCAAACGCGGTGCGTTCGTCCTCGGTCAGGAACTGGCGATCGTCGTCGGCAGGATCGTAGGCGGCGAGCATCAGCCCGAGCGCCAGCGTCTTCTGCTCCGCCGGTCGCGCCTGATATTCGTCGAGCGTCTCGCCGGGCAGTCGCATGAAGAACCGGATCGTTCGCTCAGGATCGGCGGCGAAGGTCGCGTCGGCCTCGCCTGGCTTCTGGAACCAGACGATATACATGTCGTCGCCCATCGCCGCGCGCATCAGCGCGATCGGGTCGGCGGAAAGCCGCGGAATGAACGGCGTGTTGAGCCCGATGACTCCCGCAACGCGGTCGGGATGTCGCAGCGCCATCTGCCAGACGACGAACCCGCCCCAATCGTGCCCGCAGAAAATCGCGCGATCGATCCCCTTGGCATCGAGCAAGCCGACGAGATCGGCGCACAAATTCTCCATGTCATACGCCTCGACCGCCTCGGGCCGGTCGGTCAGGCCATAGCCGCGCTGATCGGGCGCGATCGCCCACCGTCCGGCGGCGGCGAACGCCCGCAACTGGTGGCGCCACGAAAACGCCAGTTCCGGAAAGCCGTGACAGAAGACGACGGGAATGCCTTCGCCCGGCACCTCGTAATAGGCCATGCGGATGCCGTTGGCGTCGGCATATTGCACCGGCGGCATCTGCATCGCGAGCGTGTGGGGCATTGAAAATCCTTTGATCTAGGCCGACGGCCGCACCACCATCTTGCACTGCGCCTCGGGATCGCGAAGTGCGGCGAACGCGTCGGCGACGCCCTCGAGCGCGACCTCGCCGGTCACCGCTGGCAACACATCGAACCTGCCGTCGGCAATGTTGATCAGCGTCGCGGCGAACTCTTCGGGCGAATAGCCGAGCACGAATTTCAGTTCGAGTTGCTTGTTGATGCACAGGAACGGCTCGATCGCGTCGGTCTGCATGCAGACCCCGGCGACGAGGATCTGCGCGCCGACCGGCGCCGCCTCGACGAGGTGCTGGATCACGCCCGGCACGCCGACGCATTCGAAGATCACCGCGCGCTTCCCGGTCTTGCCGGCCATCGCCAACACCGATCGCTCGGTCCGCGACATCGGCACGCCGAGCGTGGCCCAATGGTCGTGCGGGTTAGTCTTCGCCGGATCGACGACTATGTCCGCGCCGAACGCCTCAGCCACCTTGCGCCGCGCGGGCGAGAAATCGGACGCGATGACCGGCCCCAGCCCGCGCGCCTTGAGCGCCGCGATCACCGCGAGGCCGACCGGGCCGCAGCCGACGACGAGGTGAATCGCGTCGCTGCCTGCATCCGACATCGCCACCGCATGTTCACCGACCGCGAACGGCTCGGTCATCGTCGCCTGCACATCGGAGAGTCCGCCGGGGACTTCGAGCAGCATCGGTTCGGTCAACACCATCGTCTCGCCGAAACCGCCGGGGTAGAGATTGGAATAGCCGATCGTCTCGAACCCGCCCGCTGACACCGCCACGGGTACGCTGACGACGCGCGTACCGGGCTTCAGCCGCTTGTCCGTTCCGGGTCCGTGATCCAGGATTTCGGCGCAGAACTCATGGCCGAAGACTACGTCTTTCGCCGGATCGAGCAGGCCGGGTTCGCCGGCGCGAACGCTGAGCGCAGCCATATCTTCCATCGAATGCAGCGCGTGGAGATCGGACCCGCAGATACCGCAGCAGAGCGTCTTGACCAACACTTGCCCCGCGCCGGGTTCCGGGTCGGCGATCGTATCGAGCACCAGCGCCTTGTCGCGGCGGACGACCGCCCTCATTCCGCGGCCTCGGGTTTGTTCAGCCCCATCGCCTCCAGAATTTCCGGACGAATGTTGTCCGTTCCCTTCTTCTCGATATGCGCGGCGACGCGCGCGCCGACCGCCTGGTGCGCCTCGCCGATGAAGCGTGGCCGATTGGTGCGCGCCCAGTCGAGCGAAGCGTCGCGATTGTCGTTCGATTGCTGGCACTTCGGCATGACATGACGCGCGATCAGTTCGTACGATTTCTTCTTCGCGTCCCATTCCGCCCAATTGGTATCGAGCGTCAGATACGCACCGAAGCCGCCCGATTGCTCCTGCAATCGCGCGATCTGCGCGATCGCGTCGTCGGGCGTGCCGACCACCGCCATGCCGGTATCGACCAACGCGTCGATCGGATCGGCGCCTTCCACCGCGAGCGGCAAGGCCGCGACTTCGCGGAAATAATAGAGCCATTCCTCAACCCCGAACCGCGCCTGCGCCCGCGCCTCCTCGCGCGTCGCGGCGATGTGCATCGGGCCGACGAGCCGCCAGCCGTCGCGGTTCATGATCCGGCCGTTTTCCTTCGCCTGATCCTCCGCGATCGCCCAATTCGAGGCGAGCGCGTTGAACCCGCCCGCCTGCGTCGCGCCGATCGAGAGAATGCCGATGCCGTGCCGCCCCGCCGCCTGCGCGCCGGTCGGCGACACCTGACTCGCCACCGCGATCTCGACCGACGGCCGCGAATATGGCGTCATCTGCAACCGCGCCTCGTTGAGTTCGAACCAGTCGGTGTGCTTCGTCACCGTTTCACCGCGAAGTAACGGCACGAGCACGTCGAGCGCTTCGTCCATACGGTCGCGTTGTTTCGCGACCGGAATCCCCATCATGAACGCATCCGACGGCAACGCGCCGGGGCCGACCCCGAACATCACCCGTCCGCGCGTCATGTGATCGAGTTGATTGATCCGGTCCGCCAACATCAACGGGTGGTGATAGGGCAGCGACGAAACACCGGTACCCAGTCTGATCCGTGTGGTTCTTTCGGCGGCAAAGGCGATGAAGAGTTCGGGGCTGGCGATCAGTTCGAATCCCGCGGAATGATGTTCGCCGATCCACGCTTCGTCGAAGCCAAGCCGATCCATATGGACGGCCAGATCGAGATCGCGCTCGATCGCTTGCGTCGGATTTTCGGACAAGGGATGGAACGGCGCGATGAACGTCCCGAATCGCAATTTCGCGGCCATGATCTCTCCATCGCAAATGGGCTTTCGCCGCGCCAGGGTAGCCGCTGCGGCGGCGGCAATCCACACCATTCGCCATCGCGTCGCACAAGGTGTTCATCCGCCAGACGGAATTGTTCTGGTCTTGTCGGCAGCTGTTACGCGCCGATGGGCGAAGGTTTCATACAGATCGTAGTTGACGCAAACCAAGAAATGACTAGTCCGCGTGCAAGCAAAGGAGTTTTCTGTGACCGATATGAATCTCGAAACCGGAACCGTCGAATTGGCGACCGAACTGACGATCGCCTGGCTGTCCAATCCCAACACTCGCGCGTCCGCGGAGGAGGTACCCGGCTTCCTGCAGACGATGCACCAGGCTGTGGCAAGCCTCGCCAAAGCTGGCCCGTCCAACGAGTCGAGCGAAGCCACCCCCGAATACACCCCGGCGGTGTCGGTGCGTAAGTCGCTGGCGTCGAAGGACCACATCATCTCGATGATCGACGGCAAGAAATACAAGACGCTGCGCCGCCATCTTTCGGGCCACGGCATGACGCCGGAACAATATCGCGAGCGTTACAATCTGCGTTCCGATTATCCGATGGTCGCGGAGAATTATTCGCAGGCGCGGCGCGACATGGCAAAGAAGATCGGCCTCGGTCGCAAGCCCGGCATGAAACGCGGTTCGGGCGGCGGCGCGGCCGCCGCGGCGGCGAAAGCGGCCCCCGCCAAGCGCGGCCGTCGCAAGGCCGAGACGCTCGCCGAGTAAACGGCACCCGTCCTTGTCATTAATCGGATCCCGCCCTGCCGGCACCGTGCCGGTCGGGCGGGATTTTTCGTTTTGGCGCGACGCGATTATATGGCGGCGACAAATTCCTTGGCTCCCGACGTGATTTCTCCATGCTCAACCTGACCGACATCACCGTTCGCCTGGGCGGCAGAACGATCCTCGACCGCGCGTCGGCCGCGATCCCGCCGCGCGCAAGGGTCGGGCTGGTCGGGCGCAACGGCGCGGGCAAGTCGACGCTGGTCCGGGTCATTGCCGACCTGCTCGAACCCGATGAGGGCGCCGCGGAGATGCCGCGCGGGACCCGGCTCGGCTATGTCGCGCAGGAGACGCCCGCGGGCGAAGCGACTCCGTTCGAGACGGTGCTCGCCGCGGACACCGAACGCGCCGCCTTGCTCGCCGAGGACGCGCTGCTCCAACAGGCCGAATCGGAGGACGAACTCCACCGCCTCGGCGACATCCACGAGCGACTGAACGCGATCGACGCGCACGCCGCCCCGGCGCGCGCCGCGCGAATCCTCGTCGGGCTGGGCTTCGACGAAGAGGCGCAGCACCGTTCGCTCGACGGCTTCTCGGGCGGATGGCGAATGCGCGTCGCGCTCGCCGCGCTGTTGTTCTCGCAGCCCGACGTGCTGCTGCTCGACGAACCCTCGAACCATCTCGATCTCGAAGCGGTCCTGTGGCTCGAGGACTTCCTCAAGAGCTATCGCGCGACGATCCTGATCGCCAGCCACGAACGCGATTTCCTCAACAACGTCGTCGATCATATCCTGCATCTCGAGCGCGGCAAGCTGACGCTCTATCCCGGCGGCTACGACGCGTTCGAGCGCCAGCGCGCCGAGCGCCAGGCGCAGGCCGAATCCGCCCGCGCCGCGCAGGCGACCCAGCGCGCCAAGCTCCAGGATTATGTCGCGCGCAATTCCGCGCGCGCCTCGACCGCGAAACAGGCGCAGAGCCGCGCCAAGATGCTGCTGAAGATGCAGCCGATCGCCGCGATCGTCGACGATCCGTCGCTGACGTTCGACTTCCCCGATCCCGATGAATTGCGCCCGCCGCTGATCACGCTCGATCAAGTCAGCGTCGGTTATGGCGAGACGCCGATCCTCCAGCGGCTCAACCTCCGCATGGACCCCGACGACCGCATCGCGCTGCTCGGTCGCAACGGCAACGGCAAGACCACGCTGGCGCGGCTGCTCGCGGCTCAACTCCCGACGATGGCGGGGGAAAAGACCGCGACGGGCAAGATGCGGGTCGGCTATTTCACGCAATATCAGGTCGAGGAGCTCGACACCGACGACACCCCGCTCGCGCATATGACGCGGATCATGCCCGGCGCGACTCCCGGCGCGGCGCGCGCGCAGCTCGGGCGGTTCGGCTTCTCGGGCGACAAGGCGATGACCACGGTCGGCAAATTGTCGGGCGGCGAGCGCGCCCGGCTGGCGCTCGCGCTGGTGACGCGCGACGCGCCGCACTTGCTGATCCTCGACGAGCCGACCAACCACCTCGACGTCGATGCGCGCGAGGCGCTGGTCCAGGCGCTCAACGCGTATAAGGGCGCGGTGCTGCTGGTCAGCCACGATCGGCATATGCTGGAGATGACCGCCGACCGACTGGTGCTGGTCGATAACGGCACCGCGCGCGAGTTCGACGGCAATCTCGACGATTATATCGCGTTCGTGCTGGCGGGCGACGCCAGCGACGCGAAATCCTCGGCCTCCAAGGCGAGCCGCAAGGAAGATCGCCGCGCCGCCGCCGAGAAGCGCGAGGCGAGCCAGGCGCTCCGGAAACGCGCGCAGGCGGCGGAACAGGAATTGGGCAAGCTCACCGCCGAACGCAGCGCGCTCGACCGCGCGATGTTCGATCCGGCCGGGGCGGACGCGGCGCTGACGAAGCTGACGATGGGCGAATTGATGCGGCGGCGCGGCGAGATCGACAAGCGGATCGAGACGGCGGAAGCGGATTGGCTGGAAGCGGGAGAGGCGCTGGAGGAAGCGTAATCAGGTGACGACATCCGGTTGCGTTCGCCCGGTATGTCGCACGATCTCGGCCACCGCGTCGGCAGCTGCGGCGATATCGGCCAGCATCTCGGTCGTATCGCCATCGACCGCCTCGGCCTCATAGCGTTCGAGGTAAACCCGCAAGGTCGCTCCGCTCGTTCCCGTCCCGGACAGACGGAACACCATCCGGCTGCCGCTCGCGAACAGGACGCGCACGCCCTGCCCGGCGCTTACCGATCCGTCGGTCGGATCGGTGTAGGCGAAGTCGTCCGCCCCCACGATTTCCAGCCCGCCGATCGTCGTACCGGGCAGTGCAGGGAGCTTGACGCGGAGTTCCGCCATCAGCGCATCCGCGGCGACGCTGTCGATACCGTCATAGTCGTGCCGCGCGTAATAATTGCGGCCAAACGTCGCCCAGTGATCGCGTGCCAGTTGATCGACCGACTTGCCCGCCCTCGCGAGGATGTTGAGCCACAGCAGCACCGCCCACAATCCATCCTTCTCGCGGACGTGATCGCTTCCCGTCCCGGCACTTTCCTCGCCGCAGATCGTCGCCATCCCGGCGTCGAGCAGGTTGCCGAAGAACTTCCATCCCGTCGGCGTCTCGTAACACGGGATGCCGAGCGCCGCCGCGACGCGGTCCGCCGCCGCGCTCGTCGGCATCGAACGGGCGATGCCTTTGAGGCCGCGCGCATAGCCCGGCGCGAGATGCGCGTTTGCGGCCAACATCGCGAGGCTGTCCGACGGCGTGATGAAGCGCCCTCGCCCGATGATGAGGTTGCGGTCGCCATCGCCATCCGACGCCGCGCCGAAATCTGGCGCGTCGGCGGCCATCATCGTTTGGTAGAGTTCGTGCGCGTGGACGAGGTTGGGATCGGGATGATGCCCGCCGAAATCCTCCAGCGGGACGCCGTTGCGCACCGTCCCCTCGGCAAATCCCAGGCGGCGCTCCAGTATTTCGATCGCATAGGGTCCGGTCACCGCGCTCATCGCGTCGAACGCCATCGTCAATTTGGCAGCGCGGATCGCGTCGAAGTCGAACAGCGTCTCCATCAGCGCGGCGTAATCCCCGACCGGATCGACGACCTCTATGATCGTGTCGCCGACGCGAGTCTCGCCAAGTGCGTCGAGATCGACGTCCGCCGCATCGACGATCCGATATTTGTCGATCGCCAGCGTCCGCGCATGGATCGCCTCGGTCACGCGTTCGGGTGCGGGGCCACCGTTCGCGATATTGTATTTGATCCCGAAATCCTCGTCCGGCCCGCCGGGATTGTGGCTCGCCGACAGGATCAGCCCGCCGATCGCCCCGCGTTTGCGGATCAGATGCGACGCCGCCGGGGTCGAGAGGATGCCCCCCTGCCCCACCACGACGCGCGCGAAGCCGTTCGCCGCCGCCATGCGGATCGCCTTGGCGATCACCTCGCGATTGAGAAACCGCCCGTCGCCGCCGACGACAAGCGTCGCGCCTTCTTTGCCCTCGACCACGTCGAACACCGATTGGATGAAGTTCTCGGCATAATTCGGCTGCTGGAAGACGCGGACCTTCTTGCGCAGGCCGGAGGTGCCGGGCTTCTGATCAGGGTACGGCTTGGTGGGAGTGGTGGAGATCATGGCGAGGCGCGATAGCGTCGCGGGATGCCGAACGCCATGATCGAAGGTTGTGCGGAGTCGCGGGGCGGGGCACGATTACCCGCGTGACGTTCGCCCGCCGCCATCCGCTCGCGCTGATCCTGCTGCTCGCCGCCGTGCTGCGCGTTTTCGTGACGGGGGGGGCAAGCGCGCATCATCCCGACGAGATTTTCCAATATCTCGAACAGGCGCATCGGTTGGTGTTCGGCTACGGCTTCGTGCCTTGGGAATATCGCGAGGGGATGCGGAGTTGGCTCGTCCCGATCGCGCTCGCCGGGCCGATGTGGGTCGGAGGAGCGATCGCGCCGGCGAGCCTGGCGTATCTGGTCCTGCCGCGGATGCTGGTGGCGCTGTCGACATTGGGCGTCGTCTGGGGCGCGTGGTCGCTCGGCGAGCGGCTGTCGCGGCGGCACGCGATCGCCGCTGCGTTCGTCGCGGCGATGTGGTTCGAGCAGGTTTTCTACGCGAGCCATACGCTGACCGAGACGATGGCGACTGCCGCTGCGATTCCGGGGATCGCGCTGCTTCAGTCCGAGCGTCGTCGAAGTCTTGCAGCCGCCGGTGCGCTCCTCGCGCTCGCGGCGCTGGTGCGGTTTCATTATGCGCCGGTGCTGGCGTTTCTCGTTATCTGGCGATGCCGGGTCGACTGGCGCGCTTGGGCGGCGGTGATCGGCGGGGCGGTGCCGGTGCTCACACTGTCGGCGGTGGTCGACGTCGCGATGGGGATGCGGCCGTACGACTGGATCCTGGTCAACTTCCGCCGCAACATCATCGAAAATGCGTCGGCGACCTATGGCGTGTCGGGGCCGCTGTTCTATCTGCAAGAACTCGGCAAATCCTGGGGTTATGCGTTCATCCCCGTGATCTTTCTCGCGGTGTTCGGCAGCCGGCGCTATCCGCAACTGCTGATCGCGGCGGCGCTGACGGTCGGCTTGCACATGCTGATCGGACACAAGGAGCCGCGGTTCATCCTGCTGGCGACGACGCTAGTGGTGATCCTCGCGGCGATCGGCACGGCCACGCTGATCGAGATGGCGACGGCGCGACGGAACGCCATGACCGGCGCCGCGCTCGCCGCGTGGGCGGCGGTCAGCGTCGCGCTCGCCTTGACCGGAGAGATGCGGCTGCGCTGGTCGAACGAGGCGCCCGCGCTGTCCGCCGCGATCCTCGCCGGGCAGGACCCGAAGCTGTGCGGCATGGCGACGTACGGGATGCGATACTGGCAATCGGGGGGCTATACCTTCCTCCACCGCGACGTGCCGATCTATCCCTTGTCGGCGCACGACGAGATCACCATCCCGCCGATCGACCGCGCCTCGCTCGCGCTGATCTCGAGCGGGTTCGACGCGATCCTGACGACACCGATCGGGACGCCAGACATTCCGACGAGCTATCGCCTCGTCACGTGCCGTATCCCGCCGCGGGCGCTGTCGGACGCGGCGGAGCAGGCCGGGCGGGCGATCTGCCTGTATCGGCGGTCGGGCGGGTGCGACCCGGTCGTCGCGAGTGCCTGGCGGCTGCGGTGAGGTGAAGCCGTGCTCCTGCGAAGGCAGGAGCGCTGGACTGCGGGCGGTGCGCGCGTCCCCAGTGCTCCTGCCTTCGCAGGAGCACATGCATTTTCCAAGGTGCGACGCATATGATGGCGGGCAACGCCAAACTACTCCCCCCGCTCGATCCGCACGAGCAGCGCGCCTTCGCTGACCTGGCCTCCCGCCGCCGCGTTGAGTTCGGCGACCGTCCCGTCGAACGGCGCGACGAGCGAATGCTCCATCTTCATCGCCTCCAGCGTGACGAGCTTCTGCCCCTTGGCGACCGCATCGCCCGCAGTGATCTCCACCGCGATGACGCGGCCGGGCATCGGCGAGAGGATCGCGCCATCGGCGGCCCCACTACCCATTGCAGCAGCCGGTGGCCGCAACATGACCATACGGGAATGCCCACGCTCAGTAACTATGAGTTGTGCAACGCCAGCATAATCTACGCGACGGATGGGGTCTGTCGCCGTATCGCCGACCAAGTGTTGGCCGTCAGCCCAAAGATTGATTGTGTCCTGCCTTGGAGCATTGAGGCGGAAGCCGAACAGATCACGCTCCATCCCCGGGTTCGCCGTATCACGAATGCGCGCTCCGACTGCATCGATCGCGGCCTGTGACGGTTGATCGGCCGGTAGAAGAACCTCACCCTTGCGAGCGATCAGGCCGGTATCAATTCTGCCATTCGCGAAATCTGGATCAGCCAAGCACTCGAACAAAAAACCTTTATTGTTAGCGATCGGGCCGACAAGGCTATCATCAAGCGCCGCCATCAATCCCTTCCTAGCGGCATCGCGGTCGGAGCCGCGCACAATCAACTTGGCAATCATCGGATCATAGAAGGGCGTGATCTGATCTCCTTCTTCCACACCCGCATCGATTCGCGCTTTGTAGGACAGGCTGAAGACATCCAGACTTCCAATTGCGGGCAAGAAGCCTCGGGACGGATTCTCCGCATACAGCCTCGCCTCGACCGCCCAGCCATCGATACTCAGCTCCTCCTGCCGCTTCGGCAACGGCTCCCCGCTCGCCACGCGCAGCTGCCATTCGACCAGATCCTGCCCGGTGATCTCCTCGGTTACCGGATGCTCGACCTGCAACCGCGTGTTCATTTCCATGAACCAGATGCGGTCGGCGCGCAGACCTTCGCTCGCGTCGGCGATGAACTCGATCGTGCCCGCGCCGACGTAATCGACCGCCTTCGCGGCGCGGACGGCGGCGGCGCAGATCGCTTCACGCGTCGCTTCGTCCATGCCCGGCGCGGGAGCTTCCTCGATCACCTTTTGGTGGCGGCGCTGGAGGCTGCAGTCGCGTTCGAACAGATGGACGACGTTGCCGTGGGTGTCGCCGAAAACCTGCACCTCGATGTGGCGGGGGCTGAGGATGTATTTCTCGATCAGGACACGGTCGTCGCCGAACGACGACGCGGCCTCGCGCTGGCACGAGAGCAGCGCGTCGAGGAAATCGCCCGCGGCATCGACGCGGCGCATGCCCTTACCGCCGCCGCCCGCGACCGCCTTGATGAGGACGGGGTAGCCGATCTTGTCCGCCTCGGATTTCAGGTGATCGGGATTCTGGTCCGCGCCGAGATAGCCGGGGGTGACCGGGACGCCGGCGGCAATCATCCGTTCCTTGGCGGCGTCCTTCAGCCCCATCGCGCGGATGCTGTCGGGGTTGGGGCCGACCCAGATCAGACTCGCGTCGATCACGCTCTGCGCGAAATCGGCGTTTTCGCTGAGGAAGCCGTAGCCGGGGTGGATCGCCTCGGCGCCGGTCTGCTTCGCCGCGGCGATGATCTTTTCGCCGACGAGGTAGGATTCGCGCGCGGGCGACGCGCCGATATGGACCGCTTCGTCGGCCTGACGGACGTGGAGCGCGTGTCGGTCGGCGTCCGAATAAACCGCGACGGTACGGATGCCCATGTCGCGCGCGGTGCGGATGATGCGGCAGGCGATCTCGCCGCGGTTGGCGATGAGGAGCGATTTCAGCATGCGAAAGTCACACTAAGGTCACACCAACACGCGTGGCTCGCCTCGGTGCGGTCCGGGCGAAGGTTCCGAAGGTTCCGGGAAAACGACAACGCATCCGGTTGATGGTGAAATAGCCGCGATCCGTACAACGAGCGGCGGTGATCGAGGTGAGGTCTCATCGCGGGCGATCCTAACCCGAAAGCGGGCTTGTAGGACAGAGCCTCATTGCGCCTCACATCCCGTCGTCCGTTGCGACCAGGTGACGCTCAGGACCTTCCATTGCGCGGCCTCGCGGACGAGGTCGAAATGGTCGTAGCCGCAGTGGATCGCCTTGCCGTTCTCGCGCGCGGTATAGGGCGCCCACACCATCGCGATGTCGCCGTCGATCTCGATCGCGGGGGTGGCGATGCGTTCCTCGAATGGGTCGGCGCCCGGTTTGAGCTTTGCAGCGAATTCGGGCCAGGTCATGTGGACGAAGCGTTTGGTGCCGTCGCCGCGATCGACCAGCGCGGTGGCGCCGCCTTCGGGCCGCGTGACCGCTAGGACGCCGGCGCCGTCCTCTCGGCCGAGCGCCGCGAGGAGCGTGGTGACGGGGGCCATCACCTGCCCTTCCTCGCTTTCGGGGGGCGGGAGGCCGGTGCCTTTCGGCATCGGTGCGTCGGGGGTGACCTGGAGCGCGAGGAGGAGGGCGAGGATCATGGAATGTCCTTATTCCTTCCCGGGCCGGGAAGGTTTTGGTTTTGATCGGGTTCTGCACGCTTCGAGGATCGCGATAATGACGCCCTCCATGTTTTTCAGGACGTCGACCGCCGGGATCCGAAGGGTCGCAAAGCCCTGCTTCAGCAACCATGCATCACGGATTTCATCCCGCTGCGGCCGATCCCCGCGCTCGTGCGCTTCGCCATCGACCTCGATCGCGAGCCGCGCCCGCACACAGGCGAAATCGAGCGCGTAGCGACCGATCGGGTGCTGCTTGCGAAAGCGATAGTCACCGGGATGCTGCTGTAATTGCTGCCAGAGGAGAATTTCCGGCAGACTCATTTCTTTACGCAGTTTACGCGCCATCTCCACCGTGGCGTCCGGGGCGCCAAGCGTTCGATGTTTCCTGCGTGGTTTCGGCTCGGCGCTCACTTACTCCTCCCCGGAACGGGGAGGTGGCGCAAAGCGCCGGAGGGGTCGGGTGCTACAAAGAGCATCGCTCGCGTGGAGAGCGGCCCCTCCACCACCCGCCGGAAGAGGCGGGCGGTCCCCCTCCCCGTTCCGGGGAGGAATGAAAGGCACCGTTTCGCCATCACATCCGGAACACGCCGAACCTCGGCGTTTCGGGGATCGGGGCATTGAGGGTCGCGGCGAAGGCTAAGCCCAGAACATCGCGGGTCTGGGCCGGGTCGATCACACCGTCGTCCCACAGCCGCGCGGTCGCGTGGTACGGATTACCTTGTACTTCATAATCGTCGCGGATCGGTTGCTTGAAGGCTTCGGCCTGTTCGGGGGTCCAACTGTCCGCGTCGCGGTGGACCGTCGCCAAGACAGAAGCAGCCTGTTCTCCGCCCATCACGCTGATCCGGCTGTTGGGCCAGGTGAACAGGAAGCGCGGCGAATAAGCCCGGCCGCACATGCCGTAATTGCCCGCGCCGAAGCTGCCGCCGATCAGGATCGTGATCTTGGGGACGGTCGCGGTGGCGACCGCGGTCACCAGCTTTGCGCCATGTTTCGCAATACCTTCCGCCTCATATTTGCCGCCGACCATGAAGCCGGAGATATTCTGGAGAAACAGCAAGGGAATACGCCGCTGGCAGGCGAGCTCGATGAAATGCGCGCCTTTCTGCGCCGACTCGCTGAACAGCACGCCGTTGTTGGCGAGGATCGCGACGGGCAAGCCCCAGATGTGCGCGAAGCCGCAGACGAGGCTGCTGCCGTAAAGCGATTTGAACTCGTGAAATTCGCTGCCGTCCACTAGCCGAGCAATGACTTCGTGGACATCGTAAGGCGCGCGGACATCGTTCGGGATGATGCCATAGAGGTCTTCCGCGTCGAACTTGGGCGGGCGTGGATCGCGCAAATTGACCGGCGCCTGTTCGGGCGCGCCCAGCGTCGAGACGATGTCGCGGACGATCGTCAGCGCGTGCTCGTCGTTCTCGGCGACATGATCCACGACGCCCGACTTGCGGCCGTGCGTCTCCGCGCCGCCTAGCTCTTCGGCGCTGATGACCTCGCCCGTCGCGGCCTTCACCAGCGGCGGTCCGGCGAGGAAGATCGTGCCCTGGTTGCGGACGATGATCGTCTCGTCGCTCATCGCGGGGACGTACGCGCCGCCCGCAGTGCAGCTGCCCATGACGCAGGCGATCTGCGGGATGCCCTTCGCGCTCATATTCGCCTGGTTGAAGAAGATGCGGCCGAAATGCTCGCGGTCGGGGAAGACCTCGGCCTGGTGCGGCAGGTTCGCGCCGCCTGAGTCGACCAGATAGATGCAGGGCAGCCAGTTCTCGGTCGCGATTTCCTGCGCGCGGAGGTGCTTCTTGACGGTGAGCGGGTAATAGGTGCCACCCTTCACCGTCGCGTCGTTGCAGACGATCATGCACTGGCGGCCCGAAACACGGCCGATCCCCGCGATCATCCCCGCGCCGGGGACTTCGCCATCGTAGAGGTCGTTCGCGGCAAGCTGGCCGATCTCGAGGAACGGGCTACCCGGATCGAGCAAGCGCTCGACGCGGTCGCGCGGGAGGAGCTTGCCCCGCGCCGTGTGGCGGTTGCGGCTCTTCTCGGTGCCGCCGAGCGCGGCCGTGGCGACGCGCGCGCGCAACTCCTCGGCGAGCGCGCGGTTGTGCGCGGCGTTGGCTCGGAAGGTCTCGGTGTCGAGCGACAGCTTGGTATCGAGCACCGGGGCGCTCATGCGGCATCCTTCATGGTTTCAGTGGGGGACTAGCGGGGCCGTCGCGGCAAGGGAAGGCGCTGGAGTCCGCCGCGCCACGGGTGTAGCCGCCGCGCCATACACATAATCGGAGAGTCGAAGCCATGACGCGTCCCATCCTGCTCGCTTTGTTGCTGGCGAGCGTATCGGCCTGTTCGGTCAGCCCCGTCGGCGACAATAACAGCAGCGCCGCGGCGACGCAGGCGGCGGGCACGCTCGCCGGGGTCGACCCAAGCTACATCGACAAAAGCGTGAAGCCCGGCGACGATTTCAACGCTTACGCCAATGGCGCGTGGGTGAAGACCGCGGAAATCCCCGCCGATCGGTCTTCGGCGGGAGTCGGATACGACGTCCAGAAGATCGCCGAAAAACGCAACCGCGAACTCTTCGCGGAAATCATCAAGTCGAACCCGGCGGGGGGATCGGACGCGGCGCGGATCGCGGATTATTACGCCGCCTATATGGACACCGGCGCGATCGAGCAGCGCGGGCTCGCGCCGCTGAAGGGGCAGATCGACGCGATCGCGGCGCTGAGCGACAAACGCGCGCTGTCGGCGATGCTCGGCGCCAATATGCGCGCCGACACCGATCCGCTCAACAACACCAATTTCGCGACCGAGAATCTGTTCGGGCTGTTCGTGACGCAGAGCCTCAACGATCCTAACACGACGGTGCCGTATCTGATGCAGGGCGGACTCGGCCTGCCCGACCGCGATTACTATTTATCGGCCAAGCCCGAGATGGCCCAGCAGCGCGGGGCGTATAAAGCCTATGTCGCGAAACTGCTGACGCTCGCGGGAATGAGCGACGCGGCGGCGCGTGCCGACCGGATCGTCGCGCTCGAAACCAGAATCGCGCAGGCGCATGCCGATATCATCGCGAGCCAGAGCGCGAAGCTCGGCGACAATCCGTGGAAGCGCGCCGATTTCGCGAAGAAGGCGCCGGGGATCGACTGGGATGCCTATTGGAATGCGGCGCAATTGCCGGACCAGCAGGATTTCATCGTCTGGCAGCCCGCGGCGATCAGCAAATTGTCGGCGATGGTCGCGTCCGAACCGATGCAGGCCTGGCAGGACTGGCTGGCGTTCCATACGATCAACACGGTGACGGGGGTGCTGCCCAAGGCGTTCGACGACGCGCATTTCGCGTTCTACGACAATGGCCTGAACGGTACGCCCGAGCAGCAAAGGCGGGAGAAGCGCGCGATCGCCGCAACCAATGCCGCGCTCGGCGACGCGGTCGGCAAGCTCTATGCCGAGAAATATTTCCCCGCCTCGTCGAAGGCCGAGATCCAGGGGATGGTGAAGAACATCGTCGCCGCCTTCGACGCGCGTCTCCAGAAGCTCGACTGGCTGTCGCCCGCGACCAAGGAAGAGGCGCGCAAGAAGTTGCAGGTGCTGCACGTCGGGGTCGGCTATCCCGACACATGGCGCGACTATTCCGGGTTCGACGTCCGCGCCGATGATCCGGTCGGCAACCTTCAGCGCGCGCGGCTGGTGCGGTACAAACAGCAGATCGGCAAGATCGGCCAGCCGGTCGATCGCGACGAATGGTGGATGACGCCGCAGACGGTGAATGCGATCAACCTGCCGCTCCAGAACGCGCTCAACTTCCCCGCCGCGATCCTCGAGACGCCGTATTTCGATGCGCGGTTCGACGCGGCGGCGAATTACGGCGCGATCGGATCGATCATCGGGCACGAGATCAGCCACAGCTTCGACAATCTTGGCGCCGATTTCGATTCGACCGGGCGGCTCCACAATTGGTGGACGCCCGCCGACCTCAAGCATTTCGAGCAGCAGGGGCAGGCGCTGGTCGCGCAGTACAATGCCTATGAGGCGTTCCCCGGCCTCCACCTCAACGGCGCGCAGGAACTGGGCGAGAATATCGCCGATGTCGCCGGGCTGACCGCGGCCTATGAGGCGTATCGCAAGTCGCTGAACGGCAAAGAGGCGCCGGTGATCGGCGGGCTGACCGGCGACCAGCGCTTCTTCCTGGCGTTCGCGCAAGGGTGGCGGACCAAGATGCGCGACAAGGCGCTCCGCGCGCGGATCGCGACCGATGTCCACGCACCCGCGATGTGGCGGGTGCAGACGGTGCGGAACCTGGATGCGTGGTATCCGGCGTTCGGGGTGCAGGCCGGGCAGAGGCTGTATCTGGCGCCCGCGAAACGGGTGCATGTGTGGTGAGGCAACTCCTCCCCGAGCTTGTCTCGAGGAGGGGGACCGCGCCCGCAGGGCGTGGTGGAGGGGCAAGCGCAGCGGGGCGCGTACCGCGCCACCCCTCCACCATCGCTTCGCGATGGTCCCCCTCCCCGAGCGAGCTCGGGGAGGAACTATGCCGCCCCGATCAACTCCCGCCCGATCAGCATCCGCCGGATTTCGTTCGTCCCCGCGCCGATGTCGAGCAGTTTCGCGTCGCGGTAATAGCGTTCCACCGGCCAGTCCTTGGTGTAGCCCGCGCCGCCGAGCGCCTGGACCGCCTCGCTCGCGACGCGGACCGCATTGTCGCTGGCGAGCAGGATCGCGCCCGCCGCGTCGTGGCGCGTCGTCTTGCCCGCGTCGCACGATTTCGCGACCGCGTAGACATAGGCGCGCGCCGAATTGAGCGCGACCGCCATGTCCGCGACTTTCGCCTGCATCAACTGGAACGCGCCGATCGGCTTGCCGAACTGTTTCCGCTCGCGGAGATACGGCAGCACCACATCGAGGCAGGCCTGCATGATGCCGAGCTGGATGCCGGCTAGTACGGTGCGTTCGTAGTCGAGCCCCGACATCAGCACGCCGACACCGCCGTTGACCGGACCCATGATGTTCTCTTCGGGGACTTCGCAATCGGTGAAGACGAGCTCGGCGGTGGGCGAACCGCGCATGCCCATCTTGTCGATCTTCTGGCCGATCGCGAAGCCGGGCATGTCCTTTTCGATCAGGAAGGTGGTGATGCCGCGGCTCCCCTCCCCCGTCTTGGCGTAGACGACGAGCGTGTCGGCGAACTCTGCGTTGGTGATCCAGAATTTCGTGCCGTTGAGGACGTAGCCGCCCTGCACCGCATCGGCCTTCAGCTTCATCGAGACGACGTCGGAGCCCGCCCCT
Source organism: Sphingomonadales bacterium (assembly GCA_038236185.1). GTDB lineage: Bacteria > Pseudomonadota > Alphaproteobacteria > Sphingomonadales > Sphingomonadaceae > Sphingomonas. Next base: position 79,119 of record JBBSTE010000006.1, on the reverse strand, counting down.
GCCTCCGACATCGCGAGGCTGCCGACGTGTTCGCCCGAGACGAGCTTGGGCAGATATTTCGCTTTCTGTTCGTCATTGGCCCAGCGGCGGATCTGGTTGACGCACAGGTTCGAATGCGCGCCGTAGCTGAGGCCGATCGACGCCGACGCGCGGCTGACTTCCTCGACCGCGACGACGTGTTCGAGATAGCCGAGGCCGAGTCCGCCATATTCCTCGTCGACGGTGATGCCGTGCAGGCCGAGTTCGCCCATCGCGGGCCAGAGTTCGCGCGGGAACCAGTCGTCGGCGTCGATCTTGGCGGCGAGCGGCGCGATCTTGTCGGTCGCGAAACGCTGCGTGGTCTCGCGGATCATGTCGGCGGTTTCGCCGAGCGCGAAGTCCAGCATCTGATCCATCGTTACGCCGCCAGCTTGCGCAGGACGTATTGGAGGATGCCGCCGTTGAGGAAATATTCGAGTTCGTTGACGGTATCGATCCGGCAGCGCGTCTGGAATTTCTCGGTCGCGCCGTCGGAGCGGACCAGCGTGACGGTGACGTCTTGGCGCGGGCGGATGTCGGCGACGTTCTGGATCGTGAAGGTCTCGCTGCCGATCAGCTTCAAGGTGCCGCGCGTCACGCCTTCCGCGAATTGCAGCGGCAGGACGCCCATGCCGACGAGGTTCGAACGGTGGATGCGTTCGAAGCTCTCGGCGATGACCGCACGCACGCCGAGCAAATTGGTGCCCTTCGCCGCCCAGTCGCGCGACGAGCCGGTGCCATATTCCTTGCCCGCGATGATGACGAGCGGGGTGCCGTCGGCCTTGAAGCGCATGGCGGCGTCGTAGATGGGCATGATTTCGCCTTCGTAGGAGGACATGCCGCCCTCTACGCCGTCGAGCATCTCGTTCTTGATGCGGATGTTGGCGAAGGTGCCGCGCATCATCACGTCGTGGTTGCCGCGGCGCGCGCCGTAGCTGTTGAAGTCGGCGCGGCCGACCTGATGCTCCTGCAGGTAGACGCCGGCCGGGCTGTCAGCCTTGATGCTGCCGGCCGGGCTGATGTGATCGGTGGTGATCGAATCGCCGAGGATTGCGAGCGCCTTCGCCTCGATGATGTCGCGGACCGGCGCCGGGGTCATCGTCATGCCGTCGAAATAGGGCGGGTTGGCGATATAGGTGCTCCCCGCGCGCCACTGATAGGTGTCGGAGCCCTCGACCTGAATCTCGCGCCACTTCTCATCGCCTTGATAGACGTTGCCGTAACGATCGGTAAACATGCCAGAATCGATGTTCGCGGTCATCAGGTCGGCGATTTCGAGATTGGTCGGCCAGATGTCCTTGAGATAGACATCCGCGCCGTCGCTCCCCTGCCCCAGCGGGGTTTCGACCATGTCGGTGGTGACGCTGCCCTTGATCGCATAAGCGACGACGAGCGGGGGCGAGGCGAGGAAGTTCGCGCGCACGTCGGGCGACACGCGGCCCTCGAAATTGCGGTTGCCCGAGAGGACCGACGCAGCGACGAGATCGTTCTCGGCGATCGCGGCGGAGATCGCGGGGAGGAGCGGGCCGCTGTTGCCGATGCAGGTCGTGCAGCCGTAGCCGACGAGGTTGAAACCCAATGCGTTCAGATCCTCGGTCAGCCCGGCCTTGTCGAGATAATCGGTGACGACCTGCGATCCCGGCGCGAGGCTGGTCTTGACCCAGGGCTTGGCGGTCAGCCCCTTCGCGCGTGCCTTGCGGGCGACGAGGCCCGCGGCGACGAGTACCGACGGGTTCGAGGTGTTGGTGCAGCTCGTGATCGCGGCGATGACGACGTCGCCGTCGCCGATGTCGTGGTCGCGGCCTTCGACCGCGACGCGCTGCGGCTGCTCCTTGTGGTAGATTTTGAACAGATCGCCGTTGAAGACCTCGTCGACTTTCGACAGCGAGACCTTGTCCTGCGGCCGCTTCGGCCCGGCGAGCGACGGCACCACCGTTGCCATGTCGAGTTCTAGCGTATCGGTGAAAACCGGATCGGGGCTGTCGGCGTGGCGCCACATCCCCTGCGCCTTGGCATAGGCCTCAGTCAGCGCGATCGTTTCGGCGGGACGCCCGGTGAGCCGCATGTAATCGAGCGTGCGGCCATCGACCGGGAAGAACCCGCAGGTCGCGCCGTATTCGGGCGCCATATTAGCGATCGTCGCGCGATCCGCGAGCGTCATCTCGTCGAGCCCGGGGCCGAAGAATTCGACGAACCGCCCGACGACGCCCTTGGCGCGGAGCATCTGCGTGACGGTCAGTACGAGATCGGTCGCGGTGATGCCCTCGGCGAGCTTGCCGGTCAATTTGAAGCCGACGACTTCGGGGATCAGCATGCTGACGGGCTGGCCGAGCATCGCCGCCTCCGCCTCGATCCCGCCGACGCCCCAGCCGAGCACGCCGAGGCCGTTGATCATCGTCGTGTGGCTGTCGGTGCCGACGAGCGTGTCGGGATAGGCGATCGTCGCATCCGCGTTCTTCGACGACCAGACCGCCTGGCCGATATATTCGAGATTCACCTGATGGCAGATGCCGGTGCCGGGGGGCACGACCTGGAAATTGTCGAGCGCCTTCGATCCCCATTTGAGGAATTCGTAGCGTTCGAAATTGCGCGCATATTCGAGCTCGACATTGTCCTCAAACGCTTGTGGCGTGCCGAATTCATCGACCATCACCGAATGATCGATGACGAGATGGACCGGCACCTGCGGGTTGATCTTGGCGGGATCGCCGCCGAGTTTGGTGATCGCGTCGCGCATCGCGGCGAGATCGACCACGCACGGCACGCCGGTGAAATCCTGCATCAGGACGCGCGCGGGGCGGTATTGAATCTCGCGGTCGCTGCGGCGTTCCTTCTGCCAGTCGACGATCGCCTGAATATCGGCCTCGGTGACGGTGACGCCGTCTTCGAAGCGGAGCATGTTTTCGAGGAGGACCTTCATCGAGAAGGGCAGCCGCGAGATGTCGCCGTATTTCTCCTCGGCCCTGGCGAGCGCGTAATAATCGTACGATTTGCCGCCCGCGGAGAGCGTGGTGCGGGCGTTCAGCGTATCCTGGCCGATGGCGGTCATGCGGGTCGTTGTCCCTTCTCGTTCGTGGCCCGGGACCGGTCGCGCGGCGGGGAGGCGGCGGCGGCGGCGTGGAAAGCCGGCGACGACGCGCGGGCGCGCCCGGTTCGGGGCGGGTATGCGGTGTCGTGCGGGGCTGTAGCGTAGGGGGCGGTGCGGGGGAAGGGCTGCGAAGGCGCGATTGCGGGCGGGGGCTTGTCGCATAGAGCCAAGGCTTGCGATGTTAAGTCGTGCTCCTGCGAAGGCAGGAGCGCTGGGTAATGAGCGCTTCGCTCGGCATCCAACGCTCCTGCCTTCGCAGGAGCACAGGTGCTTGTCCGACAGCAACAAAGCGTCATCACCACGTATTGACATTGGGGATACGCGACATCATTCTCCGGCCATGTCGAAAGCCCTCGCGATCAAGCCCGATACGAATGCCCTTCCCCCGGCCGGCACGAAGGGCAGCATCAACCTGCGGATCGAGGCGGGGACGCGGCGTCTGATCGACGATGCGGCGGCGGCGCTGGGCAAGACGCGGACCGACTTCATGGTCGAGAGCGCGCGGCGCGAGGCGATCGACGTGCTGCTCGACCGGCGGCTCTTCACGCTCGACGATGCCGATTATGCGGCGTTCGTGCACGCGCTCGATCATCCGCCCGCGCCGGGGCCGAAGCTCCGGTCGCTGATGCAGCGCGCGCCCGTCTGGGAGGCGTGACGACGGGCGAGACGAGTGGACGGGCCGCGCTTTCGGCCCCGGAACCGCTTCGCGCCGATCATGACGTTTCCGGGTTCAATTGCGGCGAGCCGGCGCTCGATGCGTGGCTGCGCGAGCGCGCGCTGAAGAACGAGAGCCGCTTCTCGCGAACCTATGTCGTCTGCGATGCACTGCGGGTCTTCGGCTATTTCAGCATTTCGGCGGGCGCGGTCGAGCGCGCCGATGCGCCGGGCAGCGTGCGACGTAACGCGCCCGAGGCGATTCCGGTGGCACTGATCGGGCGGCTGGCGGTGGACCGCCGCCATGCGGGCATCGGCCTCGGCGCGGACATGCTGGCGGACGCGCTGCGCCGGATCGCGGCGGCGTCGGAGAGCATCGGCATCGCGGCGGTGATGGTGCACGCCAAGAGCGATGCGGCGCGGCGGTTTTATCTGCGCTGCGCGGAGTTTGTGGAGTTTCCGACGGACAGCCGGGTGCTGTTTTTGCAGGTCAAGGGCGTGTGAAAGCAACCTCAGTTACCGAGGAAATGGAGAGATGATCGGTGTAGAACCGAAATGAGGGGTATTCCTGTAAAAATGTTGGCCGAGATTCCATTCCTCGATCATGTCAATATCGCCGATCGGTTCCTCAGTTGTCTCACATTTTACGATAAAGGCGACTGGCATTTCTGGATGATTGCCGGCGAGTCGGGAGACCAGCGTCTCGTCAAGATGAAGGCTTGGCCTGCCGAATCTGTGTACTTCTCGATTGCACCGGTGGTGGCCAGCGATTTGTACCTCTCGTCCATTGATTTTACTGGTCGGATCGCCTGCTATTACGAGTTGCAAAAAGCCGTTAGCGGCATCAGGGACGACATCTTCAATCTGGCAACATCACTGGCAAAGCTTGATCTTCTACAGGCCGCAAGGGCGCTGGTTCCTCAAAGCTTGTCCCGGATGGCGAGCACGGAGGTCGAATATGTCGCACTGGTATGCCGAAGCCTGCTAGATCTGTTCCAAGAAGTCATGGCCAACCTATGGAATCGTGTTCAACTACTTGACGATTCTGTTCATAAGAAACCGCTTAAGAACAGCTTTGCCCGTACGATCCTAAACAACGAGAGGATTCTCTCTCCCGAGGATATTAGTACACGCTTCGGTATGCCCATCGAGATTGCAAACTGCTATGGCCGGGTTACCGAGATATTTATGTCACTGCGCCGCTTCCGCGACAACATCGTCCATCACGGTTCACAAATGCAGCATATTTTCAATGGCGATGATTGTTTCCTCATAGCGTCACGCTTTACACCTTTTCCTGACATGGTGTTGTGGGATGACGACGAGCGCATGGAGAATGATCTCGTTCCGCTGATCCCAGCGATTGAGACGCTTATCTACCGGACGCTTGCGGTGTGTGACGACTTCTGCCTCGCGTTAAGCCAACATATCAAGTTTCCGCCTCCAGTAGTGCCGGGCATGCACCTGTTTATGCGGAGCTATTTCACCGGGCGACTTATTTCTGCGCTAGATTCCGGAAATCGACGTTCACGGTCGATGGGAGCGCAACCGCAAGCATAGCCTGACGCTGAAATTGCCGAAGTCCTGGACGGATGCCAGCGGGTAGGTGGGAGCTGAGTTGCTCCCGCCATTCGAGAAATGGCGTTCGGCAAGTGGCAATTCCCTTGGTAGGCTTTCCTACAACCCCCCGGACATGCGATAAATACCTCGCTCCTTTCGTCACAGGAGCAGGCGTCATGGCCGGTACGCCCAAGCCTTTCACCCGCTGGGCCGCGGATACGCGGACGGCGTTTCTGCTCGGGTGGTCCACTCACGCCTCCATCAGCCAACTCACGACGATCCGCTCGAAATCGACGTAAGGAATGGCGTCCCCCTCGAAGCCGAGCGTTTCCGCGGTGGCGGGCAGGTCCGCGCAGAAGGCGGCGAAGTCGCGGGCGAGCTTCGGGCCGCTCGGCAGCTTTCGCCGTGAGACGTTCGCCAGCCAATCGCGCATTTCGACGATCGCGCGCCCCGGATCGCCGCCGTGCGCGTGAATGTCCATCCCGGCGAGGTCCGAGATGAAGCGCTGATAGCGGTACGTTTCGGTATCGAGGATCAGGGTGCGTTTGCGCTTCTGTTCGGTGTCGCCGAACTGGCGCGCGCCGAGGAACAGGCCAAGTTCGAGCGGCATGTTGAAGCGCGGGAGGCGATTGACCGGATCGAGTTCGGTACGCGAGAGATCGTGGACGCCGTAGCGGCATTCGGCGATGATCCCGTAGAGTTTCTCGATCCGGGTCTGACCGCTGTCGTCGAGCTCTCGTGCCGAGCGCGGCAGGAATCGGCACGCGCGGATTGCAAAGATCAATGCACGGAACAGCGGCGCATATTCGTCATCGAACGGGCAGTTGATGAAGACGCCGTCCGCCGGCGAAACGGCGTCGGCGGGCAATCTATTTTGCGTCGAGAACGCGCCGCCAGGCCGCACGCGCCTGTTCGAGCGAAATGCGCCCCTGCTTGGTCACGGGCTTGAAGACCATCAAGCCGGTCACCGCGCTGCGTCCCGCGTATGGCGAGGTCTTCTTGCTGCTGGATTTGCCAAAATGGGATGCACTGCTGGCCATGCGCGCAATCTGTGGCGAAAACGGCAGTTTGACAAGGGGTGCCGCTCGATTTTCCCCTGTCCTACAACCCCCGACATGCGATAAATACCCCGCTCCTTTCGTCACGGGAGCATGCGTCATGGCCGGCACGCCCAAGCCCTTCACCCGCTGGACCGCGGATACGCGGACGGCTTTTCTGCTCGCGCTGAAGCTCCATGGGACGGTGAAGGCCGCGGGGGCGGCGGTTGGGCGGAAGCCCGAGGCTTGCCATGCCGTGCGGCGGCGCGATGCGGAGTTCGCGGCGCGCTGGGATGCGGTCGTCGCCGAGGTGCAGGCGGACTGGATCGCAGCGCGGGCCGAGGCGACGGCGGTCGATCCGACCGCGCCGCGCGAGGGGCGCGAGCGGCATGACGGGTGGACCGAGACGAAGCGGCGGCGCTTCCTGACGATGTTGTCGCGCGAGGGATCGGTGACCGAGGCGTGCCGGGCGGTGGGGCTGTCGACGACATCGGCCTATCTCCACCGGCGGCGATCGGCGCGGTTCGCCGCCGCGTGGGAGCAGGCGCTGGCCGAACGGTCGCTCTCGCCGGTCGAGGCGGCGTATGCGCGCGCGGTCGAGGGGTGGCTGGAGCCGATCGTCTTCCAGGGGCAGGTCGTGGCGCACAAGCGGCGCTATTCGGATTCGGCGCTGCGGCTGCTGATCCAGCGCGAGGACAAGCGCGCGGCGGAGGCGGCGACGCGCGCCACCGCGGCGAGCGCGCGCGAGGGGACGCGAAACGCCTCGCGCGAGCAGACCAATGCGGCGTTGATGAAGCTGCTCGCGGCGGCGAAGAGGCGCACGGACGCGGAGGCGCGCGCGGCGGCGGAGGCGTTCGCCGAGCGGATGACGCGCGAGGAGAAGGCGCCGTGAGGTAGGGTGAGGCATTCGGCCGGTACCGACGCGAACCAATCCTCCCCCCGCAAGGGGGAGGATTCCGGCGCCAATCTGCTGTCGCGTTGCTTTGTTTTCTGGCAGCAGGCGGGGATGAACAGGCTCGCCCCCGACGAATCCGACGCGCGGTTCATTCGGCGGGTGGTGCTCGTCATCGTCATCGCGGTGGTCGCGGCGGCGATCTATGCGACGGGCAATCTGCTGATCCTCGCGTTCGGGGCGATCCTCGGCGCGATCGTCATTCATGCCATCGCGGAGATATTCGGCGAACATCTGCGCGTGCCCGCGAAGGCGGCGGTGGGGCTGGCGATCGTCAGCGTGCTCGCGATGATCGCTTTGCTCGTCTGGCTGTTCGGGGTGGAGTTTCGCGCGCAGGTCAATCTGCTGGTGCTGAGGTTGCCGGGACTGCTCGACCAGCTTTCGGCGTATGTCGCGCAGACGCCGGTGGGCGCGAAGGTGGTCGATGCGGTGAAGGCGGCGTTCGCGGGGAGCCGGGTCGCGCGCGATATCGGCGGGCTGGCGCGGGGCGCGGGCGAGCTGATCCTCAACGCGCTGCTGGTGCTGGTCGGCGCGATCTTTTTCGCGGTCGACCCGAAAGTGTACGAGCGGGGGTTCCTGCTGCTGATGCCGCGGTCGAAGCGCGCGGCGGTGGAGGATGCGCTGAGCGACGTCGCCTCGACGCTACGGCTGTGGCTGCGCGCGCAGCTCATCCAGATGACGACGATGGGGGTGTTGATCGGCATCGGGCTGTGGCTGGCGGGGGTGCCGTCGGCCCCTGCGCTGGGGCTGCTCGTCGCGCTGAGCGAGTTCGTGCCGTACATCGGGCCGACCGCGGCGATGCTCCCGGCGCTGGGGCTCGCGGCGACCGAGGGGGCGGGCGAGGTCGTGTGGACGCTGGCGGTGTTCGCGATCGTCAGGCTGCTCCAGACCAATTTCATCACGCCGTACGTGACGAGCCGGGTGATCGCGATCCCGCCGGCGGTGACATTGTTCGCGATTCTCGCGATCGGCGCGGTGTTCGGATTGTTCGGGCTGTTCTTCTCCGCCGCGATCCTGGTGGTGATCTTCACGCTGGTCCGTAGCCTCTATCTCCGCGACGTTCTGGGGGAGGATATTCCGCGCAGCGAGCACCGCACGCTGTTCACCGCCCGGGGAGAGGCGCGCGACTCGCCGGATTCGCTGGATTAAACCGAAATTAACCTTTTGCGTTCAGATCGCATTTGGTTAATGAATCTTACGTGAGCCGAGCCACAGGGGGCTTCGCGCTTTCGAACGGGGGAATGCGACATGCGCGTGCTGCTGATCGAGGACGAGCCGACCACGGCCAAGGCGATTGAGCTGATGCTCAACACCGAGGGCTTCAACGTCTATACGACCGACCTCGGCGAAGAGGGGCTCGATCTCGGCAAGCTCTACGATTACGACATCATCCTGCTCGACCTGAACCTGCCCGACATGCACGGGTACGACGTGCTGAAGAAGCTGCGCGTCGCGCGGGTCACGACGCCGGTGCTGATCCTGAGCGGTATCAGCGAGATGGATTCGAAGGTCAGGAGCTTCGGCTTCGGCGCGGACGATTACGTCACCAAGCCGTTCCACCGCGAGGAACTCGTCGCGCGCATCCACGCGGTCGTCCGCCGGTCCAAGGGCCATTCGCAGTCGGTCATCAAGACCGGCAAGCTGGCGGTCAATCTGGACGCCAAGACCGTCGAGGTCGACGGCGCGCGCGTCCACCTGACCGGCAAGGAATATGCGATGCTGGAGCTGTTGTCGCTCCGCAAGGGCACGACGCTCACCAAGGAAATGTTCCTCAACCATCTGTACGGCGGGATGGACGAGCCCGAACTCAAGATCATCGACGTGTTCATCTGCAAGCTGCGCAAGAAGCTGACGATGGCGACCGAGGGCGAAAATTACATCGAGACCGTCTGGGGCCGTGGTTATGTGCTGCGCGAGCCAGAAGAGGTGGTGGCCGCCGCGGTCGCCTAGAATTTCTCCCGCGTATATGGGGAGCGGGCCGCGGCATCGGGGGGTGCCGCGGCCTTTTCTTTATTTGCATCGGGCACTTATCGCGGCTGGGTCGTTCGAAAATGGACCGCTCGATCGGCGAGATCGGTCATGTGCTTGGCGGCCTGGACCGTGAGAGGATGCTGGGTGAAGCCCGGCCGGGGCGATATGCAATCCGCCATCTCTCGCGCCACCCGGAGCTGTCGATCCGAGCCCTCCGCCAGGACAGCGATCAGCAGGTTTTCAAGCGCGATGACCCGGATGCGGAGCTGCACCAGCTCGGCGTTGGTCATGTCGGGGAGTTCCGCGTGCGTCTCATGCGGCACTGAAGCAAGGGCACCCCCTTCATCGTCCCACCGTGAAAGCGCACGGCGGCGAACTTCGGTAGAGTCTGCGAAGGAATCGGGGTCAGGCATAATAATTTCCTCTTCGGCACGGTGGGTCGAAACCGATCAACGGTAGCCGACGCCCTTCACGTAATCGATCAATTGCGCTTCGTCGTATTCGGCATCGCCCAGAAGGACGCGCAGAACAGCCCGCGCGGCAAGCACTCCCACGGGCCGGTTGTGGTCGTCCACCACCGGAATATTCTTCAGATGCCGTTCCTTCATCAGTCTGGACACGTCTCGCAGAAGGTCCACGCCCCGACACAGCACGACATCGCGCGTCATCACTGTCGAGGCCGAGCACATACAAGTCGCGCCCTGGCAGACGCTGATCTGCCTGACGACGTCGGTCTTGGTGACGACGCCCTGTAGAGCGCCATCGTGATCGCACACGACAACGAGGTCCGCCCCCGAAGACAATAGTCCGGCGGCTTCGATCAGCCTCGCATCGCCGGTGATCGTGACGAGCCTTTCGCGTGCCGCTTCCAGCATTCCTTCGACGAACATCGCTCGGCTCTCCTGGTCCCGCTCGGCGGTGGCTCTCCTACGCACCGAACCGGATTTCAGCGGTATGTTGGGGATAGGGGGCGGCATGTTCGAAATCCGCCGGTCTCCCGCCCAGCTCGCTGGCGAAGCCGTGATTGACGTCGCGGTGGTGCGCTTCGTCGGCACGAACGACCAGAACGACATCGCGCAGCGTGGCATCGTCCGCCATCTCCCAATAATGTTTGGCGATCGCTGGGGCCGGCACGTTGGGCGAGCGCCCTTCGTCGATTTCCTTGAGGTAAAGGGTGTAGCTGGTCACCGCTTCTTCCTCGAAATAGCCGACGACGCGGTGAGCGGTGCGCGACGAAATGAGATAGAGTATCGAAAAGCCTGCGAGGAAAACGCCCTGGACACCTAGGATCACCATCCGCTCAAACCAGGTAGGCTTGGCGATTTCGATGAACGTCATCAGGTGCATGCGCTCGTTCTCGGCCTCTTCCATCAGGGTCCGGATCCAGCCCTCGTCGTCGCGCATGCGACGCAGGCAGGTGAGATGGGTGAACATCGCGCCGACCATCCCCGGCACGGCCGCCACCGTCTCCAGGACGATCGCGCGATGCCCGTATCGTTTGGCGAAAAAGGTGTCGGCGCTGAAACGCAGCAGCTTGGTGAAGCCGAGCGCAAACCGATCTGAAAATCCTTGCGGCTGGTGATGAACGACAGGCTGGGCTTCGCGCTCTTCGGCGAGCGCGCGCTCGTCGGGCGCGAGGATGGAATTTGTCATGATCGGTCCTTTCAGGATGCCGAGAGGGCCGGTCGAGGGGTACCCCGGATGCGGGTTCCAAGCGGAAAAACAATAGCATGGATCGGACTGGATACCTATTCTGGCGATCGGCAGAGAAATTCGCCGCAGCTTTCGCGCCAGGCGTTCGAGTATTCCTCGACATAAGCGGATATCCCGCCCCGGTTGATGCCGCCCTCCCTGCCGACGGGACCGCGGAAGCTGCGCGGTCTGTCGGCGCGGCATTCAACCGGAATTCGGTCCGCTATATGATCGACGATCACACCAAGGATGCCGCCAAGTTCGAGCATCAGGTGTAAACCGGCGACGAAGCGACGGCGGCGCTGGCCACCAAGAATCTGCCGCCGCAGCAGCAGCACTTAGCCACCGCGCGTGCGATCCCGATGGCCTGAGATCGGCGGTTCAGGCCGGATCAAACACCGACCACCCGGTCCTTCGCACCAGCCGCTCGAGCGCGAGCATGCCGAGTTGCGAGTTGCCGCGTTCGTTGAGGCCGGGGGACCAGACCGCGATCGAGGCGCGGCCGGGGACGATCGCCAGGATGCCGCCGCCGACGCCCGATTTGCCGGGCAGGCCGACGCGGAAGGCGAATTCGCCCGAGCCGTCGTAATGGCCGCACGTCATCATCAGCGCGTTGATGCGGCGCGCGCGCTGCGCGGAGACGATGGTCTGCCCGCGTCCCATCAGATAACGACCGGCGAGCGCGAGCTGGCGGCACGACATCGCGAGCGCGCAATGGTGGAAATAGACGCCGAGGACGCGATCGACCGCATTCTCCAGATTGCCGAACGCGCGCATGTAATTGGCGAGCGCGATGTTGCGATAGCCGGTGGCGAGCTCCTCCGCGGCGACGGCGTCGTCGATCACGATATCCTCGTCGCCCGACAGCGCGCGGACGAAGCGGAGCATCTCGCCGATCGCCTCGCGCGGTTCGTTGCGGCCGAGCAGCACGTCGGCGACGACGATCGCGCCCGCGTTGAGGAACGGGTTGCGCGGGATGCCGTGTTCGGTCTCGAGCTGGACGATCGAATTGAACGCGCTGCCCGAGGGTTCGCGGCCGACGCGGCGCCAGAGCGCGTCGCCGACATGGCCGAGCGCGAGGGTGAGCGCGAAGACTTTCGAGATGCTCTGGATCGAGAAAGCGGCGTCGGCGTCGCCGCCGAGGTGGGTGGCGCCGTCGGCCTCGATCACCGCGATGCCGAAGCGCGCGGCGTCGATTGCGGCGAGTGGGGCGATGTAATCTGCGACGGTGCCGCGGTCGGGGGCGGCGCGCATTTCGGCGGCGATGTCCGCGACGATGGTGGCGAGGTCGGGCGTGGGCATGGCTCTCACATACAACGATCGTCATCCCCGCGAAGGCGGGGATCCATAGTCACAGGCCCCGCGATTCGTGCGGCAAGAAAGGGAGTTTATGGATTCCCGCCTTCGCGGGAATGACGGGCTGCTCACTTCGCCTCGAACGCTTTCGTTCCGCCGATCCACGTCTGGAGCACCCTGGTCGCGCGCAGATCGCCCGGGCTGGCGAGGAGCGGGTCGCGGTCGACGATGATGAAATCGGCGCGCTGGCCGGGGGCGAGCGTGCCGAACTTGGTCTCGGCGAAGCCGGCATAGGCCGCGCCGCCGGTCATCGCCCACCACGCCTGTTCGCGCGTCACGATCTCCTGCGGTTGCCAGCCGCCCGCGGGCTGGCCGTCGGCGCCTTGCCGCGTGAAGGCGGCAGCCCAGGTTGCGAAAGGATCAGGCTTTTCGACGGGCGCGTCGGTGCCGAAGGCGAGCTTCGCGCCGTTCGCCAGCATCGACTTCCAGGCATAGGCGCCCGCCAGCCGATCGGGGCCGAGCCGTGCCTCGGCCATCGTCCGGTCGCTGGTCTGGTGGACCGGCTGCATCGACGCGATCGTGCCGTAGCGGCCGAAGCGCGGCAGATCGACGGGGTCGACGATCTGCGCATGCTCGATGCGCCAGCGGCGGTCGCCGGTATAGGTTTCGCTTTCGACCTGGATCGCGTCGAGCACCTCGCGGTTGGCCTTGTCGCCGATCGCGTGGACCGCGACCTGAAAGCCGTCCATCGCGGCGCGGCTCATCTGGTTCTGCAATTGATCGTCGGTCAGGAAGCCGAGCCCGCTCTGCTTCGGCGCGTCGGCATAGGGCGCGAGCAACCACGCGCCGCGCGATCCGAGCGCGCCGTCGGCGTAGAGTTTCACCCCGCCCATGCGGAGCTTGTCGGCGTAGAGCCACGGCGTCGGCCCCTTGCCGCCGATGCGGATCGCGGTCTCGACGCCGAGGCCGTAGCTCATCACGCGGACGCGCATCGCGCCGAGATCTCCCATCCGGCGATAGCTCAGCCAATCGTCGATCGTCGTCCCCATGTCGGCGATCGCGGTGACGCCGTAGCCGAGCAGGATGTTCTGCGCGGTGAGGAAGGCGGCGTCGCGTTCCTTGGGCAACGGTTGCGGGGTGACTCTCTCGATCAGCGCCTTGGCGCCATCGACGAAGACGCCGGCAGGGGCGCCGCTCGCGGTCTTTTCGATCCGCCCGCCGGACGGCGACGCGGTCGATGCGGTGACGCCCGCGGCGCGCATCGCGGCGGTGTTGGCCCAGCCGGCGTGGCCGTCGGCGCGGGTGAGCCAGACCGGGCGATCCCCCGTCACCGCGTCGAAATCGGCGGCGGTCGGGAAGCGGCCGAGAGCCCAGACCTCCTGGTTCCAGCCGCCGCCGAGCACCCATTTGCGATCGGGATTGGCGGCGATGTAGGCGGCGATGCGCGACTTCGCGTCTTCGAGCGACTTCGCCTGGGACAGGTCGAGCGAGAGCGCGCCGAAACCGAGGTCCATGACATGGCCGTGCGCGTCGATGAAGCCGGGGAGCAGGGTGCGGCCCGCCATGTCGGTGCGCCATTCGTAGAGCGGTTTGCCGGCGTTGGCTTTCAGCTCCTTGCGGCTGAGCTTGGGCGGCGCTTCGCCCGGCGGGATGAGGCGGGTGACGCGGCCGTCCTTGTCGATCAGCATCGCGCGGAAACGGACGACGTGGCCGTCGGGGGCGAGGGTGAGGCCGTTGACGTTGTCGACGATGCCGTCGGCGCGGGCGGGGGTTGGGAGAAGCGCGACGACTGCCAACAACGCAGCCGTCACCCCGGACTTGTTCCGGGGTCCACGGTACCGCGAGATCATTGGCTTGTGAGATTGCGGCACGGTGGATGCCGGAACAAGTCCGGCATGACGGGTTGGGGATATCACTTCGGCAATCTCCTCACCAGCGCGCTGGTGTCCTGGCGGGCGCCGCCCATTTGCTGGACCTCTGCGTAGAATTGATCGACCAGCGCCGCGACCGGCAGTACCGCGCCGTTGCGCTTAGCTTCGTCGAGCGCGAGGCCCAAATCCTTGCGCATCCAGTCGATCGCGAAGCCGAAGTCGAACTCATGCCTGGCCATCGTCGGCCAGCGGTTGACCATCTGCCAGCTCTGCGCCGCGCCGCCCGAGATCGCCTCGAAAACGCGGTCGAGATCGAGACCGGATTTCTGTGCGAAGCGGAGCGCTTCGGACAGGCCTTGCAGTACCCCGGCGATGGCGATCTGGTTGACCATCTTGGTCTGCTGACCCGCGCCCGCGGCCCCGACGTGGACGATGCGCGCGGCATAAGCGGCCATGATCGGCTCGGCCTTGGCCATCGCCTCCGCGGAGCCGCCGCACATGATCGACAGCGCGCCCTTCTCGGCGCCCGCCTGCCCGCCCGATACGGGGGCATCGACCGACAGGGTGCGCGCGTCGGCCAAGCGGCGCGCGATCGCGGCGGAGACGGTGGTGTGATCGACGAACACCGCATCGTCGCGCATCGCGGCGAACGCGCCGTCCGTGCCGAGCGTGACATCGGCGAGGTCGTCGTCGGTCCCGACGCAGGTCAGCACGGCATCAGCGTCTTTTGCGGCGGCGACGGGGCTCTCCGCGACGGGCAGCCCGGTCGCTTCCGCCTTGGCACGGGTGCGGTTGTAGACGGTGACGTCGTGGCCGGCCTTGGCGAGATGCCCCGCCATCGGCGCGCCCATGACGCCGGTTCCGATGAATGCGATCTTCATGGGAACCGCCTAGCTGTCGCTTGAGAGATGGTCTAGGCGCGCGAGTAACATGGCAACGCAAGCGGCAACCAGCCCCCTCCCCGTCTCGATCGACGACGTCCGCGCCGCGCACGATCGCATCCGCGACGCGATCGTCAGGACGCCGACGCTGATCAGCCGGACGCTGTCGGAGATGACCGGCGCGACGGTGTATCTGAAGTTCGAGAACCTTCAGTTCACCGCCGCCTACAAGGAGCGCGGGGCGCTCAATACGCTGTTGCAGCTCTCGGACGAGGCGCGCGCCAAGGGCGTGATCGCGGCTTCGGCGGGGAACCATGCGCAAGGGCTAGCGTATCACGCGAGCCGTCTCGGTATCCCCGCGACGATCGTGATGCCGACCAACACGCCCACGGTGAAGGTGACGCAGACCGAGGGGCATCGCGCCGCGGTGATCCTGCATGGCGACACGTTCGACGCGGCGTACGCGCATGCGCGCGTACTGGAGGGCGAGCGCGGCTTCACCTTCGTCCATCCGTTCGACGATCCGCGGATCATCGCCGGGCAAGGCACGACCGCGATCGAAATGCTCGAGGACGTGCCCGAGATCGACATGTTCGTGACGCCGATCGGGGGCGGCGGGCTGATCTCGGGGATGGCGACGGTGGCGCGCGCGGCAGACCACGCGATCGAGGTTATCGGGGTCGAGGCCGAGCTGTTCCCGTCGATGTACAACCGGATCAACGGCACCAACATGCCGTGCGCGGGGGATACGCTCGCGGAAGGGATCGCGGTCAAGGAGCCGGGCGGGATCACCTCGGCGATGGTCGCCGAACTGGTCGACGACATCGTTTTGGTGTCCGAGCGCAGCCTGGAGATGGCGGTGAGCCTGCTGCTCCAGATCGAGAAGACCGTGGTCGAGGGCGCGGGCGCGGCGGGGCTGGCGGCGCTGCTACAGCATCCCGAGCGGTTCTCGGGGAAGACCGTCGGCGTCGTCTTGTGCGGCGGCAATATCGACACGCGGTTGCTGGCGAACGTGCTGCTGCGCGATCTCGCGCGATCGGGGCGGCTGGCGCGGCTGCGTATCCGGTTGCAGGACCAGCCCGGCGCGCTGTTCAACGTCGCGCGGATTTTCGACGAGCAGCGGATCAACATCATCGAAGTCTATCACCAGCGCGTGTTCACGACGCTGCCCGCGAAGGGCCTGATCACCGACATTGAGTGCGAGGCGCGCGACAAGGCGCACCTCGACCGGCTGATCGCGGCGCTGCGTGCGGCGGGGTATGAGACGAGCCAGGTGGAGCTGGCCTAGGTAGGCGGGTTGTCCGATCCTCCCCCGCCAGGGGGAGGATCGTGAAGGCGCCGAACCGCCCCCAAAGAATACGCAAGTCGGTGCTGGAAAGACTCTGATGTACGCGTTAACCGTCATATCGTGGTAAAGTGGCTTTTCACGATCCCGTTGCCGATTCATATCACGGGTCTCGGCGCGAACGTGCGTTGCAAAGGGGGCCACTCAGCGTGACAGCGCCGTTCCGTTTTCCGCGCTTCTTCGTGACATCGCCGTCGCCATGTCCGTACTTGCCCGGAAAGCAGGAACGCAAGGTCTTCACCGAGTTGAACGGGCCGCACGCGGGCGAGCTCAACGACGCGCTCGGGCGGATCGGCTTTCGCCGCAGCCAGGGGGTCGCGTACCGGCCGAGCTGCGCGGGGTGCAGCGCGTGCGTTTCGGTCCGCGTCGTCACGCATGCGTTCGATCCGAACGCGACGCAGCGCAAGCTCATCCGCAAGAACGGCGACCTGACCGTCGCGGCGTGCCGGCCTTGGGCGACCGACGAACAATTCCAGCTGCTCCGCCGTTATCTCGCCACGCGGCATCCCGGCGGGGGAATGGTCGGGATGGACGAAGACGATTACGCCGACATGATCGAGCAATCGCCGGTCAATTCGGTGATCGTCGAATATCGCGAGCCTTCGCTGAACGGTGAATTGGGCAAGCTGGTCGGGGCGTGCCTGACCGACCGCCAGGCCGACGGACTGTCGATGATCTACAGCTTCTTCGCATCCGACGATTCCGAACGACAGGGACTCGGCACATACATCATCCTCGACCACATCCTGCGCGCGCGGACCGCCGGACTGCCGTACGTCTATCTCGGCTATTGGGTGAAGGGGTCGGCGCGGATGGCGTACAAGACGCGCTATCGCCCGATCGAGATGCTCACGCCGAACGGGTGGCGGCTGATGCCGGAGAAGGCGGAGGTGCGGATTGTCGAGACGCGGGTTCGGGAGTTGGCTTGAAGGATCGACTTGCGCCTTTACGATTTCGCCATCACGTCATCGCGAACTTGATCGGATGATTCGAATAAGAATCCGTCATCCCGGACTTGATCCGGGATCCAGGGTCACAAGCGATAGCGCCTTTGGCTCTGGATGCCGGATCAAGTCCGGCATGACGATGGGCGCCTAATCCTCGTCGAGCACCGTCACCTCGACATCGAACGTCTCGTCGCCCTCGCCCAGCCGCGACCCGGCGACCGGCGCGGCGCCGGACGCGTCGAGCGCGACCGCGATGCGGATGTGGTGTTCCTCGGGCGAGCGGCCGAGCGTCGGATCGAACGAGACCCAGCCGATCCCCTCGACCCAGGCGTCGGCCCAGCCGTGCGGGCCCGGACGGTGGTCGCCTTCGAGGTCTGAATAGCCGGTGACGTAGCGCGCGGGAATGTCGAGGCTGCGCGCGGCGGCGAGGAAGATGTGCGCCAGATCGCGCGGCGTCGCGGTTTCCGCGGTGAAGGCATCGACGGCGGTAAGGCCGGGTTCGGGACGCGCGCGGTCGATCCGGAATCTCGCGCCGACCGCGCGATTGAGGCGGTGGAGGCGGTCGAGCGGGTCTCCCTCCTCTGCTGCCTCAAGCGCGAACGCCGCGATCGCGACGTCGGCCACCGTCGCGGGCGTGGTGCGCAGGAACACCGGCGGTGGGAGTGGTTCGTTGGCGCCGTGGAGTTCGCCGTTCGAATGGCTCGTCACCACTTCGCCCGAGACCGTGATCTCGATCGTGTCGATCGGCCCCTCGCAATAGAGCATCGTCGTGCAATTGCCGAAGCCGTCGCGGTGGCGGCGCATCCGCGCGTCGCAATCGACCGCGATATCCCAATTGGCGATCGTCTGATCGTGCGTGTTCTCCGGCGTCATGCGGAGGAGCTGGACGAGGCGCGCCCGCGGCTCGGCGAAGCGATAGGTCGTACGGTGATCGATCGTGAGACGCATCAATGGAACCGGAACTGGCGGTGGATGGCGGCGTGGAGCTGGTCGTTTTCGGCGATGAAGGCCTGGAGATATTGGTGGAGGCCCGAGGCGATGACTTCGCGCGCACGGGTTTTCGCGACGCGCGACTGGCGCGTCCGGGCCATGCGGTCGGCCTCGCCGTGGCTGCCTGTGCGCTTGGCGAGATAACCGAGAATTTCGGTCGTCTCCTCGGCGGCGGCGGCGAGGCTGCGCGGGAGCTCGGGACGAGCGATGAGCAGATCGATGACGTTCTTCGGCTCCAACCCCTCGCTATAGAGCCAGCGATACGCGGTCACCGCCGAGACAACCTGGAGGATCGTCGTCCATTGGTCGCGATCGACGACCCCACCCACCTTTTCGCCCTCGGGCAGAAGAATATGATATTTGACGTCGAGCAGCCGCGCGGTGTTGTCGGCGCGCTCGATCGCCTGGCCGAGCCGGAGAAACCATTTCGTCTGGTTGCGCAGCATCCGGTGAAGCGCGCCTTCGAAACCGCGCGTCTCGGTCTTCACCTCCTCGACCAGCTTCAGGATCGCCTCGGCGTCGCCGGTCTTGGTGCGGCCTTCGAAGATCAGCCACGTCCGATTGACCGCGGTCCAGGATTCCCGCGTCAGCGCGGTGCGCACCGCGCGGGCATTGTCGCGCGCCCGGCCGAGGCAACGGACGATCGAACCGGGGTGGTTGGTATCGACCGTCAGGAAGCGGGTGACTTCGCGCTGCGCCATCGGCTCGCCGGTTTCGGCGAAGCCGATGTCGGATTCGGTGACTGTCAGCGCGGAGGCCCAGGCCGCCTCGCCAGCGGGACGCGCCGACATGACGTCGAGACGGACCGTCGCCTCGATCAGCCGGGCGATGAAGTCGGCGCGCTCGATATAGCGGCCAAGCCAGTAGAGCGAGGACGCGGTGCGCGAGAGCATCTCCATCAATGATCCCCCGGATCGGGCGGACCGGGCGGGACGGCGTTGCCGACGCCGGCATCGAGAATCTGCATCTGCGTCATGCCGCCCAAGGTCTGCGACTGGCTCATCCGATCGTCCATCAGGACGAAACTGTCCTTGGTGCCGCCGCCCTGCGACGAATTCACCACCAGCGATCCGGCCTTCAAGGCGACGCGGGTGAGGCCGCCGGGGACGACCTTCACGCCGCGCGATCCCGACAGGACGAAGGGGCGGAAATCGACGTGGCGCGGCGACAGGCCGTCGGAGGCGAGCGTCGGCACGGTCGAGAGCGCGAGCGTCGGCTGCGCGATATAGCGGTGCGGCTCGGCGACGAGCGCGGCGCGGAACGCCTCGATCTCCGCCTTCGACGCGGTCGGGCCGACGAGCATCCCGTAGCCGCCGGAGCCATCGACGAGTTTGACGACGAGCTGGTCGAGATTTTCGAGGACGTATTTGAGCGCATCGGGTTCGCGGCAGCGGTACGTCTCGACGTTGGGCAGCTTGGCCTCGCCGCCTGAGTAGAATTTCACGATCTCGGGCATGTAACTGTAGATCGCCTTGTCGTCGGCGATGCCGTTCCCCGGCGCGTTGAGGATCGCGACGTTTCCCGACGCGTAAGCCGCGATGAGGCCGGGCACGCCGAGCGCGGAATCGGGGCGGAAGACGAGCGGATCGAGGAAATCGTCGTCGATCCGGCGGTAGATCACATCGACGCGAACGCGGCCCGCTGTCGTGCGCATATAGACCATGTCGTCGTCGACGAGCAGATCGGCGGCCTCGACAAGTTCGACCCCCATCGTGTCGGCGAGGAAGCTGTGTTCGTAATAGGCCGAATTGTAATGCCCCGGCGTGAGCACGACGCAGACCGGGCCGCGCGAGCCTGAGTGGGGCGCGACCGAGCGCATCGTCTCGAGCAGGATATCGGGATAACTGTCGACCGCGGCGACGCGGAAGGCGCGGAACAATTCGGGGCAGAGCCGCACCATCGCCTCTCGATTTTCGAGCATATAGCTCACGCCCGAGGGGGTGCGGGCATTGTCCTCCAGCACGAAGAATTCGTCGGGGCCGGTGCGGACCAGATCGATGCCGCAGATATGCGCCCAGACGTCGTGCGGCGGTGTGATCCCCGCGATCTCGGGGCGGAATTGCGCGTTGCCGAGAACCAGGTCAGCGGGGAGGACGCCTTCCTTCAGGATACGGCGTTCGCCGTAGATGTCGTTGAGGAAGGCGTTGATCGCATCGACGCGCTGAACCAGCCCCTCCGACAGCCGCGCCCATTCGTCGGCGAGGAACACGCGGGGGACGATGTCGAAGGGGATGATGCGTTCGCGGGTATCGACATCGCCGTAAACCGCAAAGGTGATGCCGAGCTGGCGGAAGGTCGCTTCGGCGACATCCTGGCGGCGCTTCAGTTCCTCGGGCGGCGTCTCGTCTAGCCAGCGGCCCATCGCCGCCAGCTCGGGCCGGACCGCACCGTCGCGGCCCATGATCTCATCGAAGGCTTTCCCCATTGAGACTGGTAACGCCTCCGATCCGATTTCGTCGCATGCTGACTCGGATTGTTGCGTTGCACAAGAGAGTCAGAGGGCGATGAGCGTCCCCGGGGTCAGGATTTGCGGGAGGACGCGCGGTTCGGCGGCGCCGGGGGCGTAATAGAGATAGAGCGGGACGCCCGCGCGATTGTGCTGTTCGATGAAGCGGCCGAGCGCGGGATCGCCGTCGGTCCAGTCGCCGACGAGGACCGCGATGCCGCGTTTGCGGAAGTGATCGGCGACCGCGCGCGTCTCGATCGCGACCTTTTCGTTGACCTTGCAGGTGAGGCACCAGTCGGCAGTGAAATAGGCGAAGACGGGGATATTCTTGGCGCGGAGCGCGGCGAGGCGGGACTCGCTGAAGGCTTCGGCCCCGGCCGTCTTGACGGCGTTCGGTTGCGAGGCGGCGGGCTGAACGATCGCAACCCCCGCGACGGCAAGCGCGATCGCCGGAAGCGCGGGCCACCACGCGCCGCCACGTCCGCGCGCCTGGCGCTTGCCGACCCACCACAGGCCCAGCGCGACGATCAGCGCGCCCGCGAGGCCGAGCGTCAGGCCATCGACCCCCGCTTGCCGCCCGAGCACCCAGGCGAGCGCGAGCGCGGTCAGGAACATCGGCACCGACAGGATCGATCGGAACGTCGCCATCCACGCGCCGGGTTTCGGCAAGCGCCGCCTGAGCGCGGGGATGAAGCCGATCGCGAGGAACGGCAGCGCGATGCCGAGGCCGAGGCCGGCGAAGACCAACATCGCCACCGCCGTCGGCAGCACCAAGGCCGCCCCGAGCGCGGCGCCCATGAACGGGCCGGTGCACGGCGTCGCGACGAAGGCGGCGAGCGCGCCGGTCGCGAAGGCGCCCGCCGCGCCGCTGCGTCCGGCAAAGGCTGGGGTCGGCAGTTCGAACAAACCGGCGAGGTTGAACGCGATGCCCGTCACGAGCAGCAGCAGGACCAGGATGACGCGCGGATCCTGTAACTGGAACGCCCAGCCGATCGTCGCGCCGCCCGCCCGAAGCGCGAGCAACGCGCCGCCGAGTGCGACACAGACGAGGATCACCCCCGCGGCATAAGCGAGCGCGTCGCGGCGCGCGGCGCCTTCGTCGGCATTGGACTTGGCGAGATTCAGCGCCTTGAGGCTCAAGATCGGGAACACGCACGGCATGATATTGAGCAGCACGCCCCCCGCCACCGCGCCGAGGAACGCGAGCAGCGCGACCGACCAGCCGCTTGCCGCAGCACCGCCGGCGCCGCTACCGCTCGCAACCGTGCCGGGCGTCGCCGTCAGCAGGAAGCCGCGCCCGTCGCCGGTGGCGAGGACGCCTTCCAGCTTTGTCGGGCGCGGATTGCCCGGCGGGGCGATCGCGGTCTCGATCGTCAACATGTCGCCGTCGCGCTTCACAATCTGCGGCTTGGCGTAATCGAGCGCGCCTGCTTGCAGCGGGTAGAAATAGATGTCCGACGCGGTCGCCGCGGCGGGGAACGGCACCGCCAGCTTGAAGCTCTTGCCGTCGATCTGGAAGGTCGCGGGCGAGCCGAGCGGCTTAGGCAGCGCCTGGCGCCAGCCGTCGAATTTCGCGCGCGTCACGGGGTCGATCGCGCCGTCGCCGACGGTGACTTCGGTCGACAGCGTGCGGCTTTCGGGGACGCAGACTTCGGTGGTGCAGACGAGATAGATCGCTTTCGCCGAAACGGGCAGCCGTGTACCCTTGGCGAGGCCGGCGGGAATATTCAAATCGACGAAGAGCGTGAATTGCTTTTCGTAGACGTAGTTCATCAGCCCGAAGAGCAGCAGCCGGCCGGGAACGGGATAGACGATCGGCCCGGCGGTGACGCCCGATGGCAGAGTCCAGTCGAGCTTCGTCTCGACCCCGGCGTCGCCGCCGTTCTTCCAATAGCCGTGCCAGCCCGCTTCGGGGTTGGCGACGATCGCGAGCGTGACCTTGCTTCCCGCCGCGGGAGACGCGGTTTCGGGGACCAGTTCCATCGCGATGTGCCGCGGGCCGGTACCGAGTTGCGCCGCCGCGGGCATCGCGGCGAACGCGAACAGCGTCATCAAAACGAAAAGGAAATGGCGCACGCGCGACGCTACAAGACCTAAAAGGGGAATCGTCATTGCGAGCGATGAAGGACCTGGAATCGCGAATTCTCCAACCTTGCCTGCCCCGGTCGCGCGAGTCATAGCGACGCCGCCGACGCTTTGCACGAAGGACCCACATGCGCGCGCTCATTCTCGCTCTCGCTATCACCGCCGCCCCGGTCTTCGCGCAGGAGGCGCCGCCGCCGCCCGCCGCCGCGCCCGCCCCAACCCCGCCGAAGCTGCTCGTCGTCATCTCGGTCGATCAATTGTCGGCGGACCTGTTCGCGCAATATCGCAATCATCTTACCGGCGGCTTCGCGCGGCTGTTGCAGGGCGCGGTCTTTCCGTCGGGCTACCAGAGCCACGCCGCGACCGAGACGTGCCCCGGCCATTCGACGATCCTGACGGGGATGCGCCCGACGCATACCGGGATCGTCGCCAACACCTGGCTCGACCAGAAGGCCGGCCGCGCCGACAAGCTCGTCTATTGCGCCGAGGACGAGCGCGTCCCCGGATCGACGCACGACACCTACACCGCCTCGGACATTCACCTGAAGGTGCCGACGCTCGGCGAGATGATGAAGGCGGCGAACCCCGCGTCGCGTGTCGTGTCGGTCGCGGGCAAGGATCGCGCGGCGATCATGATGGGCGGGCATAAGATCGACGAGCTCTGGTTCTGGGACGGTAAGGCCTTCGTCAGCTACGCCGGACGGGTTACGCCGCCGGTGGTTCAGCGTGGCAATGCCGCAATCGCGGCGCTGATCGCGAAGCCGCAGCAGGCGCTGCCGCTGCCGGGGTTCTGCAAGGGCGTTTCGCAGCCGATCCAGGTCGGCGGGCAGACGATCGGCGCGGGCCGGTTCGCGCGCGCGGCGGGCGACGCCAAGGCGTTCCGCGCCTCGCCCGCGCTCGACGGCGCGGTGTTCGCGATCGCGGCGGGGCTGATCCAGGACATGAAGCTCGGGCAAGGGAGCGCGCCCGACATCGTCGCGATCGGCGCGTCGGCGACCGATTATATCGGCCACGCCTATGGTCCCGGCGGCGGCGAGATGTGCGTCCAGATGGCCGAGCTCGATAACGCGCTCGGCGGCTTCTTCGACACGCTCGATACGTTCGGGGTCGCTTACGAGGTCGTGCTGACCGCCGATCACGGCGGGCATGATCTGACCGAACGCCAGCAGCAGCGCGCGATGCCGATGGAACAGCGGATGTCGCCGTCGCTCGATGCGAAGCTGGTCGGTGCGGAGATCGGCAAGGCGCTCGGGATCGCCGGGCCGGTGCTGATCGCCGCGGAAGGCTCGATCGACGTCGCGGACGACGTCCCCGCCGTGCGTCACGCCGCGGTGCTGGCGGAGGCGGTGAAACGCTATCGCGCGATGCCGCAGGTCGCCGCCGCGCTGACCGCTGCCGAGATCGCCGCGACGCCGATGCCGAGCGGGCCACCCGAGACCTGGACTCTCGCCGAGCGCGCGCGCGCGTCGTTCGATCCGGCGCGATCGGGCGATCTGCTGATCCTGCTCAAGCCGCGCGTGACGGGCATTCCGATGCCCGGGCCGGGCTATGTCGCGACGCACGGCAGCCCGTGGGATTACGACCGCCGCGTACCGATCCTGTTCTGGCGCAAGGGGATGACGGGGTTCGAGCAGCCCTTGTCGGTCGAGACGGTCGATATCGCGCCAACCCTGGCGGCGACGATCGGGCTGAAGGTCGGCGGACTCGACGGGAGGTGCCTCGATCTCGATGCGGGTCCGGGGGATAGCTGTCACTAGAGTCAGATGACGTAACATAGACTCGTCGGATCAGCCTCAAATCCGCTCTAAAAGTCCGCAACGGGCCTATCCAACCGACTTCGACAGGTATAGTGTCGCGTCCATAAATTCCCGAACGGGAGAGGGCGATGAAGATTTCGCGCACCATCGCAGCGAGCGTGATCCGGTCAGCGATGATTGCCGGCCTGTTCGCGGCAGCACCATCGCTCGCAAGCGGCGGCGGAGGTGGCGGTGCGGGAGGCTCGGTGCCCAGCGCCAGCGCATCGCAATACGACCCCGCCGCCGAATATCTCAAGGGCATGACCGCGCTCAAGGAAAGCAAGTTCGCCGACGCCAAGCGCGCGTTCGACCATGTCCTGTCGGTGGCGCCCAACGACGCCAACACCAATTATCTCGCGGGGCTGGCGCGCGCCGGCCTCGATGACAACAAGGGCGCCGCCAAACTCTTCGCCAAGGCGGTCAAGATCGATCCCGCAATGATCGGCGCGTCGCAACAGCTCGGCATCGCCTACGCCAAACTCGGCGACAAAGCGCACGCGCAGACGCAGCTCGATGCGCTGACCGCGCGCGATACTGCCTGCGCGAAGACCTGTCCGCAGGCCGCCGATCTCGCCGCTGCGATCGCGGCGATCAACGCCGCGCTCGGCGCCGCTCCGCAGGCGCGGATCGACACCGCGCCGGGACCGCTCTTCGCCACCGCCGCGGGCGACACCGCCTATCTCGCGGCGGTCGCGCTGATCAACGAGCATCGTTATGCCGACGCGATCGTCTCGCTCGATCAGGCGCGGCGCGCGTTCGGGCCGCACCCCGATATTCTGACCTATCTCGGCTTCGCGAACCGAAAGCTGAAACGCTACGATGTGGCCGAAGCCTATTACCGGCAGGCGCTGGCGATCGCGCCGAACCACCGCGGCGCGACCGAATATTTCGGCGAACTGATGGTCGAGCGCGGCGATCTGGCAGGCGCGAGCAAGATGCTTGCCGCACTCGACGCGCGCTGCGCGTTCGGCTGCGCCGAGGCGGAGGAACTTCGCGCATGGATCGTCGGCGGACGCGCGCACGCCTCCTGATCTGCGCCGCGGCGGCGCTGCTGGCCGCCGCCCCGGTCGATCCGCCGTTGCGAGCCGCACGGTGGCTGGCGCCGGGTCACCGTCTGGCGAACCTGACGCGCCAGCCGCGCGAATGTCTTGCCCATCCGACTGATCCGGAATCGGTCCGCTCGATCGAAATCGGCCGCGCCGCGTTCGGTGCGCCGTTGCTGCTCGGCGGACAAGCGGCGCGCGCGGGCCTGTCGTGCGCGAGTTGCCATCGCAACGGCCGGGGCAACGCCGATTTCCTGTTTCCCGGCATTTCGGGCGAGGCCGGCACCGCCGACGTAACCGCGTCGTTGCTGAGCTCGCATCGCGGCGACGGCGTCTTCAATCCGAAACCGATCCCCGATCTGGCCGAGCCCGCCGGCAAGCGGAAAATCTCGCGCAATCCCGACGATCCGGCGCTGCCGCTCTTCATCCACGGATTAATCACGCAAGAGTTCGACGGCCCCGAGCCGCCCGAACGCGTGCTGCGCGGGCTGAGCGACTACGTCCGCGCGATCTCGCCCGAGGCTTGCATCGCCGGGGCCACCGCGGTCACGCTTTCGACCTACCTGGAGGATGTTAGCCGCGCGCTCGATGCGGCCGGCGAGGTCTGGCGGCAGGGCGACGCGCCGGCGACGCGTTTGTTGCTGGGGGCGGCGCGATCGAGCCTCGGATCGATCGACGAGCGGTATGCGTCGCCGCGTTTCGCGGTTGCGCGCGAACGGTTGCGCGCCGCCGACCTCGATCTCGCGGCGATCCAACAGGCGCTTACGAGCGATCCGCAAAGCGTTCCGCTCCGGATCGCCGCGTGGCGCGCGATGATGCCGCGCTGGAGTGCGCCGCTACGCGCCGGCGAGCAGGCGTCGCTGTTCGATCCGCGCCTCTTGCGACGCGCCCTGGCGGAAGACTGACTCGGTCCGCTTCAGCGCGTTTCGTACGCCCGCACGCCCGGCCCGAGCTTGTTGGGTCCCTCCGCGAGTTGTTGCCCGCTGACGTTTGCCAGAAACGCCGGACTCTTCTCCTGCCCCGGCGCCAGGTTTGCGGTGTTGTTTTCCACGCGCAGCCCCGCCGACGAATATTTCCGTTGCTCCGCCGATACGACGATGAAGCCGGTCCAATTCTCCTTGGCCTTGCCCTGGACGAAGGTGTTGTTGGCGATCAGGCCCGTCGCGCCTTCGGGCAGGTCGATCATATAATTGGTCTTGCTGCCCGCGGTGTCGTCGAAGCTGTTGCCCGTGATCGTGACGTTGGGCAGCCGCGCCTTGACGTAATGGCCGCCGCGGCCGCGCTCGAAGCGCGAGTTGGTGACTGTCAGCGAAGCCCGATCGCCCCCCACATAGATGCCGTGCGCGCAATCGGGGGTCTCGTCGCACTGGCCGAGGCCCGCGAAGGTCGAATGATCGACGGTGATGCGGTGCGGATCGTCGTTGCTGCCGAGGATGCCCTCCTGGCTGTCGAAGAACATCGAGTTCTTCACGGTCAGGTCGCCGATCTCGATGCGGATGCCCGCGCCGTTGCCGTCGCCGACGCGCATGCCGCGAAAGACGATGCCATCGACGGTCGATCCCGCGCCGCGGAGCACCAGCGCCGCCTTGCCTTCGCAAGTGGTGCCGTCGAACACGACGCTGCCCGGTGTCGCCGCCTTGAAGGTGACGTGTCCGGCCTGCTGGATCGCGCATTCGCGGTAGGTGCCGGGTGCGATCATCACCGTGCCGTCGCGGCCGCGGATCGACATCAAGGCGTCGCTCAAATGCTGGAAACCCTGCCCCGTCTCGGCGATCGTGAACGGCGCGCCGTCGCGCTGGGCGGCGGCGGGGGCGGTGAGCGCGACGGCGATGATCGGGAGGAGAAGGCGCATGACGAGAGTCCTTTCGCTCTCGTCGTTGCGCGCGTGATGCCGCCGCGGGAAGGCACAAAGGCGGTTAACGGCTCGGCTCGTCGCAACGACGGGTTGAGACGCCTCCGCCTTGTCCCATCGCGGTACATCGAACGCTCGTCGCGTTTCCGGTTGCAACCGATCGGGCGCGGTCGCATGAGCATACCGAAATCTCGAAACCGCTCACGGAGAGGCTGTCATGCAAAGCTACCTGAAACATTATATCGACGGCGCATGGGTCGAGAGCGACGGCGGCACCCGCCACGAGGTGATCGATCCCGCGACCGAGCAGCCGTGCACAGAGATCACGCTGGGATCGAAGGCCGACGTCGACAAGGCGGTCGCGGCGGCGAAGACCGCGTTCCGGACATGGTCGCAGACGAGCGTCGACGAGCGGATCGCGCTGCTCGAGCGGATCATCGAGGAATATAAGACGCGCATCCCCGATCTCGCCGCCGCGACGAGCAGCGAGATGGGCGCGCCGATCAGCTTCGCCAACATGGCGCAGGCGCCCGCGGGACTCGGCTATTTCATGGGCACGCTTGCCGCGTTGAAGGAGTTCAAATTTTCCGAGCAAGTCGGCAAGGCGCGCGTCGTCCACGAACCGCTGGGCGTCGTCGCGATGATCACGCCGTGGAACTGGCCGCTCAACCAGATTTGCGCGAAGGTCGCCCCCGCGCTGGCCGCGGGCGACACGATGATCCTGAAGCCGTCCGAAGAAGCGCCGGGCAATGCGATGATCCTCGCCGAAATCCTCGACAAGGCGGGGGTGCCGAAGGGCGTGTTCAACCTCGTCAACGGTGACGGCCCCGGCGTCGGCGCGGCTCTAAGCAGCCACAAGGACGTGGACATGGTGAGCTTCACCGGATCGACCCGTGCGGGAATCGCGGTCGCGACCGCCGCCGCCGCGACGGTCAAGCGGGTCCATCAGGAACTCGGCGGCAAGGCGCCGAACGTCGTGCTCGAAGGCGCCAAGCTCGACGAGGTGCTGCCACCGACGATGGCGGGGGTGCTCGCCAATTCGGGGCAGAGTTGCATCGCGCCGACGCGGCTGCTGGTCCACAAGAGCCAGGTTTCGGACGCGACGGATATGGTGAAGTCGATCCTGGAATCGGTCACGGTCGGCGACCCGACCGAGCAGGGCGCGCATATCGGTCCTGTCGTCAACAAGGCGCAATATGAAAAGATCCAGGGGCTGATCCAGTCTGCGATCGACGAGGGCGCGACGCTCGTCACCGGCGGCACCGGGCGGCCCGACGGGCGCAACGCCGGGTTCTTCGTCAAGCCGACGTTGTTCACCGACGTGACGCCCGAGATGCGAATCTACCGCGAGGAGACGTTCGGCCCGGTCGCGACGATCACGCCATACGACAACAGCGACGAGGCGGTCGAGATGGCCAACGACACCGATTACGGTCTGTCGGCGACGATCTCGGGCGATCCCGCCGAGGCGGCGAAGATCGCGGGCAAGCTACGCGCGGGGCTCGTCACGATCAACGCCTGGGGGCCAAACGGGCCGACGCCGTTCGGCGGCTACAAGCAATCGGGCAATGGGCGCGAGGGCGGCAAATACGGCCTCGCCGACTTCATGGAAGTGAAAACGATCGTCGGCGAGCCGGCCTGATGATCGTATCGGTGATCTATTCTAACCGCGCGGGTGCGCGGTTCGATGCGGACTATTATGCGAAGACACACACCGCGTTGGTGCGCGAGATCTGGAAGCCCGACAGGGTCGAGTTGATCCTCGGCACCGACGCGCCGGGTGGCGGCATGTCGCCCTATGCCATGATCGCGCATTTTCACTTCGCGTCGGCGGAGGCGATGGGCGCGGCGATGGCCGACCCCCGGGGCGGTGAATTGCGCGCCGACGTCGCCAATTTCACCGATCTCGAACCGCAGGTGATGATCGGGCGAATGCTTAGCTGAGCGGCCAGAAGAACAGGATCAGCGGCGTCCCCAGGAGGACGACCAGAACCGAAAGTGGCGCCCCCAGCCGTGCGTAATCGCCGAACCTGTAACCCCCCGGCCCCATCACGAGCGTGTTGCACTGGTGCCCGATGGGCGTGAGGAAATCGCACCCCGCGCCGACCGCGGTCGCCATCAGGAAGGCGTCGGGGCGGTAGCCGAGATCGCCCGCGAAGGTCGCGGCGATCGGCGCCATCACCAGCACCGTCGCGGCATTGTTGAGGAACGGCGTCACCGCCATCGCCGCGACCAGGATCAAGCCGACCGCGCCCCAGGCGGGAAGCGTCTGCGCGACGTGTGCGAGCCAAGTCGCGATGACCTCCGACGCGCCCGTGGTTCGGAGCGAATCGCTGACCGGAATCAGGGCGGCGAGCATGATCAGGATCGGCCATTCGACGTGATCGTAGGCCTCGCGGATCGGCAGCACGCCGGTCGCCATGATGAGGCCGGCGGCGGCGAAAAAGGCGACCGCGACCGGGATCCACGCCATCGCGGTGGCGAACATCGCCACCGCCAGGATCACGACCGGAAGCCATGTTCGCCGCGAGCTGCCGAGGCGCAACTCGCGCTCGGCGAGCGGCAGGCAGCCGAGCTCGCCGAGCTTTTCGGGCAGAGTCTCTAGCGGCCCTTGCAGCACCACCACATCCCCGGCGCGCAGCACAATGTTCGACAGGCGGCGTGACAGTCGCTCGCCCTGCCGCGAGATCGCGATCAGATTCACCCCGAACCGCGCCTGCAGCACCATCCGCCCCGCGGTCTGACCGACGAGCCGGGAATCGACGTTCACCACCGCCTCGATGACGCCGATCTCGTCGTCCTTCGATTCCTCGGCATGTTCGCGATCTTCACCTTCGAGCTTCAATTTGTCGCCGCTGATCGCGCGTTCGAGCGCGTCGGGTTCGCCGCCGAGAATCAGCAGGTCACCCTCGCGCAGCCGCGTATTGGCGTGCGGCGCGCTGCGCATGTCGGCGCGCAGCAATTGGGTGATCGTGATCTCGTGCTCGTGGCGATCGAGGAAGTCGCTGACGGTCTCGCCGATCGCGGGCGAGCCTTCGGCGATCTCGGCCTCGGTGACATAACCCCTGATGTCGAGCGCCTCGCCCATAGTCGGCGCGGCGCGGCGGTCGCGCGGGATCAGCCGGTAAGCGAAACGGAGGTAGATGAGGCCCATCACCAGCAGGCCGAACCCGACCGGAGTGTAATCGAACATCCCGAACGGCTTCCCGGTCATCTGCTCGCGGACGCGGCTGACGATGATGTTGGGCGACGTCCCGACCAGCGTCATCAACCCGCCGATCAACGAAGCGAACGCCATCGGCATCAGAAACACCGATGGCGACGCGTCGTTCTTCTTTGCCATCTGGAACGCCGCGGGGATCAGCATCGCCAGCGCGCCGATGTTCTTGACCAGCGCCGAGGCGACGCCGACCGACGCGGTGAGAACGAGGAGCTGCGAACGGACGCGGGTGACGCGCCGCGAGATCACACGCAGCGCGCGCTCGATCACCCCCGATCGCTGGACCGCAGCGGAGATGACGAGCGCCGAACCGACGATGATGACGATGTCGTCGGAGAAGCCCTTGAAAGCGGCTTCCGGCGAGACGATCCCAAGCGCCAGCGCGGCGAGGAGCGCGAGGATCGCGGTGACGTCGTAGCGGAATTTGCCCCAGACGAAGAGCCCCATCATCCCGGCGAGCGTGGCGAGCGAGAGATATTGCGGTAGCGTCATGCGATTACGCGCATCGCACGGTGATCGCAGTTGTTCCATCATCAATCTGTGCGTATATCCCGGATATACGGAGATCACTGATGGGCATCATTCAAGCCAAGGCATTCAAGAGCGGCAATAGCGTCGCGGTGCGGCTCCCCCGCGAACTGGGAATCGATGCAGGCGACGCCCTTCGGATCGAAAAGGTCGGCGCGGAGATCAGGATAAGCCCGGCACTCGATCCTGCTGAAGAGAAACGCAAACTCAACGCGTTGGTGGAGCGGCTTCTGTCGCTTCCGGCTCCGGGAGAGATCGAGAAGCGCGTACCGATCGAATTCCCTGACCGACCCGGCTTGTATTGAAGGATGCACCTGATCGACACGAATGTCGCGATCAATCTGCGCGACCGCAATCGAAGCACGATATTGCGCTTGCGCGACCTGCGATCTCGCCCCGCGTTGTCGATTATCTCCTTAGTCGAGCTTGAAGGTGGCGTCGTCGCCAAGCCGTCAATGGCAGATGTACGACGCCAGCGCCTCGACACTCTTCTTGCCGACATCTCCGTCATCGCGTTCGACGAGGCGGTCGTGGCCGGATATCGGCGGATCATCTCCGCCACGGGCTTTTCCCGCGCCCGGATCCTCGATCGCCTGATCGCGGCCACCGCGATAGCCAACGATCTTACGCTCATCACGATCAACGGCGAAGATTTTCGCGACGTTCCCGGGCTGAAGCTAGAAATCTGGCCGCATCAATAATCCTTCGACACCCGGACGTTCGCACTCTGGCGGCCGAGCGTCGAGATGCTCGACAGCAAAGATAGCCAGCGCGTGACCTGATATTCGACGCGGGTCGCGGAATAGCCCTGACCGTCGGTGACGATCTCCGCATAAACCTTGCGCGTCACGTACTTGCCCGCGGCGACCGAGGTGCCCTGCCCGGTCTGCGGATCGGCGGGGAGGATGCGGAGGCGATCGAGTCCGGCGGCGCGGCGGACCGCGTTGATCGGGTTGAGCCCGCCGTCGCCGTTCTGGAGCGCCGCGACCGCTGCCGCCAGTTGCAACGCTTCGGGGGCGGACAGATTGGTGATCGAGGTGCCGAACAGTAGCCGCGACAAGAGCTCGTCCTGCGGCAACGCGGGAATGCTGGCGAAGGTGATCTCGGGCTTCTGCGCGACGCCTGTCACGCGGATCGAGGCGTTGAGACCGGTCGAATCGGCGTTGGCCTCGATATCGAGGGCGGGGTTGGCGGGGACTTCACCCGCGAAACGGATCAGCCCGCGCGCCAATTGAAATTCGCGGCCGGCGAATTCGTAATCGCCGCGGATCAGCTTGGCGACGCCGGTGATCGCGGGATTCGCGGGTTCGCCGCCGATCTTGAGGTCGGCGCTCCATTCGCTGGTCAGGCCGAGGCCGGTGACGCGGAGCTGGCCGGGCGCGCGGGCGTGGATATCCAGACGCCACGGCGCGCGGGGCACGTCGTCCTCCTCGCCGCCACCGGGCAAATTGATCTCGCGGATGTTGAGGCGGGGGATCGCGCTCGCGGCGGTCGCCTTGCCGAGCTGATATCGGCTCGATGTAAGGATGATATCGCCCGCGATCACGCCGCCGTTGCCGTTCGATTTGAAGGTGAGCGGACCGGTGACGGTCGCGGCGATGTCGTCGCGCGCGATCATCTTCGCACTGTCGGCCTGGAGCGCGAGATCGAGGCCGACGCCCTTCCCGCCGCCGAATTTGAAATTGCCGGTGCCGGTGACGCGCCCGCCCTTGCCCGCGTCGGCGCCGAACCGGTCGATGACGAGGCGCGAACCGGCGAAGCGGCCGCTCGCCTGGATGTTGCTGAGGACGGTGCCGGTGGTCGCGCTTTCGATCCGCGCGCCGTTCGTCTGGACGATTCCGCGGATCGCGGGGCGCGCGACGCGACCGGTGACGTCGGCGCCGATCGCGACGGGGCCGGACAGGTCGAACAGCTCGACCCCGGTCAGCCGCCACAAGGTGTCCGCCGGGCCGTTGTAGCGGAGCTGCGCGAAAAGCTGCGCGTCGGCGAAACGCGTGGCAAGATCGCCGCCCGCGCCCGGCGTGAGCAACGCCTGCATCCGCCCGACGGTCTTGCCGCCCGACGCCATCACCGCGCGGACCGCCGCCTTGCCGGGCGAGAGCACGCCAGCGAGGCCGATATCGATCGGCTGCGACGTGCGGACGAGTCCCGCGCGCGACAGGCCGCGGATCGTGAGGATGGTGCTCCCCGAAGGCAGACCGCTCGCATCGGTGCGATAGCTGAGCTTGCCTGAGGCGATCCCGCCGAGACCAAGACCGGGATAGCCGATGTCGAGAACCGACAGCGGCATCGCCGAGAGATTGGCGTCGAACGAACTCGCGCCGCCGCCGAACCTTCCCGCCACCTTCCCATTGCCGCCGCCGAAGCTCACTCCGGTCGGTTGCAGTACCCAACTATCGCCGTCGCGCGTCAGGACCGCGGGGGTGTCCAGTTTGATCGGGCGGCGGTCGATCGTACCGGTCGCGCTGACGCGGTAGCGGTCGGCGGTCACCTGCGTAACGGTCCGGATGTCGAAGGCGCGGCCGCGCGACCCGGCGATCGACGCGCGGATTTCGCCGATACCGCCGCGCAGCTTCGCATTGGCGGCGAAGCGGGCGAGGCGAAGGCCGCCACGGCGCAGGCCGTTGCCCGTCGCGGTCGCGTCGATCGACGTTCCGGCGGGATCGAGCAGCGCGACGAGATCGAGCCGGCCCTGGCGGATCGTTGTCCCCGCGAGCGTGGCGGACTGCGCTAGGAGATGCGCCTCGATCCGCTGGATCGTGCCGACCGGGCGGAACAGCAGATCGCCCGACAGCCCGCCGCCGGCGACCGCGAGCTTGCCCTCGAAACCGCCGGTGACGATCGCGAGATTGCCCGCGCTGCGCGTCCCCGCGACGTCGAGCCGCGCAACCGCGATCCTTGCCTGTCCGCCGCTCGGCAGCAGAATCTGGCCCTGCGTCGTGAACGGGCCGAGCCGCGATCCGCCCGCCGCGGTGAAGGCGAAACCGGTCGGGGTCGGATCGAGATGCGCGCGGACATTGCTCAGCCCCATCGCGGCATTGGGCGCGGCGAAGACGAGGTCGAGCGTCGGGCGGTCGATCTTGCCGTCGAGTTTGAGCGTCAGCGGGCCGTAGATCGCCTGCCGCCCGCTGCCCTCGAAATGGAACGTGCCGTCGCGGCGGCGAAAGCCGTTGCCCGTCAGCCGCAGCGACGGCGCGATCAGGACGAGATTTTTGAAGTACAGCACGCCATCGGCGCCGCGTTCCAGCGCCGTGACGATCCGTGGGAGTCCGCCCGCGAGGCTGCGGAAGAAGGCGTTGTCGAGGCGGACCATCTGCGCGGTCCCCTGCCCCACCACGCGGGTGCCGTGCCCGCCGGGGCCGGGCACCGCGCGCAGGGTCGAGGTGACATCGACGATGCCGAGGCCGGGGATGAGGTAGCGACCAAGCGCGCCGCTAAGCCCGACCTGATAGGTGCCGGTGACGAGATCGACGCGAAGGTCGATCTTGCCGGTGAGCTTGTCGGATTTGAATTTCAGCCCGTCGCCGTTCAGGAGCTTGCTGGTGACGTGGAGTATGCCGTCGACGGTCAGGTTGCGCAGGATGCCGCCCGCGACGTCGCCGACGCCGGTCACCCGCGCGGCGGTGAAATGGATCGGAACGAGGACGGGCGCCTCCGACAGGCGGCCGCGCCCGGCGGCATACACGACCTCGAACCCGGTCTTGTCGAAGGCGAAGCGTTCGGCGGCGAGGCGATAGTCGAAACTGGCGGTGGCGAACGCGCCGTCGAGGATCGCGCGCACCCCGATCGCACGGCCGCTCATGTTCTTGAACAAGGCTTCGGGGCGGAGCAGGCGCGCGGTGATGCGGACGTTGCGATACGCGCTCGCGGCGAGATTGATCGCGCCGGTCGCATCTACCGACAGCGCGGCGGAGCGCAGCGAAAGCGATCCCGCGAGGCGGCGGTCGGCGAGCGTCGCGGCGCCGTTGACGAGGAAGCGCGGGGTCGAGAGGCGCTGGACCCGGCCGCGGGTGATGCTCGCGGGCGCGACGAAGCCGGTGAGCGTATAAGCGCCGGCGCGGTTGCCGAGTTTCAGATCGACGAGCCGCGCGCCGCCGACGATCGCGGTCGCGCCGCCCTGCCAGCGCGTCCAGCGGCCGTCG
Source organism: Sphingomonadales bacterium (assembly GCA_038236185.1). Lineage (GTDB taxonomy): Bacteria > Pseudomonadota > Alphaproteobacteria > Sphingomonadales > Sphingomonadaceae > Sphingomonas. Next base: position 43,705 of record JBBSTE010000006.1, on the reverse strand, counting down.
CCGGTGACGTCGAGCGCGATCGCGCGACGCAGGCCCGACAGGCGCGCGAGGACGCCGTCGGCGGTACCGCGCGCCTTCATATCCATATCGAAGCGGTCGCGATCGGGTTCGGCGTCGAGTTTCAGCCGCAAGCGGTCGCTGCCCTCGATGAGCGCGGCGATGTCGAGCAGCGCGCGGCCCGCGTGGATGTCGGCGCGCGCCTCGATTCGGCCTTCGCGCGCGACGCCGGTGACCCTGGGCGCGACGATCAGGCGATCGACCGCGAGGCGGCCGATGCGGATGTCGAAATCGGGGAGGATCGGGCCCTGCTTGCCGGTCGGAATCGTGCGCGGCACTTTCGCGAGCGTCGCGATGGGGATGTGCAGCGCGGTGATGTCCAGCCGGTTGACGAACCAGCGCAGCGGCGACCAGTCGAGCTCGGCGACGGGCGCGGCAAACACCAGTCCGTCGGGATCGTAGACGCGGACGTCGCGCAGGATCGCCTTGCCGTAGAGCGAACCGTCGATCCGGCCGATCGTGAAGCGCAGGCCGTTGCCAAGCTTTATCGCGCCGATTCGCTCGGTCACCCAGCGATGGCCGAGCCGCGTATCGACGATCACGAGGGTTGCGGCGATGATCCCCAGGAGCGCGATCAGCCCGCCAGCGATCCAGCGCCGCCAGTTCCTCAAAACGCCTGTCCAAGCGAGACATAGACCGCGACGCGCGTGTCGCCGGGTTGCGGGTTGATCGGAGTCCCGACGTCGACGCGGATCGGGCCGAAGTTCGAATAATAACGCACGCCGATGCCGGTGCCGTAGCGCAGCCCGCTGAACTTCGGCAGCGGCGAGGTGTAGATATTGCCGCCGTCGAAGAACGGCACGATGCCGAAATTGCCGAAGGCGCGAACGCGCGCCTCCACCGAGAATTCGGTGAGACTCCGCCCGCCGATCGGATCGTTATTGGGGTCGCGCGGGCCGATCGACTGGAAGCCGTAACCCCGCACCGACGCGCCGCCGCCCGCATAGAAGCGCCGCGACGGCGCGATCGCGTCGCGCGGGCTCCCGACGATCGTGCCGAGCCGAACGCGGCCTGCGACGACCACCTTGCCGGAGAGCGACCGGTACGCGCTCGCGTCGAGCTGGGTGCGGGCGTAGCCGAACGCCTTGCCTTGCAGCGACAGTTCGGGGCTTAAGCGCCCCCCGAGGCGGAAGCCGCGGGTCGGATTGAGCAGATCGTCCGAGCCGTCATAGGTCAGGCTGGTCGGCGCGGCGGCGATGAAGAAGGTGCGGCGGCGCGGCGCGCCGGTCGAGACGATGACGTCGCGTTCGTCGGAAGCGACGAGCTCGGCCCCCAGCGACCAGGTCCAGGTCTTCTGGAAGAAGATGTTGGTCTGCTTCTCCAGCGTCCCCGCGAGCGAGAACGTGTCCGCGATATAAGCGTCGCGCTCGACGTGCGCCGCCGCGATTTGCCCGGTCAGGACGCGGTCGCGCGCGTGGAAGTTGTTGCGGCGGAAGACGATCGAGCCGAGCTGTTCCTGCGTGCCGAGGACGCCGCGGATGGTGAGGCCGCCCTCGGGCGGGAACAGATTGCGATGCGTCCAGCTCACCTCGGCGCGCGCGCCCTCGCCAGTGCCGTAGCCGAGCTCGCCCGCGATCGTGCGCGGCGGCGCGGGCGACAGCTTCACCGCGACATCGACGGTGCCGGGTTCGGCGCCCTCGACGGGCTTGACCTCGGCGGTCGAGACGAGCCCGGTCTGGATCAGGGCGCGGCGCAAATCGTCGATCGTCGAGGCGGTATACGCGTCGCCGGGCTGGAAGCGCGCGATTTCCTGGACGTGATGCGCGTCGAACACGCGGTTGTTGGGGTTGGCGGTGATCCGGCCGAACACGCGTTCGCCGCCCGGAGTCACCGACAGATCGAGCGTCGCGGTCCGCGCGGCGCGATCGACGACGATCTCTGGCTCGCCGACTTGCGCGAAGGGAAAGCCCTGTTCGCCGAGCGTGGTCTTCAGCTTGTTCTCGCTCGCCGCGATCGTGTCTGCGTTGACCGGGTCCTTGTCGTTGACCGCGAAGGCGCCGCGCAGCGCATCGGCCTTGTCGCCCGCCGCCGCCACGCCGCCGACGGTGACCCCGGCGAAGCGATAGAGTTCGCCCGGCGTCGCGGCGAGGACGACGGTCGGACGCTCGCCGGTCTCTATCCGCGGCGTCACCTCGGCGTCGTAATAGCCCTCGGCGCGGAGCAGGGTGACGAGCAGCGCCGAATCCTCGCGCGCGCGGCGATCGAGTTGCGCGGCGTTGGCGGGTTCGCCGTCGTTCTGGGCGAGAGTCGAAAGCTCCTTGAAACGCTGGCGGAGCAGCGGGGTCGCGACGGTATCGACGCCTTCGAGGCGGTAGTCGTAGCGCGTCTCCGCACTCACCGCGGCGTCGGCCTTCGCCTCGACGTCGCTCGGCGGCGGAAGATCGGGCCAGGCGACGCCGATATCGGGCAGCGGCGCGAGCGGTGAATTGGGATCGAGCGGCGTCGCTTCGACAGGCGGCGCGTCCTGCGCGCGCACCGGCGCTGCTACCGCCAGACCCGCGGCGACGCCAATCACAGCCGCGATCCCCACAACGCTCGGATACCTTGGAGCGCTCTAGCGATGCGAATCTGGCCACGCCATGAATTCGTGCCGCCCGTTCCTCCCCGTTCACGGGGAGGTGGCAGCGCGCAGCGCTGACGGAGGGGGCTATCCCCGAAGCGTTTTCGCTCGGGGATGGCCCCCTCCACCACGCCCTTCGGGCGCGGTCCCCCTCCCCGCGAGCGGGGAGGATTTGCCCTAATGCAACGTCCCGATCGCGCATTCGACCGACAGCAGCACGATCAGCCGTTCGATCTGGCGCCAGTGGCAGAAATGGATGTGGTTGCCGATGTCGCGGCTCCTGTCGGCACGCATCGCGGCTTCGTAACCCGCGCTCGCGCCATAGGTCTCGATCAGCTCGCGGGCGTCGACGATGGAGCGGCGATCGTGGACATAGGGCATCTGGAGCATCGCGCGACCGGGTTGTTTGTGCGTGCGGAAGGCCATGCCCGACAAACCTCGCCGAACCGCAACCGATCAAGGTAAACGCGCCGCCCTTTCCTCGCGCCGATGCGCGTGGCAGGGCGCCGGCGATGACCGATCCCGCTCCAAGCACCGCCGCCGGCGGCTTCCCGATCGCGATCGGCGCATTGGCCGGTGCGGCGATCGGCTTCACCCGCGGCGAGGCGACGATCGGGTTCCTGGTGGGCCTCGCGATCGGCGTCGCGATCGCGGTGGCGATCTGGCTCATGGGGCGGGGCTAGAGCAACGCCCTTCCTCCCCATTCATGGGGAGGTGGCAGTGCGCAGCGCTGACGGAGGGGGTTATCCTCGCAACGCAGCGCCAGTGGAAAGCCCCCTGCACCAGCCTGCGGCTGGTCCCCCTCCCCATGAATGGGGAGGATTTATAGTGGAGTCACCACGGCTTACGCACCAGCAGTTTGACGCGGCCGACCAATTCGATCTCGCCCGACTCCACCACAATCGTCGGATATTCCGGGTTGTCGCTGGCGACGCGGATTGCCGACGCTTCGCGCGACAGGCGTTTGACCGCGACTTCGCGGTCGCGACGGAAGACGAAGATCGCGTTGGTCGCCGGGATAGCACGGTCGCCGCGATCGACGACGAGACGATCGCCGTCGAGGATACCCGGCGCCATCGAATCGCCGCTCGCCTCGGCGAGCGAGGCCATCGCGGGCGTGATGCCGGCCTCGCGAAGGATTCGGGAAGCGAAGGGTTCGGCGCGGATCAGGCGTTCGTCGTCGGCCGACAGCCCGGCCCCCGCGGCGGCGCGGACCGACAGATAGGGAACCGAAACCAGGTCCGGGATTGGAACCGGCGCGCCGCCGAGCCTCTCTTCCCCGATCGCGAAGTGCATCGCCAGCAATCGCCGATCATCCTCGGCGAGGCGGCGCGGTGTGCCGCGGTACAGGAATTGCTGGAGATAGGCGGGATTGCGCCGGAGCATCCGCGACAATTCGGCGAGGCTCTCGCGGCGTTCTCCCGACAACCGGATCAGGGTCTGACGCGCTTCATCCACCATTGACACAATAACGTAGGAAAAATCCTAGACAAGTTGGAAAATAGAACAGAACACGAACATGTCCTGTTTTCCGGAGTCGCACGATGTCCCTGCTGTCGCGAATCGATCGCTATCTGCGCCAAACCGAAATGCCGCCGACCAAGTTCGGCCGATGCGCGGTCAACGACCCCCGGCTGATCGGCGACCTGCGCAACGGGCGCCAGCTCGGCGCGCGCGTCACCGCGCGGATCGAGCGTTTTCTCGCGGGTGACGAATGACCCGGCGATTGCTGCGCGCGCTGCGACGTTCGGCGGAGGAGCATGGCGTGTCGGTGACGCTCGAGCCGGTTTCGGAGACTGCCTGGGAGAGCGCGACCTTTTCGGGGCTCCTGCACCGGATCGCGATCGCCGCGGCCGATTCACCCGCCCTCGACGCGTGGCTTCGGGCGCTGCCCGAGGCCGATCTGCCGATGCCGGGGCAATGCGTCGCGGATGTCGTCGTGTCCGCGCGAACCGATGGAGCCGCCACGATCGCGGTCCAGACGATCCTGGAATAATTACCGCGTCGCAAGCTTGCGCAGCATCCCCAGCGTTTCCTCGACCGACGCACCGGAGCGGATGTCGCGCCCGGTCTTCCTTTCGAGACGTTCGAGGAGTGTACCGATCGAAGGCGGCGATTCGCCCGGCTTCGGCTCGGGGCGCGCCGGCGCGGCGGCAACCTTCGTCGTTACCCCGCGCCTGATCGGGGTCAGCTCGAACGTCTCGAAGCGCTCGCCGGGATCGAAGGTCTGCGGGCGCGATGCGAGCGGCGTGACCGGACGGGCGGGTTCGCGCGGCGTATCGGGGATGGCGGCGGGATCGAGCGCGGCCAGCCGGGTTTCGAGATCGGCGGGGAGATCGCGCGCCTCGGGCTTTGCGATCCGACGCTTTCCTGGCGCGGGCGCTGGCGCGGTCATCGGCAGCGGCTTTCCGAATTCCTCGCTCGCGCGGATCGGGCGGCGAGCGGGTGCGTCGGGATGCGAATCGGCGCGGCGCAGGACAGGGACGTCCTGCTCCTTGGGGACCTTTCGAATCAGGCGACCGAGCGAGAATTTGGCGATCATCAACGACACTCCTCCGGCGAGGACGCCGGGACACGGAGCGACACGGACCCGAGTCGCGCGCCCGAAAAGAGGGGGGTCAGGCGCTGATCGTCGAGGGGCGGGACCATGTCGTATCCTTACGCGCGGCCGATACGAGCCGCTGATAGACGGGCGCATAACGCGAAATATTTGCCGACCAGTTACGCTCGGCCTCGATGAAGGCGCGGGCGCGGGCGCGGCGCGCGTCCCAACCCGCGCGATCGGAAAGCAGACCGGCGAGCGCGGCGGCGAGCGCGGCGGGATCGTCGGCAGCGAACAAGGTGCCGGTGTCGCCGTCGCGGATCAGCTCGCGATGGCCGCCGACATCGGACGCGGCGACGAGCTTGCCCTGCGCCATCGCCTCGAGCGGTTTCAGCGGCGTGACGAGATCGGTCAGCCGCATCGCCTTGCGCGGATAGGCCAGAATATCGACGAGGCTGTAATAGCGATCGACCTCGGTATGCGGCACGCGGCCGACGAAGATTATGCGGTTTGAGACGGGGGAGGCTTCGGCCTGTCGGCGGAGCGCAAATTCCATCGGGCCGCCGCCGACGAGGAGAAGTTTGGCGCTTGGGCGAGCCGCGACGAGCGCGGGCATCGCCGCGATCAAATCGTCGAGGCCTTCGTAATCGTAGAAGCTGCCGATGAAACCGATGACGTCGCCGTCGAGGCCGAGCTTTGCGGCAAGTGCGTCGTCGCGCGGCGGCGGATCACCGAACAGGGTGAGATCGACGCCGTTGGGTGAGACGAGGATGCGATCGTCGTCGATACCGCGCGCGATCAGATCGGTACGCAGCCCGTCGCAGATCACCGCGACCGCATCGGCGCGGCGCACCGCCCAGGTTTCGAGCGCGCGGGTGGCGCGGTAGCGGAGCGATCCCTCGCGCCCGGTCCCGTTGCCGACCGCGGCATCCTCCCAGAAAGCGCGGATTTCGTAGACGAGCGGCAGACGGATGTTCCGCGCGACACGCAACGCGGCAAGCGCGTCGAGCACGGGCGAATGCGCATGGAGAATATCGGGCCTGAACCTTTCGACCGCAGCGGCGATGCGGCGACCGAAGGCGTGGATTTCGGCGAGTTCGCCGAGCGGCGCGGGCCATTTGCGCGGCGCCGCGGTGCGATGGAAATCGATGCCGTCGACCGTCTCGAACGCTGCGGCCTCGCCGTGGCGCGGCCCGGTCACCGCCGCGACATGCCAGCCGCGCGCCATCTGCGCCTTCAGGATCGCGCGCGTGCGGAAGGTGTAACCGCTCTGGAGCGGCAGACCGTGGTCGAGGACGTGGAGAATGCGCATCGCTCCACCTCCCCTGCCACGAGGTGGCTTAACGCGGCGTCAACCGCGACCGCGCTAACCCAGAAACGCAGCCAAGGAACGCCCAGGTCCGATGATCGACAATTTCGCGCTCGGGCTCAGCCACGGCCTCATGCTCCTCGCGGCGTGGTATCTGCTGCGCCGCCCCGATCTGAACCACGAGGTTCCGGCGCGCGACAAGCCCGAGGAACCGCCGCGTGCGTGATCTCGCCTTCATCGGGTTCCTTTTCGCGCTGCTCGGGATGGGGCTGCGCAAGCCGTTCCTGTTCGTGCTGCTGTACGTCTATATCGACATCGTCTCGCCGCAGCGGCTGACCTATTTCCTGCTTAACGCGGTGCCGATCTCGCTGGTCGCGGTCGGGCTCGCGGTCGCCGCATGGCTGATCATCGACGACAAGCGCGACAGCCGCGTCGCGCCGCGCCAGGGGCTGATCCTCTTGCTGCTGATCTATTGCGGCATCACCACCAGCGGCGCCGACTTCCCGATCGAGGCGGCGGAGAAATGGGATTGGGTGTGGAAGACTTTGGCCTTCGCCGCGTTCCTGCCGCTGACGCTCCGCACCAAATTGCGCATCGAGGCGCTGCTGCTGTTCATGGTCCTGTCGGCGAGTTCGATCATCATCGTCGGCGGCATCAAGACGCTGGCGTCGGGCGGCGGTTACGGCGAACTCAACCTGATGGTGTCGAACAATTCGGGGCTGTACGAAGGCAGCATCATCTCGACCGTCGCGATCTGCATCATCCCGCTGATCCTGTGGTTCTCGAAACACGGGACGATCTTTCCGTCCGACTGGCGCGTGAAGACCTTCTGCTACGCTTTGGTCTTCGCGTGCCTGCTGATCCCGGTCGGCACGTCGGCGCGGACGGGGCTGGTGTGCATCGCGCTGCTCGCGGTGCTGATGCTGCGCGACGTGAAGCGCAAGCTGCTCTACGTGTCGATGCTGGGCCTGGTCGGGCTGGCCGCGATCCCGTTCCTGCCGTCGGCGTTCAGCGAGCGGATGGGGACGATCAAAACCTATCAGGCCGACGAATCCGCCTCGACCCGCCTCGCGGTGTGGCAATGGACCTGGAACTACGCCAAGCAACACCCCTTCGGCGGCGGCTTCGAGGCGTATCGCCAGAACAACATCCGCTACGATACGGTGAAGACGGTGGGTACCGGTACCGGCGCGAAGGTCGAGCGTAGCCTTACGGTCGACAAAAGCCGCGCGTATCACAGCAGCTATTTCGAGATGCTCGGCGAACAGGGCTGGCCGGGGCTGATCGCATGGCTGACGATCAGCCTGATCGGAATCGTGCGGATGGAGGTGATCCGCCGCCGCTATCGCAACGAAACGGGCGACAAGGCCTGGATCGCGCCGCTCGCCGGGGCGCTGCAATATGCGCATCTCATCTATCTCGTCGGCGGCGCCTTCGTCGGGATCGCGTTTCAGTCGTTCATGTTCATGCTGGTCGGCGCGCAGATCGGACTCGACACCTATCTGACGCGCAAGCGGCAGGAGGAGAGATGGCGGCCCATGCGGAAGCAACGCGATGAAGTGCTGAGCGTTCAACCCACCTGACGTCATCCCCGCGAAAGCGGGGACCCATCTCCCGACGCATCGCCATCCACGCCAGTTGCGCTTTGTCCAAACCGCAGGAGATGGGTCCCCGCTTTCGCGGGGATGACGATGAGATTTAGCCGGCGGGTTCCAACTCCTTCACCAGCGCCGCCATGATCGCGCGGTTGAACGCCGGAATGTCGCCCGGATTGCGGCTGGTGATAAGGTTGCCGTCGACCACCGCTTCCTCGTCCACGACCTCCGCGCCCGCGTTCGACAGATCGGTGCGGATCGAGGGCCAGCTTGTCATCCGGCGGCCGTCGATCGCGTCGGCTTCGGCGAGCAGCCACGGGCCGTGGCAGATCGCCGCGACGATCTTGTCGTCCTCCATGAATTCGGCAACGATCTCGACCGCGCGGTCCTCCATGCGCAGCTTGTCGGGATTGCCGACCCCGCCGGGCAGCACCAGCGCGTCGTAATCGTCGGTGTCGACATCATCGAGCGTGATGTCCGGCGTAATCGTCTTCGTCTTTTCCCCGCCCTTTTCGCCCTGGATCGCGTCGGTCTTGATCGAGGCCAGCGTTACCTTGGCGCCAGCGTCGAGCAACGCCTGGCGTGGATCGAACAATTCGGATTCCTCGAACCCGTCGGTGGCGAGGAACAGGACGCGCGCTTGCGACAGATCGGCCATGACATTTCTCCTTGAGGGTCGTCGCCTGAACCCCCGCCGGGGCGCGCCTGTTCCGCGTCGTTTCGGAACCGATGCGACAGCGCGCGCATTTCGTGCGCCACAAGGAGTGTGCCGTAAGTGTCAGCCAGAATCGTGTATTTCGACGACGCGGACCCCGGGATCACCCGCCGGAAGGTACGTCATGGCTGGGGCTATTGGGACGCCGATGGCAAGCGCATCACCGACCGCGACGAGATCGACCGGTTGAATTCGGTCGGCCTGCCGCCCGCCTACAGGAACGCCTGGTTCTGCCCCAGCCCCAACGGCCATATCCAGGCGATCGGCTGGGACGACAAGGGCCGCAAGCAATATCGCTACCATCCCGATTTCCGCGCCGCGCAGGAAAGCGCCAAATATGAATTGTGCGCGCAGTTCGGGCGCGCGCTGCCGAAGCTGCGCGAGAAGGTCGAGCGTGACCTACGCAAGCGCGACCAGGGCAAGGACAAGACCATCGCGGCGATGGTCAAGCTGCTCGACATCGAGCATCTGCGGGTCGGCAACGAGGCTTACGCCAAGGCCAACAAGAGCTTTGGGCTGACGACGCTGCGCGATCGCCATGCGACAATTCGCGGCAACACGATGAAGCTGCAATACAAGGCCAAGTCGGGCAAACTGTGCGAGCGGACGATCACCGACGGCAGCCTCGCGCGGTTCGTCAAGAAATGCCAGGACATCCCCGGCCAGCAGCTCTTTCAGTATCTCGACGCCGACGGCGAACGCCACAACGTCACCTCGTCCGACGTCAACGCCTATATCCGGGGCGCGATGGGCGCGGATTTCACCGCCAAGCATTTCCGCACCTGGGGCGCGAGCGTCGTCGCGTTCGAGACGCTCGCCGAGGCGGAAAAAGACATCAGTCTCAAGACGATGCTGCTGCCGGTGACCGAAAAACTCGGCAACACCCCCGCGATCGCGCGGAAATCCTATGTTCACCCCGCGCTCATCGCGCTTGTGAAAGACGGGCAGGACGCGTTTCGCGCCGCCTTGAACCTGCCGCGCTCGACGCGGTATCTGAGCCGCGCCGAGCGTGGCCTCATCGCCCTCCTCGAAACGGGTGAGAAACCGCCCCGTCGGAAGGCCGCCTGACCCCGAAGAGAGTTTTATGACTGCCAAGAACAGCGCCCTGTTGAAGGAGCCGATCCGCGCGACCGACGTCCAGTCGCAGGTCAACGACCTCTACGTGACGAGCGTCGCGTGGGTGCAGTCGCACTGGGTGCAGATCCTGATCGCCGCGGGCATCGGCACCGGCATCGCGCTCGCGTTGTTCTGGCTGCGCGATCTCGGATGCAAGCTCGCGAGGCGCAGCACGAGCGGCAAGGGCTGGCCCGCCATCTTCGGGCGCGCGATCGAGAAGACCGGCACCTTCTTCATCGTCATGCTGACCGCCAAACTGGTCGACGGCTATGCCGGTGCGCCCGCGGAAGTCTCCGCCACGATCAACTTCCTCTTCACGATCGCGGCGGTGTTCCAGGCCGCGATCTGGGCGCGCGAGATCATCCTCGGCGCGATCGAGCACCGGACGCATTCGGAACATTATGCGGGCGAGGCGCTGGTCACCGCGATGGGCTTGATCCGCGTGCTCGTCACCTTCGCGGTGTTCGCGGTCGCACTGATCGTGGTGCTCGACAATCTCGGGGTCAACGTGACCGGCCTCGTTGCGGGGCTTGGCGTCGGCGGCATCGCGATCGGCCTCGCCGCGCAAGGCATCTTCGCCGATCTGTTCGCCGCGCTCGCGATCATCTTCGACCGCCCGTTCCGCCGCGGCGATGCGATCAGCTACGACAGCACCTCGGGCTCGGTCGAGGCGATCGGGCTGAAATCGACGCGCATCCGCGGGGTGAACGGCGAAGAGCGGATCATCTCGAACAAGAATTTGCTCGACAAGGAAATCCAGAACAACACGAAACGCGAGCGGCGGCGGACCAAGTTCACGCTCGGCCTTGCCTATGAGACGCCGGTCGAGGTGCTGGAGGCGTTTCCCGATACGGTGAGGGGCGTGGTGCAGGATTGCGGCTTCACCTTCATCCGCTGCGGCTTCTTCCAGTTCGGAGGATCGAGCCTCGATTTCGATATAGAATATGACAGCGAATCCCCCGATTTCGCGACCGCGTTCGACGGGCGGCACACGGTTGGGATCGCGATTCTGCGCAAGTGCAACGAAATGGGGATCAACATCCCCTTCCCGATCCAGACGACCTATACAGCGGCGCCGGACGGGACGATGATCCTGCCGTATGCCCAGGAACCCCAGCCGCCCGCGGCCAAGGAATAGCCAAATATCATAACCCGCGGACGAACTTGCTCCGCAGCGCCGACATTGTATGATCGAAGCCCGCCATCCGATCGCAGGATCGCCGAGGAGAGAGCAATGCGCGCTTTGCTGATGCTATCGCTTCTTGCGAGCGTCGGCCTGACGCGAGCGGCCGAAGCTCAGGGCACAAGCGCTTTCGTGCGGAGTGTCAAGATGCCACGCACGGTCGCCTTCAAGCTATACAAAACCCAGATGCTGCAATTGCGATCCGAAGCCTTGGCGCAACAGACCGCGGACGGTGGCACGTTGAGCACCGATCATCGCGACGCCATCCAACGGCGGATCAATCACATAGAGCATGCGTATCACACGCGCTTGGAAGATGGGTACAGCAGACATTAAATTCCGCCTTCGTCAAGGCTCAGCAACGTCGCATTTCCCCCCGCGCTCGTCGTATCGACCGACACCGCACGCTCCGCACAGAAGCGGTACAGGTAATGCGGCCCACCCGCCTTCGGCCCCGTCCCCGACAGCCCTTCGCCGCCGAACGGCTGCGAGCCGACGACCGCGCCGATCATGCTGCGGTTGACGTAGAGGTTGCCGACCGCGGCCTCGGCCTCGACGACCTCGGCGGCGCGGGCGATTCGGCTGTGGAGGCCCATCGTCAGGCCGTAGCCCTTGGCGTTGACGCGCGCGATCGTCTGCGAAAGCTCGCCCGCCTTCCACGTCGCGACGTGGAGCAGCGGGCCGAACCATTCGGCGTCCAGCGCATCGATCGAATCGATGCGAATTAGCGTCGGCGGAACGAACAGGCCGCCCCCTGACTTCGAAACTGCGGGGGCCTCGACGGTCTTGATCCAGTTGGCGCGGGCGCTGTCGCGATACGCCATCAGTTTGTCGTAGGCGGGCTGGTCTATGACGGGGCCGACATCGGTCGCGGGATCACCGGGGTCGCCGAGCGTCAGCAGCTCCATCGCGCCGGTGAGCATCTCGATCAGGCCATCGGCGATGTCTTCCTGGATCAGCAGCAGGCGGAGCGCCGAGCAACGCTGGCCGGCGGAGCGGAAGGCGCTGGTCACGACGTCCGCCACGACCTGTTCGGGCAGCGCGGTAGAATCGACGATCATCGCGTTGATCCCGCCGGTCTCCGCGATCAGCGGGACGATCGGGCGGGTGTCGTCCTCCAGCAAAGCGCGCGCGATCTTGCGCGCGGTCGCGGTCGATCCGGTGAAGGCGACGCCCTGAATGCGCCCGTCGGCGGTGAGCGCGGCGCCGATCTCGGGACCGCCGGGGAAGAAGATCAGCGCGTCCTTCGGCACGCCCGCTTCGTGCGCGAGTTCGACCGCGCGCGCGGCGATACGCGGGGTCTGCGGCGCGGGCTTGGCGACCACGGTATTTCCCGCGACGAGCGCCGCGGCGCATTGGCCGAGGAAGATCGCGAGCGGGAAATTCCACGGCGCGATCGTCGCCCAGACGCCGCGCCCCTCGATATGGAGCGTGTTGCGCTCGCCAGTCGGACCGGGGAGGTCGATCGGGTGCAAGTTCGCCCGCGCCTGCTGCGCGTAATAGCGGCAGAAATCGGCGGCCTCGCGAACTTCGCCGATCGCGTCGGGGATCGTCTTGAACGCCTCCTGGACGCAGATCGCCATCAATTCCTCGCGGTGCGATTCGAGGAGATCGGCGAGGCGTTCGAGCGCGGCGGCGCGGGTATCTACGGGGGTGGATTGCCATGCGGGGAAGGCCGCGTGAGCGCGCGTGATGGCTTCATTCACATCCACGTCATCCCCCCGCAGGCGGGGATCCATAGTCGCCGAACTTGTCGATGGAATCGCGACCGTACTGGAATAGGGATCCCCGCCTGCGCGGGGATGACGAACGGCCGCAGCCGTCGCCTCCAACACACCCCGATCACTGAGATCGATCCCCATCGAGTTGCGATGCCCCCCCGCCCCGAACAGATCAACCGGCAACGGAATGCTCGGATGCCGCGTCCCGCCGACCTCGGCGATCTTCGCGACCGGGTCGGCAAGGATATCCTCCTCGCTCAGCCGCTCGTCGGCGAGCTGGTGGACGAACGACGAATTCGCGCCATTCTCCAGCAGACGCCGGACGAGATACGCCAGCAGATCGCGGTGTCCGCCGACCGGCGCATACACGCGGCAATGATAGCCGCGCTCGCGCACCAGCCGCTCGTACAGCCCGTCGCCCATCCCATGCAGCCGCTGGAACTCGAAATCGCGCGCGTTCCCCGCCCATTCGACGATCGTCGCGACGGTCAGCGCATTGTGGCTGGCGAAGGCGGGACGGATGTTCTCCGCCTCGAGCATGTCCTTGGCGACCGCGAGATACGACACGTCGGTCGCCGCCTTGCGCGTGAACAGCGGGTAATCCGTGAGCCCCTCGACCTGCGTCCGCTTGATCTCGCTATCCCAATACGCGCCCTTGACCAGCCGCACGTTCATAATCCGCCCGAGGTCGTTCGCCCAGGCGACCACAGGACGCGCGCGCTTGCCGTAAGACTGCACCGCCATGCCGAATCCGTCCCAGCCCTTGAGCGCGGGGAGCCCGGCAACCGCACCGATGATGTCGAGGCTCATTTCGAGCCGCTCGCTTTCCTCGGCGTCGACGGTCAGCGCGATCCCCTTCGCCGCCGCCCGCACCGCCAGCGCTTCGAGCATCCCGGTGAGCGCGGGAACGCATTCGTCCCATTTCGCGACCTCGTACCGCGGGTGGAGCGCGGACAGTTTGACCGAAATCGAATGCCCCGCCGCAGGATCGCGGCCGACCGCGTCGATCGCATCGGCATAGGATTGCAGATAGCGTTCGGCATCCTTCGTCGTCCGCGCCGCTTCCCCGAGCATGTCGAAGCTCGCGGTAAAGCCCTTGTGCTCGGGCTTGCGCATCCGCCGCATCGCCTCGTCGATGGTGCGGCCCATAACGAAGATCTCGCCCATCATCTTCATCGCCGCGCCGACCGCCTGACGCACGAACGGCTCGCCCGCGCGGGTGATCAGACGGCGGAGCGGCCCGGCATCGCCCTCGCGCACCAGCACGCGGCCGACGACGAGCCCCCAGGTCGCCGAATTGACCAGTGCCGAATTCGACTTGCCCGCATGCGCGCGCCAGTTCGCATCGCCGAGTTTGTCCGCGATCAGAAGGTCGGCGGTCTCGGGATCGGGGACGCGCAGAAACGCCTCGGCGAGGCTCAGCAGCGCGATGCCTTCTGAGGAATTGAGGCGATATTCCTGAAGGAACTGGTTGACCCACCCCTTCGACTGCGCGGCGCGCAGGTCGGCGAGCAGCCCGAGCGAAATATCCATCACCCGGCCGCGCGATTCGGGCGACAGCGCGGCGCGCGCCAGCAGCGGTTTTAGAACATCGGGTTCGCTCGCGCGGTACAGCGCTGCCATGGTCTTGCGCGGGTCCTGGGCGGTTGCGGCGGGCATGTTCGGGCTTTCGGTTGGCTCGGGCTTGCGAGGCGCGGGCCGCCGCGCCTACAGGGATGCGACGCGCCTTAGCGCGACAGACCGCCACAGGGGAATGCCGTGACCGCAGACGAAATGAAGGCCAGCATCGGTAAGGAAAACGTCTCCGAATGGATCGCGGTGACGCAGGACATGATCGACAAGTTCGCCGACGCGACCGGCGACCACCAGTTCATCCACGTCGATCCCGAACGCGCGAAGCTGACTCCGTTCGGCACGACGATCGCGCATGGCTTCCTGACGCTGTCGTTGCTGCCGCAACTCGCCGCGAAGACTGAGGGTGCGCCACGGCTCGACGGCGTGAAGATGGGCGTGAACTACGGCGGCAACAAAGTGCGCTTCCTCGCGCCGGTGCCGTCGGGATCGAAGATCCGGGGTCGCTCGAAGGTGACCGAATTCGAGGAAAAGCGGCCCGGGCAATTTCAATACGTAACCGAAACGACCGTCGAGATCGAAGGCTCGGACAAGCCCGCCGTGATCGCCGAATGGATCACGCAGGTGTTCGTCTAAGCGTTACCTTCGTTACTTTTGAGGATATCGATCATGCGCAGCGCCGTCATCGTCTCCACCGCCCGCACCCCGATCGGCCGCGCCTATCGCGGGGCGTTCAACAATCTTCCCTCCCCCAGCCTCGCGAGCCACGCGATCAAGGCCGCGGTCGAGCGCGCGAAGATCGACGGTGCCGAGGTGCAGGATGTCGTTATCGGCGCCGCGCTCCAGCAAGGGGTCCAGGCGGGCAACATCGCGCGCACCGCGCTGCTCCGCGCCGGGCTGCCGACGAGCGTCGCTGGGATGTCGGTCGATCGCCAGTGCGCCTCGGGCCTGATGGCGATCGCCACCGCGGCGAAGGAGATCGTGGTCGATAACATGGACGTCGCGATCGGCGGCGGGGTCGACAGCATCAGTCTTGTCCAGACCCCCGAGATGCGCGTCGCGCCCGACCGCGAGTTGCTGGCGATGCACAAGGACATCTACATGCCGATGCTGCAGACCGCCGAGATCGTCGCCAAGCGCTACGGCATCAGCCGCGATGCGATGGACGAATACGGTTATCTCTCGCAGATGCGCACCGCCGCGGCGCAGGCGGCGGGCAAGTTCGACGACGAGATCGTGCCGGTCACCGCGACGATGGCGATCGTCGACAAGGAGACCAAAGAAGTCAGCCACAAGGAAGTGACGCTCGCCAAGGACGAGGGCAACCGCGCCGATACGACGCTGGAGGGGCTGAAGGGTTTGAAGCCGGTGCTCGGCCCCGAGATGACGATCACCGCGGGCAACGCCTCGCAGCTATCCGATGGCGCGAGCGCTTCGGTGCTGATGGAAGAGAAGGTTGCGGCGGCGAAGGGACTGACCCCGCTCGGCCGCTATGTCGGCATGGCGGTGGCGGGGACCGAGCCCGACGAGATGGGCATCGGCCCGGTCTTCGCGATTCCGAAACTGCTCGAACGCAACGGGCTGAAGGTGGACGACATCGGCCTGTGGGAGCTGAACGAGGCGTTCGCGGTGCAGGTGCTCTATTGCCGCGACAAGCTCGGCATTCCCGACGAACTGCTCAACGTGAACGGCGGCGCGATCTCGATCGGCCATCCTTACGGCATGAGCGGCGCGCGGATGACCGGCCACGCGCTGATCGAGGGCAAGCGCCGCGGCGCAAAATATGTCGTCGTGACGATGTGCGTCGGCGGCGGTATGGGCGCGGCGGGGTTGTTCGAGGTGCTGGGCTGAGCCGCGGCGGCCGGTGGCGCGTGCCACCGGCCCGGCAGTGCGTGACCCGTCAGACCGGGCCGTCGCGCCAGGTAGCAGGCTTCAGGCGAGCGCTCCCTTCGGGTCTGGTCCGAAGCGATTCTCGCCGCGTGTCCCTTCGATGCACATGAACACCAGCAGGATCAACCCGCCGAGATAAGGGATGAGACCGAGCAGCACCCACCAGCCCGACCGATCCTGATCGTGGAACCGCCGGATCAGCACCGCGAGCGAGGGGATGAACAGCGCCAGCGCGAACAGAACGATGATCCAGTGAACCGGCGAAAAACCGCCCGCGACGCCATAGACTCCGCCGCTCATCACCGACGCGACGATGACCAACAGCACCATCGCGATGGTGTACCCCAGCGCGAACATCCAATATTCCATGCGCCGCGAACGCCCGCTGAAATCGGCGTAGCGCTGCAACGGCATCAACATCCATTCCATGATGATCTCCCCTTTGCGGCGCCCAGCCGCGCGACCGAGGCTGCCGCAGATTCATCCGTGACGCAACCGTCACGATCTCGGCGGCTGCCGCCGGTAGCTGAGCGCCTCGGCGACATGAATGCGTCCCACGCCGTCACTTCCCGCGAGATCGGCGATCGTCCGCGCGACGCGCAGGATGCGGGTGTAGCCGCGCGCGGTGAGCCGCATCGCCTCCGCGGCTTGTGCGAGGAGCTTGCGGCCCGCTTCATCGGGAGTGGCAACCCCATCGAGCAGCTCGCCGTCCGCCTCGGCATTGGTGCGCTCGGGTTTGCCATCGTACCGCGCCGCCTGCACCGCCCGCGCCGCCGCGACGCGTGCAGCGACGTCGGCCGATCCTTCCGTCGGTGGCGGCAGGACGAGGTCGGCGGCGGTCACCGCCTGCACCTCGACGTGCAAATCGATCCGGTCGAGCAGCGGCCCCGAGACCTTCGCCTGATAATCCGCCGCGCATCTCGGCGCCCGCGCGCAGGCGAGCGCCGCGTCACCAAGGTGCCCGCAGCGGCACGGGTTCATCGCCGCGATCAATTGCACCCGCGCCGGAAAGGTGACGTGGGCATTGGCGCGCGCGACGGTGACATGGCCCGTCTCGAGCGGCTGGCGCAGCGAATCGAGCACGGCGCGCTGGAATTCTGGTAGCTCGTCAAGGAACAGCACGCCGAGATGCGCGAGGCTCACTTCACCGGGCTTCACCTTCAGCCCGCCACCGGTCAGCGCCGCCATCGATGCGGAATGATGCGGCGAGCGGAACGGTCGCGTCCGCGTCAGTCGCCCGCCGATCAGCGTCCCGGCGACCGATTGCACCATGCTGACCTCAAGCGCCTCGCTCGCGTCGAGCGGCGGTAATATGCCCGGCAGACACGCCGCCATCAGCGACTTGCCCGCCCCTGGCGGCCCGATCATCAACAGATTGTGCCCGCCCGCCGCCGCGATCTCCAGCGCGCGCTTGGCGGTTTCCTGGCCCTTGACCTGTTTGAGATCGGGACCGCGCGCCGCCTCGTCGACCTCGCCCGGCGGCGGCGGCGGCAACAGGCCGTGTCCCTTGAAATGATTGAGCAGCGACAAGAGGTCGGGCGCGGCGAGCACCTCGATCGTCCCCATCCACGCCGCCTCAGCGCCCTGTGCCGCGGGACAAACCAGCCCCTTCCCGACCTCACCCGCGTGAATCGCCGCGAGCAACACCCCCGGCGACGGCGCGATCCGCGCATCAAGCCCCAGTTCGCCGACGACTACGTACTCGCTCAGCGTCTCGGCGTCGACCACCCCCATTGCCGCAAGCAACGCCAGCGCGATCGGGAGATCGAAGTGCGATCCTTCCTTGGGGAGATCAGCAGGGGACCGGTTCACCGTGATTCGCTTCGGCGGCAGCGACAGCCCCATCGCCGCGATCGCACCGCGCACCCGCTCGCGGCTCTCACCGACCGCCTTGTCGGCCAGCCCGACGACGTTGAACACGGGCAAGCCCGGCGTCAGCTGGCACTGCACCTCGACCGCGCGCGCGTCGAGCCCGAGATACGCCACCGTCGAGACGATCGAAACCATGCCACCCCCTGTATGCGAATGTCATAGCCGCTTTTCCGCGACTTGGAACATTGGGCGAGCGTCTTGCGAACTTAATACACCGTCGCCACATGGCGGCCCATGAAGGATCGCCACCCGACGATGCGGATCGCGCAGCTCCTGCTCGCCGGGCTGCTGCTCGTCGGCGCGCTGATCGTCGGCCCGCTGCCGGGCCCCGGCGGCATCTTCCTGTTCGCGGGCGGGCTCATCCTGATCCTGCGCAACTCGCGCTGGGCGCAGGTGCGCTGGGCGCGGCTGAAGCGCCGCTGGCCCCGCGTCGGCCACCTTGTCGACCGGACGATGCGCCGTCCCAGCGCGCTGCGCCGTCACGCCCGTAACAAGCTCCGAGACGCAGCGGGCCCGAATTGACTTCGCGGGCACCTTCGCCTATGCGCAGCTCCATTGAGGCCGTCCAAGTGGCGGCCTTTCGTATTTCAGATTCGGGAATGAGCGATGAAGCGGACTTTTCAGCCGAGCAACCTGGTGCGGGCGCGCCGCCACGGCTTCCGGTCGCGGATGGCGACGGTCGGCGGCCGCTCGGTGATCCGCGCCCGCCGCAACCGCGGCCGCAAGAAGCTGTCGGCGTAAGCATTCTGACGCAGCGCCGCGATTTCCTCGCGGCGAATGCTGGCAAACGCGCGCCGATGCCGGGATTCGTCCTGCTGATGCGCAAGCGCGACGACGGCGACGATACGATCCGCGTCGGTTTCACCGTTACCAAGAAAATCGGCAACGCCGTGGTCCGCAACCGGATGAAGCGGCGGTTGCGCGCTTTGGCTCGCGACCTGCTGCCGACGAGCGGCGTGCGCGGGGCGGATCATGTCCTGATCGGACGCAGCGGCGGGATCGAACGCGATTTCGCGACGCTGCGCGTCGAACTGGTCAAGGCGCTGGCTAAGGTCGCGCGGTGATCGCACGCCTCCTGATCCTGGTCGCACGGGGCTGGCAACTCGGTCCATCGCTGATCCTGCCGCCAACCTGCCGGTACAGTCCAAGCTGTTCCGCCTATGCAATAGAGGCGCTTCGCCGCTATGGCGCGGCCAAAGGGGGCTGGCTTGCCGCGAAACGGATCGGGCGCTGCCATCCTTGGGGCGGGCATGGCCCGGACCCTGTGCCGTAACTGAATTGGGGTTTTCGTGACCGACGACAAACAGAATTTCGTGCTGTTCGCGGTGATCGCGGCGTTGATCCTGTTCGGCTGGCCAATTCTCCAGAACAAATTCTTCCCGACCGCGAACCCGCCGGTAACGAAGATCGAGGACGGCAAATCGAAGGTCGTCGCGAACCCCTCCGCCGATCCGACCGCCGACGGCGCCGCCGCGATCCGCGATCGTCGCGTCGTTCTCGGCGAAAACCCGCGCGTCCGCATTCAAACCCCCGCGCTGCGCGGCTCGATCAACCTGAAGGGCGCGCGGATCGATGATCTCGTGCTGACCAAATACAACGAGACGATTGCGAAAAATTCGCAGCCGATCCGCCTGCTGTCGCCGAGCGGCGCGCCCGATGCCTATTTCGCGGGATTCGGCTGGCGCGACGACGGCCTCGCCCCGCCCTCTCCCGACACCGTATGGACCGCCTCTGGTTCGGTGCTGTCGCCCGGTCGTCCGGTCACGCTGACTGCCGCCAATGCGAACGGCCAGCGCTTCGCGATCGAGTTGTCGGTCGATGACAATTACATGTTCACCGTCAGGCAGACCGTCGCCAACGGTGGCGCGAACGCCGTGCCCGTCGCCGCATACGGCCTGGTCAATCGGATCGGCGTGTCGAAGGATCCGGACAGCTATACGGTTCATACCGGCCCGATGTCGGTGCATAGCGGCAGCGCCGATTACGACGTCAATTTCAAGGATGTCGACAAGGCACCGACGAAATTCGCCAGCACCGGCGGCTGGCTGGGCTTCGTCGACAAATATTGGCTGACCGCGATCGTCCCCGATCAGGCGCGTCCGTTCGACGGCCAGTTCCGCGCCGGCGCGAACAAGGCGTATCAGGCCGATTACTCGACGCAGCCGCGCCTCCTCCAGCCCGGCCAGCAGGTGACGCAGACCTCGCGCTTCTTCGCGGGTGCGAAGGAGACCAACCTGCTCGACCGCTACGAGGATAATCTCGGCATCCCGCATTTCGGCAAGGCGATCGACTGGGGCTGGTTCGAGATCGTCGAAAAGCCGATCTTCAAATATCTCGACTGGCTGTTCCGGATGATCGGCAATTTCGGCGTCGCGATCATCGTGCTGACCTTCACGATCCGCGGGCTGATGTTCCCGATCGCGCAGCGTCAGTTCGCCTCGATGGCGAAGATGCGCGCGATCCAGCCGAAGATGAAGGCGCTGCAGGAACGCCACAAGGACGACAAGGTCCGCCAGCAGCAGGAGATCATGGCGCTGTACAAGTCGGAAGGCGCCAACCCGCTCGCCGGGTGTCTCCCCACGCTGTTGCAGATCCCGATCTTCTACGCGCTTTACAAGGTGCTGCTGCTGACGATCGAGATGCGCCACCAGCCGTTCGTCCTGTGGATCAAGGATCTGTCCGCGCCCGACCCGCTGACCCCGGTCAACCTGTTCGGCCTGCTCGCGTTCACCCCGCCGCATTTCATCGCGATCGGCGTCGTCCCGATCCTGCTCGGCATCAGCATGTACTTCCAGTTCAAGCTTAATCCCGCGCCGATGGACGATACGCAGAAACAGATTTTCGCGCTGATGCCGTGGGTGCTGATGTTCGTGATGGCGCCCTTCGCGGTCGGTCTGCAGGTCTATTGGATCACCTCGAACTGCCTGACGATCCTGCAGCAGAAACTGCTCTACGCGCGGCATCCCGCGCTCAAGCAAGCGCCCGCGAAGTGACCTTCGACGAGGACGCGATCGAGGCCGCGCGCAAGACCTTCGCCGGGCCGATCGCGTTCCTGAAATCGGCGCCGACGCTCGAATTCCTGCCCGACCCCGACGTGCCCGAGGTCGCGTTTGCGGGGCGTTCCAACGTCGGCAAGTCGTCGCTCCTCAACGCGCTCACCGGCCGCAAGTCACTCGCGCGGACCTCCGTCACTCCGGGGCGCACGCAGGAACTCAATTTCTTCGACGTCGGCGATCCCCTCGCCTTCCGGCTCGTCGACATGCCCGGCTATGGCTTCGCCAAGGCGCCCAAGGACATGGTGAGAAAATGGCGCTTCATGGTGAACGATTTCCTGCGCGGCCGGCAGGAACTCAAACGCGCGCTCGTCCTGATCGACAGCCGCCACGGCATCAAGGAGGTCGACCGCGAAATCCTCGAAATGCTCGACAAGGCCGCGGTCAGCTACCGTCTGATCCTGACCAAGGCCGACAAGATCAAGGCGACCGATCTCGCCTCGGTCATCGAAAGCACGAGCGAGGAGGCGCGCAAACGCCCCGCCGCGCACCCCGACATCATCGCGACCTCGGCCGAAGGCGGCCTCGGCATCGCGGAACTCCGCGCGGCGGTGATCGAGGCGATCGGCTAGGCGCTTGATCACGGCCCGCAACGGGCGCAGACTTCGGGAATTCCTGCGGGACGGGATCGAGACGTTATGTCGATGGCCTTCATGCTCGCATCGGCCGCCGCGCTCGTTCAAGCGGGACAGCCGACGCGCGAGGCGACGCCGCCGCCGGCCGACGATATCGTCGTGGAGGGTCGCCGGGACACGGTCCGAAGCATTCGCCGAGAGACACGCAGGATCGCGCGCAATCGAGACGGGCAGCTATCGCGTTTCGAAGAGCCGGTGTGTCCTCTGGCGATCGGGCTTCCTCGCGCGATCTCCCGCGCGGTCGAAGCGCGGATTCGCTTCGTCGCAAGCCAGGTCGGCGCACGCGTCGCCCCCCTGCCATGCCGCGCGAATCTGACGATGATCGTCGCCTCCGACGGACACGATTTCTTGACCGCGCTGGCGAATAAGCGTTCGATCCTCTTCGGCACGCTTCCGGCTCACGAATTCCGTCGGCTCCAGGGATCGTCCGGCCCCGTCTGGACATGGCAGCAGACGCTACCGAAGCGGCGCGATGGCGGTCCGGTCGAATTCATCGGTGCGATCGGCGATCCGCCGCGCCGCGTCGCGAAAGGCGCCTATGTCGCCTCGAACGTCGATCTGTCGCGGCTCACCTCCCCCGTACGGTTGGACACCGGGGCGGCGTTCGTGCTCCTTTCGCTTCGGCGCGTTGGCGGGATGACCGTCAGGCAAATCGCCGATTTCTCCGCGATGGTCGGGCTGGCCGGCATCAAGGACACGGCTCCCGACGATCTCGATCACGATTCGATTTTGACGGCGTATCGCGCCGAGATCGCTGCCACGCAGGTTCCGCCCGAGGCGACCGCCTTCGACATCGCTTACCTTGATGCGCTGTACAGCGGCGAATCCGGATTCACCGTCGATCGCAAGACCGCCGCGATGGCAGGGCAAATCGAGCGGACGCTGTCGGGTGAAGCACCGTGAAACGCGCCAGGGCGCGGATTCTTCCCAACTAACGAGTCACCGAAAAGCCGAGCCGCAGGTGGCGGTCGCTGACATTGTACCGGGTGATCGCCTCGCCATAGCCGGTGAAGCCTTCGCCGAAGAGATAGATGCCGAACACGCCGAACCGTGCGACCGGATAGCTGACGAAGCCTTCGAGCGAACCCTTGCCCGTTCCCGGATTGCCGCGGCCGCTGAGCGCCAGCTTGATGCCGTCGCGCCGCTCGATCGAGGCATCGAGCCCGGTATAGCCCCAATAGCGATCGAGGTCGGTCGCGACCCCCTGGCCGCCGACGAAGAACCACGCCGAGGGCGACACATACGCCTGCCAATCGTCGCCGAGATCGAACCGGTGCGACAGGCGCGCCATGATCCGGTGGCTGTTGACCGACGTCGCCTCGCCCTCGCCGTTCGAATCGTGGCGGTAGCCGAGACCGAGAATCGTCTTGGAATCGAGCGGCAGGTCGAAAAACGCCTCGGGGCTGTAATTTGTGTCGCGCACCGGCCCCGAAGGCCGGTCGACCGCCCAGAAAAACGTCTGCGTATAGGCGAGCCGCAAATGGCTCAGCAGCTCATCGCCGACGAACGGCGCGAGTCCGACGCTGAACTGCAATTTCGCGCCCGCGTGACCGAGCCCCGCGACCGCATAGATCGGCTCCGCCGGGCGCAGCCGCTCAACGAAACCGGAGGACGTCCCGCGCGACCCGTCGTAGGTCGTCTCGCCCAGCGGTGACCGCTGCGCGGTGGCGATCGTCGCCGGCGGGGCGGTCGCAACCACAGTGGTCGCGCGATCGGCGACATCGTACATCAGCTTCGCGAACCCGCCGGGTGCGACGCGGACCGGCGCGGCATCGCGCGGAGATAGTTGCAGATGATCGCCGTTCGCCGCCGTCACCTCGATCCCGTCGGGCGCGGGTGCGATCTGCTCCTCGGCGGTATCATTGATCAGATAGACCTCGACGCCCGCCGCCGCAGCACTCGCCGACGACGGCTGCGACGGCACCGGACGCACCTGCGCCGCGAGTGGCGCAGCGAGTCCGATCGCGACCACCGCGGCTGTCCCCATCGCCCAATCCCTGACGCGCATCCCGCCTCCCGTTCCGGAACGACCAGATCGAGTCGCCCGGAAATCCTCATAACCTCCGGCAACTTTGGCGAAAGACGGCAATCGCCGATTCCGCAAGATCGGCAGAGGACGGGCGCGGTTGCGACCCGTCCTGCTCCCGGCTACCGCCTGCGGCCATGAAACTCATCATCGGCAACAAGGCCTATTCCTCCTGGTCGCTGCGCGGCTGGCTCGCGTGCAAGCAATCGGGGCTTCCGTTCGAGGAAGTCGTCGTCCCGCTCTACGACGCCGAATGGGACAAACGCCGCGAAGGCGCCGAGTTCGCGCCGTCGTCGGGCAAGGTGCCGATCCTGTGGGACGGCGACGTCGTCGTCTGGGACAGTCTCGCGATCATCGACTTCCTCGCCGACCGCGTCGGTCGCGACAAGTTCTGGCCCGAGGACGAGGCGGCGCGCGCGATGGCGCGGTCGATGGCGGCGGAAATGCATTCGAGCTTCGCCGCGCTTCGGCGTAAGCACAGCATGAACATCCGCCAGTCGTTCCCGCCCAAGCGCCCCGACGACGACGTGCTCGCCGACCTCAACCGCATCATGGAACTCTGGGCGCAGGCGCGCGCGCGGTTCGGCGGCGGCGGCGATTTCCTGTTCGGCGCGTTCGGCGCGGCGGACATCATGTTCGCGCCCGTCGTGACGCGGATCGTCACTTATTCGCTGCCGATCGCGCGCTTCGCCGCGCCGTACATGGATGCGATTCTGACGCACCGCTGGATGCAGGACTGGATCGCGGGCGCGCAGGAAGAGGAATGGGTGATCGAGCAATACGAGCCCCCGGCCACCGCGTGACCGACGCGCTCGCGCTCGCCACCGCGCTGATCGCCTGCGACAGCGTGACACCCGCGCGCGGGGCGGTGTTTGGCGTGCTGGAGGCGGCGTTGACGCCGCTCGGTTTCGCGGTCGAGCGGTTCGTCGTCGGCGAAGCGCCTGACGGGCCGGTCGAGAATCTGCTGGCGGTGCGCGGCAGCGGCGCGCCGCATCTCGCTTTTGCCGGACATCTCGACGTCGTCCCCCCCGGCGAGGGATGGGCGAGCCACGCCTTCGCGCCCGAGGTTCGTGGCGGGCTGCTTTACGGCCGCGGCGCGGTCGATATGAAGGGCGCGATCGCCGCCTTCGTCGCGGCGGCGGCGCGTGCGGAGCATCCCGGCACGCTGAGCCTGATCGTCACCGGCGACGAGGAAGGCCCCGCGACCTACGGCACCGTCGCGCTGATCGAGCGGATGGCGGCGCGCGGGCTGCGCCCCGATTATTGCCTCGTCGGCGAACCCACCTCGGATCAACGCCTCGGCGACACGATCAAGATCGGTCGGCGCGGCTCGGTCAACGTCTGGATCGACGTGCCGGGTCGGCAGGGCCATGTCGCCTATCCCCACCTCGCGGACAATCCGATCCCAAGGCTCGTCGCGGCGCTCGCCGAAATCGATGCACTGGTTCTCGACGAAGGCACCGAGTGGTTCCAGCCGTCGAATATCGAGGCGACCGACATCACCGTCGGCAATCCGGCGAGCAACGTCATCCCGCGCCACGCCGCGGCGCGGCTCAGCATCCGCTTCAACGATCTGCATGAGGGCGACGCGCTCGCGCAGCGGATCGAGGCGATCGTCCATAGGCGTGCGCCCGCCGCGACCGTGCACTGGCGCACCTATGGCCGCGCCTTCCTGAGCGAACCGGGATTGCTGGCGGCAGCAATCGGCGACGCGATCGAGGCAAAACAGGGTTCTCGTCCGGCGCTGTCGACGACCGGCGGCACGTCGGATGCGCGCTATCTGTCGGCGTTATGCTCCACCGCGGAGTTCGGGCTGATCAACGCGACGATGCACAAGACCGATGAGGCGGTCGCGGTCGATGATCTGATGGCGCTGACCGATATTTACGCCGATGTCATCGCGCGCATCGCGAGGTCTCAGGCGACCGCCTGAGAGCGATCCGCGATCCAGTCGAGAAAATCCGCTTCGCTCATCGGCTCCGCGACCCCGAACCCCTGGATCACGTCGCAACCGAGCAGGCGCAGCACGTCGGATTGCGCCGATGTCTCGATCCCCTCGCCGACCGCTTCGAGCCCGATCCCGTGGATCAGCCCGATCAGGGCCTGGACGACGCTGCGCGCCTCCGCGCTCTCGACAATCGGCGCGATCAGCGTCCGGTCGAGCTTGATCCGGTCGAGCGGCAGCGAGCGGAGCCGCGCGATATTGGTGTAGCCCGTGCCGAACCCGCCGATCGCGACCTTCGCGCCGTCGTTGCGCAAATCCTCGATCGCGGTGATCAGGTCGTCGGAGCATCGCATCGCGGCGGTTTCGCCAAGCTCCAGTTCGAGCAGCCGCGCGGGCGCGCCGACGCTGCGCAATTCCTCGCGTAGCCGGCGGAAGAACGTCGCGTGCGAGAGCTGGCGCGGACTGACGTTGATCGCGAGGCGCGATTCGAGTCCGAGCGAGGCCCAGTGCGAGATCGTCCGCGCGACGCGGCTGACCACCCAGTCGCCGATCTCGACGATCAGTCCGCTTTCCTCGGCGCGGTCGAGGAAGCTGCCGGGCAGGCGCAATCCATCGGTCGGATGTTGCCAACGCAGCAGTGCCTCCGCCGCGACATAGGTTTGGCCGTCGAACCGCAATTGCGGCTGGAAAACGAGCGAGAATTGCTCCTGCTCGATCGCACGGCGCAACTCGTCGTCGAGAATTGCGCGCTGCGCGAGATCGGCGGCGAGCGCGTTGCCGAAATGCTCGACCCGCCCGCGCCCGTTCTCCTTGGCGTGATACATCGCGGCGTCCGCCGATCGCATCAGTTCGTGCAGCGTCCGGCCGTGCTCCGACCGAAGCGCGATGCCTATCGACGCGCCGATCTCGACCGTGCCGCCATTGATCTCGAAAGCTTGCGACAGCATCCGGACGACTTCGTCGCCGACCCAGGTCGCATCGGCCGAGGTGCGGATCGCGGGAAGGAAGATGGTGAATTCGTCGCCCGCGAGACGCCCGAGAACGGGCGCCGCCAGGCTCCGCTCGCTCGCCGCGCGCTCGGCGACATGGCGCAACCGATCGGCGACGCTCGCCAGCAGCATGTCGCCGACCGCGTGGCCGCGGGTGTCGTTCACCGCTTTGAAGCGATCGAGATCGATGAACAGCAGCGCGCAGCGCGTGTCGCGCGCCATCATCGTCAGCATAGAATCGCAGACGCTGCGAAAATGCGCGCGGTTCGACAGGCCGGTCACCGGATCGAACATCGCGAGCCGCTCGATCCGCTCCAGCGTGGCGCCGAATTGTCCCAACAGGCTGTGCATCGCGTCGCCGAGCGCGGGCACCGATTCGCCGATCTGCGTGGGGATAGGGCTGACGAGGTCCCCCGCCGCCGCCGCCGCCATCCGTTCGACCGCGAGGTCGATCGCCTCCGCCGTCGTAGCGACGCTCCGCTGCGTCGACGCCCAACACATCACCGCGCAGACGATCGCCGGGATCAACGCGCGCGCATATTGCCCGGCGACCAGATTTTGATTGGCGGTGACCATGAGCGACAGGAAGAACGCCACGCCGCCCGCGCACAGCGCGAACGTCACCGCGCGGCTTTTCAGCGTGGCGCCTTTCATCGCGTCGCGGGTTCCTCGCTCTACGGCCGCGTTGCGACCAGTCCAGCGACGGTTCTAGCACGCCAGTAGTTAAGACTTAGCCGCGCCCGCGCCGGAGGATGAGATAGAGCGCGCCCGCGCCGCCGTGCCGGGGATGCGCGCCGCGGATCGCGGCGATCGCGCTCGCGTGACGTGACGCGGTGAGCCAGTCGCCCACCGCCGCACGGATCGCGCCGCGCGCGTGCGGCCGCTCGCTCTCGGCGCGCGGCGGCTTGCCGGTGACGAGAAGCAGGACGCGGTCGCCGCGCGCCAACGCTTCGTCGATGCCCCGATCGAGCAGCGCATGCGCCGAGCGTAACGTGTGACCATGCAGGTCGATCGTACTGTCGGGTTGCACCGCACCCCGCAGAAGGCGCTTGTCCCACCCGCCATCGAGGGTGTTCGCGCCCGCCCCCGTTCGCCCGGAGCCTGTCGGAACGCTGTCCCTCTCTTGCAGCCTTTTTGCGGATGAGGACACGGTTTGGACATGCGCCACCCGAACGGCCTTGGTCGGGGGTAGCGGTGCCGCCACCGCATGCAACGGCCGCACCGTCTCCATCACCCGCGCCCATAGCGCGGCTTCATCAGCGTCGAGGCTGCGTCGCACCGGTCTGCAACCGCGCCAGCGTGCCCGTTGGCAGCAACAGGAACGCGGTGCCATGCGCGCTCATCCCGCCCGCGGTCGCGCGCGCGTCGTCGCCCGCGCCCCAGAAGGTATCGAAGCGGTTGGCGCCCTTGATCGCGCCGCCGGTGTCCTGAGCGACCCACAGGCCGGTCGCGTCGGTCCGGTCCATCGACAGGAACACCGGTGCGCCGAGCGGCACGAATTTCGGATCGGCGGCGACGCTCGTCGCATCGCCGAGCGGCAGGCCCAGCGCGCCGAGCGGCGACCCGTCGAGCAAGCGGAAAAACACGAAGCTCTTGTTCTCGCGCATGATCGCGCGGCCTTCATCGGGATGCGCGTGAAGCCAGGCGACGATGCCCTGCATGTTCGCCTGCCCGGGCGCGAGGAGGCCGCGCGACTTCATCAGCGCGCCGATGCCGGTGTAATCGCGCCCGTTCTGGCTGTCGTAGCCGATCCGGATCACCGAACCGTCGGGCGTGCGGACCAGCCCCGACCCTTGCACCTGGAGAAAGAACAATTCGACTGGATCGGCCGCCCAGGCGAGGATTCGCGCGCGCGCGTCAAGCGACCCAGCCTCGATCGCGGTCCGATCGTGATAAGGAATGAAGTTCGTCCCCTCGACGCGGCCGCGGATTTTCTTGCCCTTAAGCGCGTCGGAGAATGCGCCGAGATCGACATCGATCAAATCGGTCGGCCGCGCATAGATCGGCGTGTCGTATCCCGCCCGCCGCTCGCGCGAACCCGCGATTTCGGGAATGAAATAGCCCGTCGCGAAGGCGCGACCGTCGCCGACCTGAACCGTCTCGAACCAGCGCGCGAAGAACGCGAATGCGTCCCCCGGCGTAGTCGCGGACGCCGCCGCGCACACCGGTTGCCAGTCGGCCCCGCCAGTCAGCCCCGACGCGTCGGTACGGCGAACGAGCGAGGGACAGCTCGTCCGAAAGGCGGCTAGCGCGCGCGCCGCGCCATCTCGCGTGATCGGCAAGGAAGCGACCGGTGGCCCTGCCGCCAAAGCGGCGTTCGCCGCGATTGCCGCACCGGGCGTCGGAGCGGCAGCGACGGGCGCGATCGGCGTCGCCGGAATCGGTCGCCTTACTGGGGGATATCCGGTCGTTGTTCGTACGGGCGGCCGCCCCCGCGACGGCGGCTCGACGCCGCCGACGCAAGCCGACACCGCCAGCGCCGCGGCCAGCGCGATTGCCCCCCGACCGCGCATCACGCCTCGTCGGTGTCCGCGAGCTTCCAATTTGGGTCGCTGCTCTTCAGCGTCCGCGCGAAGGTCCAGATTTCGTGCGCCTCGACCGCGTCGTCGGTCGATCCGCCGACGACATTGCCCTCGGCGTCACGCGTGACCGCCGCGATATCGGCATCGAACCGCACCATGATCCGCGCGTCGCGGCCATCAACCGATGCGCCCGCGACGCTCGCGCGCTCGATCGAGACGAGACGGTTGTCGAGCGTCTCGCCCGCCGCCTCGCGCGCCGCGATCGCCGCGTCGAACGAGGCATAGACGTCGTCCGCGACGAGCCATTTCAATTGCTCGCGATCACCCTTCCAGAACGCCTCGAGGATCATCCGGTACGCCGATTGCGCGCCGTCGAGGAATTGCGCCAGATCGAAGGCGGGTTCGGCAGCGACCACCGCGCGGATGCCGGTCTCCGCGGACGCGTCGATGGTCCGCGGCGCCGTCTCGCGAACCTCAGGCGTCACGTCGATCGTGCGCGGCATCACGGCGGGCGCGACGCGCTCTTCCGCGGTCTTGGGCAAAGGCTGCTCGTGCCCGGTCCGCTTGCCGAGGACCGAATACAGACGCAGCGCCAGGAAACCGGCGACCATCATGAGCAGGATTGCGTAGAACACCGTACCTCCAAACGTCTGACGCCCAACATAGGCGACGCGGCCCCGCGTTACAAATGTCCTCGCCTCCGTTGCTAGACGCTCGTGCGTTGAAACGGTTCATTCACCCTGCTAGTCGCGCGACCATTCCGGGCAGGCATCCAGCCGCCCCGTTCCATGCAGGATGTATCGATGAGCGAAGATTTCGGCGCACCCCAGAGCGACCCGCTCGCCAACGGCGAGGATACCGCGCCCGCAGTCGGCCTGATTTCGCAATATGTGAAGGATCTGTCGTTCGAGAACCCGAACGCGCCCGCGGTCTACCAGAACGAGCAGGCCCCCGAAATCAACGTCCAGTTCGATATCGCCGCGGCGCAGGTCGCCGACGAAGTCCGCGAGGTCACCCTGAAGGTCGAGATCCGCGCCGAGCGCGACGGCCAGGTTGCCTTCATCGTCGAGCTTGCCTACGCCGGGCTGTTCGGGCTGCGCAACATTCCCGACGACGCGCTCCAGCCGTTCCTGCTCGGCGAGGGACCGCGCCTGCTCTTCCCGTTCGCGCGCCGGATCGTCGCCGACGCGGTGCGCGACGGCGGCTTCCCGCCGCTGCTGCTCGAACCGATCGACTTCAACGCGCTCTACTACCAGCAAGCGCAGGCGCAGGTGGGGACACAGCCGGACGTGATCGGTCAGGCTTGAGAACCTCACGGCGGGACATGACCGGGTTTCCCCTATAGCTCCGTTCGGGCTGAGCTTGTCGAAGCCCTGTCCTTCTCTTCGTCGGTCGATAGGAAGGGCAGCCCTTCGACGAGCTCAGGGCGAACGGAAGACAGGAATTCAATGAACCTCACGCGCGCGCTCGGATCCGTCGGCGGTCTCACCCTCGCCAGCCGGGTGCTGGGGCTCGTCCGAGATTCGCTGTTCGCGCGGTTCGTCGGCGCGGGGTTCGCGTCGGATGCTTTCCTGATCGCGTTCCGGCTACCCAACATGTTCCGCGCACTGTTCGCGGAGGGCGCGTTCTCCGCCGCGTTCATCCCGATGTTCAACCGCAAAGTGAACGACAAGGACGGGGACGGCCTGCCCGCGGGCGTCGCGTTCGCGGAGGACGCGCTGTCGGTCCTACTGCCCGTCCTGATCGTAATGACGATCGTGATGGAAGTCGCGGCCTATCCGGTCACCTGGTTGCTCTCGGGCGGGTTCAACGAAGCGAGCCCCGCACAATTCGCGTTTGCGGTCGAACTCGCGCGGATCACCTTCCCCTATCTGCTGCTGATCAGCCTCGTCTCGCTGCTTGGCGGCATCCTCAATTCGATGCATCGCTTCTGGGTCGCCGCCGCCGCGCCGATCCTGCTCAACCTCACTTTGATCGCGGCGCTGCTGTTTTTCCATGAGCACGAGCCCTTGTTCACCGCGCGCAACCAGGCGATCGCGGTGACGCTGGCGGGCGCGTTGCAACTGCTGTGGCTAGTTCTCGCGTGCCGCAGCGCCGGTGTTAAGCTCCGCCCGAAGCTCCCAAGCCTCAACCCCGACGTGAAGAAACTCCTGTCGCTCATCTGGCCCGCCGCCGCGGGTGCCGGCGCGGTGCAGATCAACCTCGTCGTCTCGACCGCGCTCGCCGCGAGCCTGCTGAGCGCTGGATCGGTCAGCTACATCTATTTCGCTGATCGGCTGAACCAGCTTCCGCTCGGCCTGATCGGCATCGGCCTCGGTACCGTCCTGCTCCCGACGATCTCCGCCCAGCTCGGCCGCGGCGACGAAGCGCAGGCAATGGAAACGCAGAACCGTGGCCTCGAGCTCGCGCTGTTCTTCACGCTCCCCGCCACGGTCGCGCTGATCGTCTGCGGCGTCCCGATCGTCGCGGCGCTGTTCCAGCACGGCAAGTTCACCCCCGACGACACAGTCGCCACCGCGCAAGCGCTCGCCGCCTTTTCGGTGGGCCTCCCGAGCTATATCCTCGTCAAGGTGCTGACTCCCGGCTTCTACGCGCGGTCGGACACCAAGACGCCGGTGCGTTTCGCGGTAGTCTCGATGATGGTGAACCTCGTCCTCAAT
Organism: Sphingomonadales bacterium; assembly: GCA_038236185.1. GTDB lineage: Bacteria > Pseudomonadota > Alphaproteobacteria > Sphingomonadales > Sphingomonadaceae > Sphingomonas. Next base: position 11,743 of record JBBSTE010000006.1, on the reverse strand, counting down.
CTCGCCTTCATCGTGCCGCTCAAACACATGGGCCCACCCCTCGCAACCGCGCTCGCCTCGACGGTCAACGTCGCGCTCCTCTGGCGCACGCTGGTCAAGCGCGGCCATTTCGTCGCGGACGCGCAGTTGAGGCGCCGTGCGTGGCGCCTGCTCGCGGCGTCGCTGCTGATGGGCGTCGTGCTGTGGTTCGCCAACGACTTGTTCCGTCCCTATACCACCGGCCCGGGCCTCCAGCGCTGGGGCGCGATGTTCGTGCTGGTGGCGGCCGGCAGCCTCGTCTACGCCGCCGCGACCTTCGTGTTCGGCGCCTTCCGCCTCGCCGACGCGAAGCGGCTCATCCGCAAGTAAGGCTAATCATGCGCGTCGTCTCCGGCATCCAGCCCACCGGCAATCTCCACCTCGGCAATTATCTCGGCGCGATCAAGAATTGGGTCGCGATGCAGGATGCCATCGGTTCTGGGGGAGACTGCCTGTTCTTCCTCGCGGACCTTCATGCGCTGACGGTCGCGATCGACCCGGGGGAGCTTGCGAGCAACACGATCGAAATGGCCGCGGTGCTCCTCGCCTGCGGCATCGACCCGGCGCGCGCGACGCTGTTCAACCAGGCCCGCGTTCCCGCGCATAGCGAGCTCACCTGGCTGCTCGGCGGCACCGCGCGGATGGGTTGGCTGGGCCGCATGACGCAGTGGAAGGACAAGGCTGGCAAGAATCGCGAAGGCGCCAGCGTCGGGCTGTTCACCTATCCGGTGCTCCAGGCCGCCGATGTCCTCGTCTACCAGGCGACGCACGTCCCCGTCGGCGACGATCAGAAACAGCACCTCGAACTCGCGCGCGACATCGCGACCAAGTTCAACACCGATTTCGGGGTCGATCTGTTCACTCTGCCCGAACCCTTCATATCGAAGGCCGCGCCGCGCGTGATGAGTTTGCGCGACGGCATGGCGAAGATGGCGAAATCCGATCCGTCGGAGATGAGCCGCATCCAGCTGACCGACGACGACGATGCGATCGCGCAGAAATTCCGCAAGGCGAAAACCGATCCCGAGCCTTTGCCCGAGACAATGGCGGAGATGGAAACGCGCGCCGAAGCGAAGAACCTCGTGACGATCTACGCCGCGCTGGCCGACATATCGACCGACGCGGTCCTCGCCGAATTCGCGGGCAAGGGCTTCGGCGCGTTCAAGCCCGCGCTCGCCGATCTCGCCATCGCGAAACTGTCGCCGATCCGCGACCGGATGCTGCACCTGCTCGACGATCGCGGGGCGGTGGCGGCGGTGCTGGAGCAAGGCGCCGCGCGCGCCCGCGATCTCGCCGCGCCGACGCTGAAGGCGGCGCTGGAAGCGACCGGACTGCAGGTTTGAAGCCGACGTAAAAACGGCGGATTTCCGCCAAAGGTCACACAAAGGTCACACTAACGCATACCCCATCGAACGGGCAGTTTTGCGGTCGGAATTCCGGTAGTGTCAAAGAGCGCCCTTTCGGGACGCCCCATCTACACCGATTCGAGGCTTGTAGGACAGCGCGAACCGCGAGCCACCCCCAAGAGGACAGTCACTTCGGGGGCTCAGCCCTCCAACTGCCGCATCAGCACCCGGACCGCGCCGTCGATCTCGCGATCCGAGTCGCGCAATTCCTCGATCCGCCGCACCGCGTGGATCACCGTCGAATGATCGCGCCCACCGAACTTGCGCCCGATTTCGGGCAGCGAACGCGTCGTCAGGCGTTTCGCCAGATACATCGCGATCTGCCGCGGCCGCGCCACCGCGCGGGCGCGGCGCGCCGAGATCAGGTCGAGCGGTTTCAGCTCGAAATGCGCCGAAACCAGTTTCTGAATCTCGTCGATCGTCACGCGACGCTGCGCGCCCCGAAGCGAATCGCCGAGCGTCGCGACCGCGAAATCCATGTCGATCGCATCGCCGGTCAATTGCGCATAAGCGACGATCCGATTGAGCGCGCCCTCCAGTTCGCGGATGTTCGAATGGATCCGCCCCGCGAGCAGCTCGAGCACCTCGTCGGGTACACACGCCCCGGGCATGTCGGCGAGCTTCCGATTCAGGATCGCGCGCCGCAAGGCAGGCTCGGGCGGCTTGATGTCGGCGATCAGCCCCGACGCCATCCGCCCGACGATCCGCGGCTCGACCCCGTCGAGCGCCTGCGGGCAGCGATCCGCGGCGATGACGAGGCGCTTGCCCGCCGCCATCACCTCGTTGATCGTATGGAAGAATTCCTCCTGCGTCGCATCCTTGCCGGCGATGAACTGGAGGTCGTCGATCAGCAGAAGATCGACCCCGCGGAGCCGCGTCTTGAACGCGAACGTATCCTTGGCGCGCATCGCCGAGACGAAATCGAACATGAAGCGCTCGGCGGGCATGTAGAGCACGCGCGCGTCGGGGCGGTGCGCGAGAAACGCATGGCCGATCGCGTGCATCAGATGCGTCTTGCCCTGCCCCGTCCCGCTGTGAAGAAACAACGGGCTGAACCGCACCGGGCCCGGCTCGCCAAGCACCCGCGCGGCGTTGAACGCGACCTTGTTCGAGGAATCGACGACGAAGCGGTCGAGCGTCATCCGTGGATCGAGCGTCGGCTGCTCGACCGGAACCGAGTCGCGCGCGACCGCCGGTGAAGGCGCGGGCAAACTCAGCACCACCGGCACCTCGGCCTGCGTCCGCGTCTCGATCGCGACCGACCGAACATCAGGCAGGATCGCGCGGAATTCCAGCACCAGCCGGTCGGCGTAATGGTTGCGGACCCAGTTGGTCATGAACGCCGACGGCAGCGTCAGCCTCACGGTGTCGGGCTCATCAGCCTCGACGAGTTCGATCGGCTTCAGCCATTGGTCGAACAGTCGTGCGCCCGCCGATTCGCGCAGGTTCGTGCGGACCCGCGCCCAGGCTTTCGCCAGGTCGCTCAATTCCGCCGATTCGCCTCGCGAAAACGCCACGCACACCTCTCCCGCAGCCGGAACGCAAGCGTTTCCAGCCGGATTTCACCGACACGAATTTCCCCCGGTGCGGTCCCCGACCGCGGCGGTTCTCAACGCTGTCATTTGGGCGCGACGATGATCACCGTCGCGACTTGAATGGTGTACGGAGAAGCGGGCGAGTCGAGCAAGTCGCTCGATGACGCTTTTGTGAAATAAAATGGATTGACTCGCCGTGCGCCGCCAAAATGCGTCAAACTATTTTACAAGTGGCTGTTTTCGCGAATAATTATCGACCTTTGAACGGACAGTCCGCTCGCGAATCGCGGTTTAACCGTACTTTTCGAATGCGAGGCCGGGACAGCAAAAAGCCCGCCGGTGATCCGACGGGCTAAGCATTTGATCCAGCGCTCGAAGCGTCAGCCGAGCGCGGAGACCGCCTTGGTCAGGCGCGAAAATTTGCGGCTCGCGGTGTTCTTGTGGAGCACACCCTTGGCGACGCCGCGCTGCAGCTCGGGCTGAACCTCGGCGAGAGCGGTCGTCGCGCTCGCCTTGTCGCCAGACGCCAGCGCCGATTCGACCTTCTTGATGAAGGTACGGATACGGCCGACGCGCGCGCCGTTCACTTCGGCGCGACGGTCGTTGCGGCGGATGCGCTTCTTGGCTTGCGGCGTGTTCGCCATGGAATATCCTGTATCTCGTAACCGATGAAAAAAGGGCGCCGGGAGTCCCGCCAAGGAATCCCAATGCCCTCTCGAAGCCGCCGCCCCTAGCGATACGAGCGAAAAAGGTCAACTCCGCTGGCAGGCCGGACACCAGAAGGTCGATCGCCCGCCATCGACGCGGCGCTTCACCACGCCGCCGCAATCGCACGGCAATTCCTCACGGCCATAGACCTTGAACTGTTTCGAGAAATAGCCGAGCTCGCCGTCGGGCCGGGCATAATCGCGCAACGTCGATCCGCCCGCGAGGATCGCCTCCTCCAGCACCGCACGAATCGCGACAACAAGCCGTTCGAGCCGCGCCTTCGACACCTGCCCTGCCGCCCGCCCCGGCGCGATCCGAGCGAGATGCAGCGCCTCGCAAACGTAGATATTGCCCAGCCCCGCGACGATCCGCTGATCGAGCAGCATCACCTTGATCGGCGAGATTCGTCCGTCGAGCGCGGTCAGCAGATGCTTCGCGCTTAGCTCCGGTCCCAATGGCTCTGGCCCGAGCGTGATGAACGGCGGATAGTGCAAAAGATCTTCGGTCGGCCAAAGATCGACCGACCCGAACCGCCGCGCATCGTTGAGCGCCAGCCGTCGTCCAGCATCGGTTGCCATCACCAGATGGTCGTGCTTGCCGATTTCCTCGGGATCGACCCGCCACCGCCCAGACATGCCGAGGTGGAAGATCATCGTGTCGCCGCGATCGGTCTCGATCAGCCCGTATTTCGCGCGCCGTCCGAGCGCAGTGACCGTCGCCCCGGTCAGCCGCTGGCGCAGGTCGGGCGGAAACGCGCGCCGGAGATCGCCACGCAGCGTCACTACCGAGACTAGCCGCGCGCCCTCCAGCACGGGCCGCAGCCCGCGCACCGTCGTCTCGACCTCGGGAAGTTCCGGCATCCAAAATCTCCGTCATAAGCGCAAACTTTCGTCATCCCCGCGAAGGCGGGGATCCATCACGTCCGGCTGCGGCATTCACGACGGTAGTGAGACGGCATCGGCGGGAGATGGGTCCCCGCTTTCGCGGGGATGACGAGGGGGGTCAACGCAGCTAGAGCCGCATTCGATGACCGACCCCGCCACCGACACCGTCTCCTTCGGCTACGAAGACGTCGCCCCCGCCGACAAGACCGCGCGCGTCGGCGGCGTCTTCGCGAGCGTCGCCTCGAGCTACGATCTGATGAACGACGCGATGTCGGGCGGGATGCACCGCCTGTGGAAGGACCGCTTCGTCCGGCGCGTGCAGCCCCGCGCGGGCGAGGCGATCCTCGACATGGCGGGCGGCACCGGCGACATCGCCTTCCGTCTCGAAAAATCGGGTGCGGCGGTCACGGTCGCAGACATCAACCCGGCGATGCTCGAAGTTGGCATCGAACGCGCGCACAAACGCGGCATCGCCAACGCGCGCAAGCGCGAACTCGGGGGCCTGGTATGGACCGAAGCGAATGCCGAATCGCCCGCCTTCCCGGACAAGTTCTTCGACGCGTACACGATCGCGTTCGGCATCCGGAACGTCACCGACATCCCCGCCGCGCTCGGCGAAGCGCACCGCGTCCTCAAACGCGGTGGGCGGTTTTTCTGCCTCGAATTCTCGACGACGCTCTGGCCGGGCTTCGCCGAAGTCTACGACACCTATTCGCACAAGGTCGTGCCCAAGCTCGGCCAGCTCCTCGCGCACGACGCCGAAAGCTATCGCTATCTGATCGAATCGATCCGCCGCTTCCCCGACATGCCGACGTTCGAGGCGATGATCGCCGACGCCGGCTTCGTCCGCACGAACGTCGAGCCGATGCTCGGCGGCCTCGTCGCGATCCACAGCGGCTGGCGGATTTGAACGCCAAGTGACGTCCCCCGCCGTCCATCTCTGGCGGCTCCTGAAATGGGGCCGGACGCTCGCGCGGCACGGCGCGCTGAGCGGGATCGAGCGCGATCCCAACACCCCCGCCGCCGTCCGCCGCCTCGTCCGCATCGCCCGGTTCGGCGCGCGCGTGCCGAAGGCGCCGCGCTATGCCGAGGCGTTCCAGGCGATCGGCCCCGCCGCGATCAAGTTCGGCCAGACGCTCGCCACCCGCCCCGATATCGTCGGAGACCACGCCGCGCACGATCTGATGCGCCTTCAGGACGCGCTTCCCCCGATCCCGTTCGCCACAATCCGCGACGCGATGCGCGCCAGCTTCGGCCGCCCGCTCGACGAACTCTTCGCCTCGATCGACGAAGTCGCGGTCGGCGCCGCCTCGATCGCGCAGGTCCACCGTGCGGTGACGACCGACGGGCGCCAAGTCGCGGTCAAGGTCATCCGGCCCGGTGTCGAGGACGAATTCGCACGCGCGATCGAGACGTACGAATGGGCCGCGGCGCAGCTCGAAGCCCTAGATAATCAAAGGGGGGGCGGCGAACTCGCCCGCCTGCGCCCGCGCCTCGTCATCGCCACCTTCAAACGCTGGACCGCGCGCGAACTCGATATGCGCCGCGAGGCCGCCTCCGCGTCAGAACTGAAGGACATGATGGAGGCCGAACCCGGTTTCTTGGTCCCGGCGATCGACTGGGCGCGGACATCGGGCAAGGTGCTGACGCTCGAATGGGTCGACGGCATCAAGATTGGCGACACCCCGGCGCTGATCGCGGCGGGCCATGACCTGCCCCTCCTCGCGAAGACGCTGGTCCACGCCTTCCTGCGCCAGGCGATCGCGGAAGGGTTCTTCCACGCCGATCTCCACCAGGGCAATCTCTTCGCGCTCCCCGGCAACAAGATCGCCGCGATCGATTTCGGGATCATGGGCCGGATCGATCGCCGCGCGCGGCGCTGGCTCGCCGAGATCCTCTACGGCCTGATCACCGGCAATTACCGCCGCGTCGCCGAAATCCATTTCGAGGCGGGCTATGTCCCCGCGCACCACAATGTCGCCGAATTCGCCACCGCCTTGCGCGCGGTCGGCGAGCCGACGCGCGGGCTGCCGGTCAAGGACATGTCGATCGGTCTGATGCTCGATTCGCTGTTCTCGATCACGCGCGAATTCGACATGCAGACGCAGCCGCATCTGCTGCTGCTCCAGAAGACGATGGTGATGGTCGAGGGGGTCGCGACCGCGCTCGATCCCGACATCAACCTGTGGGATACCGCCCAGCCGGTGGTCGAGGACTGGATCCGTACCGAACTCGGCCCCGAGGCGGCGATCGCCGACCGGATCGTCTCCGACCTGAAGACGCTCGCCGGCCTGCCCGACCTCGTCCGCCGCATCGAAGCGCGCGTCCCGCCCCCCGGCGGCGCGCCCCCGGCCCCGCCGCTCGCCGAGGTCCGGATCGTCCGAATCGGGGGTTGGCGCTATACTCTGGTCGCGATCCTCGCGTTGCTGACCGGGATCGCCGCGACCTGGCTGATGATGCGATGACGCCAGCCGCGCGGTCGATCTGGCTCAGCCGTCCGACGCGGATGGCGTCTCTGACGCGCCGCAATGCCTTGATCGCCGCGGCGATCCTCGCGCTGTTGCTACTGATCTCGCTGACCGCGCTCGTCAGCCCCGGACCACCGCCGGTCCAGTCGACCACGCACGGCGGGATCGCCAAGGTCGACGATCGCGCCGACGTGCTGTTCTACCAGTCGGTCGTCGCCGGGCTGCGCGGCGGCGGGGATTATTATCAGGTTGCCGCCGATCAGCAGCGCGCCAGCGGTTATCCGATGCGGCCGTTCGTCACGATGCGCCTCCCGACGCTCGCGGTCGTTCAGGCGGCGCTGCCCGATTGGGCGACGATCCTGTTGCTCTACGCACTCGTCGCGGGAGTCCTGCTCGCGTGGCTCGCCCGGTTCAAACCGATGTTCACGCGGACGCCGCCGCTGATCATCGCGCTGGTCCTGATCGGCTGCGGCTCGCTAGTCTACGTCCGCGCCGATCTCGCGGCGTTCCATGAAATCTGGGCGGGATTGCTCATCGCGCTCTCGCTCGCGCTGTGGCAGCCCGACAAATGGCTCGCCGCGGTCGCGCTCGGCGCGTGCGCGATGCTGGTCCGCGAGACCGCCGCGCTCTACGCGATCGTGATGATGGGCATGGCGGTCGTCAGCGGTCGCCGCCGCGAGGCGGTCGGGTGGTTCGCGGCACTATCGATCCTCGCGATCGTCGTCGCCGCGCACGCGCACGCCTGGAGCCTCGTCGCGCGCCCCGACGATCCGGTCGGCCAGGGCTGGTCGGGGATGCTCGGCTTCGGCTTCTTCGTGAAGACGATAACGCTGCTGACCGCGCTCGACGCCTTCCCATTGTGGATCGGCGCGCCGCTCGTCGTCCTCGCCTTGTTCGGCTGGGCGGTGCTGCCCGACGCGATCGGCCTGCGCGCGCTCGCTGTCTTCGGCGCGTACGCGTTGCTGATCGCGCTCTTCTGCCGCACCGATACATATTATTGGGGGCTGCTCGTCGCCCCCGTGATCCTCGCCGGACTCGCATTTGTACCGGACGGCCTGCGCGATCTCGCGACGGTCGCGCTCGACAGGCGGCGCATCACCGTGACAAGGATCGCGCGATGAGCCGAATCCTCCTGATCGTCGGCGGCGGCATCGCCGCGTACAAGGCGTGCGAACTGATCCGCCTGCTTCGCAAGCGCGACCACAGCGTCCGCTGCGTCCTGACCGAGGGCGGCAGCCATTTCGTCACCCCGATGACGCTCGCCGCGCTCAGCGAGGACAAGGTCTATACGACCCTCTGGGACCTGAAGGACGAGGCCGAGATGGGCCACATCCAGCTCAGCCGCGAAGCCGATCTGATCGTCGTCGCGCCTGCCACCGCCGACCTGCTGGCGCGGATGGCGGCGGGCATCGCCGACGATCTCGCCACGACGATCCTGCTCGCCACCGACACGCCAGTACTGGCGGCCCCCGCGATGAACGTCCGCATGTGGCAACACGCCGCCACCCGCCGCAACGTCGCGCAACTCCGCGCCGACGGCGTGACCGTGACGGAGCCCGACGAAGGCGCGATGGCCTGCGGCGAATATGGACCCGGCCGGTTGCCCGAGGCCGAGGCGATCCTCGCAACAATAGAACAGTCCCTGAAAACCCCGCTCGTTTCGAGCGAAGTCGAGAAACGTACCACGAGCGCTGCGCAGCGTTTCTCGACTACGCTCGAAACGAACGGTGGTAAGAGTCTGACGGGCAAACACATCCTAGTCACCGCTGGCCCGACCCACGAGCCGATCGACCCGGTCCGCTACCTCGCCAATCGCTCGTCCGGAAAGCAGGGCTTCGCGATCGCCGCCGCGGTCGCCGCGCTCGGTGCGAAGGTCACGCTCGTCGCCGGCCCGGTCTCGCTCGCGACTCCGTCGGGCGTCACCCGCGTCGATGTCGTCACCGCGCAGGACATGGCAAACGCCGTCGCGCAGGCGCTCCCCGCCGACGCCGCGGTGATGGTCGCCGCGGTCGCCGACTGGCGCGCCGAAACCAGCGGCGACCAGAAGATCAAGAAGGGCGAAGCACCACCCGCACTCAGCCTCGTCGAAAACCCCGACATCCTCGCTACACTCGCCCGCAGCCCGCGCCGCCCCAAGCTCCTCATCGGCTTCGCCGCCGAGACCGAGAATGTCGTCGACCACGCCACCGCCAAACGCACCCGCAAGAACGCCGACTGGATCGTCGCCAACGACGTCTCCGGCGACGTGATGGGCGGCGACGCCAACACCATCCACATCGTCACCGAATCCGGCGTCGAAAGCTGGGACCGGCTCGACAAGGCCGAGGTCGCGACCCGCCTCGCCGCAAGGATCGCCGATGCCCTCTGACCCGATCCGCATCGCGATCCGCCGCCTCGATCATGGCGCGGACCTGCCCCTCCCCGCCTACGCGACCGCAGGCGCCGCCGGAATGGACGTCGTCGCCGCCGAAGACCTGACGCTCGCACCCGGCACCCGCCACGCCGTCGCCACCGGCTTCGCGATCGCGGTCCCGCCCGGCTACGAGGTCCAGGTCCGCCCGCGCTCGGGCCTCGCGCTCAAGCACGGCGTCACCTGCCTCAACACCCCCGGCACGATCGACAGCGACTATCGCGGCGAAGTGAAGGTGATCCTCGCCAATCTCGGCGCCGAACCGTTCGTGGTGAACCGCAGCGATCGCATCGCGCAGCTCGTCCCCGCCCCCGTGCTCCGCGCGGTGCTCGCCGAGGTTGCGTCGCTCGACGAGACAGCGCGCGGGGCCGGAGGCTTCGGATCGACCGGGCAATGACCGGTTTCACCGACGACGAACTCGCCCGCTACGCCCGCCACATCGTCCTCAAGGAATTCGGCGGCGACGGCCAGCAGCGGCTGAAGACCGCGAGCGTCGCGATCGTCGGCGCGGGCGGGATCGGCTCGCCCGCGATCCAATACCTCGCCGCCGCGGGCGTCGGCCGCCTCATCCTGATCGACGACGACGCGGTCGAGGTGTCGAACCTCCAGCGCCAGACGATTTACGCCACCGACGACACCGGTTCGGCGAAGGTCGTCGCCGCCGCGACGCGCGCCCGCGCGATCAACCCCGGCGTCACGATCGAGACGCGCACCGCCCGGCTCACGCCCGACAATGCCGCGCTCATCCTGGAAGGTGCCGACGTCGTCCTCGACGGCTGCGACAATTTCGCGACGCGTTTCGCGGTCGCCGACGCGGCGTATGCGCTCGAAATCCCGCTCGTCTCCGCCGCGGTCGGCCAGTTCGAGGGGCAGCTCGGGGTCTATCGCGGCTGGGAGGCGGACAAGCCCTGCTACCGTTGCTTCGTCGGCGAAGCCCCCGACCGCGCCGAGACGAGCTGCGCCGAAGACGGCATCCTCGGCCCGGTCGCGGGCGTCCTCGGCAGCCTGGCGACGCTTGAGGCGATCCGCTGCCTCGCGCCGTTCGGCGACGACATGGCGGGAAAACTGCTGCTCATCGACTTGCTCGCGATGAGATTCCGGACGATCCGGCTCCCGAAAGACCCCGGCTGCGCGGGGTGCGGTTTCCGTTAGAACGGTCTCGCCAAAAGAATAGTGCTCCCGCGAAGGCGGGAGCCCAGGGTAACACGCGAATCACCCGTAATTCTGGACTTCCGCTTTCGCGGGAGTACGGGTCACATCAGCAATGACCGCGCGAATTCTCTAACCACCGGCCCGATGTCCTCGCGCTCCAGCGCCAGCGCCAGATTCGCCTGGATATACCCCGCCTTATCCCCGCAATCGAACCGCCGCCCGTCGAACGTATAGCCATGAAACGGCTGCTTGCCGATCAGCTGCGCCATCGCGTCGGTCAGCTGGATCTCGCCGCCCGCACCACGCACCGGATTGTCGAGGATCTTCATCACCTCGGGCTGAAGGATATACCGCCCCGGCGTCATCAGGTTCGATGCGGCGGTTCCTCGCGGCGGCTTTTCGACCACCGCCTTCACCTCGGTCACCGGACCATCGATCGCACCTGGCGTGATAATACCATATTTATCCGTATCTTCCGGTGCAACTTCAAGAGCACCGATGAGGTTCCCGCCAAGCCGCTCGTAGGCCCCGACCATCTGCTTCAAAAACCCCGGCGTCCCGACCATCAGCTCATCGGGAAGCAGTACCGCGAACGGCTCGTCGCCGACGATCTCGCGCGCGCACCACACCGCATGGCCGAGCCCCAATGGCTCCTGTTGCCGGATGTAGACCGGCGATCCCGGTTTCTGGCGGATGCCGTCGATCAGCGCCATCGACTTGCCCCGCGCGCGCATCGTCGATTCGAGTTCGTAGGACACGTCGAAATGGTCCTCGAGCGCCGATTTGCCGCGGCCGGTGACGAAGATGATCTGCTCGATCCCCGCCTCCAGCGCCTCCTCCACCGCGTACTGGATCAACGGCTTGTCGACGACGGTCAGCATCTCCTTGGGCATCGCCTTGGTCGCGGGCAGGAAGCGCGTGCCGAGCCCGGCGACGGGGAAGATGGCCTTGCGAAGCGGCTTGAAGGGCATTCGGAAACTCCGGTTCGGGACGCGTGCGCTTACCGGTCGCGCCGCCTCCGGGCAAATCGCTTAGCGCAACGTTAAACGAGCAGCGTTAGAAGCAAAACCACCCGTTCGTTTGGAGCGCAAGCGAGACACGTGTTGCAGGCGCGGCGCCGCGGTTGTGGACTACGCGCGAAACGACCCGGCGGGGGGGTGTT
>JBBSTE010000005.1:0-106422 GCA_038236185.1 Sphingomonadales bacterium | reverse complement strand
TCGAGAACGCCTTCTGCCGTCTCAAGGACTTCCGCCGTGTCGCCAACCGCTATGACAAGCTGGCCGCAAACTTCCTCTCAGGCGTCGCCCTCGCCACCGCCACCGCCATCGCCTTCTGGCTGTGAATGAGTCTGGACCCTAGTGATTGAGTTGCCAATATTGAGACCGGACCGGCCGGACGCTCGCTCCGCAAAAGCGGGGTCCGAAACCGAGGGTTTCGTGTATTTAGTGAACTGGCGCCGTAATTCCCGACTGGGCGCGAGGTGGCCCGTCCGTTTGCTGCGACGGAACGTCCAGCCCCTCCCGCCGTTGTCGAACTACACTGCTGACACGCACGCCGAAGGTAACGACAATGACCGACAAGAAATCTGCTCCCCGCACCACAACCGATGCCGGCATCCCCGTCCAGAGTGACGAGCATTCGCTTTCCATCGGGCGGGACGGTCCGATCGTGCTCAACGATCACTATTTGATCGAGCAGATGGCGAACTTCAACCGCGAGCGTATTCCGGAACGCCAACCGCACGCCAAGGGAAGCGGCGCGTTCGGCCATTTCGAGGTAACGGCGGACGTCAGCAAATACACCAAGGCGAAGTTCCTGCAGCCCGGCGCAAAAGTGGAAACCGCGATGCGCTTCTCCACCGTGGCGGGTGAGCGCGGCAGTCCCGACACGTGGCGCGATCCACGCGGGTTCTCGGTCAAGTTCTACACCGAGGACGGCAATTTCGACATGGTCGGCAACAACACGCCGATCTTCTTTGTTCGCGATCCGATGAAGTTCCAGCATTTCATCCGCAGCCAAAAGCGCCGCGCCGATAATGGTCTGCGCGATCACGATATGCAGTGGGATTTCTGGACCCTCAGTCCCGAAAGCGCGCATCAGGTGACGTACCTGATGGGGGATCGCGGTGTGCCTAAAAACTGGCGTGAAATGAACGGATACTCGAGCCATACCTACATGCTTATCAACGAGGCGGGCGAGAAGTTCTGGGTCAAATGGCACTTCCACACCGATTTGGGCGACGGCAACGCGCACCTGACGCAAGACGAAGCCGACAAGATGGCCGGTCAAGACGGCGACTACCACCGTCGCGACCTGTTCGAGCACATTGCCAAAGACGAGTTCCCCAGCTGGACGCTGAAGTTCCAGATCATGCCGTTCAAGGATGCCAAGACTTACCGGATCAACCCGTTCGATCTGACCAAGACATGGCCGCACGACGATTATCCGCTGATGGAAGTCGGTAAGCTGAAACTCGACACCAACCCGGTGGATTGGGATACTCAGATCGAGCAGTTGGCGTTCGAGCCGAACAACATGGTGCCCGGCATCGGTCTGAGCCCGGACAGGATGCTGCTGGCGCGCGGGTTTTCCTATTCGGACGCACACCGGGCTCGACTTGGAGTCAACTACAAGCAAATCCCGGTAAACCAGGCCAAGGCGGCGGAGGTCCATTCCTACTCGCGTGCCGGCCAGGGGCGGACGGTCAACGCAGTCGATCCGGTCTATGCTCCCAATTCCTATGGCGGACCCGGGGCGCAGCCAGAAGTCGGAGGAGAAGCGACGTGGATGGCTGACGGTGACATGGTCCGCGCAGCGTACACCTTGCGCGAGGATGACGACGATTGGAGCCAGCCCGGCGCACTGGTGCGCGAGGTGATGGACGATGCGCAGCGCGACCGCTTCGTCAATAACGTGGCCGGGCATCTCGCCAACGGCGTCAGCGAACCGATTCTCGAGCGCGCATTCGCCTATTGGCGTAACGTCGACAACGACATTGGCGACCGGATTGAAAAGGCGACCCGCGATCTGCTCGGAGGGAACTCGAACGCGCCCGGTATGGCGAGCGCCAAATCGATTTCTGGCTACCAGGGCATTCCCGCTACATCATCGATCGCCAACGGTGAAGGACAGAAGAACGCGGTCATCGACGAACGCGAGGTTGCTCCTGCAGAATAGCAGGTCACTCTGACTAACCACAAATTAAAACGCACCTTCGCCCGCTCGGCGCTGGTGCGCTTTTGGCATAGCAGCGATTACGCGACCAATTTGAATTATGGAATTACGGTGCCAACTTAATAAATGCATGAATTAGGCACCCGCTTGATGCGCTGAGCTGCCTCGGCTGCGAACCGCATCGGCGCTGTCCTACAGCCTGCGACTCGTGCTAAGCGGGACATCGCTCTTTCCACCGTCGATCCCCACCCCGCGCGCGTCCTCGATCACGAGAGACGGCAAATGTTGTCGTTGTTCCGGAACCTTCGGAACTTTCGACCAGCCGGCGGCAACCGCTAACGCACGTCTCCGGAGCCTCGACATTCGCCGCCGCGATAGCGCCCTTGAAGCGAACCGCTACCACAGCCTGCGTTTTCCTGTTCTGGGCGTTACTTTCGTTACTTTTGAGTTTCCGCAGCGCCTATCGACCGGGCCTACGACGCGGCGGGCAGCGTCCACAGAGAGGCCGCGACGTAGCGCGCGCTCGACGTTTAAGGGTCCGCTTCCGCGCCACCTACGACGCGCCTTGCTCCCGCCCCGGGTCCAGCCGGTCGCCGAGCGCGGTCCAGGACGCGAGCTTGGCGTCGAGGCCGATCGTGTGGAGCGGACTCGACGAGGGCAGCGTCAGCAGCTCCACCGCCGCGCTCCGCAACAGCGGACGCCCGATCGCGGCCGCCTTGCCGCCGTTGAACGCGACCGCGCGGAGATGCGGCAGCGACGCGACCAGCCCGGCGAGGTCGTTCGCCTTGTGATCCATGATCGCCGCGTCGGTGCTGCCGATCCGCCGTGCGGTCGCGACGACATCCCACAGGCCGATCCCCGCCTCGCGGAGCGCTGCCAAGCGCGCTTCATAATCGAGCGCGGGGAGATCCCGGCCGATCGCCGCGCCGACCAGCTGCCAGAACTGGTTCTGCGGATGCGCGTAATAGCGCCGCTCGGCGAGGCTGCGCTCGCCGGGCAGGCTGCCGAGGATCAGGACGCGGGTCCGCGCGTCGGCGACCGGCGGGAAGGAGGATTTGCGGGTCATGCCTGGCCATATTGCGCAGAGACCGGGGCGCGGAAAGTCCGCGCGAGCAGACAGCGGCGGAGTAACCGTTGTTTGCGAAAGGATATTCCGCGGCTTTAGAAATTTTTCCGAGGTATGAAGCGCCGGAGACTGTCCCTCTTGGGGACCGTCCCTTCCGGCTTCACTGGGACGCCGGCCGATCCCGAGTGTCGCCGCCTACCGCACCCCCCGAAAACACGTCCGCACTTCCTCCACGAACACCTCCGGCTGCTCGAACGCCGCGAAATGGCCGCCCCGCTCCAACTCGTTCCAATGGATCAACCGCGGATATTTCCGCTCGGCCCAACGGCGTGAGGCGCGGAAGATTTCCTTGGGGAAGACGCTGCACCCCACCGGAATGCTCACCGGATCGGCGGGGAACGCGCGGAAGCTCTCGTAATAGAGCCGCGCCGACGACGCAGCGGTCCCGGTCAGCCAGTACAGCATGATATTGTCGAGCATGGCGTCGCGGGTCAGCGCATTTTCGGGCGTGCCGTCGCAATCGGTCCATTCGCGGAACTTCTCGTAGATCCACGCCGCCTGCCCCGCGGGGGAATCGACCAGAGCATAGCCGATCGTCTGCGGCCGCGTGCTCTGCTGGGTCGCATAGCCATTGCCCTCGGTGCGATAACGCTCGAAGTCGGCGAGCGCGGCTTTCTCCGCATCGGTCAGCGTCGCCATGTCCTCGGGCGAAGGCTGCGCCACGACCATGTTGAGGTGGATCGCCGCCACCGACGGATCGCCGCTCAAAGCGATCGCGGTCGTCACCGCCGATCCCCAGTCGCCGCCCTGCGCGACGAAGCGATCGTAGCCGAGCCGCTTCATCAGCACGATCCAGGCCGCGGCGATCCGCTGGACCGGCCAGCGCGTCGCCGGTCGGTCGGAGAAGCCGTAGCCGGGCAGCGACGGCACCACGACATGAAACGCATCCGCCGCATCGCCGCCGTGCGCTACGGGGTCGGTGAGCGGGCCGATCACCTCGAGGAACTCGATCACCGATCCCGGCCAGCCGTGGGTCAGGATCAGCGGCAGCGCATCGGGGTTCGGCGAGCGGACGTGGAGGAAATGAATGCCGCAGCCGTCGATCTCGGTGCGGTACTGCCCAGCCGCGTTGAGCGCCGTCTCGCACCGCCGCCAGTCGTAATCGTCCCGCCAATAATCGCACAACGCCTGCGCCGCGGCGAGCGGCACGCCCTGCCCCCATCCGTCCACCGTCTCGCGCTCGGGCCAGCGCGTCCGCCGCAACCGATCGCGCAGATCGTCGAGATCGCTGTCGGGGATCGCCAGTTGGAAAGTGGTGATCGCATCACTCATGGGCTGCTCCTCGGGCCGCGTTGTACTCCAGTGCAAGCGAGGGTCCAGCCGCGCGAAGGACGGCCGCAAGTAAAGCTGCCCGAAAAAATCCGTTCTAAAGTCATTGGGTTCCAAGGTCGGCCGCGATCAAGTTTAGCCGTCATGCCGGACTTGATCCGGCATCCAGAGTCAAAAACGGCATCGCATGCGGCCCTGGATGCCGGATCAAGTCCGGCATGACGATCAGGGCGCAGTTGATCGAGGACGACCTCAGCCTTGCGCGATCGGTCCCGCTCGCGCAACGTCGGCGTCATGCGTTTCTCCCTGTTCGCGTCGATCGCGCTCGCCTCGCTCTCCGTTTCAGCCATTGCCGCACCAGCAGCCACCGCGACCGGCGCATTGCTCCCGGTCAAGGTCGACAAGGCGGAAGGCAAGATCCTCGTCACGCTCCCTCCGCCCGGCGCTGACGGCGTTTCGGGTCGCTTCCTCTACGCGGCGAGCCTGCGCACCGGCCTCGGTTCGGCCCCCGCCGTGCTTGATCGCGGGCGCGTCGGCGAAACCCGCATCCTCGCGTTCCGACGTCTCGGCAAGAAGGTTGCGATCCAGTTCGAGAACCCCCGCTTCCGGGCGGGCGGCACCAATCCGGCAAGCGCCGATTTCGCGGTGTCGACCGTCTGGCTGGCCGACGTCGTGTCGGCCACCCCCGACGGCGGCGTGACGATCGATCTGTCGGGTTTCCTCGCCGCCGACGTGCTCGGCATCGCCACCGCGCTCGGCCCCGACAGCGACCCGCTCGGCGTCGGCAAACGCGCGAACGCCGACGAGAAGTTCAAGCTCGAGGACAAATTGAGCGCCGCCGATCCGAATTCGGTCAAGGTCTTCCCCGACAATATCGAGATCGACGCGGTCCAGACCTACGTTTCCGACAAGCCCGGCGACGAAGTGCGCAACATTCTGCCCGATCCGCGCCGCGTCAGTTTCACCGTCCACCACAGCTTCGTCGCGCTGCCCAAATCGGGGTTCAGACCCAAGCCGTTCGACGTCCGCATCGGCGGCTTCCCGACGCAGACGCTCGATTTCGGCGTACCGCTCGGCAGCGATGTCGTCCGCGATGTCGCCAACCGCTTCCGCCTCGAAAAGGTCGATCCCAATGCGCCACGGTCGCGGGTCAAGGTGCCGATCGTCTTCTACGTCGACAGGAACGCCCCCGAGCCGATCCGCGCCGCCCTGATCGAAGGCATCGACTGGTGGGGCAAGGCGTTCGACGCCGCGGGCTATATCGACGCCTTCCGCGCCGAACTGCTGCCCGAGGGCGTCGATCCGCTCGACGCGCGCTACAATGTCGTCAACTGGGTCGATCGCGCGACGCGCGGCTGGTCGTACGGGCAGGAGATCGTCGATCCGCGCACCGGCGAGATCGTCAAGGGCATGGTCGTGCTCGGCAGTCTGCGCGCGCGCCAGGACATCGAAATCTTCAAGGGGCTGGGCGGCGCGGCGCAGACCGGCAGCGGCGGCGCCAACGACCCCGTCCGCGTCGCGCTCGCCCGCCTGCGCCAGCTCGCCGCGCACGAAGTCGGCCACGCGCTCGGCTTCGCGCACAATTTCGCAGGCAGTACCGAGGATCGCGCCTCGGTGATGGATTACCCCGCGCCGCGCGTGACGTTGGTCGATGGCCGCCCCGACCTGTCCGACGCCTACGGTGTCGGCGTCGGCAAATGGGACATGGCGACGGTCGCCTGGCTCTACGGCGACAATGCCGCCGCCGATCCGACGAACGGCTTGCGCTACGTCCCCGACGACAACGCCCGCGCGCCCGATACCGCGCAGCCCTGGGGCGGGCTGTGGGACGACGGCGCCGATCCGGTCGCCGAACTGACCCGGACGATGCAAGTCCGCCGCGCCGCGATCGACGCGTTCGGCCTCGGCGCGCTGTCCGCGGGCGAACCCGCCGCCAATCTGCGGCGGCGGTTCGTGCCGGTCTGGCTGTTCCACCGTTACGAAGTGAACGCCGCGGCCAAATCGATCGGCGGCGTGGATTTCGGCTATTCGGTCAACGGCGGCGGGCGCGAAGGCGGTACGCCCGTCGCCCCCGATCGCCAGCGCGCCGCGCTCGACGCGTTGCTGACGACACTGTCGCCCGATGCGTTGCGCGTGCCCGATCGCCTGCTCCCGCTCCTATCCGCGGCGCGCAACGGCAGCGACAACCGACAATACGATATCGAGACCTTCCAGACCGCGGGCGGGCCGGTGTTCGATCCGCTGGTCGCCGCCGATGTCGCCGCCGAGGTGACGCTCGGGACGTTGCTCGCGCCGTCGCGGCTGCAGCGCCTCGTCATCCAGCACGCCGCAGATCCGCAAGCGCTGGGGTTGGACGAACTGCTCGACCGGCTCGCGGCCAATGCGCTTCCCGACCGCACCGACGCCCTGTCGCACCGCATCGCCTATCGCACGATCGTCACGCTGGCGCAGGTCGCGCGGCAGCCCGGCAGTCCCGAAGTCGCGACGACTCTCGACGCGCGCGTTCAACGGATCGCGACGCGGCTCGCGAAGCGCGCCGACGACGGCGGCTGGGGCGCGAGCCTGTCGCGGCGGTTGCTCGACCCGCGCGAACGCGAAGTCTTGCTCGCCGATCACCCGCGCGTCTCGACCGTCCCGCCCGGCGAACCGATCGGCGAGGACGAGTGGATGGCGCTGCCGTGACGACGCGGGTCGAGGCGTTCGAGTCCGTCCGTCCCGACGGTACGCGCGCGCCGATCGACCGCGCGGTGGCCGAGGAAACCCCGATCGCGATCGAGTTCAACGGCCTCGGCTATGCGGTGCTGATGGCGACCGCCGCCGATTTCGCCGATCTCGCCACCGGTTTCGCGCGCGCCGAACGGTTGATCGACGATGCGGCGCAGATTCTCGACATCGATACGCACGAGACCGATCGCGGCCGCGTCCTGCGCGTAACGCTCGCGGAGGCTAACGCCGCGTGCGTCGCCGACCGCGTCCGCCACCGCATCTCCGAATCCTCGTGCGGCCTGTGCGGCATCGAGAATCTCGAACAGGCGCTTCGCCCGCTGCCACGCCGCACTCCCGCCGCACCCACAGCCGCCGCAAGCATCTTCGCCGCTCTCGCCGCCTTGCGCAACGCCCAGCCGCTCAACACCGAGACCGGCGCGGTCCACGCCGCGGCTCTATGCGATGCGGGCGGCGCGGTCCGCATCGTCCGCGAAGACGTCGGACGCCACAATGCCTTCGACAAACTGATCGGCGCGATGCTGCGCGGCCGCATCGAATGGAACGACGGCTTCGCCCTCCTCTCGTCGCGCTGCTCGTACGAACTCGTCGAGAAAGCCGCGCTGTCGGGTTGCCCGACGCTCGTCACGATCTCCGCGCCGACCGGCCTCGCGATCGACCGCGCGCGCGACGCCGGACTTCGTCTGATCGTCCTCGCCCGCGCCGACGCGATATTGGTGGTCGCATGATCCTCGGCGCGGTGCTCGCGGGCGGCGCGTCGCGGCGGTTCGGCAGCGACAAGGCGCTCGCGCTTTACACGGGCAAGTCGCTGATCGACCACGCGGTCGCGCGGCTCGGCGCGGTCGCCGACACGGTCGTCGTCTGCGGCGGAGAACGGCCCGGCTATGACGCAATCCCCGACGCGCCCGCCCCCGGCCTCGGCCCGCTCGGCGGCCTGTGCGGTGCAATCGGATTCGCCCGAGCGAACGACTTTGCGGCGGTGCTGACGATACCGTGCGACACGCCCGATCTGCCGATCGACTACCTCCGGGCCCTCGCCTCTTCCGACCGCGCGGCGTATCTTGCTGGTCTGCCGGTCGCAGGCTATTGGCCGGTCGCGCTCTACGACGCGCTGCTCGATCAACTCGCCGGCGAGGATCGCTCGATGCGCGCCTGGGTCGTCCGCTGTGGCGCGAACGGTATCGACCGTCCGGAGGTGACAAACATCAACCGGCCTGGCGATCTCGATCTGGCGATGCGGGACTGAAGACGATCTTGATCAGATCCGGTCACGATTCGACGCCATTCGCTGGGAACAGCGTCAGCTGCTCCGCCCCTTGCGAGCCGCATACCGGGCGTCTCGCGCCGCCTTCATCTCTGCGGCGCTAGGGGGTTTCAAGCGAGCGACCTTGAGCGCCGCCGCGGCCTCTTTCTCCGCGAGCGCGGCGGCGACGGCCGCCGCCTTCTCGGCTTTCGCCGCCGCCCTTGCCTCGGCCTTGGCGGCGCGCTCCTCGGCCAGCAACCGCTCTTTGGCTTCTCGCGCCTTACGGCGTTCCGCCATCACGGCCTCATCGACCGGAGGCTTCGCCTTCAGTTGGTCCAGCGCCTTCTGCCTGGCCTTTTCCGCTGCGGCGACGCGATCTTGAAAAGACGGATCTTTGTACGAGGGCACGAATTATCCTTGAGGTGCGAAATTAAGTTCGGACGCCGCCGCTTATAAGGACATGGCCTCGCGTTCAAGCATGCGCCGATCCCGGCGAACCCCGCCGAGAGTCGCCGCTGCGCGACTGCAAGGCTAGGGCGCGGGCCGCTCCGCCTGTGCCTCGGCGAGGTACACCGCGAAGCGATCCTCGGGGTCGGTCCACTCCGCGACCGGCGTCCAGCCGCCCGACCGCAGCAGGATGCGCGCATCGCGGGGTCCGTATTTGTGGCTGTTCTCGGTGTGGATCGTCTCGCCCGCGCGGATTGTGAACGGCCGCCCATCGACCGCGAACGCCGCATCGCGCGTCGCCTCGAGATGCATCTCGATCCGGGCGCGATCGTCGTTCCAGATCGCGCGGTGGCGGAACGCTTCGACCGGCATCGTCCCGTCGAGCTCGCGGTTGATCCGTTCGATGAGGTTCATGTTGAACGCCGCGGTCACCCCGGCGGTATCGTCATAGGCGGGCACCAACACCGCTTCGTCCTTGATCCGGTCCATCCCGATCAACAGCATCGCGCCCCCATTTTCATCGGCGCCGAGCGAGGCGCGCATGGCACGGAGCAGATCGACTGCGGCGCGCGGGATTAAATTGCCGATCGTGCTGCCGGGAAAGAAACCGAGCTTCGGCGCGGTCGAGATCGTGCGCGGCAGCGTCAGCGGGCGGGTGAAATCAGCCTCGAACGGCAGAATCAGCAGGTCGGGAAACGCGTTCGACAACGCCCGGGACGATTCGCGCAGGAAATCCCCCGAAATGTCGATCGGAACATAGGCCGACGGACGAATCGCGCCCAGCACCAGCGGCGTCTTGGTCGAGGATCCCGATCCGAACTCGACGACCGCACGGCCGACGCCGATCCGCGCGACCAGTTCCGGCCCGATCGATTCGAGCAGCGCGGTTTCTGTCCGCGTCGGATAATATTCGGGCAGATCGGTGATCTTCTCGAACAGTTCGGAACCACGGCGATCATAGAACCACCGCGCCGGAATCGCACGCGGCCGGCGCGCGAGTCCTTCTAGCACATCGGCGCGAAACGCCGGGTCGGCAAAGCTGCGCGTGCCGTCTTCCAGCTCTTGCTTGAGCATCAGATATCCTTTGCCAGTCGTACGCCGGTGAATTGCCAGCGCTGGTGCGGGTAGAAGAAATTGCGATAGCTCGTCCGCGCATGCCCGCGCGGCGTCGCGCAGGAGCCGCCACGCAGCACGAACTGCCCGCTCATGAACTTGCCGTTATACTCGCCGACCGCGCCTTCGGCCGCGGCAAAGCCGGGATAGGGACGATAGGCGCTGCCAGTCCATTCCCAGACGTCACCGAAGAACGCGGACCCGTCGGCGGGCCGCGGCTCGACCGGCCCGGCGGCGTCCATCTGGTTGCCGCCGGCCGCATCGTGCGAAGCCGCCGCCGCCTCCCATTCCGCCTCGGTCGGCAGCCGCGCGCCGGCCCAGCTTGCATAGGCATCCGCCTCGTAGAAACTCACGTGCGTCACCGGTGCGGCGGGATCGATCGCGCGGCGCCCGTCGAGCCCGTACCGGGTCCAGCCACCGTCTCGCGCTTCCCAATAGAGTGGCGCAGTGACGCCCTCGGCCTTCACCCACGCCCAACCATCCGAAAGCCACAGCCGCGCGTCGCGATAGCCGCCATCGGCGATGAACGCCGCCCATTCGCCGTTGGTGATCGTCCGGTCGGCGATCGCGTGAGCCCCGAGCAGCACGCGGTGCCGCGGCCCCTCGCAATCGAAGGCGAAGCCTTCGCCGTCATGCCCGATCTCGACGACGCCCTCGCCGCGTTCGATCCACGCGATCGGCCCCGGCATCTCGACCGGCACCTTGCGCGGCGCAGGCCAGATCGCGGGTTCGAGCGGATTTTCGGAAAACAAGTGGAGGATATCGGTGACGAGCAACTCCTGATGCTGCTCCTCATGGTGGCAACCGAGCGCGACGAGCTCGCGCGCCGCGTCGGGCAACGTGGGAAGCGCATCGGTCACCGCCGCGTCGACATGCGCGCGATACGCCCGCACTTCGTCTAGCGTGGGCCGCGTGATCATCCCGCGCCGGTCGCGCGCATGGCGCCGCCCTTCGGCCTCGTAATAACTGTTGAACAGGAACGGAAAACGCTCGTCGTGAAGAGCGTAGCCCGCCACGTGATCGCGCAGTACGAACGTCTCGAAAAACCAGGTCGTGTGCGCCAGATGCCATTTCGCGGGAGAGGCATCCGCCATCGACTGGACGGTCGCATCCGCATCCGACAACGGCGCGGCGAGCGCGAGGCTCAGCGCGCGAACCGAGGCATAGCGATCGGCAAGCGGGTGCGCTGCGGCCGGGGCGATCGACTTGGCGGGCATGTCGCTTCCTTCGTCGTTGTTTGGCGCCGGGTTACGCGACAGCGCTGATAACACGCCGGAACAGGGCAAACCTTGCACTGGATCAGCGCGTCGCCCCCGGCTGCCAGAGAACGTCGCCGCCTGCGTTTTTGTTCACCGCGCGGCACGCGACGAACAGAAAATCCGACAATCGGTTGAGATAGGTTAGAGCCTGCGGGTTGACCGGCGCGTCGATCGCCACCGCCGAACGCTCGGCGCGACGGACGATCGCGCGCGCCAGATGCAGCGAAGCGGCGGCACCTGCGGGCAGGACGAAACTCGTGAGCGGGTCGAGCGCGGCGTTCATCGCGTCGATCTCTTCCTCCAGCCGCGCGACCTGCGATGCGACGACGCGCAGGCTCATTTCAGACGGCGTGAAATCCTCGCCCGGCGTCGCGAGATCGGCGCCGAGATCGAACATCTCGTTCTGAATTCGCGTCAGGCTCGCGGCAAGCGCCCTGTCCACGACCGTCCCGATCGCAACCCCGATCGCGCTGTTCGCCTCATCGACATCGCCGATCGCGACCATCCGCGCATCGGCCTTCGACACGCGGCTGCCGTCGACCAGCCCCGTCGTCCCGCCGTCGCCGGTGCGCGTGTAGATTTTGTTGAGTTTGACCATTCGTTGATCCAGCTCCACGCACTCTGATACGGGCTGAGTGCAAACGAAGCCCGTATCGAACCAGTCCGTCCACCCGCACCGTCATTCCCGCAAAGGCGGGAATCCATACTGACTAGCCTAAGCGAAAGGGACGAAGCGTTCGAGCTTATGGGTCCCCGCCTTCGCGAGGATGACGGCACGACATGAAACTCGATCCGTCCTCAAAATCGGATACCTTACGTCCACCCCGCCGCGAACAGGATCACCACCACGATCAGGATCGCGATCGCCTGGAACAGGATGCGCTGCTGCATCATCTTGTTCGATTTCAGCGCCGACGCGCTCGGTCCGCCGTCGCCGCGCACTTCCGCGCTCTTGGTCTGAAGGAAGGTGACGATGCCGCGCACCAGCGCGACCACCGTGGCGATCATCGCAGCGATCAGCAAGATGACGAGGAAGGTTTGCATGACGGCTATCTAGTCCTTTACGACGCCATTTGAAAGGCGCCCGCACGGAGTTCGTCGGCGATCACCCGGCCGTTACGCCCCGCCTCGCGCATCGTTGCCAGCGTGGGAGAATTATGACGTTTGGCCAGCCGCACTCCGTCAGGCCCGGTCAGCACGTCGTGATGGTGGTAGCGCGGCGTCGGCAAGTCCAGCAGCGCCTGGAGCAAACGGTGGACGTGCGTCGCGTCGAACAGGTCGCGCCCGCGCACCACATCGGTCACCCCTTGCGCCGCATCGTCCACCGTCACCGCGAGATGATAGCTCGCGGGCGCATCCTTTCGCGCGAGGACGACGTCGCCGTGCGCCAGCGGATCGGCCGCGATCGTCTCGCCATGATCTGTCCAGGTCAGCGGTCCGGTCAGCGCCGCCGCCTTCGCCATATCGAGCCGCCAGCAATGCGGTCGGGACAAATCGGCATCGTCGCCCCCCCGGCACGTTCCCGGATACGCGGGCGCGGTCTCATGTGGCGCGGACAGGCTCGCGGCGATTTCCGCACGGGTACAGAAACAGGGATAGAGCAGCCCCATCGCGCGCAACCGATCGAGCGCCTCTTGATAGAGTCCCAACCGCGACGACTGAAAAACAACCGGCCCGTCCCATTCCAGCCCGAGCCAGCGCAAATCCGCCTCGATCGCCGCGACATGCTCGGCCCGACTCCGCGTACCGTCGATATCCTCGATCCGCAGCAGGAACTTGCCGCCGCGCGTCCGCGCGAAATCGCGCGCCAGGATCGCCGAATACGCATGCCCCGGATGCAGCCGCCCGGTGGGGCTCGGCGCGAACCGCGTGATCGTAGAGACTTGACGTGCCGATTCCCCGCCTGTCATCATGGCGTCATCCTAGACGCCGAAAGGCGCCTGCGGAAGCGAAGGGGGATTTGTGTTCCATCCCGATCTGATGCGCCATCCGGACGGTTGCCCGACGCTCGTCCTCAATGCCGATTACACGCCGCTGTCTTATTACCCGTTGAGCGTCTGGCCGTGGCAGACCGCGGTCAAGGCGGTGTTCCTCGACCGCGTCGATATCGTCGCGCATTACGAGCGCGAAGTGCACAGCCCGACGCGGACGATGAAACTGCCCTCGGTCATCGCGCTGAAGCAGTTCGTGCGGCCGTCGCAATTCCCCGCCTTCACGCGGTTCAATCTGTTCCTGCGCGACAAGTTCGCGTGCCAGTATTGCGGCCACGCGCGCGATCTGACGTTCGATCACGTCATCCCGCGCGCGCACGGCGGGCGGACGACGTGGGAAAACGTCGTCACCGCCTGTGCGCCTTGCAACCTCAAGAAGGGCGGGCGGACGCCGAAACAGGCGCGCATGCCGCTCCACGTCGAGCCGATCCGCCCGACGAGCTGGCATTTGCAGGAACACGGCCGCCGCTTCCCGCCGAATTATCTCCACGAGACATGGCACGATTGGCTGTATTGGGACGTTGAACTCGACGCCTGATTTTACGGAGACCGATGAGATGCGTGGAACGATTGCGGCGATGGCGCTTGGCGTGATGCTGGCGGGGTGTTCGAAGACCGATGTCGCGGGCACGAACGCGACGACGCCAGTCGCGAATGCCGCCGCCACATTTACGCCGCCCACCTCGATCTCGCGCGCGGATTATGGCGGCAGGATCGAACGCCGCTTCCAGAAGCTCGACAAGAACAAGGACGGCAAGCTCACCGCCGACGAGCTGCCCGGCAACCGTGGCCCCCGGATGCTCAAGCGGATGGACACCAACGGCGACGGATCGATCGACGCGACCGAATGGAGCACGGGCATGCTCGCGCGTTTCGACAAGCAGGACGTCAACAAGGACGGCAATCTGTCGAGCGACGAACGCGGCAAGCGCGGCGGCGGCAAGCGCGGCGGCGGCCGGCGCGGCAATCGCGATGCGCCGATCGACGATAGCGGCGATGAGGTCGACAACGGATTTTGAAGCCGCGTCCGATCAGATTTAATCGTCATGCCGGGCTCGACCCGGCATCCAGGGTCGCAGGGGATGCGCTTTGTAACTCTGGATGCCGAATCAAGTCCGGCATGACGGCCTGAGGGAAGCCGGTCGTCGGATTCGAGTCTACCCCGGCATCACCGCCCAAAGCAGCACGATATTAAACGCCAGCAACGGCAACGCGGTCGGCACCTGCGCGCGGATCACCGCGTTCGGGCTTTTCAGGTCGAGCAGCGCGGCGGGCACCAGATTGAAGTTCGCCGCCATCGGCGTCATCAGCGTCCCGCAGAACCCCGCCAGCATCCCGATCGCTGCGACGCGCGCGGGATCGCCGCCGTAAGCGTGGACGAGCAACGGAATCCCCACCGCCGACGCCATTACCGGGAACGCCGCGAAGGCGTTGCCCATCACCATCGTGAACGCCGCCATGCCGATCGCATAGACGATCACCGCACCGACGACGCTGCCCGCGGGAATCGCGCCGCCGACGATCCCGCCGACGGCCTCGCCGACCCCCGCCGCCGCGAACACCGCGCCAAGGCTGGCAAGCATCTGCGGCAGCACCGCCGCCCAGCCGACATCGTCCATCAGCCGCCGCCCCTCGCGAAAGGGCGCCAACGGCCGCGGTCGCAACCACACGTAACAGGCGGCGAGCGCGAGCAGCACGCCGAGCGCGAGCGCGACGAGCGTCGCCTGTTTCGAATCGACCAGCGTCGGCACCGCCTTGAACGCGAGCGTCCCCGCCAGCGCGGTCGCCGGGATGATCAGCGCGACCGCGAACAGGCCCGCACCGCGCGGAGGTTCGGGCGATTCGGCCCGCTCCGCGCGCCGCATCCGTCCTGAGGCAGCCACCACGATCAGCGCCATGACGAGCAACCCGTTGCCGACATCCCCGATCCGGTCGCCGAGGAGAAAGCTCGCCGCGATCAGCGTGTAGAACGCGGCGTTCGCGAAGCGACGATCGACGACTGCCAGCCCCGCGAAGATCGCGAACGTCGCCCCCGCCACCGCATAGATCGCGCCGAGCCCGATCACCGGTCGCGCGCCTTCAAGCGGCGATCGAACAGCAACAACCGCGCGCCGTGGATCACGAACGCCGCGATCGCGGTCGGGATCGCCCACACCGACAGCTGCAACGGTTCGAGCCGGATGCCATACCCCTCGAGCACCGCCTTCATCAGCAGGATGGAGCCGATCGCGAGGAATATGTCCTCACCGAAGAACAACCCCACATTGTCGGTCGCCGCCGCCAGCGCCTTGGCGTCCTCGTTCGCGGCCTCGTCGCCGACGACTTTCTCCGCCGCCGCCTCCGCCATCGGCGCGATCAACGGGCGGACGGTTTGCGCCTGACCCGCGACCGAATTCAGGCCCAATGCGGCGGTAATCTGGCGAAACAGGAGGTACGCGACGAGCAACCGCCCCGGCGTCGCGCGGCGCATGCCGGTGATGAGCGCGCGCGCCCGCGCCAGCAGGCCATAGCGTTCGAGCAGTCCGATCACCGGCAGCACGATATAGATCGCAGTGACGTAGCGGCTGTCGTTGAACGCCTTGCCGAAGATGCCGAGCAGCGCGACCGGATCGATCCCCGCCGCCAGCCCGGTCACCAGCGCCGACACCGCGACCACCAGCAACGGGTTGAAGCGCAACAGGAACCCGAGCGCGATCACCGCGATCCCGGCGAGCACCAGCATGAATCAGAGGGCCGCGCGACGGAACATAAGCGCGATTGAGCATCCGCCGCGTGTCCCGGCAAGCCCGATCCGAAGCCGCTTGCCGACGCACCGGTGTACGATTAAGATGACACACCACTCCGGTTCAGGACACCAACCTTGCGCAAAACCCTGCTCGCGGCGCTTCTCGCCGCCTTCGTCCCGCTGCCCGCATTCGCCCAGGCGCTCCCCCCGCCCGTCGCGGTACCAGGCGACAGCGCCGAGGACGCCAAGCTAAAGAAACTGTTCTACGACAGCGACGAAGCGAGCCTGAAGCGCAACCCGATCCAGGGCGTCTTCCGCGGCGACCTGCGCTATGCCGATCACCTCGGCAATTATCTGACTCCCGAATATATCGAAAACGAGCGCAAGGCGGCGGAGGCCGACCTCGCCGGGCTGAAGGCGATCGACCGGTCGAAGCTGACCCATATCGACCAGATCGCGTATGACGTGTTCGAGAACCAGACCGAGATCGGCCTGCGCGGCTTCGCCCCCGATCTGCTCAAGATTCAGGAAGATCTGCCGATCGATCATTTCAACGGCTTCCAGACCTTCTACCCCGATTTCGCCTCGGGCAAGGGCGCCGCGCCGTTCAAGACGCTCGTCGATTACGAGAACAATCTGAAGCGCAACGTCGAATATGCCGCACTGATCGATCGTGCGATCGCGCATTTCAAACAGGGGGAGAAAGACGGGATCGTCCAGCCCAAACTGGTCGTGCGTAACATGATCGATCAGTTCGACAATCTCATCAAACAGGGCGTCGAGGGATCGGTCTTCTACGGACCGGTCAAGACATTTCCCGAGACGATTTCCGCGGCCGATCAGGCGCGTCTGAAGGACGCGTACGCCGCGCAGATCAAGACGGTGATCTTGCCCGCGCATCAGCGGATGCGCGATTTCCTCGCGAACGAATATCTCGCGCACGCGCGCGATACCGTCGGGCTGAGCGCGCTGCCCGGCGGCGACAAGCTCTACGCCTATCAGATCGAATCGAACACCACGCTGCCGCTGACCGCGGACGCGGTCCACAAGCTGGGGCTGAGCGAAGTCGCGCGTATCGCAAAGGAGTTGGAGGCACAGAAGGCGGTTGTCGGCTTCAAGGGGACGATGCCCGAATTCTTCACCTTCCTGCGCACCGACAAGCGTTTCCAGCCGACCTCGGCACAGCAACTCCACGACGATTACAAGGCGATCGAAAAGCGGATATTGCTGCGCATTCCCGAGCAATTCTCGCTGATCCCCAAGACCCCGCTCGAGATTCGCCCGGTCCCCGCCTATAAGGAAAAGACCGAGGCGGGCGGTTCCTATCAGGGCGGCACGCCCGACGGATCGCGGCCGGGGGTGTTCTATTACAACACCTACGACCTTCCCTCGCGCTACACCTGGGAAGAGGAGACCTTGTTCCTCCACGAAGGTATTCCGGGTCACCATTTCCAGATCAGCCTGGCGCAGGAAAATACCGCGCTCCCCGCCTTCATGCGTTTCGGCGGTAACACCGCCTACGCCGAAGGATGGGCGCTGTATTCCGAGACGCTGTGGAAGGACCTCGGCATAGAGACCGATCCGTATCAGCGCACGGGGGGCCTCAACGACGAAATGCTCCGTGCGATGCGGCTCGTCGTCGATACCGGCATTCATGCGATGGGTTGGACGCGCGATCAGTCAATCGAATATATGCTCGCCAATTCGCCGATGGCGCGGACCGACGCGACTGCCGAGGTCGAGCGCTACATCGCGATTCCGGGCCAGGCGCTCGCCTACAAGATCGGCCAGCTGACGATCAGTCGCATGAAGGCCAAGGCGAAGGCCGCGCTCGGCGCGAAATACGATCCCCGCGCCTATCACGCCCAGGTGCTCGACACCGGCGCGTTGCCGATGCCCGTCCTGGAAAAGAAGATCGACGACTGGATCGTCGCGACCAAGGGGAGCGCGAAGTGACTTCGCGCTTCCTCAACCTCCGTTCGTTTCGAGCGAAGTCGAGAAACGCTGCTCAGCGCTCACCCAAACGCTTCTCGACTTCGCTCGAAGCGAACGGGATTTGGGGTTTCGTGGCGCTAGCAATCGTCGCGGCAGTCCCGGCCCAGGCGCAGGACAAGCAGACCACCACCACCGTCGAGAAGAAATCCGATGACGCCGAAATCCAGTTCCCGCCGCTGCCCGAAGACAAGACCGTCAAGCAATCGGCGAGGATCGGCGGGCGAGTGATCGCGTATAACGCGACGGTCGGCAAGATCACCGCGCGCGACGACAAGGGCAAGGCAATCGGCGAGGTCGTTTATACCGCTTATGTCGTCCCCGGCGCTGCCAACCGCCCGGTCACCTTCGCGTTCAACGGCGGCCCCGGCGCGGCGTCGGTCTATCTCAATCTCGGCGCGGTCGGGCCGAAGCATGTCCAGTTCGGCGCGCAGGGCGACGCCCCCTCCGACTCCCCCGTCACGACCGACAATTCCAACAGCTGGCTCGACTTCACCGATCTCGTCTTCATCGATCCGATCGGCACCGGGTTCAGCCGCAGCCTGGTCGATGCCGACAAGACCAAGAAGGCGTTCTACGCCAACGATCCCGACATCAAATATCTGTCGAAAATCGTCTACGACTGGCTGGTCGAGAACGGCCGGATGCGCAGCCCGAAATACGTCATGGGCGAAAGCTACGGCGGCTACCGCGCCCCGCGAATCGCCTATGAGCTGCAATCGCAGATCGGCGTCGGCGTGACGGGCCTCGTGATGGTCTCGCCCTATCTCGACCCGGCGTCGGAGGACACCGGCAGCGCGCTGTCGCCGCTGCCGTGGATGATCCAGCTCCCGTCGATGGCGGCCGCGAATCTCGAACGCCACGGCGAACTCACCCCCGCGGCGATGGCCGATGTCGAAAGCTATGTGCGCGGCCAGTTCACCTCCGATCTGCTCAAGGGTCGATCCGATCCGCAGGCGGTCGCACGGCTCGTCGCCAATGTGTCGCGCCTGACCGGTCTCGATCCGGCGCTCGTTCAGAAGTTAGGCGGGCGCGTCGATATCGGCACCTATCTTCGCGAAATCCGCCGCAGCGAAGGCAGGATCGGCAGCGTCTACGATTCGAACGTGACGGCTTACGATCCCTTTCCCTGGTCGGCGGACCGCAATTCGGGCGATCCGATCCTGGAAGCACTGATCGCCCCGACGACGAGCGCAATGGTCGATTTCGTCACCCGCGAGGTCGGCTGGAAGACCGACGCGCGCTACAATGCCTTGTCCTACGCGGTCGGCGAGGCATGGGATCGCGGCACCCCCAAGGACGCCCCCGTCACCGATCTGCGCAAAGCGATCGCCAACGATCCCAAAATGGGCGTGCTGATCGCGCACGGCTGGGACGACCTGTCCTGCCCGTTCTTCGCCTCGAAGCTGATCGTCGACCAGATGCCCGCCAACGGCATGGCGGAGCGCGTGAAAATCTCGGTCTATCCCGGCGGCCACATGTTCTACAGCCGACCGGACAGCGCGGTGGCGTTCAAACGCGACGCGCAGGCACTGTACGGAAGGTAGGGCGCGCGCGCTTAAACCTGATCTTAAGGTCACCCGCCCATGCCCGCGACAGGCATCGTGAGGAATCGTCATGGGCAACAGCACGCTTCTCGTAATCCTGGTCGTCCTGATGGGCGCCGCCGGGGTGCTCGCCATCTGGATGCGGCGCGACCGCGGGATCGATCCACAGGGCCGGCTGGCCGAAGCTCTGCATGAGCCGGTCAATGGCCGCGAGGGTATGTAACCCACGCGCCTTCGGCGATCGAACCGGGAACAGACATTCACGCCCGGTTGGTTCAACCGCCCTGCATTCGTCCCGGCATGCTGGATCGAGCGTTGAGCGCGCCGAAGATCGGATCCCATTCCCGTATCACCATGTTCTCGATCAGCCCCTCGATCGCGAACGGATCGGTAGCAATCACGCCTTCGAGGTAAGACCGGTCTGGCGCGTTCATAATCAGCAGCGCAGACTTGACGTCCTGACCGCCGAACGGACCGGACGCGATCAGCGAGCCGTCTTTGAGCCGCTCTTGAAGCCAGACGACATGGGCCGTCACGTGCAGCTGCCAGCCATCCTCGTTCGGGTGCTCGTAAGTCACTGCGTAAAGTGGCATGCTGATTGTCTCCCGTGACCCTTCAGCACGATCGCCCCCAACTGCGCAACTTGAACACCCGCCCACAACCCCAACCCGCTTGCCCCGGCACGCCAACATCGCTTACCCACCCCGCGCAAGAACACGCAAGGGGTCATCCGCATGAGAAGGATCGTGGCCGCGGCGGCATCGCTGCTGGCGCTCGCCGGCTGTACCGCCGCCGGCGGAGAAAAGCCCAAATCGGCCTCCTCCGCGCCGCCGCCGGGCGCGGGCAAGGGGTATAACCACGATCCCTACCCCTCGACCTATCACGCCTATCCCGGCGTCCCGACAGTCGTCACCAACGTCACGATCTTCGACGGCGAGGGCGGTCGTATCGACAACGGCCAGATCCTGTTCGCCGACGGCAAGATCGTTGGCCTCGGCCAGACCGTCTCCGCGCCCGACGGCGCGACCGTCATCGACGGCGCGGGCAAATGGGTCACACCCGGCATCATCGACATCCACAGCCACCTCGGCGATTATCCGTCGCCTTCGGTGCAGGCGAATTCCGACGGCAACGAAGCGACCGCTCCCGTCACCGCCGATGTCTGGGCCGAGCACAGCGTCTGGCCGCAGGACCCCGGCTTCGGCCGCGCGCTCGCCAATGGCGGTGTCACGACATTGGAAATCCTGCCCGGCTCGGCGAACCTGTTCGGCGGCCGCTCGGTCGTCCTCAAGAACGTCTATTCGCGGACGATGCAGGCGATGAAATTCCCGCAAGCGCCGTACGGCCTCAAGATGGCGTGCGGCGAGAATCCCAAGCGCGTCTACGGCTCGCGCAACACCAAGCCCTCGACCCGGATGGGCAATGTCGCGGTCGACCGCCAGACTTGGGCGAAGGCGGTCGCGTACAAGGCGAAATGGGACAAGTTCGAGACGAAGGGCGGCGAAATCCCCGAACGCGACATCGGCATGGACACGCTCGCGGGCGTGCTCGCGGGCGAAATCCGCGTCCAGAACCATTGCTACCGCGCCGACGAAATGGCCGTGGTCATGGATATGGCCAAGGAATTCGGCTACCACGTCACCGCGTTCCACCACGCGGTCGAGGCGTATAAGATCGCCGATCTGCTGAAGGCCAACGACACCTGCGCCGCGGTCTGGGCCGACTGGTACGGCTTCAAGATGGAGAGCTTCGACGGCATCGGCGAAAATCTCGCGATCCTCCAGAAGGAAGGCGCGTGCGCGATGATCCATTCGGACGACGAGAACGGTATCCAGCGGCTCAATCAGGAAGTCGCCAAGGCTTTGTCCTCGGGCCGCCACGCCGGCATCGACATCCCCGACGCGGCCGCGTGGGAATGGTTGTCGTACAATCCCGCAAAGGCGCTCGGCATCGCCGACAAGACGGGGAGCCTGAAACCGGGCAAGATGGCCGATGTCGTGTTGTGGAACGGCAACCCGTTCAGCGTCTATACCCGCCCCGAAAAGGTGTGGATCGACGGCGCTTTGCTCTACGACGCGAACGACCCCAAGCGCAGACCGGTGAGCGATTTCGAACTGGGCCAGCCGGGTTCGGGAGACACCAAATGACGCGCGCGCTCCTCCTCGCCGCGAGTGCCTTGCTCGCCACCCCCGTAGCGGCGCAGACAATGGCGATCACCGGCGGCACCGTCGCGATCGGCGATGGCTCGCAACCGATCCCGAACGGCACCGTGGTGATGCGCGACGGCCGCATCGTCGCGGCGGGCGCGAACGTCGCGGTCCCCGCGGGCGCGACGATCGTCGATGCGAAGGGCAAATGGGTCGCGGCGGGCATGGTCGCGGGCTTCACCGATCTTGGCCTCGTCGATGCCAATGGCGTCCAGGAATCGAACGACCAAAGCGCGCGCACCTCGCCCTTCGCCGCCGCGATCGACGTCTCGACCTCGATCAACCCGCAGGCGAATGCGATCGGCAACGAACGCGCCGGGGGCATCACCCGCGCGCTAGTCGCGCCGGGTACCGCGGGATCGATCTTCGCCGGGCAAGGCGCGGTGATCGACCTCGGCACCGATCGCGATCCGGTGACGCGCGCCCGCGCGTTCCAATACGTCGAACTCGGCGAGGAAGGCGCGCGAAATGCGGGAGGCAGCCGCCCCGCCGCTTATGCGATGTTCCGCGACGCGTTGTCGCAAGCACAGGATTACCGCCGCAACCCAGCCACGTTCGACGGACGCAGCAAGGATTCGCTGCTCAAGCGCGGCGATGCCGAGGCGTTGCTCAAGGTGCTCGACGGCGCGATGCCGCTGGCGGTGCATGTCGAACGCGCCAGCGATATCCTGCAAGTGCTGTCGCTGCCGCGCGAATATCCCAAGCTGAAGCTGGTGCTGATCGGCGTCAGCGAAGGCTGGATGGTCGCGCCGCAGATCGCCGCCGCGCACGTGCCCGTCATCGCCGCCGCGCTCGCCGACCTGCCGTCGTCGTTCGAGGCGCTGGCGGCGACCGAATCGAACGTCGGGCGGATGACCGCGGCGGGGATTCCCGTCGCGATCTCGACCGTCGGCGCCAACACCGCGCCGGGCGAGCATGTCCTGAAACAATATGCCGGCAATCTGGTCGCGATCGCCAAAATCCCCGGCGCCACCGGCCTTGACTGGGGTGAGGCCTTCGCGACGATCACCTCGAAACCCGCCGCCGCGCTCGGCATGGACGGCGAGATCGGATCTTTGCGCCCCGGCCGACGCGCCGATGTCGTCGTGTGGGACGGCGACCCGCTCGAACTGTCCTCGGCCCCCGTCGCGGTGTTCATCGACGGCCGCCAGGAACCCGTTCGCTCGCGCCAGACCGAATTGCGCGACCGCTATCTGACACCGACCGAGGGAGCGTTGCCGAAAGCGTATCAACGATAGTCCGCACCGGTCGTTCGCTTGGTGCTTATATCCGTCCGACAAGGGAGTGCTCCTGCGAAGGCAGGAGCCTTGGGTGGCGCGCGTATCGCCCATAACACAGCGCTCCTGCTTTCGCAGGAGCACGACCCGAGCGCGTGGACGGTTGCTCGCAGGTATGAGTGTCGTTCGTAAATCGAAGCCAACATATCACCTTAACCACGTTCCGTCCCCGCGCGGGACGCCCCGAAAACGGGGGCGGAAAAGTAACTTAGGATCGGCTACGCGCCCGTCGACCGGGATTCGCCCCGGTAAGCCGGGAGCCACCGCCTGACCCACGCCGCCGCCATGAAGCACATCGCGCTCCACCCGCGCGAGCGCGCCGCGTTTCGTGCGGCGCGCGCACTGCGGCGCCCGCTCGCCTGGCCCAAGGCAATCCTGATCGCGCTGCCGATCGTCGCTGTGATCAGCCTGTCAGCGCAGGCGACGTTCAGCGCCGTCGCGTCGCACGAGGCGACGCCATCCGTGATCGCGGCGGTCGCGCGCGCGACGTCAATCGCAGATGAAAGCGCGCCCGTTCTCGCCTCGCCCGCGCAGGGTACCACCGGCACGATCGACCTCCCGCCCGAGCCGATCGACTTCCCCGCGCCGGCGCGCTTCGACACGACAATCGTCGCCGCGCAGCCCTTCTCTACCGCGCACGCCAGCGCGATCGATCGCGGCCGCGCGCTCGAATGCCTGACCGCCGCGATCTATTACGAGGCCGCGTCCGAGCCCGACGACGGCCAGCGCGCGGTCGCGCAGGTCGTCCTCAACCGCGTCCGCCACCCCGCGTTTCCGGCGACGGTTTGCGGCGTGGTCTATCAGGGATCCGAACGCGCCAGCGGCTGCCAGTTCAGCTTCGCCTGCGACGGCGCGCTGGCGCGCGTCCCCTCGCGCACCGGCTGGGCGCGCGCGATGCGGGCCGCCGCGACCGCGCTTGCAGGGCAGGTCTTCGCCCCCGTCGGCCTCGCCACGCATTACCACACCTACGCCGTCACCCCCGCGTGGAACCGGACGCTGGTGATGACCGACGCGATCGGCGCGCATTTCTTTCATCGCTGGAAAGGCTATTGGGGGACCGCGCTCGCGTTCCGCCAAACCTATAACGGTGGCGAGCCCTTCCCCGGTCCGCATGCCAAACTGATCCAGCCCGCCGCGCCGCTGGTGACGATCGCGGTCGCGGCGACTCCTGCGCCCGGTCCGGTCGCGCAACCGAACGCCACCCCCGCGACGCCCGCGACCTTCATCCTGCCCGGCCACGCCGACAGCGGCACGCCGATCGCCGATCCCGTCGGCGCGTCGCAAGTGCTTGATCGCTGGAAGGATTCTGGCAAACCCATACGCTGACGGACAAGACAGATGGCAAGGTATCGTGGCGCAACGGCGACGATGATCTGACGGGGGACGGCGGCGACCGGAAGGACGTCATCGTCGTTCCGGCCGCCGCGCGCGACCTGATTCCGTAGAGTCTTTCGCGCCAGTTCAGCTTCGCTTAAGCGACCAGCGCAAACACGGAACTCCACCGACGGATAGGCGATCTTCTTGCGCGCCGACGGTCAACCACGGGCACCGGCCCCGGTAAGGAGTATCTCTCATGCGAACCTATTATGGCACCAACCGCGCCGATATCTTCGACGGCGGCAATCGCGGCGAACGCGTCTTCGGCTATGGCGGCGATGACGATTTGTACGGCGCCGGCGGCAACGACATCTTGTTCGGCGGCGGCGGCCGCGACCTTCTCGTCGGCGGCACCGGCGACGATACGCTCAAAGGCGGCGCCGGATCGGATTAGCTGGCGGGCGAAAAAGGCGATGACACGCTCATCGGCGGCGGCGGCTTCGACTATGCCGATTATTTCTACGCGGCGGATGGGATCGACCTCAATCTGGCGACGGGAATCGCCGCCGATGGCGACGGCGGCACCGACACCTTGCGCTCGATCGAAGGCGCGTACGGCTCGCGCCACGACGATACGATGCGCGGCAACGGCGGCACGAACGAACTGTACGGCGAAGCGGGCGACGACGTACTGATCGGCGGCGGCGGGCAGGATCTGACCGTCGGCGGCGGCGGCGCGGACCGTTTCGTCTTCGCCGACGGCGATGTGTCCGGCAAACTCGCCCGCGCCGACCTGATCGCCGATTTCACGCGAAGCGAGGGCGACAAGATCGACCTGGCCGGGATCGATGCGAACAGCAAGATCGCGGGCGATCAGGCGTTCGACTTCATCGGCAATCAGGCCTTTAGCGGCACCGCGGGCGAACTGCGCACCCAGACGATTCACGGCGAGACAGTGCTGTCGGCGGATTTTGACGGCGACAAGATCGCCGACGCGTTCATCCGGGTCGATGCCAACCAGGCTCTGATCGCGACCGACTTCGTCCTGAACGACAAAAGGGCGCGCACCCGATTCGGATGCGCGCCCTCCTGTCTTACGTCACGGCCTCAGCGGCAGCGGACGTTGTTCTTGTCGATCGCTTGACCGGCTACCGCGCCACCCGCGCCGCCGATCAACGCGCCCAGCAAGCCCGATCCGCCCGGCGCGATCGCCGCGCCCAGCGCGCCGCCGGCGATGCCGCCGACGATCAGGCCGGTCGTGCCGTCGTTGCGGCGGCAGTAATAGCGCCCGTCGCGACCGGCATAGATGCGGTCGTTGCGCGCCAGCCGCCGCTCGCGATAGCGCGGCCCGTCGCGATAATATTGATCGGCATAATAGCCGCCGACGGCGGGGTCGGGTCGATTGTAATCGTAGCGACCATAGCCATCGCCCGCATACCGCGGTCCGCCGTCACCGACGCAACCCGTAACCATCATCGCCGCGCCTACCGCGGCCAACGCAACACTCCGCATGGCATCCTCCTGTATTTTCGAGATGCGGACGTAATGATCGGGAGCGCGGAAAGGTTGCGCGTCAGCGCGCGATTCCTCCCGCCGCGAGCACCGCGAGCGTCACGAGTTCGCTCGCGGTGGAGGTCATCGGCGCGATCTGGACGGGTTTCTCCATGCCGACCAGCATCGGGCCGATCATGTCGTCGCCGCCGAGTTCGCGAAGCAATTTCGCCGAGATGTTCGCCGATTGCAGCCCCGGCATGATCAGGATGTTGGCCGGGCCCGACAGCCGCGCGAACGGATAATTGGCGAGCTGCTTGGGGTTCAGTGCGACATCGGGCGCCATCTCGCCTTCATATTCGAACCCCACCTGCCGTTCGTCGAGTACGCCGACCGCGGCGCGGATATTCTCCAGCCACCGCCCTTCGGGGTTGCCGAAGGTCGAATAGCTGAGGAACGCGACGCGCGGCTCATGCCCCATCCGCCGCGCCACCGCGGCGGTCTGTTCGGCGATGTCGGCGAGTTCGTCGGGCGACGGGCGCTCGTTGACGGTGGTGTCGGCGATGAAGACGGTGTGGCTCTGCCCGACGAGGATATGGATGCCGAACGCGGTACGCCCCGGTTCGGGATCGATCACGCGCTTCACCTCACGCATCGTGTGCGCCCAAGTGCGGGTGATGCCGGTGATCATTGCATCGGCCTCGCCGAGTTGCAGCATGACCGCGCCGAAGATGTTGCGATCCTGATTGATCATCCGCTCGACGTCGCGGCGCAGATAGCCGCGCCGCTGCAACCGTGCGTAGAGAAAATCGACCATCGCCGGGACGAGCGGCGAGACGCGGCTGTTGTGGAGTTCGTACTCGCCGGGATTGGTCACGCCGAGCGCGCGGAGCCGGTCGGGGACATCGTCCCGCCCGACCAGCACCGGCGTGCCATAGCCGCCTTCCTTGAACGCGATCGCGGCGCGCAGCACGACGTCCTCCTCGCCTTCCGCGAACAGCACCCGCTTGGGCCGCGCCCGCGCGCCTTCATAGGCAAGCGTCAGCACCGACGTCGTCGGGTTCAAGCGCGCGCGAAGACTCTGGCGATACTCCGCGAGATCGAGGATCGGCTTGGTTGCGACCCCCGAATCCATCGCGGCCTGAGCGACTGCGGCGGGTACGACCTCCATCAGCCGCGGATCGAACGGCGCGGGGATGATGTAGTCAGCGCCGAAACTATGCTGGACGCCGTAAGCGATCGCCACTTCCTCGGGCACGCGCTCACGCGCCAGTTCTGCGATCGCATTGGCGGCGGCGATCTTCATCGCATCGTTGATCCCCGTCGCGCGCACGTCGAGCGCGCCGCGGAAGATGAACGGGAAGCCCAGCACGTTGTTGACCTGGTTCGGATAATCCGATCGCCCCGTCGCGATGATCGCGTCGGGCCGCGCCGCCTTGGCGAGTTCGGGCAGGATTTCGGGGACTGGATTGGCCATCGCGAAGATGATCGGCGCCGCTGCCATGTCCTTGACCATTTCGGGCTTTAGCGCCCCCGCCGCCGACAGGCCCAGGAACACATCGGCGCCGACCAGTGCCTCGGTCAGGTCGCGCGCATCGGTCTTCGCTGCATGCGCCGACTTCCACTGATCCATGCCCTGCTCGCGGCCCTGATAGATCACCCCCGAACGATCGCACATGATGACGTTGTCGTGGCGCACCCCCATCGCCTTGATTAGCTCGGTGCACGCGATCGCCGCCGCCCCCGCGCCGTTCACCACGACCTTCACGTCGGCAAGGCTGCGGTTGGTCAGCAAACACGCGTTGATCAGCCCCGCCGCGGTGATGATCGCGGTGCCGTGCTGGTCGTCGTGGAACACCGGGATGTTCATCCGCTCGCGCAAGGCCTGCTCGATGATGAAGCATTCGGGGGCCTTGATATCCTCGAGGTTGATGCCGCCAAAGGTCGGCTCCATCAGCTCGACCGCGTCGATGAAGCGGTTCACGTCCTCGGTCTTCAGCTCGATATCGATGGCATCGACATCGGCGAAGCGCTTGAACAGCACCGCCTTGCCTTCCATCACGGGCTTCGACGCGAGCGCGCCGAGATTGCCCATGCCAAGGATCGCGGTCCCGTTTGAGATCACCGCGACGAGATTGCCCTTGGTCGTGTAGTCGTACGCGGTGGCGGGATCGTCGGCGATCGCCTGGACCGGAACCGCGACGCCGGGCGAATAAGCGAGCGCGAGATCGCGCTGCGTCGCCATCGGTTTCGAGGCGATGATCTCGATCTTGCCGGGGCGCCCCTCGGAATGGAACAGAAGCGCCTCGCGCTCCGAGAATTGCACGCTGGATTCGTCTGACATGCTGGCATGTCGTAGGCGGGCAGCGCGTGGGAGCAACCCCCTTTGGGCATTCCCTGCGCTAGGCAAGGCAAGCCGCACCGGTTATGCTGCGGCCATGGACCGTGATCCCGGCGACTTCCAGAGCGATCTGCCGCGCAAGCCCGTCGCCGATATGTCGGCCGACGAGTTCGATGCGTGGATGTCGACGCTGCCGCCTGCCCCCGGCATCCGGCATATCGACGAAGACGATGCCGAAGACGACGCTCGGGCGCTTGCCGATTTCGAAGCCGGGCGATTCCATGATCACGCGGTCGTCGGGCAATGGCTGAAAACATGGGGCAGGCCTGATCATAAGCCTTTCAAGGAATGGCTCGCCGATCAGGATGGCTAGGGTTGTCTGGCCCGATCAGGCCAAGGACGACCTGGACCAGATCGACGCCTATATCCGACAATTCGATCCGGCTGCCGCGGCGACGATCGGAACCCGCTTGTTTGATCTCGGCGAGAGCCTCGCCGACTTTCCAAATCGTGGACGCCTCGCCTCCAACGGAATGCGCGAATTGGCGACCGTTGCGCCTTACGTCCTGCGATATCGAGTCGTCGGCGATATCGTCGTCATCATCCGTATCCGCCACGGCGCACGTCGGCGTTCCTGACGCATGACCGCCCCCGCCCCCACCCCGATGATGGCGCAATATTTCGCGCTGAAGGCGGAGGCCGAGGATTGCCTGTTGTTCTACCGGATGGGCGATTTCTTCGAGATGTTCTTCGAGGACGCCAAAACCGCGAGCGCGGTGCTCGACATCGCGCTCACCGCGCGCGGCGAGCATGACGGCGTCAAAATCCCGATGTGCGGCGTGCCCGTCCATGCCGCGACCGCGTATCTCCAGCGGCTGATAAAGGCGGGTCACCGCGTCGCGATCGCCGAACAGACCGAAAGCCCCGAACAGGCACGCAAGGCGCGGGGATCGAAGGCGTTGGTCGCGCGCGCGATCGTCCGCGTCGTGACGGCGGGAACGCTGACCGAGGAGGCCTTGCTCGATTCGCGCAGCGCCAATTGGTGCGTCGCGGTCGGCGAGGCGGGCGGTGCCTTCGCAATCGCCGCGGCGGACGTTTCGACCGGGCGGTTCGAGGTGATCGCGACCGACGCGAACGCGCTCGGTGCGGAACTGGCGCGGCTCAACGCGGCGGAAGTCGTGGCGGCGGAAGAGAGCGAAATACCCGCCACCGTTTGGCGGCCGCGCGGCGAGTTCGACAGCGCGGCGGGCGAAGCGCGGCTGAAGCGCCTGTTCGGCGTCGCGACGCTCGACGGCTTCGGACAATTCAGCCGTGCCGCGCTGGCGGCGGCGGGCGGGCTCGTCGCCTATCTCGATCACACCGCCAAGGGCGCGCTCCCCTTCCTCCGCCCCCCGACGCTCCATGTCGCACAAACGACGATGGCGATCGACGCCGCGACCCGCGAAAGCCTCGAACTCACCGCCACCGCCACCGGCCAGCGCAAGGGCAGCCTCCTTTATGCGGTCGATCGTACAGTGACCGGCGCAGGCGCGCGGATGCTCGCCGGAGACCTCGGCGCCCCACTGATGGATCGCGCCGCAATCGACGCCCGCCTCGATTGCGTCACCTTGTTTCACGACGACCCCGCGCTCCGCCAGGATTTGCGCGAAACCCTCCGCGCACTCCCCGACGTCAGCCGCGCGCTCGGCCGGATCGCAGCGGGACGCGGAAGCCCGCGCGATCTCGGCCAGCTCCGCGACGGCCTCGACGGCGCCTGGCTGCTCGGCGAAAAACTGTCCGGAATCGCAGCCCCACCGGCGCTCCTCGCCGAACTCGCCCCGCAACTGCGCGGTCACGGCGCGCTGATCGACCTCCTCAAACGCGCGCTCGTCCCCGCCCCGCCGATCGACGCCTCCGACGGCGGCTATATCGCCGCGGGCTACGACGCCGCCCTCGACGATCTGCGCGATGCGGGTGCGGGTGGCCGCCGCGCCATGGCCGCGCTCGAGGCACAATTCCGCGGCTCGACCGGCGCGGCGGCGCTGAAAATACGTCACAACAACGTCCTCGGCTACCACATCGAGGTCCCCGCCAAGGCCGCCGACGCGCTGATGCGCGCCGACAGCGGCTTCACCCACCGCCAGACGCTCGCCGGCGTCGTCCGCTTCAATGCCCCCGAACTCCACGAGGTCGCCGCCAAGGTCACGCAGGCGGGCGCGCACGCGCTCGCAGCGGAAGCGGCGCATCTCGAAGATCTGACCGCACACGCGCTCGACCGCCGCCTCGCCATCGCCGCCACCGCCGACGCCATCGCCCGGCTCGACGTCGCCAGCGCTCTCGCCGAACGCGCCGCGGAAGGCGGCTGGACCCGCGCAGCATTAGCCGAAGACGCCTGTTTCGAGGTCGAAGGCGGCCGTCATCCCGTCGTCGAGGATGCGCTTGCGAAAAGCGGCGAGCGTTTCGTCGCCAACGACTGCACCCTCACCGAAACCTCGCGATTGTGGTTAGTCACCGGTCCCAACATGGGCGGCAAATCGACCTTCCTGCGACAGAACGCGCTAATCGCGGTGCTCGCGCAGGCGGGCAGCTATGTCCCCGCGACGCGGGCCAAACTCGGCCTCGTCGATAGGCTGTTCAGCCGCGTCGGCGCGTCGGACAATCTCGCGCGCGGCCGATCGACCTTCATGGTCGAGATGGTCGAAACCGCCGCGATCCTCGCGCAGGCGACACCACGCAGCTTCGTGATCCTCGACGAAGTAGGCCGCGGCACCAGCACCTACGACGGCCTCGCCATCGCCTGGGCGGTGGTCGAGGCGATCCACGAGGACAACCGCTGCCGCTGCCTGTTCGCGACGCATTACCACGAGCTGACTCGTCTCGCCGAACGCTGCGACGCGCTCACCCTCCACCACGTCCGCGCGCGCGAATGGAAGGGCGATCTCGTCCTGCTCCACGAAGTCTCCGACGGCCCCGCCGACCGCAGCTACGGCCTCGCGGTCGCACGTCTCGCGGGTATGGCCCCCGCGACGGTCGCGCGCGCCAAGGCGGTGCTCGCGAAACTCGAGGCGGGCCGCGCAAAAACCGGCGGGCTCGCGGCGGGCCTCGACGACCTCCCCCTCTTCGCCGCCGCGATGGAGGCCGAGGAAGAACAGCATGACGCGATCCGCGCCGAAATCGAGACGCTCGACGTCGATGCCTTGTCGGCCCGCGAGGCGCTCGACGTCCTGTACCGGCTGAAAGCGCTGGCACGCGAAGGTTGAGGCGCTAAGTCTTCCTCATGTCCGGCCGCTTCGACGCCCTTCCCAACCGCCGCGCGATCATCGATCGCCGCGCCCTCGCCGAAGAGATCGCCGCGCTCGACGAGACCGACGCCGCGCTGCGCCGTGCCGCGACCGCGCGCCTCAAGACCGCGCTCGACGCCGGCCGCGACGAGATCGCGCGCCGCCTGATCGAGCATCCGTCACGCGGCATGGAAGCGGCGGCGGGGCAGGCCTTTCTGGTCGATAAGATCGTCGAGCTCCTCTACGACCTCGCCGCCACCCGCCTCCACCGCAATTCCAACCAC
The DNA here is from genome assembly GCA_038236185.1 of Sphingomonadales bacterium. Classification (GTDB taxonomy): domain Bacteria; phylum Pseudomonadota; class Alphaproteobacteria; order Sphingomonadales; family Sphingomonadaceae; genus Sphingomonas. The sequence goes on along the minus strand of JBBSTE010000005.1, from coordinate 74,852 downwards.
ACCGCCGGAGAGCGCCTCACCCTGATCGCGGTCGGCGGCTACGGCCGGGGCGAGATGGCGCCCTTCTCCGACGTCGATATCGGTTTCCTCACCCCCTGGAAGCAGACGCCCTGGGCCGAACAGGTCATCGAATCGATCCTCTACGCGCTGTGGGATCTCGGGCTGAAGGTCGGCCATTCCAGCCGTTCGATCGACGACATGATCCGCCAGGCGAAGGCCGACGTCACGATCCGGACCGCTCTGCTCGAAGCGCGCTTCGTATGCGGCGACCAGCCGCTCTACGACGAGGCCGCCGCGCGCTTCAAAACCGAGATCCAGCGCGGCACCGAGCGCCAGTTCATCGCCGACAAGCTGGCCGAACGCGACACCCGCCACGTCAAGATGGGCGACACGCGCTACGTCGTCGAGCCCAACGTCAAGGAGGGCAAGGGTGGCCTTCGCGATCTCCATGCGCTGTTTTGGATCGGCAAATACGTCCACGACGTGCAGCGCGCCACGCAGCTCGTTGGCGCGGGGTTCTTCACCCGCGCCGAATACCGGCAATTCCACCGCGCCGACAATTTCCTAAACGCGGTCCGCTGCCATCTGCATACCGTCACCGGGCGCGCCGAGGATCGCCTGACCTTCGACTATCAGCGCGAGATCGCCGAGCGGATGCGCTTTTCCGATCGCCCCGGGAAATCGCAGGTCGAGCGCTTCATGCAATATTATTTCCTGCAGGCGAAGACCGTCGGCACGCTGACTGGCGTCTTCCTCGCGCATCTCGACGAGCAATTCGCGGCGCGCGGACGCCGTTTCGGCCTGCCGACGATCCGGCGGCGGCCACGCCGGCTCCACGGTTTCGTACTCGATCGCGGTCGCCTCGCGCTTCCCGACGACGATTTCTTCCGTGACGATCCGGTGCGGCTCATCGAGCTGTTCCAGCTCGCCGATCTCCACGCACTCGAAGTCCATCCGCTGGCGATGCGCGCCGCCGCGCGCGACGCGCGGCTCGTCGACGGCATCAAGGGGGATCCCCGCGCGAACGCCTTGTTCCTCGACATCCTCACCTCGCCGCGCGATCCCGAAACCGTCTTGCGCTGGATGAACGAGGCGGGCGTGTTCGGCCGCTTCGTGCCCGATTTCGGCCGCGTCGTCGCGCAGATGCAGTTCGACATGTACCATCATTATACCGTCGACGAGCATACGATCCGCGCGATCGGCCTGCTCGCCCGGATCGAGAAGGGCGGCCTCGCCGACGATCATCCGCTGTCGACCGGAATCTTCGACCAGATCGTGTCGCGGCGGGTGCTCTACATCGCGGTCTTGCTCCACGACATCGCCAAGGGCCGCGGCGGCGATCATTCGATCCTGGGCGCCGATGTCGCCCGGCGTCTGTGTCCCCGGCTCGGGCTGAGCGCCGCCGAAACCGAAACGGTCGCCTGGCTGGTGCGCTGGCACCTCATCATGTCGGCGACCGCGTTCAAGCGCGACCTCGCCGATTTCAAGACGATCCTCGATTTCGCGGCGATGGTGAAGAGCCCCGAACGGCTGCGCCTTCTGCTGGTGCTGACCGTCGTCGATATCCGCGCGGTCGGGCCGGGGGTGTGGAACGGGTGGAAGCGGCAATTGCTCGCCGACCTCTACGAAGCCGCCGAAGAAGTCCTGCGCCTCGGTCATAAGCAAAAAGGCCGCACCGAGCGGATCGCCGCCAAGCAGGCCGATCTCGCGACCGCGATGGGCTGGGATGCGGCCGCGCTCGGACGCTATGTGAAACGCCTGCCCGAAGCCTATTGGATCGCCGAGACCGAGGAAGTGATCGAGCGCAACGCGCGTTTGGTCGCAGCGGAGGTCGATTCGCGGCTGGCGATCGACACGCGGGTCGATGCGGATCGCGGCGCCACCCTCGTCACGGTCTACGCGACCGATCATCCCGGGCTGTTCTACCGCGTCGCGGGCGCGATCCACGTCGCCGGCGGCAACATCATCGATGCGCGCATCCACACCACCCGCGACGGCGTCGCGCTCGACAATTTCCTCGTCCAGGATCCGTTCGGCGGGCCGTTCGCCGAACCCGCGCAGATCGACCGGCTGAAGACCTCAATCGCGGACGCGCTCGCCAATCGCGGCAAGCTGACCGACCGCCTGAAGGCGAAGCCGCTGCCGCGCACCCGCGCCGATGCGTTTCGCGTCGAGCCCAACGTCCTCATCGACAACAAGGCGTCCAATCGCTTCACGGTGGTCGAGGTCAATGCTCGCGACGGGCCGGCGCTGCTCTACCGGCTGGCGCAGACGCTGTTCCAGTCGAAGGTGACGCTCCATTCCGCGCACGTCGCGACCTATGGCGAGCGCGCGGTCGATACCTTCTATCTGACCGACCTGACCGGTGATAAGATCCCGAGCGGCGCCCGGCTGAAGACACTCGAGAAACGCCTGCTCGACGCCGCGGCGAACCGGGCGGTCGCGCTGGCGGCATAGAGGGAGGGTATATGCCAGTTCTCGGAATCGGAGGCCTGTTCTTCCGCGCGCGCGATCCCGACGCGCTCAACACCTGGTATCGCGAGCATCTCGACGTCGGCGCGGGCTGCGCCGCCGAAGGGACCGGCGATGTCGACGAATGGACGTGGAAGACGGTCGGCGGCCCCGTCGTCTTCGCGCCGTTCAAGGCCGACACCGACTATTTCGCCGCCGACAAGCAATGGATGCTCAACCTGCGCGTCAGCGATCTCGACTCACTGCTGGAAACGCTGAACGCCGCGGGAATCGCGATCAAGACCGATCCAGAATGGGATTCCCCGGAAACCGGCCAGTTCGCGCGAATCCACGATCCCGAGGGCAATGCGATCGAACTCTGGGAGCCGCGGGCAGCGTAGGCCGCTAGAGCGCGCAGCTTGCGCGCCACGCAGGCAAGCCCGTCCCACGGCGCGGCTTTGCCGCGACGCTTATGCTCCGATGTGCAAGCGGCGCGGAGTAAATCCGCGCCGTCAGCCGTCGCCTGGCGGCGACGCTGGCCGCGCTCGCCGATTATCGGCGAAATAGCTAAGCTATTTCCCCACGGCGAGCTTATTTGGGCGACAGCACCATCAGCATCTGGCGCCCTTCCATCCGCGGATAGGCCTCGACCTTCGCCACCTCGTTGGTGTCTTCGGCGACGCGCTGGAGCACCGCCATGCCGAGCTGGCCGTGGCTCAGCTCGCGCCCGCGGAAACGCAAGGTCACCTTCACCTTGTCGCCATCGCCGATGAACTCGTGCACCTTTTTCATCTTGGTGTCGTAATCGTGGTCGTCGATGTTCGGACGCATCTTGATCTCCTTGATCTCCTGCGTCTTCTGCGACTTGCGCGCGAGGTTCGCCTTCTTCTGCGCCTCGTATTTGAACTTGCCGACATCGAGGAACTTGGCGACCGGCGGATCGGCGTTGGGCGACACTTCGACCAGGTCGAGCCCATGCTCGGCGGCCTGCTCGATCGCCTCCTTGGTGTACATCACGCCCAGATTCTCGCCCTCGTGATCGATCACGCGGACCTTCGGGCTGACGATGAATTCGTTGAATCGCGGGCCGTTCATCGGCGGCGCCTGCATCGGCCGGCGCATGTTGGGAGGGGGTATGGGTAATGCTCCTTGGTGATTGGTCAGGACAACATAGTATTTTTCGAGGAGTTAAGAAAGGTCGGGCGGCAGCGCCTCTTGCTTTAGTTGCGCGATGGCGTCGGCGAGGCTCGCAATCTCCTGCCCCTGGCTGCCGAGCCGCCGGATCGCCACCGTCCCCTCGTCCGCCTCGCGCTTGCCGACGACGAGCAGGTTCGGGACCTTGGCGAGGCTATGCTCGCGCACCTTGTAGTTGATCTTCTCGTTTCTGAGGTCGGTCTCCACGCGCAGCCCCGCCTTGCGCAGTTCGGCCGCGACCTGCTCGGCATAATCGTCGGCATCCGACACGATCGTCGCGACCACTGCCTGCACCGGCGCGAGCCACAACGGAAACCGCCCGGCGTGATGCTCGATAAGGATGCCGATGAACCGTTCGAACGTGCCGAGGATCGCGCGGTGCAGCATCACCGGGCGGTGGCGATTGCCGTCCTCGCCGACATAGCTCGCATCGAGCCGTTCGGGCAGCACCGTATCGGTCTGGATCGTGCCGACCTGCCACGTCCGCCCGATCGCATCGGTCAGATGAAATTCGAGCTTCGGCGCATAAAAGGCGCCCTCGCCGGGCAATTCCTCCCAGCCGAATTCGGCGGTGTCGCGACCGGTCGCCCGCACCGCATCTCGCAGCGACTGTTCGGACCAATCCCACATTTCGTCCGACCCGAAACGCTTCTCCGGGCGCAGCGCGAGCTTGATCGCATAGCGATCGAAGCCGAGATCGCGGTAGACCGAATCGAGCAGGTCGCAGAAATTGCGCACTTCCTCGATCAACTGGTCCTGCCGCACGAAGATATGCGCGTCGTCCTGCGTGAACTGGCGGACCCGCATGATGCCGTGGAGCGCTCCGTGCGGCTCGTTCCTGTGGCAGCAGCCGAATTCGGCCATCCGGATCGGCAGATCGCGATAGGATTTGATCCCCTGACGGAAGATCAGGACGTGCGCCGGGCAGTTCATCGGTTTCAGCGCCATCAGATCGGCATCGCCCGACAGGATCGCGCCCTCATCCTCGGCGTTGGGGATCTCGTCGGGGACGACGAACATGTTCTCGCGATATTTGCCCCAGTGCCCCGACTGCTCCCACTGCCGCGCATCCATCAGCTGCGGCGTCTTCACTTCCTCATAGCCCGCGATGTCAAGGCGGCGGCGCATATACGCCTCGAGCTGGCGCCACAGGATGAAGCCCTTGGGATGCCAGAAGACCGAGCCCTGCGCCTCGGGCTGCAGGTGGAACAGGTCCATCTCCTGCCCGATCTTGCGATGGTCGCGCTTGCCGGCTTCCTCCAGCATCGTCAGATGCGCATCGAGTTGCTTCTTGCTGAGCCAGCCCGTCCCGTAGATGCGGCTGAGCATCGCGTTCTTCTGGTCGCCGCGCCAATAGGCGCCCGACACCCGCGTCAGCTTGAACGCTTGCGGATCGAGCTTCCCCGTCGAGGCGAGATGTGGCCCGCGGCACATATCGAGCCACGCATCCTCGCCGCGCCCGGCGCGATAGACCGTCAGTTCCTCGCCGTCGGGCAGCTCGCCCGCCCATTCGGCCTTGAACGTCTCGCCCTTGGCGCGCCACCGCGCGATCAGGTCCTCGCGGCGCCACACCTCGCGGATCAACGGCTCGTCGCGGGCGATGACCTTGCGCATCTCCGCCTCGATCGCGGGCAAGTCCTCCTCGGTGAACGGGCGCTCGGCGGGCGCGAAATCGTAATAGAACCCATCGTCGGTGGACGGCCCGAACGTGATCTGCGTCCCCGGAAACAGCGCCTGCACCGCTTCGGCGAGCACATGCGCGTAATCGTGCCGCGCCAGTTCCAGCGCATCCGCCTCGTCGCGCGACGTGACCAGCGCGAGGCTGCCGTCCTTTTCCAGCGGCCGCATGATATCGCGCAATTCGCCATCGACCCGCGCCGCGATCGCCGCCTTGGCAAGCCCCGGCCCGATCGCCGCGGCGATATCCGCCGGCGTCGATCCCGGCGGCACTTCGCGGACCGAACCGTCGGGGAGCGTGATCGAGAGCATGTTCATTGCGTATCCTGCCTTGCCGCCACGCCTAAGGGTCAAACCCGATCAAAACAATGCCGAGCGCGCGTCGAACGAAAAGGGCGTCCGTTGGGGGGCAGGAAGGAGTGAGGGACGCTGGGCTCACCCGTTCCCGGACGAGCGCCTCGACGTGGGGCCTAAACCGCGCCGAACCGCCCCCGGTCGCCCGGGGTGGTGGTAGCGGGTGCGGGTAAATAGCGCGCCATGTAGGCCGATATAGCGTCCTGATATTGGCGACGCCAGCCACCAGACATCTGCGACCATGTGCTCCTGCGAAGGCAGGAGCGTTGGGTGACGCGCGTATCGCTTGCGATCCAGCGCTCCTGCCTTCGCAGGAGAACGGCGCAAACTTCACTTAGCCGGTTCAAACGTAAATACCGACCGAATTTGTGGCGACGGCAAACCCCGTCATCCCCCATACAGCAATCGCACCCTATATCCCCACCATGCCGCTTTATTCGCAGAATCACGTGGTACTCCTCGCCGGCGTAGCGATTCTGTTCCTCGTCCTCACGCTCGCGCGCCGCGTCCCCGTCCTGCGCACGCTCGTCTCGCTCCTCACCTGGGTCGCGCTCGGCGCGATGGCGGTCGCCCTGCTCGGCCAGCGCGAGCGGTTCGACCCTTATGTCGCGCGAATCGCCGCGCTCCTGAACCTCGGCGACGACCAGAAGGTCGAAGGCGAGGTCACACGGCTCCGGATGGCGCGCGACGGCCATTTCTGGGTCCGCGCCGATATCGGCGGGGTCGAGCGGCGGATGCTTGTCGACAGCGGCGCGACCGTCACCGCGCTCTCGGTCCGCACCGCCGCGATGGCCGGGGTCGATCCCTCTCCCGCGCCCTTCCCGATGCTGATCCGCACCGCCAACGGCACGATCCGCGCCGAGACCGGCAACGTCGCCGAACTCCGCATGGGCAACATCGTCGCGCGCGATCTCGCGGTCGTCGTCTCTCCCGCGTTCGGCGACGCCGATATTCTCGGCATGAACTTCCTGTCGCGCCTGAAAAGCTGGCGCGTCGAGGACGGCACGATGATCCTGGTGCCGCACCATCCGAAGAACGACGCGCGATAGCGTCACAAACCTTCTCCGGCGCCCCCGTCTTTGCGAGCGTAGCGAAGCAATCCAGAGGCCCGCGCGGAACGCTGGATTGCTTCGCTACGCTCGCAAAGACAATTCGCATTTTGCGCGCATTGGATTAATCTGACGACATGAAAGCTCGTCGCACCAAAGCGGCACGTCTTAGCCTCATCCACGGCCTGTGGCTGACCGTATTCGTGATCGCGCCGACCGCTCTTCACGCCCAATCGGCGCCTCCCGCTACATCGAAACCGGCCGCGACCCCCACGACCCGACTGCCACCCCTGCCCCCCGCCGAGATCGACAACACGCTCGCGGTCGGCGGCGACGACATCGCCGCTAAGAAGGTCGAAACCCGGATGACCGTCGCGGTGCAGGTCGATGGTCGGGGCCCCTTCCGCTTCGTCGTCGACAGCGGCGCCGACACCTCGGCGATCGGCGTGCGCGCCGCCCGCGCGCTGAAGCTGGCGGCGGGCACCCCGGTAATGCTCCACGGCATCACCGCCAGCAGCATCGTCGATCGTGTGCTCGTCTCCGAACTGATCCTCGGCCAGACCACCTTTCACGACATGGAGTTGCCCGTCCTCAAGGACGTCGATCTCGGCGCGGAGGGCCTGCTCGGCATCGACGCCTTGGTCGAACAACGCCTGATGATGGATTTCGAGAAACGCGTCATCACCGTCGAGGACGCGCACCGCCCCGCCGCGCGGCTCGACGGCGACATCGTCGTGACTGCGCGGCGCCACCACGGTCAGCTCATCCTGACGCAGGCCAGCGTGAACGGCGGCGCGATCGACGCCGTCATCGACACCGGCTCGGAAATCACGATCGGCAACGTCGCGCTACGCAACCGGCTGGTCCGCCACGGCGACAAGAAGCTGCCGACGATCGAGGTTCTCGGCGTCACCGGCGTCGCGGTGCAGATCCAGCTGGCGCGGATCGCCGAGCTCAAGATCGGCCCGATCGTCCTGCGCGACGTCCCCATCGCCTTCGCCGACGTGCCGCCGTTCGCGGTGTTCGGCCTCGACGATCACCCCGCGATGCTGCTCGGCACCGATCTCATGGAAAACTTCCGCCGCATCTCGCTCGACTTCCGCGCCCGGAAAGTCCGCTTCCAGCTCAAACGCTGCAAGGCGACGAGCATCCTGATCAGCACCTCGGCGTCCTATTCGCGAATATCGCCGACCGACTCGCGGCCGGAGATGTGTCCGAACTGAGGCGGACTCGGCTCGACAGATATCAGGGACCCTCCCGACAGCAGGAGGATCATCCCTTCGGACAGGTAGACCGCGACCGCCGCAGGCAGCTAACGCCGCTTCAGCGTCGCCCGATGTAAATCCTTGTCGGACAGCGAATAATAAAGCTGCACCACGTCGTCCTCGACGATCGCGGAGGCCGCGAAGGAGATGTCGGTCGCACCGTCCTCCAGCATCTGCGGCTCGATCAGCGGCTCGTCGCAACGCGCCGTCACGCGCGAATAATCGCGGTCGAATTGCACCCAGCCGATCCGCCAATGCGCGTCGCGCGTCGCACCATTGTAGAACATCACCGGCCGATCGCTGTCCGCGTCGATGATCGGCCCGGTCGACAAATGCCAATTGTCCCAATGATCGTCGCGGCGCTCGAACGACGGCCCCTCGATCGTCCACGGCCCATGCAGATCGGGCGCCGAGGCGAGCCCGATCCGCGATGCCTCGTCTTGCGCATATTCAAAGAACAGCCGCCAGCCGTCGCCCTTGGCCGGAACCACGGTCGCCTCCTTGGGATTGACGAAGGGCGGCCGCGAATCGATCACCCGGCGCTGCTTGGCGAGATGCGCCGCGCCGGGGCCGGCGCTGTACATCAGCCGCCCGGTCTGCTGCGCATGATTCCAGCCGGTATACCACATGTGCACGATGCCGCCCTCGACGACCACCGTCGGATCCTCGCATCCGTCGAGATCCTCGAGCCCAGGCCCCGGAAAGATAGCCGGCGCGTGGTCCATCTCGAAATGGAGCCCGTCACTCGACCGGCCATGCCAGATCTCGGCCATCTTGAGCCGGGGATTGTCGTCGCGGCGCGGCACCGCCCGGAGCAGCATTTCGTAGCCGTCGTCGTCCCTCCACACGAATGGGCTGAGCACGTACATGTCGACCAGCCGATTGTGCCGTTCGAGCGTGATCGGCGTGATCGCCGCGATCTCGAAACCCTTCATCGCCGATCCTTCAGCATGCGCCGCGCGCCTTCGAGCGTAACGCCGAACAACAGATGCGAGGCCAGCCCGAAGGCATGACTCCCCAACGACGTTTCGTTCGGCGGTTCGGCCAGCCCGACGGCAGGAACGATCATGTCGTCGAGCACCAGGGCGATGGAGGCGCCATAGGCGGCGGCGAACCCCAGCGTCGCCTCGCCGCGATATTCCGTCGCCACACCGTAAGCCGCGCCGAGCGCCGCGCCGAGCGCATAATGGACCAACTCACCGGCCAGCGCCGCATCGCGATCGGGCACCGCCGCGCCGGTCGCTGCCCTGCTGATCCGATTGGCCGCCTTGACCGTCGAGGGGTCGTCATCCCCGGCCGTCTCACCGAAACGCGTCGTAAACGCCGCCTGCGCCGTACTCATCGCCGCCGCCGCGATCAACCCGCATAACGCTCCGGCGATCAGGCCGGCGAGCGGCGGGGGCGCGATAATCTTGGTCGATTGGGTCATCCTGCCTCGCGATCTTCCCCTTCTCCGGCGTGCGCGCCGCTCGGGTTACAGCGGACGATGAACGCTTCGGCATCCGATTGTCACCAAAGCGCCGGCTCGCGCGAACGACGATCGAGGCCCCCGCCTCGCACGATACATACAATGGAGATGGACGATGAAACCGATGATCTTTTCCGCTGCCGCGTTGGCCGCGCTGGCGATGACCGCCCCCGCCACCGCGCAATCGGGCAACAGCGGCGACCATATGATGGCCGCCGACCACATGAAGATGTCGTCGGCGGACATGCACAAGATGCAGGCGTGCCAGAAGATGTCGCATGATGCGATGATGAAGGACGCCGGCTGCGCGGCGCTCGCCAAGGCGCATCCCGACATGATGAAAGGCGGCGCGATGGCCGATCACGACGCGATGATGAAAAAGGGCCACTGATGGCATCGGGCGCGGTCGAAGCGCCGCGCCCGGTCATTTCGGCATCGTGTTTGTAACCTCCGATGACTGGGGATTACGTTCCAGTCTGCTAGGCGTTGCGGACAAATGGTATCCACAGCTGATTGAGGCGAGCGTGACGAAGCCAAGGTAAGACGCTGCGGTTTTTGTCATAGCGCGTGGCGACACGCGCCAGTTCTTGAGTTTGCTGAACAAGTGCTCGATGATTTCGGTTACTATGATTGCTGAATTTCGGTAACAGTTTACGAAATCACCGAAATAGCCGCTGGCGCGCCGGGGCGGCCCCACTCGGACCAGCCCTGTCCTACAACCACCGACTCATGCTAAGGGAGGGTCGCTCTTTCTATCGGTCGATCCCCCCAAGCCGTCTCGATTCCGCGAGAGACGACAGTCGTTGTCGCTTTCCCGGAACCTTCGGAACTTTCGGCCGAACCTCGGCAATCGCAAAGGCAGTCCTCAAGAGTCTCAACATTCGCGGACACATCCGGCCCCATCGAAATACCGTCCCGCGCGTCAGGCCCCAATCAACCGCGCGTGGGTGTGACCTTACCGTGACTTTTGCCCCCCCCACCGCCCTTACGCCACTCCGAACGGCACCACGCAATTCGCCTGAGTATGCCCGATCTCGGCGCGCCCGAGATACGGCGCGCCCATATCGCGGCACCAGCGCGCGATCATCGTCTCCAGCGTCTCGCCCCACGGCGGATCGTTCGCCTGCACGTCGTTGATCGCGCCGAGCCGCACCCCGGCGACGCCCTTCAGCTGCGTCGCGTTCGCCATCGTGAACAACAGCCGGTCGATATTGTAGAGCGGCTCGGACAGTTCCTCGATCATCAGCACGTGGTCGGTCAGATCGGGCAGCCACGGCGTGCCGATCAGCGACCCCAGGATCGCGAGGTTGAACGCCGCCGCCGGACGTCCGCCGAGCCCCGGCTCCAGCCCCGCCCGCTCGCCCCGCGCCATCCAGCCGAGCGACCGCGCCACGGTAACATCGCCATGTTCGCGACGGATGTCGGTCGCCATCGGCCCGTGCGCGGGCCGCCCGATCCGTCGGGCGTAGAGCGCGGCGAGCAGGAACCCCATGTCCGAATAGCCGACATATTTCTTGTGCCGCGCCGCCGGCCCCAACCGCGGCATCGCGCTCGCCAGGATGCGGTTCGAGCCATAGCCGCCGCGCGCGAACCAGATGCCGTCGAACGCGGCGTCGTTGGCGAATTCGAGGAACGCCGCCGCGCGCACTGCGTCCGATCCCGCGAAATGGCCATCGCTCTCGAAACATTGCGGGTGGAACACCAGCTCGACCTCGGGATAGGCGATCGCCGCGAACGCAGTCAGCGGCGCGACCATCTCCGGGTTGGCGGTATTCGCGGGCGCGACGACTCCGATCTTCAAATCACCCTCTCCGTTCGTGTCGAGCGAAGTCGAGACACGGTGTCGAACGAGGCCGCATGCTTCGGCCACGCCCGGCGGCGGTTCTCGACTTCGCTCGAACCGAACGGAGTAGGTTGCCCGCTGCTCGATCACCCGATAGCCCGCCGCCATGCAGGACGGCAACATCTCGAGGCAGCGCTATTTCTTCGTCGGCATCGGCGGATCGGGAATGATGCCGCTGGCGATGATCCTCGCCGGGCGCAGCGCCAGCGTTTCCGGCTCCGACCGCGGCCTCGACCAGGGTCGCGTCCCCGCCAAGTTCGACGACCTGCGCGCGCGCGGCATCGCGCTCCACCCGCAGGACGGCAGCGGCGTGGTCTCCGCCGACCAGATCGTCGTCGCCTCCGCCGCGGTCGAGGCGAGCGTCCCCGATATCGTCGCCGCCGAGCGCCTCGGCTGCGAACGGGTGTTGCGCGCCGAACTCAACGCCGCGCTGTTCAACGCGAGCGCCCTCCCGATCGGCGTCGCGGGCACCAGCGGCAAATCGACCGTCACCGGCATGATCGCGACGATCCTCGCGCGCGCCGGGCGCGATCCGACGGTGATGAACGGCGCGGTGATGAAGGATTTCGCCGCCCCCGACCGCCCCTTCGCCAGCGCGCTCGTCGGCGCTGGCGACGCGTACGTCAGCGAAGTCGATGAAAGCGACGGATCGATCGCGCTCTACGCGCCGCGCATCGCGGTGCTCAATAACGTCAGCCTCGACCACAAATCGCTCGAAGAGCTGAACGCGTTGTTCGCGGATTTCATCGCCAAGGCCGCGACCGCCGTGGTCAACATCGACAACGCCGACGCCGCGACACTGGCGATGGCGCTACCCGATGACCGCGTGACGACCTTCGCGATCGATCGCGAGGCGGACCTGCGCGCGACCGACATTGTCGAAGCGCCGTTTGCGGTCAGCTTCACGCTCGCGGACCGCCCCGTCGCGCTCCGCGTACCCGGCCGCCACAACGTCTCGAACGCGCTCGCCGCGATCGGCGCGAGCGTCGCGTCGGGCATATCCCTCGGCGAGGCCATTGAAGCCATCGCGCATTTCTCCGGCCTGAAACGCCGCTTCGATCTGATCGGCCAGACCGCGGGCGTTTCGGTCATCGACGATTTCGGCCACAACCCCGACAAGATCGCCGCGACGCTCGATACGCTCCATTCCTTCCCCGGACGCCTGCTGCTGCTGTTCCAGCCGCACGGCTACGGCCCGTTGAAGGTCATGCGCCGCGAGCTCGCCGCGATGTTCGCGCACAAACTCGCGCCGCACGACCTGCTGGTGATGCCCGATCCGGTTTATCAGGGCGGCACCGTCGCGCGCGACGTGACCAGCGTCGACATCGTCCGCGACATCGCGGTGGCGGGCGGCAACGCGCTCCACATCGCCGATCGCGACGCCGCCGCCGCGCATCTCGTCGCCACCGCGCACGCGGGCGACCGCATCGTCGTCATGGGCGCGCGCGACGACAGTCTGAGCCTCCTCGCCACCGGCATGCTCGATTCGCTCGCGGCGCGGGCTGGCGCCCCCGCGCCGATGTGATAATGTCGCGCTCCAGTCGCAATACGAGGCCCACCAGATGATCCGCCGCCTGTTCCTCGATCACCCCGCCTCGGTCGGGGAGAGCTACACCGAGCATATGGGGGTCGCCTCCGGCTTCGGCGCGCGGATGATCGCGGGCGGGGTCGGCTGCATGGTCCACGCGGTCATGCCCTTCGCGTTCAAATCGGCGGGCAGCGACACGATCGGCGCGCTACACCGCGATCTCGTCGCCAAGCGCAACGCCCACCGCGCCGCGCAAACGCAGATGACGACGGTCGAATACGTCATCTGAAAAGCGATTGACCGCGTTCCCCGCGTAGGCTTCAACCGCCGCGGGGGAGCAATTTCATGAACGAAGACAATGCCGCGGGCGAAAGCGCCTTCGGCTTTACCGGCGACTGGCGCGAATTCGCGCCGATCGCCTTCACCAATCTGCTGCTGACGATCGTCACGCTCGGCATTTATCATTTCTGGGCCAAAACGCGGGTACGCCGCTATCTGTGGAGCAACACCCGCTTCATCGACGACACGCTCGAATGGACCGGCACCGGGCTCGAACTGTTCATCGGCTATATTTTCGCGATCGTGCTGTTCATCCTGCCGATCGGATTTCTGAATCTGTTGCTTCAGGGCGTGTTGCTGCGCGGTCATCAGGGCGCGGCGGTGCTGATCGGGGTCAGCATCTATCTCGCGGTGATCTATCTGTTCGGCGTCGCGATCTTCCGCGCGCTGCGCTACCGGTTGAGCCGCACCTACTGGCGCGGCATCAACGGCGGCAGCGACGATCAGGGCTTTCGTTACGGCGTTTCGTATTTCTGGCGAACCTTGTGCGGCATGTTCGCGGCGGGGCTGATGATTCCGTGGTCGATGACGACGCTGTGGAACCGCCGCTGGGGGCGGATGAGCTTCGGGCCGCTGCGGTTTAGCGCGAAGGCCGAATGGGGCATCATCTTCCCCAAATTCCTGCTGTTCTACCTGACGCCGATCGTCTTGCTCATCGCGATCTTCGTCATCGCCGCGATCGTCGTCGGGGCGGGCGCCGCGAGCGGCACGTTCGACCGAAACACCACACCGGGGCCGGGGACGATGGTCGCGCTGATCGCGTTCCTGATCGGGCTTTACGTGCTGTTCTTCGGCGTGCTCGGGCTGGTCGCGATGGTCTATTATTCGGCTTTCTATCGCGAGGCGATCGGCAAGCTCAAACTTGGCGACCTCGAATTCGGCTTCGACGCGACGACGATGGACTGGATAAAGCTGTACCTTGGCAACATCGGCCTCGCGATCGTCACCTTGGGTCTGGGATATATCTTCTGGCCGTACCGAAACTGGGCCTTCTTCGCCCGCCACGCCCAGGCCTATGGCGCGGTCCATCTCGACGATCTGACGCGATCGACGGCGCGCGCACCGACGCAAGGCGAGGGCATGCTCGACGCCTTCGACATCGGCGCGTTCTGACGACGGTGGAGGCCTGGCACTACGACGGTGAGGTCGCGCTCCGGCGATCGGTGAGGATAGCGCTCGATGGCGCGACCTTTCGACTGATCGAGGGCGATCGCGAGACGGGGCCGTTCGCGGTCGCCGACCTCGTGCCGGGCGAACCATCGCGCGGCGCGGCGACCTACGGATTGAAACGCCATCGCGGCTGGCGGCTCGGCTTTCCGGACGGCGTTCCGGCCGAGGTCGCTGCGCTGCTGCCGCGCCAATCGCGGTACGGCGGGGTGATCGACCGCTTCGGTTTATGGCCCGCGACGCTCGCCTTCGCTGTGGTCGCTACGATCGTCGTCGTGCTGTTCCTGCGAACCCCCGCACTCGTCGCGCGCGCGGTACCGGCCTCGGTCGAGAAGCGGCTCGGCGACGTGATGGTCGGCGATTTCGGCAAAAACGGTTGTTCGACACCTGCGGGTGACGCTGCGCTGTCCGCGCTCGTCCAGCGCATCGATCCCTATGACGCGACGCTGGAACTGTACGTCGTCAAATTGCCGATCATCAATGCGGTGACGCTGCCCGGCGGCAAGATCGTGCTGTTCGACGGGCTCGTTCAGGCAGCGCGTTCGCCAGATGAAATTGCTGGGGTCATCGGCCACGAAATCGGCCACGTCCGCCACCGCGACGTCCTCGAATCGCTGGTCCGCCAGCTCGGCCTGAGCGTGCTGCTCGGCGGTATGGAGGGACATGTCGGCGGCTATACCAACGCGCTCCTCGCCTCATCCTATTCGCGCGACGCGGAAGGCCGTGCCGATAGTTTCGCGGTCGAACTACTGCGCGATGCAAAGATTTCGCCACGCCCGACCGCGGCATTCTTCGCGCGACTGAACGGCGGCCGCAAGGGTGAGAGGGCGGAACGGATGTTCGCGTATGTCGCGTCGCATCCGGTATCCGCCGATCGTGCAAAACGATTCGCGGCGAGCGCCAAACCCGACATGGCCTACACGCCCGCCCTCACCGGCGATGACTGGCAGGCGCTGCGGATGATGTGCAAGGCGAGCAAGCGCGACGATCGCTGGCGGTTTTGATACGGCCCCGGTAAGCCACCACAAATGACGACCCCCCGCCCCCGTCTCGCGTATCATCTGACCGAGGGCGCGGGGCCGACGATCGTCTTCCTCCCCGGTTATGCCTCCGACATGACCGGCACCAAGGCGGTGGCTTTGGAAGCATGGGCGCGCGCGAACCGCCGTGGATTCCTGCGGTTCGATTACGCGGGATGCGGGCAAAGCGAAGGCGCGTTCGCGGAACAGACGCTGGTCACGTGGCGCGACGATGTGCTGTCGATGCTCGACGAAGTCGTGGTCGGTCCGGCGATATTGGTCGGATCGTCGATGGGCGGGTGGCTGATGCTGCTCGCCGCGCTTGCTCGCCTCAATCAGGTCAAGGCGCTGGTCGGCATCGCACCTGCCCCCGACTTCACCGACTGGGGCTTCAGCGCGGAGGAGAAGATGTACCTGCTCCAGCACGACCGGCTCGAACGGCCCAATTCATACGGTCCCGCGCCGACGCTCTACACCCGCGCCTTCTGGTCGTCGGGCGAGGCGAACCGGCTAACCTTCGGACCGATCGCCTTCGACGGCCCGGTGCGGCTGCTCCAGGGGCAGCGCGATACCGACGTACCGTGGCAACGCTCGACTCATCTCGCCGGGATGATCGCATCTGGCGACGTCCAGACGATCCTGATCAAGGACGGCGACCACCGCCTGTCGCGCGACGAGGACATCGCGCTGCTGATCCGCGCAGTCCAGGATATGCTCGTGGCGCTGGCGAAACCCCCGCACGGTTCCTAACTCGACGGCGAAAGCGAGGCCCGCATATGCAATATCTCCACACGATGATTCGCGTCACCGATCCGGATGCGACGATCGCCTTTCTCGACCTCGTCGGCTTGAAGGAGGTCCGGCGGATGGAGAGCGAGAAGGGTCGCTTTACGCTGATCTTCATGGCCGTGCCCGGAGAAGAAGGGAAAGCCGAGGTGGAACTGACCCACAATTGGGACCCCGAGGTTTATTCGGGCGGGCGCAATTTCGGCCACCTCGCGTACCGCGTCGACGATATCTACGCGACGTGCCAGCGGATCATGGATGCGGGCCACATTATCAACCGCCCGCCGCGCGACGGCCACATGGCGTTCGTCCGCACCCCCGACGGCATCTCGATCGAATTGCTTCAGGACGGCAATCTGCCGCCGCAAGAACCCTGGGCGTCGATGGCAAACACGGGGGAGTGGTAATGGCGTTGGAGATCGTCCGCGTCCCGGTCCTCAGCGACAATTACGCCTGGCTGATCCACGACGACGCGAGCGGCGAGACGGTCGCGCTCGATCCCGGCGAGGCGGCGCCGATGGCGGCGGCGGCCAAGGCGCGCGGCTGGACGATCGATGCGATCTGGAACACGCACTGGCACCCCGATCATATCGGCGGCAATGCCGAACTGAAGGCCGCGGGGGCCAAGGTGACCGGGCCGTCCGCCGAGGCCGCGAAAATCCCCACGCTCGACACCGGCGTCGGCGAGGGCGACACGGTGCGGATCGGCAATCACGTCGCGACGGTTTTGACCGTGCCGGGCCACACGCAAGGCCATATCGCCTATCATTTCGCGGACGACGCGATCATCTTCACAGGCGATACCTTGTTCGCGATGGGCTGCGGCCGGCTGTTCGAGGGCTCGCCCGACGACATGTTCGCCAACATGCAGCGTTATGCCGCCTTGCCCGACGAGACGCGCGTCTATTGCGGCCACGAATATACCCAGTCGAACGGCCGCTACGCGCTGGTCGCCGAGCCCGAGAATGACGCGATCGTCGCGCGAATGAAGGCGGTCGATGCCGCGCGCGCCAGGGGCGAACCGACCGTCCCGACGACGATCGGCGAAGAGCGCGCGACCAACCCGTTCCTGCGTGCCGATAGCGCGGCGCAGCTCGGCGAACGCCGCGCAGCGAAGGATGCCTTTCGCGGCTGATCGTGCTATGAAGTCGCGGGGGGCAAGGAGGCATGGCAATGCGTATCTGGATCCCACTCATCTTCGCCGGCCTGGTCGCCGCCCCGGCCGTCTCGGTCGAAACCTCGCGCGATGCCGCGAAACTTGCCGCCGTCACGAAGGAACGAACCCCCGGCGCGGCGCTCGATTGCATCGACCGACAACGCAGCGGCGACTTCAGCGTCGCGGGCCGGCATGCGATCTTCCGGGTCTCGTCGGACCTCATCTACGTCAACGAAATGACGCCGGGTTGCGATATCGGCCTCGGCCGCCAGGCGCTCGTCTTTCGTTCGACATCCTCACGGCTGTGCCGCGGCGATATCGCCGAAGCCGTCGATCCGCGCGGCGGTGCCGCGGGCGGCAGCTGCGCGCTGGGCCAATTCGTGCCGTACACCCGGAACTGACGCTCCTGGTTACAGCACGAAGCGGCTGAGATCGGTGTTGCGCGCGATGCTCGCGAGCTGCGATTCGACGTAGGCGGCGTCGATGGTCAGCGTCTCGCCGGAGCGATCCTCGGCGCCAAAGCTCACCTCCTCGAGCAACTTCTCCATCACCGTCTGCAATCGCCGCGCGCCGATATTCTCGATCTCGCCGTTCACTTCCGCCGCGATCTTCGCGACCGCGCGAATTCCTTCGTCGGTGAAGTTCACCGTCACCCCCTCGGTCGCGATCAGCGCGCGATACTGGACCGGTAGCGACGCCTTGGTGTCGCTGAGGATCGCGACGAAATCCTCTTCGGTCAGCGCTTTCAGTTCGACGCGGATCGGCAGGCGGCCCTGGAGTTCGGGGAGCAGGTCGCTCGGCTTGGCGACGTGGAAGGCGCCGCTCGCGATGAACAGGATATGGTCGGTCTTCATCGGTCCGTATTTGGTCGAGACCGTCGTCCCCTCGATCAGCGGCAGCAGGTCGCGCTGGACGCCCTCGCGGCTGACCGATCCGCCGCCGCGGTGTTCGGACATCGCGATCTTGTCGATCTCGTCGAGGAAGACGATGCCGTTCGCTTCCGCATCGGCGAGCGCGACGCGGCTGACCTCGTCTTGGTCGAGCCGCTTGTCGGCTTCCTCTTCGACCAATTTCTCCCACGCCGCGGGCACGAGAATCTTGCGGCGCTTGGTCTGGCCCTGGCCGAACGCCTTGCCCATCATGTCGCCCAAATTGATCATCCCGACCGAACCGCCGCCCGGCAGCTCGAACGGCATCTGCGGCGCCGACGCCAGTTCCAGCTCGATCTCGGTCTGGTCGAGATGGCCGTCGTGAAACCGCTGTTTGAACGATTCGCGCGTCGCTTGGCTCGAATCCTTGCCGACGAGCGCGTCGAGCAGCCGCGCCATCGCGGTCTCCTCGGCCTTGTCCTTCACCGCGGCGCGGCGGCGTTCGGTTTCGAGCCGCACTGCTTCCTCGACGAGATCGCGCGCGATCTGTTCGACGTCGCGGCCGACATAGCCGACCTCGGTAAACTTGGTCGCCTCGACCTTCACGAACGGCGCATCGGCGAGCTTCGCGAGGCGGCGGCTGATCTCGGTCTTGCCGCACCCCGTCGGGCCGATCATCAGGATGTTCTTGGGCGTGACCTCGTCGCGCAGATCGGCGCCGAGCCGCTGACGCCGCCAGCGGTTGCGCAGCGCAACCGCGACCGCGCGCTTCGCGTCCTGCTGTCCGATGATATGTTCGTCGAGCGCGGCGACGATGGCTTTGGGGGTGAGGCTGTCGTTCATTGCCGCGGCATATCGGTTCGCGAGGGGGTGCGATCAAGCGCAGCGCATGCCGGTGAAGAAACGGCGGTGGCGTTCGACGATCCGGGCGATGTCGGCGGGCTGCGGCTCCGCGAGCCATTCGCCATGCTCGAACGTGCCGCCGAGGACGATGCCGTCGCCGCGGGGAAACATATAGCCGCTGCTCCCGGCAAAGGCATATTGCACCTCGGGCTGGGGCAGTAGCACCGCGAGCTGGCCGCGGACCGGCTCCAGCATCGCATCGCCGAACAGCTTGCCCGCACCGAGGCCGGTGCAGTTGAAAACGAGATTTTCGGGCAATGCGGCGACATCGGCGGGGGTAGCAAAGTCGCGGATGACGAAGCGTCCGCCCGCGATCCGGACGTCCCGGATCAACTGACGGAGGAGATGCCCGACCTCGGCGTACATGGTGGTAAAGCGGACGACGCGTTCGACCGGGAAGGGATGCTGCCCCGGCCCGAGCCGCGCGAAATCGGGTTCGTACGGGGCGAGCAATGTCGGCGCGGTCTGTTCGCCTCCTTCGCCCTGCGCTTCGAGATAGGTCGGCAGCCAGCGGACGCCATATTCGTCGCCGGTCATGATCTGGAAGCGGCGCCAGCTGTAGTCGAGCGCGGCAGCGAATTGCGCGCGCCATTCGGGGGTGACGACGCGGGGATCGTAGAGACTCGCCGGGCTCCACTGGCCGCCCGCGATGTTCGAGGTCGTCTCGGGCGGCAGCGCCGCGGCGTAGAGCGTGACGGGATAGCCCGCCTCCTGCACTAGCCGCGCGGTCGTCAACCCGACGATCCCCGCGCCAAGCACCGCGACCGGGCCGCTGTGGCCCGGCAAACCGAGATTGGTGGCGAGGCGAGAGGTACCCCAGCTCAGCGTGATCCCCGCGCCGCCGTGCCCGTAATTGTGGACGAGGCGCTTGTCGCCGAGCGGCTCGGCGCGGACGACGAAGCCGCCGGGCCGATAGGGCCGCAAGCCCGCGACGGTGCGGATTACCCGGCCCGGCGAGACATCGACCGGCGGCAGGCAAAGCCGCGGCGACCGCGCCGACTGCATCGTCGCACAACCCGGCAGGGACAGCCCGGCGCCGAGCAACGCGGCATTGCGAACGAAATCGCGGCGTGCGTGAATCATGCCGCGATCCTATCCCGGCTTCAGGTCGCGCTGTCGAGCGTCTCCACCACCAAACGGTCGTTCGTGAAGACGCAGACTTCGGCGGCAATCCCCATCGCCTTGCGCGCGAGCGTTTGCGCATCCGCCTCGTATTCGACCAGCGCCTTGGCGGCGGCGAGCGCGTAATTGCCGCCCGATCCGATCGCCGCGATTCCCGCCTCGGGTTCGAGCACGTCGCCGTTGCCGGTCAGGATCAAGGTCACGTCCTTGTCCGCGACGATCATCATCGCCTCGAGATTGCGGAGATATTTGTCGGTCCGCCAGTCCTTCGCCAGCTCGACCGCGGCGCGGAGCAAAGCCCCGTGATGCTGCTCCAGCTTGCGTTCGAGCCGTTCGAACAAGGTGAAGGCGTCGGCGGTCGCGCCGGCGAACCCGGCGATCACTTTGGCATCCGCGCCGAGCGTGCGGACCTTCTTCGCGTTGGGCTTCATCACGGTGTTGCCCATCGAAACCTGACCATCGCCCGCGACGACGACCTTGCCGCCGCGCCGGACCGATAGGATGGTAGTGCCGTGCCAGACGGGCATGCTGTTCTCGTTCATGCCGCGGGATATGGGAGCGATCTGCCGGACAGACAATCGCGTGCGATGTCGCCTTGATACTATCGTTTCGCATCCGGAAGATGCAGACTGTGCGCTCTTCATAAGAGGGGAGCATCGTCATGGCCAGCAACATACCGGAGGATCGGCCGGTTCTTCCGCCCGCCGGAGGGGGAATGGTCGGTCGCATCAAACGCATCCTGGTCGAGCCCAAGGCGGAATGGCCGCGGATCGACGCCGAGCCGATGACCGCGCAGGGCGTGTTCATGAGCTGGGCGATGCCGCTCGCCGCGATCGGTCCGGTCTGCGGGCTGATCGGCCGCCAGGTGTTCGGCTATGGCGCGTTCGGCGTCAGTTTCCGCCCATCGCTGAGCTTCTCGATCACGACCGCGGTGC
Organism: Sphingomonadales bacterium; assembly: GCA_038236185.1. Taxonomy (GTDB): domain Bacteria; phylum Pseudomonadota; class Alphaproteobacteria; order Sphingomonadales; family Sphingomonadaceae; genus Sphingomonas. Next base: position 53,727 of record JBBSTE010000005.1, on the reverse strand, counting down.
TCGGCTACGTCCTCGCGCTGATCGGCGTCTGGGTGCTTGCCCTGGTGATCGACTGGCTCGCGCCCAATTTCGGCGGGACCAAGAACCGCGACCAGGCGATGAAGGTCGCCGCTTTCTCTTACACTGCGGCCTGGGTCGCGGGCATCTTTCAGATCATTCCGATGCTCGCGATTCTTGCGATCGTCGGACTGTACAGTTTCTACCTCCTCTGGCTCGGCCTGCCGCTGTTGATGAAGGCGCCCGCGGAGAAGGCGACCGCCTACACGATCACCACGGTCGTGATTGCGATCGTCGTGAGCATCGTCGTCGGCGCGCTCACCACCGCGATCGCCGCGACCTTCGCTTCGCCGATTTCGCTGGCGAGTGCGAGCCGCGGGAGCGTCACCGTGCCCGGACTTGGATCGATCGACACCGGCAAGCTGGAAGCCGCAAGCGCGCAGATGAGCGCGGCCTCGGCGCGGATGGAGGCCGATGCGCAAAGCGGCAGGCCCGCCAACGTAACCCCGCCCGCGACCCTGCAGGCGATGCTCCCCGCCTCGCTCGGCGGCTGGACGCGCGGCGACGTCGACAGCCAGAGCGCGGGCGCGGCCGGAGTCGGCGGGAGCTCGGCGAGCGCCAAATATGCGATGGGCGACAACGTTATAACGCTGACCGTCGCCGACATCGGGCCGATGGGGGCGCTCGCCGCAATGGGCGCAGCGATGAACGTCCAGTCCGCCAAACAGACCGCCAACGGCTATGAGCGGACCGAGACGATCGACGGCCGCCTGACCAACGTCAAATGGGACGGCGCCAATCATTCGGGCAATTACAACGTCGTGGTCGGCAATCGCTTCGCGGTCACCGCCGAGGGGACCGCGCCGAGCGACGGCCTGTTCAAAAGCGCGGTAGAGGCGGTCGATCTCGGCAAGCTCGAGGCGATGGCGAAGAGCTAAGCTGCAATCGATCCGCTTTACGCTTGCCGTCATGCCGGGCTCGACCCGGCATCCAGAGCCACTGAGGACGACACTTGTGACACTGGATACCGGATCAAGTCCGGCATGACGCTCAGGTTAACGCTCACCCGCCCTGCCCTTTCCCCATTCGCGGGCGACGGTGTAGCCGAGATAGCCGATGCCGAAGAGCGCGTAGAGCGGTTCGGGCAGCGCATTGAGATAGGTTGTCATGCCGCGCGCGATCGCCTCGGCCAGCGCGGGTCTTACCGCGGCGATCACGCCCATCGGAATCGACCAGAGCAGCAACGCGTACATCACGTATAGGAACGTCGGGCGCGCGCGACTCGTCCAGCGATCGGGTGCGTTCGCATCGTCGATATTCATTACCGGGTCCCGCCTATTTTCGATATCCGCCACAGTTCAGCCTCCCGCAAATGTTGAGAATGTTGAGCACTGCCATAGCTAACCGATTCGGTTCGCAAGCCAGCCATAGAGAAAGGCTTCATTAGCCGGGCGCTGCTCGGCGAGCGCGACATAGCGCTCGCCCTGAAGCACCTCGATCGCCTTGACGAGCACGGTCTCGCCAGTCTTGCGGACCGCCAGGAAGCGCGTCAGCGCGGCGATGGTGCGATCGCCGATCCGACCGTCGACGACGATGTCGGGATAGTCGCTGGCGCCGCGATTGAGCGCGTTGAGCGCGCGCTGGAGAAACGCCGCCGCGACCGCCGGTCCCATGTTGACGCCGGTGTCGAACAATTCGGCAGCGATGGTCGGCGCGAGCGCGGCGACGCGGTCGAAGGCGGGGCGCACCCAATAGAGGCGGCGATAGATCGCGACCGCGGCGGCGCGCGTAAATTGCCGCATGTCGCCGACATAGCCCTCGGCACGCGCCACGCCCCCGGTGATGCCGTAACGAGTCGCCCCGCCGCGATCCGCGCGATTATTGCTGTAGCCGCCCTCGCGATCGATGACCGCATCGATCAGTTCGTCCACATCCATGAAACATCTCCCGTTGCCAACGCGAAAATAGATTATCCTATATGGTTCGTTGTAGGACAGCGAAAAGTTGCGACTGGAACAAGCGGTGTGTCGGGCGAGGTGCAAGGCGGTGGCGCCAAGGCGGTATGGCGATCATATCGTCACGCGCATGACCGCCGACACCGCCCCCGCCCCGCTCGCGCTCTACGTCCACTGGCCCTTCTGCGTCTCGAAATGTCCGTATTGCGACTTCAACAGCCATGTCCGCGCGAGCGTGGATCAGGCGGCGTGGCGCGACGCGATGCTGGCCGATCTCGCTTACGAGGCCACGGCGCTGCCGAACCGGCGGGTGACCTCGGTGTTCTTCGGCGGCGGCACGCCGTCGCTGATGCCGCCCGCGACGGTCGCGGCGGTACTCGACGCGGCGGAGCGGGATTGGGGCTTCGCCGACGATGTCGAGATCACGCTGGAGGCAAACCCTTCGTCGGTCGAAGCGGCGCGGTTCGGCGATCTCGCAGCTGCAGGCGTCAACCGCGTGTCGCTCGGGTTGCAGTCGATCGAGAACGAAGCGCTGCATTTCCTCGGCCGCGCGCACGACGTGCGCGAGGGGCTGGCGGCGCTGGCGACCGCGCAAGCGGCGTTCGCCCGCGTCAGTTTCGACCTGATCTATGCCCTGCCCGAACAGCGGCTCGACGAATGGGAAGCGCAGCTTGAGCGCGCGTTGGCGTATGGGACGGAGCATCTGTCGCTCTACCAGCTCACTATCGAGCCCGGGACGCGCTTCGCGACCGAGGCGGCGGCGGGGCGGATTGTTGTTCCCGACGGCGACAGCGCCGCCGACCTGTTCGAGGCGACGCGGGCGATCACCGCGGCGGCTGGGCTACCCGCCTATGAGGTGTCGAACCACGCGCGACCAGGCGCGGAGAGCCGGCACAATCTGACCTATTGGCGCTATCGCGATTATGCTGGCGTCGGGCCGGGCGCGCATGGCCGGCGCGGCGGGCTGGCGACGGTCAGGCATCGCAAGCCCGAAAACTGGATCGCTGCGGTCGCGCGCAACGGGCACGGCGCGCAGAGCGAGGAGACGCTACCGCCTGAGGCGCGGGCCAGCGAGGCGCTGCTGATGGGGTTGCGGTTGCGCGAAGGGGTAGACCTCGCCCGAATCGGGAGCGAGTGGGTGGACGACGAGGCGATCGCGCGGCTGGAACGGCAGGGTCTGATGGCGCGTGACGGCGACCGGCTGCGCGTCACCGATGCGGGGATGCTGCTGCTCGACGCGATTTTGCCGCTGGTGGTGCGGACGGAGCCTTTCGCACCTCTTCGCCCTTTCCCGCCTTCGCGGGAGAGGGTTGGGTGAGGGTCTTCTTTCTTCTCCTGCGGCGAGAAGAACGAGAAGGAGACCCTCACCCTCCCACTTCGTGGGCCCCTCCCTCTCCCGCGAAGGCGGGAGAGGGGAAGCTACTTCCCGAATCCGGTCGGCGCGGGCGACACCACCACCGTCGTCCCGCCCTTGATCTCCTGCACCTCGAGCCTGCGATCGGCGACGCCGTCGCGGCCGAAGCGGAACGCGCCATCGATCCCGGCGAAGCCGTCCGCCGCGCGTAATCGCGCCTCGGGGAACGGCGCACCGACGCGCCAGTCGCGCGAGATGCGTACGGTCAACAGCACCGCGTCATAGCCGAGGCTCGACAAGCGATACGGCGCGCCGCCGAACCGCGCGCGATATTTCTGGGCGTACTGGCGGTACAGGCTGTCGGAAACGCTGGCGAACCACGCGCCGCTGAGCGCCGGCTTGGTCGCGATCGAACTCTCCGAATTCCAGAGTTCGGTGCCCAGGATTTGCGTTTGCGGACTCTCCCGTCGGAGCAGCGGCACCGCCGTCGCGGCGGTACCCGCGCTGTCGGCGATGAGAATCGCGTCGAATGGCGCATCCTTCGCCATGCGGTTGACCGCGGCGGCGATCGCGCCGGAACCGCGATCGTACGTCTGGAGCGCGACGACGCGGCCGCCCGCGCTTTCCACCGCGCGCAGAAACGCGGTCGAGGCGCGCGTGCCGTAGAGCGCGTTGGGCACCAGCCCGCCGAAATTGGTGATGCCGCGGCTACTGGCATAGTCGACGACGCGGTCGATCGACTGGGTCGGCGCATAGCCCATCAGATACGTCCCGTCGCCCGCGACGCCGACATCGTTGGAAAAGGCGATCACCGGCACATGCGCGGCGCGCGCGATCGGAGAGACCGCGCGGACATCCTCGGCGAGCAGCGGGCCGAGAATCAGCTGCGCGCCATCCGCGATCGCGTGGTTCGCCGCCGTCGCAGCCCCGGTCGCGGTGTCATAGCGGGTGATGCGGACCTTTTGGGTCTTGGTATCGAGCAGCGCCATCTGCGTGGCGTTGGCGAGGCTGGCGCCAACTGCGGCGTTGGCTCCGCTCAGCGGCAGGAGCAGCGCGACGCGATTGCGTGCGGTGTCGCGCGTGACGCCGGTTTCCACATCGGTGCGGACCGGCGGCGGCGGAGCTTTGACGACGCGCGGCGGCGGCGCCTCGACGGGGCCACGCGGAACGATCGTCTGGCACGCGCCGAGCATTAGCGCCCCCGCGACCGCGATCGCGCGAAATAGCTTGCCTGCCCGTTGCGGACGCTTCTGTGCCTCTGCCATGATACCCCTCGTGGAAACTCTCACTCCCGGTCTGTATATCGTCGCAACCCCGATCGGCAATCTCGGCGACCTGTCGCCGCGTGGCGCCGATGTCCTGGCGCGCGCCGATGTGCTCGCGGTGGAAGACACGCGCGTCACCGCGACGCTGCTGCGGCACATCGGCAAGAAGCGGCCGATGATCGCGTATCACGATCACAATGCCGATTCGCTGCGACCCGGGTTGATCGCGCGGATGGCGGGCGAGGCGGTTGCGCTGGTTTCGGATGCGGGGACACCGCTGATTTCCGATCCGGGGTACAAGCTCGTCCGCGATGCGCGCGCGGCCGGGCATATGGTGGTGACGATCCCCGGGCCTTGCGCGGCGGTGGCGGCGTTAACGCTAGCGGGGCTGCCGACCGACCGATTCCTGTTCGCTGGGTTCCTGCCGGCAAAAGCAGGCGCGCGGGCGAAGGAGATCGCCGAACTGGCGGCTGTGCGCGCGACGCTCGTGTTCTACGAAAGCGGGCCGCGACTGGCGGCGTGCCTCACCGCGCTCGCGGCGGGACTCGGCGACCGCGAGGCGGCGGTGACGCGAGAAATCACCAAGCGCTTCGAGGAAGCGGTGACCGGGACGCTCTCGTCGCTCGCCGCGCGGTACGCGGACACGCCGCCCAAGGGCGAGATCGTCGTGGTGGTCGCACCGCCCGGCGAGGCCGCGCCCGCGTCCGAGGCGGATGCCGATGCGGCGCTGGCCGAGGCGCTGGAACGGCTGCCCGCCTCGAAGGCGGCGGGGGAGGTGGCGAAGACGCTGGGGCTCGACCGGCGGGAACTGTATGCGCGGGCGCTGGCGATGAAAACGTGAGAGACCGCCGCGTCGCCGAAGCTGCCGGCCGGCGCGGCGAGCGCCTCGCGGGCTGGTGGCTCCGACTCAAGGGCTGGCGCATCCTCGATCGCCGGGTGCGGACGCCGGTCGGCGAGATCGACCTGGTGGTCAAGCGCGGCAATCTGGTGGCGTTCGTCGAGGTGAAGGCGCGTGCGAGCGCGGCCGAACTCGACTACGCGATCGATGCGCGGCGGCTCGCGCGGGTCGCGGCGGCGGCGGAAATGCTCGCGGCCCGCTACGCCACGAACGGCGAAGACATAAGGATCGACGTGATCCTGATCGCGCCGGGGGTTCGGCCGCGCCATATCGAGAACGCCTGGATCGGGTGACAATGAGCATCCCAAACCCTAACGCCACTCTCGTCACCCCAGCGAAGGCTGGGGTCTCATGCGGATCGAGACCCCAGCCTTCGCTGCGGTGACGTGTGGAGAAACGAATGCCTCTGACCGTCGCTGTCCAGATGGACCCGCTTGCCGACATCAATATCGCCGGCGATTCGTCGTTCGCGCTGATGCTGTCGGCGCAGGCGCGCGGGCATCGGCTGTTTCATTATGCGGCGGAGGACCTCAACTGGTCCGCCAAAGAGTCGGGGGGGGGACGGCTGTGGACGCGGGCGCATCCGGTGACGGTTCAGCGCGTTGCGGGCGATCATTTCACCTTCGGCGATGCGATCTCGCTTGAGCTCGGCGACGGAGCCGATGTCGTGCTGATGCGGCAGGATCCGCCGTTCGATCTCGGGTATATTACTGCGACGCACCTGCTCGAGCGCATCGCCAGCAAGACGTTGGTGGTGAACGACCCCGCCAGCGTCCGCAACGCGCCCGAAAAGATGTTCGTCCTCGATTACGCCCGCTTCATGCCGCCGACGCTGGTCACGCGCTCGCTCGACGAGACGCGGGCGTTCCTCAAACAGCACGGTGCGATCGTCATCAAGCCGCTCCACGGCAACGGCGGCAAGGCGATCTTCCGGGTGGGGCCAGAAGGCGAGAATCTCTCCGCGCTGATGGAGGTGTTCAACACGGCATATCGCGAGCCGCACATGGTACAGGCGTTTCTCCCCGACGTGGCGAAGGGCGACAAGCGCATCGTACTCGTCGATGGCGAGATCGCGGGTGCGATCAACCGGTTGCCGGGGGCGGGAGAATTCCGCAGCAACCTCGCGGTCGGCGGATCGGCGGAAAAGACCGTGCTGACCGACCGCGAGCGCGAAATTTGTGCCGCGATGCGACCGGAATTGAAACGGCGCGGGCTGATCTTCGTCGGCATCGACGTGATCGGCGGCGAATGGTTGACCGAGATCAACGTCACCTCCCCCACCGGCATCGTCGCGATCGAACGGTTCGACGGCGTGGATGTAGCGGGAATGATCTGGGACGCGATCGAGGGGCGCGTGGCGGGGCGGTAGCCGAGTTTTTGCTTTTGCTCCCTCTCCGTCATGCCGGGCTTGACCCGGCATCCAGAGTCGCAGGCGATGCTTTTTGTTGGCTCTGGATGCCGGATCAAGTCCGGCATGACGATCTATTCTAGGCCCGCGGGTGCGCGTTGCGGTAGACGTCGAGCAGATGCGCGGCATCGACCGCAGTGTAGATTTGCGTCGAGGACAGGCTGGCGTGGCCGAGCAGCTCCTGCAGCGCGCGAAGATCGGCGCCGCGCCCCAGCAAATGCGTCGCGAAACTGTGGCGCAGCGCGTGCGGCGTCGTCCGGTCCGAAAGCCCGAGCCGCCCCCGCGCGGCGCGCACCGCCGCCCGGATAACCGACGCGGACAAATCGCCGCCGCGCGCGCCGCGAAACAGCGGCGCCTCCCGCGCGATCGGCCACGGCGACAGCGCGACATAGGCCTCGATCGCCTCGCGCACCTGCGGCAACAGTGGCACGATTCGCGTCTTGGCGCGCTTGCCCGTCACCACCAGCGTCGCCCCCAGCGGAATCACCGCGCCCATCAGCGCCATCGCCTCGCCGATCCTGAGACCCGCGCCGTACAGCAGGAGCAGCACCGCCCAGTCGCGCGCCGCGATCCACGGCTGGCGCGCCGCCTCGGCGACATCCTCGGCGAGCGCGACCGCCTCGTCGGGCGAGATCGGGCGCGGCACGCCCTTCTTGACGCGCGGCCCCTTGAGACGCGGCGCGGCGCCCTTGCCGTTGGCCCAATCAAGAAATCCGCGCACCGCCGACAACTCGCGCGCGGTCGAGGCGTTCGACAGGCCGTCACCGCGCCGGTGCGCCAGGAATGCACGAAGATCGGCGACGCCGACCCGCGCGAGCCCCGACCGATCCACCACGCCCCCCCAATGACCTTCAAGAAAATCGACCAGCCGTTGTGCGGTCGCACGATACGCGCGTGTCGTATGCACCGACCGACGCCGGTCGCGCGCGAGATGTTCGGCGTAGTCGGAAGCGAGCGTCTTCATTTACGGCACCCTAGCGCGCGAAACGCGTTCGCGGCGAGGGCTTGTTAACCGTGTCGCGGTATGGCGCTTCGATGGCCGATCGCTTTTCCGACTTGCCGGTCCCCGACGCGCGCGCGGAGGATGCACGCGTTTCCGCTCTCCACGCGCTCGACCTTATCGACAGCGCGCCCGAACGCGAATTCGATGCGGTCGTGTCGCTCGCGGCTACACTTCTCGGTACGCCGTTCGCCGCAGTGACGCTGGTCGATCGCGAGCGTGTGTGGGTGAAGGCCAAGGTCGGCCTCCCGCTCGTCGAAGAACCGCGCCACCTCACCTTTTGCCATTGGACGATCCAGAGCGACGACGTGATGACGATCGCCGATGCGAGGGTCGATCCTCGATTCCGCCAGCGCGGCGAAACCTATGGTGGCCATACCGTGCGCTTCTATGCCGGCGCTCCGCTTCACGCACCGAATGGCGCGCGGATTGGCACCCTGTGCGTCGGGGATACCGACCCCCGCGAGATCGATGAAATCGATTGCGAGCGCCTCCGTCAACTCGCGCTTTTGGTCGACGCTCTGGTCGCCGCGCGCGCCACGACGCGCGATGCGATCCTGATCGCGGGCGAAAGCGCGCGTCAGGCCGAATATCTCCAGCGACAGGAGCGCGTCATGCTCCAGGCCGAACGGCTGGCGAACATCGGATCGTGGCGAATGACGATGGCCGAAAATGCTATCGAGTGGTCCGATCACACCTATCGCATCCACGGGCTGCCGATCGGCCAGTCGCCGAGCGTCGAGAGCGCGCTCGAATTCTATCCGCCGCATGCGCGCGCGCTCGTCGCGCAGTCGCTGGCGAACACCATCGAGACCGGCAGGAGCATGGATATCGAAGTCGATTTCCTGACCGCGCAAGGCGTGCCGCGCCGTGTCCGCTCGATCGGCGAACTGGAATGCCATGCCGGGCAGCCGGTCGCGATCGTCGGCGTATTCCAGGACGTCACCGAGCGCTGGACGATGGAACAGGCCTTGCGACGTTCGGCCGATCAGGACGAACTGACCGGCATCGCCAATCGCGCCGCGTTCAACCGTGTGCTCGAATCGGAGATCGAACGATCGCGGACATCGGGCGCGCCGTTGCTGCTCGCGCTGATCGATCTCGACGGATTCAAGGCGGTCAACGATACCCTCGGCCATCTCGCCGGCGACGATGTGCTCAGGGCGGTGGGCAAGCGGCTCGAGGCGCGGTGGCTGGAGGGCTGTTTCGCGGCGCGGCTCGGGGGCGACGAATTCGCGTTGATCGTCACCGACCGCGCGCTGACGAATGATCCCGGCGGGTTCGCGTCGCGACTGGAAATCGAACTCAGCGAGCCCGTTCCGGGCGTCGGCTTGAATATCGATGCCGCGGGCACCGTCGGCACCGCGAGTTTCGATCCGGAGCGCGACACCCAACGTGACCTGGTGCATCGCGCCGACACCGCGCTCTATGCCGCCAAGCGCCGCCGCGTCGGCAATCGCCGCGCCGCGCGCCGCGCGCGATAGAACGTCGGCGGCAAAATTCGTCATACTCTATTCCCGTTCGGGCTGAGCTTGTCGAAGCCCTGCCCTCCCTTCAAACCGCGCAAGAAGGACAGCACTTCGACAAGCTCAGTGCAAACGGGCCGGGTTTAACGGTCAACCTCTAGGTTCACGCCGACTCCGTAATCCCCCATATAACCGCGAATGTCTCGTGCCCGCGTTCTCGTCCTCAATTCCGCGCTCGGCCCGCTCGATTACCGGGTGCCGCACGGCATGGCGGTCGAGCCGGGATCGATCGTCGTGGCGCCGCTCGGCCCGCGGCACTTGCTCGGCGTCGTCTGGGAACCCGAGACGATGCCGTCCGATGCCGAGGTCGGCGACAACCGCCTGCGCAATTTGATCGCGGTCGCCGATGCGCCGCCGCTCGCCGCGCCGCTGCGGCGGCTGGTGGAATGGGCCGCGGACTATTACCTCGCCCCGCCCGCCGCCGTGGTGCGGATGGCGCTGTCCTCGACCTCCGCGCTGGAGGGCGCGAAGCTGGCGGTGGAATATCGCGCGACCGGGGTTACGCCCGACCGAATGACGCCGCAGCGCGCGCAGGCGCTCGAACGGATCGGCGAGCGGCAAGGGCTGATCCGCGAACTCGCGACGATCGCGGATGTCTCGGACGGCGTGATCCGCGGCCTGGTGAAGACCGGCGCGATCGAGGGGGTCGAGGTCGATATCGACAGCCCGTTTCCGGTGCCTGACCCGGACCACGCCGCGCCGACTCTATCGGACGATCAAAGCGCGGCAGCCGATACCCTCGTCGAAAACGTGTGTGCGCGCGCGTTCCAGCCGACCTTGCTCGACGGCGTGACGGGGTCGGGCAAGACCGAGGTCTATTTCGAGGCCGTCGCCGAGGCGATCCGCGCCGGACGCCAGACGCTCGTACTGCTCCCCGAGATCGCGCTGACCGAGCCTTTCCTCAAGCGCTTTCACGAGCGTTTCGGCTGCGAGCCGGTGGCGTGGCATTCCGGCCTGAGATCGACCCAGCGGCGTCGCGCGTGGCGCGCGATTGCGAGCGGTCAGGCACTAGTCACGGTCGGAGCGCGATCGGCGTTGTTCCTGCCTTATGCAAGGCTCGGGCTGATCGTCATCGACGAGGCGCACGAGACGAGTTTCAAGCAGGAGGAAGGCGTCCACTATCATGCGCGCGACGTCGCGGTGATGCGCGGCAAGTTCGAGGGCTGCCCGGTCGTGCTCGCCTCCGCCACGCCCGCGATCGAGACGCGGCAGCAGGTCGAGATCGGCAATTATGCGGAACTGAAGCTGCCCGCGCGGTTCGGTGCGGCGGAATTGCCCGGGATCGAGGCGATCGACCTCATCGCGGAGCCGCCCGAGCGCGGGCGCTGGCTGTCGCCGCGGTTGGTCGCGGCGATCGAGGCGACGCTGGCGAAGCGCGAGCAATCGCTGCTGTTCCTCAACCGGCGCGGCTATGCGCCGCTGACCTTGTGCCGAACGTGCGGGCATCGTTTCCAATGCCCCAATTGCACCGCCTGGATGGTCGAACACCGCCTCACGCGGCGGCTGGCATGCCACCATTGCGGGCATGTCGAACCGGTGCCGCGAATCTGCCCCGAATGTTCGGGCGAGGATACGCTCGTCGCGTGTGGCCCAGGCGTAGAGCGGATCGCCGACGAGGTCGCGGCGCTGTGGCCCGAGGCGCGGACCGCGATCGTCACCTCGGACACGATCTGGTCGCCGGCCAAAGCGGCGGAGTTCGTCGGTCGGATGGAGGCTGGCGAGATCGACATCGTCGTCGGCACGCAACTCGTCACCAAGGGCTATCATTTTCCAAACCTGACCTTGGTCGGGGTGATCGATGCCGATCTCGGGCTCGAGGGCGGCGACCTGCGCGCGGCGGAGCGGACCTTCCAGCAGATCCGCCAGGTTTCGGGCCGCGCCGGACGCGGCGAGAAGCCGGGGCACGTCTTCATCCAGACGCACAGTCCCAAGGCGCAAGTGATGCAGGCGCTGGTGACCGGCGATGCGGAGGCCTTCTACGCCGCCGAGACCGAACAGCGCCGCGAGGCCGGCGCGCCGCCGTTCGGGCGCTATGCCGGGATCATCGTGTCGTCGGAGGATCAGGCCGCCGCGCACGAGATCGCGCGCGCGATCGGCCGCGCCGCGCCGCCCATCGAAGGGATGCAGGTCTACGGCCCCGCCCCCGCCCCGCTCGCGATGCTGCGCGGGCGGCACCGGTTCCGGTTATTGGTTCACGCGCGCCGCGCGCTCGATGTGCAGGACGTGATCCGCAACTGGCTCGGCGGGGTCGAGCGGCCAGCGAAGGTGCGCGTGACGGTGGACATCGATCCCTACAGTTTCCTGTAGTCAGCCCGCCTGTTCGGCGAGGACGGTCAGTCCCGCCGCGCTGACCTCGGCGAAACCGCCGACGATCGGGATGTTCTCGGGCTCGCCCTTTTCGGTCTTGTAAACCGCGAGCATGCCGTCGCGGATCGTCGACATCAGCGGCGCATGCTGTTCGAGTACGCCGAAATCGCCCTCGGTGCCGGGGACGACGACCATATGGACGTCCTCCGAGCGGAGGAGCTTTTCGGGGGTGACGAGTTCGAAGTGCAGCATGGGCCTGTCCTTGCGCCCTCTCCCGCTTGCGGGAGAGGCTACGGAGACTTGGTCCGCATTCTTCATGCGGGCCTAGTCGAAGTCGGTGAGGGTCTTCTTCTTTCTTCTGACGCGACAGCGAAGAAGGAAGAAGACCCCTCACCCAACCCTCTCCCGCAAGCGGGAGAGGACTCGAAGAAGACGTTACGCCTCGCTCGCCAGCTTCTCGGCCTTGGCGACGGCTTCGTCGATGCCGCCGACCATGTAGAAAGCGGCTTCGGGCAAGTGATCGTATTCGCCGTCGACCACCGCCTTGAACGATTTCACGGTATCCTCGATCGCGACGAACTTGCCGCTGATGCCGGTGAAGACCTCGGCGACGTGGAACGGCTGGCTGAGGAACTTCTGGATTTTCCGCGCGCGCGTCACGGTCAGCTTATCCTCTTCGCTAAGCTCGTCCATGCCGAGAATCGCGATGATATCTTGAAGCGACTTGTAGCGCTGGAGCAGCGCCTGGACCGCACGGGCGGTGTCGTAATGCTCCTGCCCTACGACGCGCGGTTCGAGAACGCGCGAGGTGGAATCTAGCGGATCGACCGCGGGGTAGATGCCGAGTTCGGAAATCGCGCGGTTGAGCACCGTCGTCGCGTCCAGATGCGCAAACGACGTCGCCGGCGCGGGATCGGTCAGATCGTCGGCGGGGACGTACACCGCCTGCACCGAGGTGATTGAACCCTTGTTGGTCGAGGTGATGCGCTCCTGCAACGCGCCCATGTCGGTCGACAAAGTCGGCTGATAGCCCACCGCCGACGGGATGCGGCCGAGCAGCGCCGACACTTCGGCGCCCGCCTGGGTGAAGCGGAAGATGTTGTCGACGAAGAACAGAACGTCCTGCCCTTCGACGTCGCGGAAATATTCGGCGATCGTCAGGCCCGAGAGCGCGACGCGGGCGCGCGCGCCCGGCGGCTCGTTCATCTGGCCGAAGACGAGCGCGACCTTCGATCCTTCGCTCGTCGGATTGCCGTCGGCATCCTTGGCGATGACCCCCGCGTCGAGGAATTCGTGATAGAGGTCGTTGCCCTCGCGCGTGCGCTCGCCGACGCCCGCGAACACGCTGGTGCCGCCGTGGCCCTTGGCGATGTTGTTGATCAGTTCCTGGATCAGCACGGTCTTGCCGACGCCGGCGCCGCCGAACAGGCCGATCTTGCCGCCCTTGGCGTAAGGCGCGAGCAGATCGATCACCTTGATGCCGGTGACGAGGATCGCATTGTCGGTCGACTGATCGACGAACAGCGGCGCCTCGGCATGGATCGGCATCGTCGATTCGGCGTTGACCGGGCCGCGCTCGTCGATCGGCTCGCCGATGACGTTGAGGATGCGGCCGAGCGTCATCGGGCCGACGGGGACGCGGATCTGCGAGCCGGTGTCGCGGACTTCCTGGCCGCGCGTCAGCCCCTCCGTCGCGTCCATCGCGATCGTCCGCACGGTGTTCTCGCCGAGATGCTGCGCGACCTCGAGGACGAGGCGGTTGCCGTTATTGTCGGTTTCGAGCGCGGAGAGGATCGCGGGGAGATTGTCCTGCGCGAACGTCACATCGACGACCGCGCCGATCACCTGGCTGATGCGGCCCACGTTGTTGGTCTTGCCCTCGGTCGGGCGGATGTCTTCAGCGGCGGTTGCCATTGTCTGCTTCCTTGGGCTTACTTGAGCGCTTCTGCGCCGGAGATGATTTCCACCAGTTCGGTCGTGATCGCGGCTTGGCGCGAGCGGTTGTACTGGATCGAGAGGCGATTGATCATGTCGCCGGCGTTACGCGTCGCATTGTCCATCGCGTTCATCCTGCTGCCCTGTTCGGACGCGGCATTTTCCAGCATCGCGCGGAAAATCTGGATCGCGATGTTGCGCGGCAGCAGTTCGGCGAGGATCGTCTCCTCGTCGGGCTCGTATTCGACGCCGCCGGTTGCGGCGTCGGCGCTGCCGCCCTTGGGAAGCGGCACCGGGATGATCTGCATGCCAGTCGGCACTTGGACGAGCGCGGACTGGAACTTGGCGTAGAACAGATGCGCGACGTCGAACTCGCCCGCCTCGAACCGCGCGATCAGATCGGCGGCGAGGCCCTGCGCGTCGCTGAACGCGACTGACTTGATGCCGCCCAGTTCGTAATCATGCGCGATGCCGTTCGGGTAGAAGCGCCGCAGCACGCGCCCCTTCTTGCCGGCGAGATAGAAACGGACGGTCTTGCCCGCGTTTTCCAGTTCCTCGGCCTTCTTGCGCGCGGCGCGGACGATGTTGGTGTTGAACGCACCCGCAAGCCCGCGCTCCGACGTCGCGACGACGAGCAGATGGATTAGATCCTTGCCCGTGCCCGCGAGCAGTTTCGGCGAGGATTCGCTGACGGTCACCTTCGAGGCGAGGCTGGCCATCACCTTTTCGAGGCGATCGGCATAGGGGCGCCCGGCGACCGCCGCCTCCTGCGCGCGGCGCAGTTTCGCGGCGGCGACCATCTTCATCGCCTTGGTGATCTTCTGCGTCGACTTCACCGAGCCGATGCGGATCTTGAGGGCCTTGAGGCTTGCCATCGTCTTCCTATTCCGTCATTCCCGCGAAAGCGGGAACCCATCTCCCGACCGTCCCACTCGCGGCACCTACGCGAGATGGGTCCCCGCTTTCGCGGGGATGACGACCGAAGTTACGCAAACGCCTTGCCGAACGCGTCGAGCGCGTCCTTCAATTTGCCCTTGGCCTCGTCGCCGAGGTCGCGGGTGTCGCGGATCATCGTCAGCACATCGGCGTGGTTGCTGCGCATGTCGGCGAGCATCGCTGCTTCGTAGCGCGTCACGTCCTCGACCCTGACCGCGTCGAGATAGCCGTTCGTACCCGCGAAGATCGACGCGGTCTGCTCCTCGAAGGGCATCGGGCTGAACTGCGCCTGCTTGAGCAGTTCGGTCAGTCGCGCCCCGCGATTGAGCAGGCGCTGCGTTGAAGCGTCGAGGTCCGAACCGAACTGCGCGAACGCCGCCATCTCGCGATATTGCGCGAGCTCCAGCTTGATTGAACCGCTGACCTTCTTCATCGCCTTGGTCTGTGCGGCGGAACCCACGCGGCTGACCGACAGCCCGACGTTGATCGCGGGGCGGATCCCTGCGAAGAACAGATCGGTTTCGAGGAAGATCTGGCCATCGGTGATCGAGATCACGTTGGTCGGGATGTACGCGGACACGTCGCCCGCCTGCGTCTCGATGATCGGCAGCGCGGTCAGCGATCCGCCGCCGTTCGCGTCGGACATCTTGGCGGCGCGCTCGAGCAGGCGGCTGTGGAGATAGAAGACGTCGCCGGGATAGGCTTCGCGGCCCGGCGGGCGGCGCAGCAGCAGCGACATCTGGCGATAGGCGACCGCCTGCTTCGACAGATCGTCATAGACGATCAGCGCATGCATACCGCGATCGCGGAAATATTCGCCCATCGCGACGCCGGTGTAGGGCGCAAGGTACTGGAGCGGCGCGGGGTCCGACGCGGTCGCGGCGACGACGATCGAATAATCCATCGCGCCGTTTTCTGTCAGCGTGCGGACGAGCTGCGCCACCGTGGAACGCTTCTGGCCGATCGCGACATAGACGCAGTACAGCTTGGCCTTCTCGTCGTCGCCCTGATGCGCCGCTTTCTGGTTGATGAAAGTGTCGATCGCGACCGCCGACTTGCCGGTCTGACGGTCGCCGATGATCAGCTCGCGCTGGCCGCGGCCGACCGGCACGAGCGCGTCGATCGCCTTCAGGCCCGACTGCATCGGCTCGCTGACCGACTGGCGCGGGATGATGCCCGGCGCCTTGACCTCGACGCGGCTGCGCTCGGTCGTCTCGATCGGGCCCTTGCCGTCGATCGGGTTGCCGAGGCCATCGACGACGCGCCCGAGTAGCGCCTTACCGATCGGCACGTCGACGATCGTGCCCGTGCGCTTGACGACGTCGCCTTCCTTGATCTCCGAATCCGACCCGAAGATCACGACGCCGACGTTATCGGCCTCGAGGTTCAGCGCCATGCCCTGCACGCCGTTCGAGAATTCGACCATCTCACCCGCCTGGACGTTGTCGAGCCCGTAGATGCGGGCGATGCCGTCGCCGACGCTCAGCACCTGGCCGGTCTCGCTGACCTGGGCCTCGGTGCCGAAATTGGCGATCTGGTCCTTGATGACCTTCGAGATTTCTGCGGCGCGGATATCCATTGCGTCAGCCTTTCATGGCGCTGGCGAGAGCATTGAGACGAGTACGGATCGACGAATCGATCATCTGGGAACCGATGCGGACGACGAGCCCGCCGAGGAGTTGCGGATCGACAGACAGATCGACCGAAACGTCGCGGCCGATGCGCTGGCGCAGCGATTGCTTCAACGCATCGACTTGATCGTCGGAAAGCGGGTGCGCCGAGGTGACCTCGGCATTGGTCTCGCCGCGATGTGCGGCGGCGAGCTGGCGGAAGGCGCGGATGATCGCGGGGAGTTGGCTCAACCGGCGATTTTCGGCGAGGACGCCGAGGAAGTTCTTGGTCGTAGGATCGACGCCGAGTTCGTCGGCGACGCCCGCGACCGCCTTCACAGCAGCGCCGCGCGCGACGATCGGACTCTTCACCAGCGCGGCGAAATCGTCCGACTGGTCGAGCGCATCGCGGACCGACGCCAGGCTTGTCTCGACCGCGTCGATCGCCTTGCCGTCCGCCGCCAGCTCGAACAGCGCGGTCGCATAGCGCCCGCCGAGGCTGGCCTGAATGCTACCGACATGAGTACCGCTGGACATATCCACGCGATTCGGGTCCCCGTTAGGTCAAGGTGTGGCCCCAAGCGTGATCGATGGCGCGTAGCAACACCGGTGCTTGGGTTGGCGGGCGCGTAGCATCGGGCTAGCGGCGATGCAACCGGCGGCGATGGAGAGTGCGATGGGCGAGATGACGAGGATGACGATGTCCGATGGTGCCGAAATCGCGGTCTATCGCGCGATTCCCGAAGGCGAGCGGCGCGGCGGCGTGGTGCTGGTGCAGGAGATTTTCGGGCTGACCGAACATATCCGCGAGATGGCGGACGAATACGCCGGCGACGGTTACGAAGTGCTCGCCCCCGCGCTGTTCGACCGCGAGCACCCCGGTTTCGAGGCGGCGTATTCGGGGCCGGATTTCGAGCAAGCAGTGGAACTGGCGCGCAAGCTGCACCCGTTCGATCTTTCGCTGAAGGACGTCCAGACCTGCATCGATTCGCTCGACGGTCCTGTTTTCGTCGTCGGCTATTGCTACGGCGGCTCGATCGCATGGATGGCGACGACGCGGCTGACCGGCGTCGCGGCGGCGTCGGCCTATTACGGCAGCCAGATTCCGGGTGTGATCGACGAACAACCGAAGGTCCCGGTGATCGCGCATTTCGGCCGCTACGATCACGGCATCCCGATGGAGGGTGTCGACAAGGTGATCGCCCGGGACTGGCCCGACGCCGAGGTGTATGTCTACGACGCCGGCCACGGCTTCAACTCGGACCGGCGCAAGGACTATCACGAGCCGAGCGCGTGGCTCGCGAAGGAGCGCACGCTGGCGCTGTTTCGTGCGAACGGCGGGTGAGGCCTATTTCGCCCCGTCCTTCCCATCGCCGTTGGGGTCCTTGGTGGCCGCCGCCTTAGCGGCCTGATCGAACTCGACGAGGAGTTGCGGACCCGGCCTTCCGCCATCGAGCGAGGCGAGCAGGCGCGACGCCGGGGACTCGGCGGTGTTATGCGGACTGTAGGCCAGCGGACGCAGGATCGACCGGGCGCGCACGAGATCGTTTTCGGCCAGCGCTTCGCGCACGACGGTGTAGCGCAACCCCTCGTCCTGCGGCACGAGTTCGAATGCGCGATTGAGGCCGGCGATCGCGCTCTTGCTCGGTGCGATCCCCTGCTCGCGGAAGCTTTGGTAGAACAGGATCAGCGATTCGGCGCTGTCGGGGGACAGACGGTTCGCCTTCACGATCCAGCCACGCGCCTCGTCCCACGCGACCGCGGCGCCCGCCGTCGCGGCGCGCGTCATATGGACGCGCGCCTTATATTCCAAAGCCTGCGCGGATCGCGGATCGCGTACCAGCGCCCGGTCCGCCGCCGTCTCGGCGAGACCGAGGTCGTCCGCGTCGAACGCCATTTCCGACAGCCCGCCCTGGACGACCGGATCGTCGGGAAAGCGCGCGGCGACCTTCTGGCCGCGCGCCAGCAAGGCAGCCGCACCCTTCTTGTCAACGCCGCGGTCCGACACCATCCGCATCTGAACCATCGCCGCTTCTCCCGCGCTCAGGCGCCGCAGCGTGACCTTGGGGGTCGGCAAGCTCGCCAGCGCGATCGACATCCCCGGCAGCCGAGACCCGCGCATATACCGTTCGAGCGAGCGATTGAGGTCGCGCATGTCGCCAAAGGCGTCACGCGCCGCCTTCGCCCACGACGCCCCCCGATTGACCGCGCGCAGATAGGCCGAAAGCTGCTTCTGCCGGGCCGGATCGAACATCAGATAATGCGTCAGAAGCCAGCCGCGCGCGTAGATCGATTCGAGCTCTTCCCCCGTCAGCGTCCGCTTCGGCGGGTCGAAGACCGCGCTCAACCCCAAGCCATCGTCCGACACCAGCCCGTAACCGCGATGCTGCGCGGCATAGCCGAAGGTGATCGCGGTATCGCTGAACCGCGCCGTCGAAACGAACTCAGCGAATCCTTCGGAGAACCACGCAGGATAGGCCTGTGCGTAATTGCCCAACAGGAAGTGGTGCGCATATTCGTGGAACAATACGATTTGCGGTTTCAGCTGTCCGCTGAAGTCCGCCGCATTCGGCGTGAAGGCCACCGAGCCGCTGGCGCGCCCGATATAGAAGCCGCCGACCCCGCCCCCGCCGTAGAGTTGCTGAATCGCGCCGATCGAGGGCAGCACATAAATCGTCACCGGATTGGCGTCCGCCCCCTCATCGATCGCGGTCGCGTAAATCGTGCGCATCGCCGCCGCGAATTGCTCCAGCTGGGACGCCATCTTGGTGACCCGGTTCTCCTTGTCGTCGGCGATGACAACGAACCGCGCGGTCCGCGCCTCGAACCATTCGGCCGATGCCGCGACGGAATAGGCAAATGCCAGAAAAACCGCCACGATCCGCCGCAAACTCTTGGAACTCGTCATCGAATTAGCCCCCGCCGCAATCGTGGGCCAAGGCTATCGCGCCGCAACGATCAATACCAGACCCGCGACCCTCAGGCCGTGAGATGCTCCGCGAGGAACACGCGCGCCGCATGGTCGGCGCGTGCGACGATCGGCAATACCCCCTCGATCGCCTGCGTCTGATCCCGCCACTTGTCGGGGCGCGGCGGGGTGACGATCGTCGGCGAATGCGGCAGCGCCGCGTCGAGCGCCTTGTCCCAACCGAGATCGAGCGAAGCCGCCAGCGCGCGCATCGTCGCCTGCGGCTCCGCGACGAGCGTGGCGTAGGAGACCGCGCGAACCCGCTCCGGCGACAGCGCAGCGACATCGCCGAGCAGAATGTCGGTCGTGATCGCCCATTGCCGCGCGACGATCTCGGGCAACGGGCGGCCGATCAGGTCGCGCCAGCCGGGGACGAGCAACAACGACCAGGGCAATCCGCTCCAGCCGGGCAGTCGCGGGTAGGTACTGAAGCGGCCGGTGCGCCACGCCTCGATCATGCTCGCCAGCGTCTCGCGCGGATCGCGGTAGAGATAGACGAAGATCGCGTTGGGAAAGATCGCGTCGAGGAAGGGAACGCGGAGGCTGTTTTTCGGCGTCTTTTCGATCATCCGGACGCGGCCCGCGGGCGGGCGTCCGTTGCGATCGCGTAGCGTGGCATAGAAGCGGCGCGGGAGGTCCTCGCCGAGCGCGGATGTCGCATCGGCGGTGGTCAGCGCATTCGACGCCCAGCCGCGTTGGACCGGGTGGAGACCCGGAACGCCTTCGATCAGCGCGTGGCTCTCGCCGCCGATCGTGAAGGCTCCCGGCGCATCGGCGAGCGTCAGGAAGAGCAGCGACGAACCCGAACGCGGCGAACTGACGATGAAGACGGGCCGGTCGAACAGCGCGCTGGCGGCGGTCAAGTCAGGCCCTGAGCCGAACCGGCGCCGCCGCCTGCGCCGCGAGCGGCGACGCCAGCGCACCCAGAAGCTCGGAAATCTGGCGATTGACGAACAGTCCGTTGCGTAACCGGATGCGATCGCCGCCGAGCGACGGCAAATCCGCCTCGACCCCCGCGATCAGCTCGCGATAGGCGGCGTGACCCGAGGGCGCGGCGGCGTGTTGCGCCCATGCCCCGTGCCAGCCCGCGACGAAGCGATCGAGCCGCCGCATCACCGCTGCGAGCGCGGGGTGCGCTTCGGCCTTTTCAGCGATGAAATCGACATGGTAGCGCACTTCCCAGGGCGACATGACGCTCGCCTCGTTGCGCCCCTCGAACGCGAGGTCCGCCAGCGGCGCCGCGCCGGGTTCGACAAAGGTATCCGCCGCGCCGTCGCGCGCCGCCGCCATCACCTCCGACAGGCGCTCGCCGCCGACCGTATCCATCACGAGATGAGTCCGCGGCTGCGTCCAATGGTTGACGACATTGTGGTTGGAGAAGGTGTCGAACACCCAGCATTCGCCCGCCGCCATGTGGACGGTCTGGCCGCGGCAGGTGAAGCGGACCTCTGGCGAGGTGGTGATCGGCACGTGGAGCCGGACGTGGCGGCGCCAGTAGAAATTGGTGTCGACGTGCGGCGGCACGTTGGCGCCCGGCGCCAGCCGCATCAGCCGGCACCGCCCCCAGACCGCGCCGATCGCCGCCATCGCCTGCATCATATAAAGCGATGCGCGGAGATATTCGGTCGGCGCCATCGGCCCGGTCAGATCCTCGACCAGACGCCCTTCGGTGGTCGCGAGAAACACCGCCTCGTTGCCGGGGATCCGGTTGGGATGCGGCCGCCACGCCTCCGATGGAAGCGCCTCAACCTCGGCCCGGAGCGCGGCCGCATCGAATTGAAGGGGAAGGCGCAGGAGCGCTTCGGCAATGCGCATCGACTTGAAAATCCGCTTTGTGTCTTCGGCGAACGCGCCATAGACTAATGATCGCGGCCTGTCATTTGCCGACGTCGCAGGAGTTATCGATGCGGAACCCGTTGATCATCGCGCTTGCCTCATCGTTGATCGCGATTGCTCCGGTCGGCGCCGAGCCGGCGCCGGGCGCCAAGGCTGATCGCAGCAAGGCCGGCGCCGACCTCCTCACCGCAGCGAAGGCCTTCGATGCCGGGAATTGCGAGGAGGCGATAAAATACGCGGGCAAGAGCATCGATCGAAACGACAAAGCGGCATTGCCAGAGCAGGCGCGCGCGATCGCTTTCCAGATCGAATCATCCTGCGAGGAACAGCTCGATCGCGGCACCGACGCGTACCGCCACGCCTTCGCTGGCACCGCTCTGGCCGCGATCGACGATGCGACGTGGCGACGCAGGCTGTTGTACGAACTTCGGGATCATCGCAACGAAGCTGCGGTTGCGACGGTCGAAGCGATGACCAACGGCCGCGGCGCGGCGTTGAATTCGGTGCCGAGCAGCTGGTATTATCAGTTTTCCACCCAGCTGAAGACTGCGGGCGCGGCGGATTTGCGGCGGCGGCTCCTCGCCATCCTCGCCGGCGACGGGTATGATCCCGACGAGCCTGGCGCGACCCGGGACGGCTTCCGGCACGATTATGCCGAGATACTCTACGAATCGGGCGATCACGACGCCGCCGGTCTTCTGATCCGGCAGATCGTCTATCCCTCGCTTCTGGCGGATATCAGCCTCGACAAAAGATTTCGGGATTTTCTCCCCGCCGATTTCGATCTCAGGAAGAGCGTCGAACGCGCGCTCGCGGAATCCCGCGCGCTGTCGGCGCAGCATCCCGACCTGATCCAGCCGTTGAACGATGTCGCGACCTTCCTCCAGGTCCTCGGGCGCCCGCAGGAATCGCTTGACGCGCTCGAACCGCTACGATCGTCGATCAACGACGACGAAAAGCTGACCGATCGCGACGAGCAGCGCGTCTGGTGGTGGGACGGCGTTTCGCGAGGAGAACGCATCCTGGGCCACAATGCACAGGCCGCGGAGGCCTTGCGCAAGGGCGGCGAAGCCGAGGAGAATGGCGGCCTCAACGTCAGCCAGGTCATCAACCTGTCCGAACTTCAGATGAATACGGGGCATCCCGCCGAGGCGCTGGCGACGTTGCGGGTGTTCGACACCGGCAAGCGCGACGTCAGCCCGTTCGGCATGATGCAGATCACGCTGAATCGCGGTTGCGCCAAGACGTTGATCGGAAAACCGGCGGATGCTGCCGCCGAGATCGCTTTTGCCCGCGCCCATGCGAAGGATGCGCCCGCGGCTCTGACCGAGCTGCTGCTGTGCATCGGCGACATTGACAGTGCGGCCGCCTCGCTGATCAGCCGGCTCGGCGACGCCGAAACGCGTACCGCCGCCTTACGAACACTCAGCATTTATGACGAGCCGCCGGTGAAGCTGCCGGCGGAGCCTGGCGCCAAGGCGTTCGACGAAGTGAAGGCACGCGCCGACGTTCAGGCGGCGATCGCGCGCGCGGGCGGCATTCGCCGTTTTCATGTGCAAAAGGTGACCTTTTAGGTGCCGCTTTGATCGCAAGGTGCGGGATGCACCGCGTCCGCCGCCCGCCTACATCAATGACATGACGGACACGATCGATCAGGACATCGCCCTCGCCGCCTTCGCGCGGCGCGACCGCGCTTATGATGGACGCTTCGTCGTCGCGGTCAGCACGACGCATATCTATTGCAAGCCGAGCTGCCCGGCGCGGCACCCGCGGCCCGAGAATGTCAGCATCCACCCCGACCCCGCTTCGGCGCGCGCAGCGGGGTATCGCGCGTGCCTGCGCTGCAAACCCGACGAGGTCGGGCGCGACCGGGTGGCGGTTGCCGACGCGGTGGCTCTGATCGAGGCGAATTCCGACGCGCTATCGCTCGAAATGCTGGCGGCGGAGGTCGGTTACGCGCCACACCATTTTCACCGCTTGTTCAAACGCGCGACCGGAGTGACCCCGGCGGCCTATGCGCGTGGGCTGAAGGCGCGCGCGGTAGCGAACGCTCTGCGCGAGGAAAGCACCGTGACCGAGGCGATCTATGCCGCGGGCTATTCGGCGCCGAGCCGGTTCTACGATCACGGCGCGCGGCGGCTCGGCATGACTCCGAGCGCCTGGGCGACGGGCGGTGCGGGCGTCACGATCCGCTGGACCGTCGCGGACACCAGCCTTGGCCCGATGTTGGTCGCAGCGACCGACAAGGGTTTGTGTCGGGTGTCGTTCGACGAGGACGATACCGCGCTCCACGATCGCTTTCCCCGCGCGGAAATCGTCCGCGGCGGTACCGCGCTCGCCGATCTCGCGGCGCGCGTCGTCGCGGCAGTCGAATCACCCGAACGCGATCAGGATTTGCCGATCGATGTGCGCGGCACCGCGTTCCAGGAGGCGGTGTGGCAGGCGCTGCGCGACATTCCGACGGGTGAGACGCGCAGCTACAGCGAACTCGCGGCGGCTACGGGCAACCCGAAAGCGGTCCGTGCCGTGGGAACCGCATGCGGCGCCAACAATGTCGCGGTCGTCATCCCCTGCCACCGCGCGCAGCGCGCGGACGGATCGCTCGGCGGCTATGCCTATGGCCTCGATCGCAAACGCGTGCTGCGAACGCGCGAGGGCGTGTAAACCGCGGCGCACGCATGGTTAGGACAATATAAAACCTTCGCCGGTAGTCCTTCACCCACGAATATGAGGGATTGGGCATGAGTGCTTTCGGGCGTCGTAACGGTGCGGGCGCGAATACGCGCCCCGGATTCGGGGTGGCGAAGCCGATGCAGGGCGGGCCCGGCCGGGGCGAGCCGGGCGGCGAACAATTCCCGCCGCTCGACACGCTGCCGATGCCGGGCGAGACCGCCGAGGAGCTGCCCGGCAACATGCCGGGCGTGCAAGGCGATGCGATGCAGCGCCTCGCCGACCGTCAGAACGCCAGCGGCGAGGCGGGCAACAGCCGCGTCGAGGGATTCGAGAGCTCGATCCACAAGATCAAGGAGCAGGTGCTGCCGCGCCTGCTCGAACGCGTCGATCCCGAGGCTGCGGCGACGCTCGGCAAGGACGAACTCGCTGAGGAATTCCGCCCGATCATCGGCGAAGTCCTCGCCGAACTGAAGCTGACGCTCAATCGCCGCGAACAATTCGCGCTCGAAAAGGTGCTGGTCGATGAGCTGCTCGGTCTCGGGCCGCTCGAGGAATTGCTCGCCGATCCCGAAATCTCCGACATCATGGTCAACGGGCCCGAACAGACCTTCATCGAAAAGAAGGGCAAGCTCCAGCTCGCGCACATCCAGTTCCGCGACGAGGAGCATCTGTTCCAGATCGCGCAGCGCATCTGCAATTCGGTCGGCCGCCGCGTCGACCAGACCACGCCGCTCGCCGACGCGCGCCTGAAGGACGGCTCGCGCGTCAACGTGATCGTCCCGCCGCTGTCGCTGCGCGGCACCGCGATCTCGATTCGTAAATTCTCCGCCAAACCGATCACGCTCGACATGATGGCGGGCTTCGGCTCGATGAGCCCGAAGATGGCGACCGCGCTCAAGATCGCGGGCGCGTGCCGGTTCAACATCGTCATCTCGGGCGGTACCGGTTCGGGCAAGACGACGATGCTCAACGCGATCTCGAAGATGATCGACCCCGGCGAGCGTGTGCTGACGATCGAGGACGCCGCCGAATTGCGCCTGCAACAGCCGCACTGGTTGCCGCTGGAAACGCGCCCCGCCAACCTCGAGGGTCAGGGCGAGATCAGCATCCGCGACCTCGTCAAGAACGCGCTGCGTATGCGCCCGGACCGGATCATCCTCGGCGAAATCCGCGGGTCGGAATGTTTCGACCTGCTCGCCGCGATGAACACCGGCCACGACGGCTCGATGGCGACGCTCCACTCCAATTCCCCGCGCGAATGCCTCGCGCGTATGGAGAACATGGTGATGATGTCGGACATCAAGGTGCCGAAGGAGGCGATCAGCCGCCAGATCGCCGATTCGGTCGACATGATCATCCAGGTCAAACGCCTGCGCGACGGCAGCCGCCGCGTCACCAACGTGACCGAAGTGATCGGCATGGAAGGCCCCGTCATCGTCACGCAGGAGCTGTTCAAGTTCGAATATCTCGACGAGACCGCCGACGGCAAGATCATCGGCGAATACCGCCCGATGGGCTTGCGCCCCTACACGCTGGAGAAGGCCCGGCAATACGGCTTCGACCAGGCGTATCTCGAAGCCTGTTTGTAAAAGCTTCCCGACGGACCGGCGGATACGCTACCGCCGGTCGATGCGGCGTTTCCTGATTCCGATCGCGGTGGCGCTGGCCGGCGCCGCGCCCCCGCCCTCGCCGCCGCCGGATGCCGGGCGCAATGTGCTCGCGACCGACGCCGAGATGCGCTGGGTGCCGTTCGAGCTGACGCCGGGCAACCAGATCCGTTTCACGATGACCGTCGACGGGCGGCGGGTGTCGGCGGTGCTCGACACCGGGGTCAGTTATTCGGTCTTCGCGCGGCGCTTCGTCGAGGCGAACCGGATCGCGACGCGGCCGGGCGGCAAGGCGACCGCGATCGGCGGCGCGGTCGATATCGCCTGGACCGACACGCGGACGATCACGCTCGGCGGGCTGACGCGGACCGGCGGCGGACTGACCGTCGCGGCGCTTCCCGCGCTCGCGACCGGCAGCGCCGCGCCGGTCGATCTGCTCGTCGGACGCGACCTGACGGCCCGGTTCGCGCTCGACATCGATTATGCCGCGAGCCGTTTTCGCCTGATCCCGTCGGGACGCCTGCCCTTCGTCGGCACCGCGACGCCGCTGTCGATCTCGCGCGACCGGCTGGTCTATGTGAGCGAGGTGACGCTGGGCGCGACGCGGCTGCGGCCGATGGTCGTCGATACCGGCGACGGATCGGCGGTGACGGTGACCGCGGCGGGCTGGCGCGCGGCGGCGCTGCCCGATGTACCGACGACCACCGCGATTTCCTATGGCCTCGCCGGACCCGTCGTCAGCATGATCGGCATCGTGCCGAGCCTGCGCATCGGCGAACTCGCGGTGCGCAACGTCGAGGTCCGGATCGAGGATGTCGGCGGCTTTTCCGACGCGATCGGGGTCGCCGGGCGGATCGGCACCGGCCTTCTCCAGAACTACCGCGTGCTGCTCGATCCCGCGGCGGGGCGAATGGTGCTTCGGCCCGGCGCGGACGCGGACAGGCCGCCGCTAAGGTCCACCAGCGGGTTGCTCGTCGGGCTCAATGGCGATCATTTGCGGATTCTCCACGTCATGCGCGGCGGCCCGGCGGCGGCGGACGGATGGAAGGCCGGGGACACGATCTGCTCGATCGACGGCGCGGCGATCCCGTCGGATTACGCGACCAATCCGATCGCGACATGGTCGGCGGGCGAACCGGGACGAATTGTGAGGCTCGGCTTGTGCGACGGGACGAACCGGACGTTGACGCTGCGCAATTTCTATTAGAGTCGAACTCGATCACCTCGAATCGTCATCCCGGCGAAAGCCGGGATCCAGAGTCAGAAGCGACACCGTCCGAGACCCTGGATTCCGGCTTTCGCCGGAATGACGAGGATGGTTCAATCTGGTCGAATCCAACTCTAGCCTAACGCCCGCTCGCCCGCCACATTCCGCCCAGTGCCCGTCCCGCCAGCGCGGTCACGCCGGGTCGCAACAACAGCCAGTCGCGCAGCATCGGCCCCGGCCCGGCGCCGATCGTCTGTTTGTAACCGCTGTCGCCCGCCCCCCAATCGACCCGCGCGACGCCGCGCGCGACGCCGTCGACGAGATTGCGGTAATACAGAAGTTTCCCCGGCGAATGTTTCGCGTATTCGGGCGCATAGCTGTTGGTGATCGCATACCGCAGGTCACCCGCATCCATGTCGAACGAGAACGCCGCCGGTGCGCCATCGACCGTCAGCAACGCTGAGTGGAACATCGCCGCGATCGCCGGATCTTCCGCCGCCGCGCGCCAAAAAGCAGCATGCGTTGTATCGGTGAATTTGGCGTCGTCGCCCGCCTGCCAGCTCTTCGCCTCGACCTCGGCAAGCGTATCGAATGCCGCGGGCCAATCACCGTCGTCGATCATCCGCCAGTCGAGCACGCCATGTTCGGCGAGATGCTTCTCGTGAAACCGGTTCTTGCGCAAAGTCGAATTGCGCGGCCAAGTGCCCCCCGCCCGCGCCGCCGCCATGTCGAACACGAAGCTCTCCGCGACGACCCGGTCGATCACCCCCCATCCCGCCTCGCGCGCTACCGCGATCAGCGGCGCCACCGCAGGGTCGCCGTCGGCGACCGGCCCGATCCGGATCGCGCGATACACGCGCGCAAGTTCGCCCAGCGCCGCAGCGAACACCGTGTCGTCGACGAGATCGCCGACCGGAAATCCGCGAAACGGCCAGTAGCTCCCCGGCACCGACGCCAGCCCGAGCCACCGCGCGCCAACCGCGACCAGCGGCATCGCCAGCACCGGCGCATCCTCGGCATGAACCAGCAACGTCCGAGCCTGCCCGCCGTACGCCCGTAGCGCCGCCGCGAACCATTGATGCCGCAGGAACCGGTGCGACGCCGGTCCCATTTCGGCAACGCGGTCGATCGCGGCGGGCAAACCCTCGACAAGGCTCGCGCGCACGACCCGCGGCAGCCGCGGAAATTCCGAAAGCGACATCGGGCGGGTCATGGTTCCCACGGATAAGCCGCGCGCGGTTACCAATCGGTGTCGCAGGCGGTTGCGGCGAGCGCGCGCCCGCCCGATATGCGCGGCGGTGACATCCTCCCCCGACCTCTCGACCCTCGACTAGGCGCCCTGATGCTGCTCCTCCTGAAGATCGCGGGCGCTGCGATCCTGTTCCTGATCGTCGCGCTGGCGCTGGCGATCACGATCGTCCCACGGTTCCTCGACCGTATCTATTACACCGGGCCAGCCAGCGACCATTACGACGGCGAACATTTCTTCAACCCCGACGGCGACGCCGACACGTTCCGCATGCCCGCGGGCAGCGGCGGCCGCGCGGGGTTCTTCTGGCGCTATCTGACCGGCAGCGACGGCCGCCCGGAATGGCCCGATCGCGTCCCCGTCACCCCCGGCAAGCCCAAGCCGCGCGTCGAGGGCGATCGGATGGTCGCGACCTGGATCGGCCACGCCACCGTCCTGATCCAGACGCAGGGCCTCAACATCCTGACCGATCCGATCTGGAGCGCGAAGGCCGGCCCGCTCGGCACCGGCCCGCGCCGCGTCGCAGAGCCCGGCGTGCGGATCGAGGATCTGCCGAAGATCGACCTGATCCTCGTCAGCCACAACCATTACGACCATCTCGACAAGGCGACGCTGAAACGCCTGTGGCAGCGCGACCACCCGCGCATCGTCACCAGCCTCGGCAACGACAGCGTCATCGCGCAGACCGGCGCGGAGGCGACTGCGCTCGACTGGGGCCAGAGTCTCGCGATCAAGCCCGGCGTCGAATTGATCGTCACCCGCAACCACCATTGGGGCAGCCGCTGGTTCACCGACCGCAACCGCGCCTTGTGGTCGAGCTTCGTCCTCCGCCTCCCCGGCGGCAACGTGTTCTTCGCGGGGGACACCGGCCTCGGCGACGGCAAATGGCCCGGCGAAGCCGCCGCGCTCGGCCCGGTCCGCTTCGCGATGATCCCGATAGGCGCGTTCCGCTTCGCCCCCGGCCAGATGGAATCGGGGAGCCACATCGGCCCCGCGAACGCGATCCGCGTGTTCGACCGATTGGGCGCGAGCCTGGCGATCCCGATCCACTGGGGCACCTTCCGCCTCAGCTACGAAGCGTATGACACCCCGCCCAGGATGCTGGACGCGCTGCTCCGCTGCACCGGCGGCGATCCCACGCGCTTCGCGCCCGCGACGTTCGGGGCGCCGATCGAGGTGCCGCCCTATGCGGCGCCGATCCTCCGGCCCGACGAGTCCACATTAAACGGATGCGTGGGGCGTCCGGAGATCGCCGCATTGCGATGACCGGCCGGTCGCGCCGCCTTGGAGCATCGAACATTAGAGCGCCACGCGTAAGAATATGATCGTCGGTGCAGATTTAACGCGCGTTGCTCTAAACCCGACCCGTTCGCACTGAGCCTGTCGAAGTGCCGCCCTTCTCCTGCTGCTTCGAGCAAAAGAGGTGAACGTAAGGATCGACTACCGTCTTACGTTCGAGCGGCGAAGGTTACGCGCTCGCCGATTCCTGTCGCACTATGACGGGGACGGGCGCGGTGCCGCGCACCAACCCGGCATAGCGATCGGCCATCTCCAGGTGAATCTTCGCGACCGCGGGATCGAGCGCCGGCTGAGCGAGACCGCGCGCGTGGTGTTCACGCGTCCGATAATATTCGGTCGAGTTCGAATCGTCCATGCGGTCCCTCCTCATTGATGGGAAGAAGATACCTTCACGTCGCATCAAAGCATCAACATGGATCACGATTCCCGAAATTATTAGCCCGGCAAATCGTTATTGAGGCTTGTGCCGATAGAAGAAAGTAACATGAGCGACCTCTTCATGGCCTCCGGAGAATCGCCGAGATCGGCGCCGATTTCCAGCTTCACCTCGGTCGCGACATCGACGATTTCGGCCGCATCCGCGACGCTGATGACCGATCGGGCAATCAGCCCGTGGATCAGGCTCTCGACCAGCAGCATCGCCGCCTGGCCGTGCGCATCGGGTTCCGGCACGCCGCGACCCGGTTGCGCCGAATGATTGTCGTTGATTCCATTGTGCAAAATCGATGCTCCGTGTCAGGCGAGGGCCTGTCGAATTCCCTCAGCCGCCGGAGCCCGAATCAAACCGACGATGCGTTCGGCCTACAGCGAACGACAGGAAGATTTCGTTACTCAAATCAACTTTGGACAATAACAATGAATAATATTGTTTGACGGTACAATGTGGGATAATGGATGATGTCAAACCGCTTCATCGACAAATTGGCGGGCTACGGCATTCTCGGCGAGACCGACATCGCGATACTTGCCGCCGCCACGTCGCGGCCGCGGCAGGTGGCGGCGCGGCGCGATCTGATCCGCGAGGGCGACCGGCCCGGCCCGGTTTTCGTGATGCTGTCGGGCTGGGCGTGCCGCTACAAGATCCTGCCCGCCGGAACGCGGCAGGTCGTCGGCTTCCTCATGCCGGGCGATTCCTGCGATCTGCACGCCGGCCTCCTCGCCACGATGGATCACAGCATCCAGACGATCACGCCGGCGTCGGTCGCCACGATCGATCGCGCGGAGATGGACGCGATCATGGACAAGCACCCGCGGGTGGCCAGGGCAATGTACGTCAACCAGTTGGTCGATGAAGGCACCCTGCGCGTCTGGATCACCAGCATGGGACGGCGATCGAGCATCGAGCGCGTCGCGCATCTCATGTGCGAGCTGTATATTCGGGCGCGCTACATCGGCCTGACCAGCGAGGAAAATCTCGACTTGCCCCTGTCGCAGGCTATGCTGGCGGATGCGCTCGGCATGACGCCCGTCCATCTCAACCGCGTCCTGCGGGTGCTGCGCGAAAGCGGGGCGATGACGCTGCAACGCGGCAGTCTCTCGATCGTCGATCCCGTCAAACTCGTGAAGATCGCGGGCTTCGACGAGAATTATCTGCACCGCCAACTGCGCGCCGCCGCGTAGCGCGGCATCTTAGAGCGACGCGCATTAAAGCTGCACCGTCCGTCTTTGCGAGCGTAGCGAAGCAATCCAGAATCGCGCGCGGAACCCTGGATTGCTTCGCTACGCTCGCAAAGACGATTCATATTTCACGCGTAGCGCGGTGAAACGATCGCCCGTCGTATCGTGGCGATCAGCGTGGAGCGACGGCGTTTTCAAGAGCGCGACGGATGAAGCGCTGATAGGGAATGCCTTGACGCTCGGCGATCACTTTCACGGCGTCGAGAAGGTCCGCCGGAAGCCGCATATTGACGCGGGTATCCTTCGCGGCGAACTCGAACTGCGCCGGGCGCATGCCGGTCAGGTCGAACTGCGACAGATCGGCCGATTGCACAAAGTCCTCGGCCTCGGCGTCGCTTTTCAAATCAGGAAGCGGCTTTTTCATAATGGTCGATCTCCTTGCAATGCATGAAGCGGAAACGAGCGCTCTTCGCCAGCCTCGATTCCCCGCTATCGCGATTGCCGCGACTGCTCCACCGCCCCATATCGTCGGCCGATGCCCATCCAGATCCGCACCAGTCTCGCCGAACCCGAAACCGGCGAGAGCTTCGTCCCCCACCGCCCCAATCGCCCCGACAAGGTCGAGGGCGGCAAGCGTTTCGTGCTGTCGAGCGAGTACCAGCCCTCGGGCGATCAGCCGACCGCGATCGCCGAGCTGACCGCGGCGGCGCGCGAGGGCGAGCGCGATCAGGTGCTGCTCGGCGTCACCGGATCGGGCAAGACCTTCACGATGGCCAAGGTGATCGAGGAACTCCAGCGCCCCGCGCTGATCCTCGCGCCCAACAAGATTCTCGCCGCGCAACTCTACGGCGAGTTCAAGTCGTTCTTCCCCGAAAACGCGGTCGAATATTTCGTCAGTTACTACGATTACTACCAGCCCGAGGCGTATGTCCCGCGATCCGACACGTACATCGAGAAAGAAAGCTCGGTGAACGAATCGATCGATCGGATGCGGCATTCCGCGACCCGCGCTTTGCTCGAACGCGACGACGTGATCATCGTCGCCTCGGTTTCCTGCCTCTACGGTATCGGCTCGGTCGAGACGTACAGCGCGATGATCTTCGACCTGAAAAAGGGGCAGACGGTCGATCAGCGCGAGATCGTGCGGAAACTCGTGGCACTGCAATACAAGCGCAACGACATGGCGTTTGCCCGCGGCAATTTCCGCGTGAAGGGCGACACGCTCGAAATCTTCCCGTCGCATTATGAGGACAGCGCCTGGCGCGTCAGCTTCTTCGGCGACGATATCGAGGAGATCGTCGAGTTCGATCCGCTGACGGGGAAGAAGGTCGCGACGCTCGATTACGTCCGCGTCTTCGCCAATTCGCATTACGTGACGCCGGGGCCGACGCTGAAACAGGCGGGCGACGCGATCCGCCACGAACTCGCCGAGCGGCTGAAGGAGCTGGTGACCGAGGGGAAGTTGCTCGAGGCGCAGCGGTTGGAGCAGCGCACCAATTTCGATCTCGAGATGATCGCTGCGACGGGCTCTTGCGCGGGGATCGAGAATTACAGCCGCTTCCTGACCGGCCGACTCCCCGGCGAGCCGCCCCCCACCCTCTTCGAATATCTCCCCGAGAACGCCTTGCTGTTCGTCGACGAAAGCCACGTCACGATCGGCCAGATCAACGGGATGTCGCGCGGCGACCATCGACGCAAGATCACGCTCGCCGAATACGGTTTCCGCCTGCCGAGCGCGATCGACAACCGCCCGCTGCGCTTCAACGAATGGGACGCGATGCGCCCGCAGACGACCTATGTCTCGGCGACCCCAGGCGGGTGGGAGATGGAGCAGACCGGCGGCGTCTTCGCCGAACAGGTGATCCGCCCGACCGGGCTCATCGACCCGCCGGTCGAGATCAAGCCGGTCGAGGAACAGGTGCAGGATTGCATCGTCGAATGCCGCAAGACCGCGGAAGCCGGGTATCGCACCCTCGTCACCACGCTGACCAAGCGGATGGCGGAGGATCTGACCGAATATATGCATGAGGCGGGGCTGAAGGTCCGCTACATGCATTCGGACGTCGAGACGCTGGAGCGGATCGAGCTGATCCGCGACCTCCGCCTCGGGGTGTACGACGTCCTCGTCGGGATCAACCTGCTGCGCGAAGGGCTCGACATCCCCGAATGCGGCCTCGTCTGCATCATGGACGCCGACAAGGAAGGGTTCCTGCGAAGTGAAACCTCCCTCATCCAGACGATCGGCCGCGCCGCGCGCAACGTCGATGGCCGCGTGATCCTCTACGCCGACCGCGTCACCGGCAGCATGGAGCGCGCGATGAACGAAACGTCGCGCCGCCGCGAAAAGCAGCTCGCCTATAACGAGGCGAACGGCATCACCCCGACGACGATCCGCCGCAACATCGGCGACATCATCAAGGACGTCGCCAGCCGCGATCAGGTCACCGTCGAGATCGACGCCGATGGTTCTGGGGACCGCCCCCACATGGTCGGCCACAACCTGCGCGCGTATATCGAGGACCTCGAAAAGCAGATGCGCAAGGCCGCGAGCGACCTGGAGTTCGAGGAAGCGGGACGGTTGCGCGACGAAATCCGCGCGCTGGAGCAGGAGGAGCTCGGCCTGCCCGTCGATCAACAGCGCGCGCCGGTGATGGGGCGGAGCAACGAGGGCAAGCCGGGCACGCGCAAGACGCGATATGGAAAGAGCCAGAGGATGCGGATTGGGGGGAGCGGGCGGCGATAGCCCGCTGTTGTAGGGCGGCGCGCTACAACAGACGGCGGTAACCCCTTTCGATTCAACGTTGCAAAAGGATCGGGCAAGGAGCCTCCATGACCCGAATCGCCAAACTCTACGCCGCCGTGATCGACGCGCGAAAGATCACGATCTCGTTTCGTGAGTTCGAGCAATTGCTGCGCGCGTTCGGTTTCGAGGAGGTTCGGCAGCGGGGGAGCCACCGGATTTACGAGCACGCCGGTTGTGGCCAATCCCTGACCATCCAGCCCGACGGCAACCGCGCCGCACCCTATCAAGTCCGGCAATTCCTCGATATAGTGGAGGAGTACCGACTGTCGCTGGACGATTGATGACCCCTCGCTACCACATTAACGTATTCTGGTCCGACGAGGATGACCTGTGGATCGCGGATGTCCCCGATCTCAAGCCATGTTCGGCGCATGGCGATACGCCGGAGCAGGCGATCGCAGAAGCACGCGTCGCGATCGAAATGCGTATCGAATACGCCAAGGAGCGCGGCCTGCCAGTTCCAGAACCGCGATATCGTCCTGCAATCTATGCGGCGAAATTCGCCGCCTGACGCCATTGAGGCAATGGCGTATAGGCTTCGTCTGGAAGGATGGAGACGCCTATGACGTCGAGATCGTCGACTATCACTGATCCGGACTGGCTCGACAACGAGCATGCCGGGCAGTTGCTGGTCACCGAATTTCTCGAACCCGCCGAACTGGGCGTGAAGAAGGTCGCCGAAGAGATCGGCGTGACACCGGAGCGGATTGTTTCGGTGATCGAGGGCGCGCGCCCGATCGATGCGGAGCTCGACCTTAGGCTTTCGCGGTATTTCCGAATGTCAGAAGGCTTTTTCCTGCGGCTCCAGGATCGTTACGAGATCGTCGAAGCCAAACGCGCGCTCAACGACGAGCTCGACCGAATCGTCCCCCGCGCCGCCTGACCGGCGTCGCATCCATCCTATTTTCCCCGACCCGCAAGGCGCATCCTCATGGCGGGGAGCGATTCGCGATATGGCCACGCTGGCGCCCGCGCCGACGTATCGACTGTGGACCGAACGGCTGTTCTTCAGCGGCGTCGCGATCGCTATGCTGTTCGTCACCTTCGCCGGGTTCGCGCCGAGTTATTATTTGATGCGCTTCACCGCCGCGCCCGAGCTCGCGCCGATCGTTCACGTCCACGGGCTGGTCTTTTCCGCATGGATGCTGCTCTATGCGGTTCAGACCGGGCTGGTGGCGGGGCGCAATATCGCGCTCCACCGAACGATCGGCTATGGCGCGATCTCGCTGGCGGTGCTGGTCGTGGCGCTCGGCTTCACCACCGCGATCGTCACCGCGACGCCGACCGCGATACCGGGGCGGATCGCCCCGCCGATCATCTTTCCCTTCTTCGCCGTCGGCACGTTCGGCCTGCTTTGCGCCGCGGCGATCGCGCTCCGGGCGCGCCCGCAGCATCACAAGCGCCTGATGATGCTCGCGACGCTGTCGCTCGTCGTCACCCCCGGCGCGCGGATCGGCCGGATGATCGGCGCCGCGCTGCCCCCGCCGATCGTCGGCATGGCGATCACCGATCTGTTCATCGTGGCGCTCGTCCTGTTCGATCTGAAGACGCGGGGACGGCTGCATCCGGCGACGATCGGGGGCGGCGCGGCGTTCCTCCTGTCGCAACCGCTACGCGTCGCGATCGCCGCGCTCCCAGCCTGGCAGACGTTCGCCGCGTCACAAGGGTGGCGCTGAAAACGCACGAAGAAAGCGCGGGTTCAGGCAGGCTCTGCTAAGGTCGCGTCGTGACCGCGCTTCAGCCAACCACCAACGACCGGATAAAATCCGCGATCGCCACGATCGCGATCCAGGCGCTGCTCGGCTACGCGCTCGTCGCCGGCCTGGCGATGACAATGCCGCGCAACGCCGACGACAGCCTGAAACTGTTTCGGGTTGCGCTGCCGTCGCCCCCGCCGCCGGACCGCTCCATCCCGCCACCCCAGCGCAGTCAACGCCCCGATGGCGCAGCCTCGCCGCCGAATCTCCGTTCGAAAGCAACTGAGATCGTCGCGCCTGTCCCGATCGTGCAAGTCCTCCAGCCGCCGCCGGTCGTCGTTGCGGAAAAACCCGGCATCGGCGCCGATCCCACCACAGGCGCTGCCGACATCCGCGGCCCCGGCACGGGCAGCGGCGGCGTCGGCAACGGTACTGGCGGCGGGGGCTACGGCAATGGCGACGGCGGCGGCGGGGACGAGACCCCGCCGCGCTGGCGGCGCGGCGACCTGAGCAACGCGGATTTCCCTGCCTCGGTCCTGTCGCAAGACTTCCACGGCACCGTCTCGGTCCAGTACGTCGTCACGACGCAGGGCCGCGCCACGCAGTGCAGCGTCACGCGCTCCAGCGGCAGCGTCGACGTCGATAACACAACCTGTCGCCTGATCGAAAAGCGCTTCCGCTTCGATCCCTCGCGCGATGCCGCAGGCCACCCCGTCCCGGTAATGATCGTCGAGAATCATACCTGGGACCTCGAGCACGATCGCCCCGCGCCGCGATCCTGACGCGCGTCAGTCCTTCATCGTCGCGGGCACCTTGCCGCCGTTCTTTTCCAGCTCCTTCATCACCGCCTTGTGGAGCCAGATGTTCATTTCCGCCGATCCGTCCTTGGCGCCGGTGTAGCCAAGCTCGATTGCGAGCTCCTTGCGATTGTCCAAGCTCGAATCGAGATCGAGCAGCTTCATCAGATCGACGATCGACGTCCGCCAGTTGAGATCGGGATTGCCCTTCTGCTGCGCGATGGACGTCAGCACCGCCTCGACATCGACCGGCTGACCCGGGGCGGCTTGAGTCGCCGCGGGCGTCGGCTGCGCGGGCGCGGTCGCTTGCGGATTCATTTGCGGCATCGCCGGCTTGTCGCCCGCGGGTGCCTGCGCCTGCGCGTCCTTATCACCGCCGAACTGCCCGCCGAGCGGCCCGTTATGCCCGAAGATCGCGTCCTTGATCTTGCCGAAGATACTCATCGCAAATCCTCCTGCGCCCATCAGCGGGCGTGACCGCGATGAACGCGCGGACCGACTGTAGGATGCGTCCTCTCAACCTGCCGCAAGGTCTTCCCGGCCCACTTCGTAATAGCGCGCGACGCGGTCGGCATAGGCCTGGTCGAACACCGGCGCGTTGTTCGACCAGCTCGGCCCGCCCTCGAGCAGCCGCCGGTCGATCGTCACGACATAGATATCGCGCACCGCGTCGAACTGCAGCAACGCGAAGGGCAGCGGATAAAAACTCTTGCCCATCCCGAGAAACCCGCCGAGCGACAGCACCGCGTGCGTCACCCGCCCCGTCCCCTTGTGGACCATGAACGCGTACACGGTCCCCACCGCGTCGCCGTCGCGACTTTCGACCTTCATCGTGCCCGCGACATTCGCCTGGACGAGCAACTGGGTCGGGGCGGCTTGATCGGGCATCAGGGAGACTCCTCGTTTCGCCGATGAAACGAGCGCGTGTGGCGCCGGTTCCGGTTGAGCGCGCCGCCGCCTTGCCGCATAAGCGCGAACGATGCGTATCCCTCCCGCCCTTGCGATCTCGACCATGCTGCTCGTCGCGGCGTGCGTCTCGCCCC
This sequence comes from Sphingomonadales bacterium, assembly GCA_038236185.1. Classification (GTDB taxonomy): domain Bacteria; phylum Pseudomonadota; class Alphaproteobacteria; order Sphingomonadales; family Sphingomonadaceae; genus Sphingomonas. Next base: position 16,740 of record JBBSTE010000005.1, on the reverse strand, counting down.
CGCCGCCCGAACCGCCGCGCCCGCGCCCGACCTACACGCCGCCACCGCCCGCGCCGCCGCCGGCCCCCGCCGCCGCCGACTGGCGCGACTGGCCGGTCACGCCGGGTACCTGGACCTACCGGCGCGACAGCCGCGGCAGCCGCGCGATGTTCGGCGTCGCGAACGCCGATGCGCGCCTCGTGCTGCGCTGCGATTCCGCCGAGCGCCGCATCTATCTGTCGCGTGTCGGCGACGATCGCGCGCCGTTCGCGATCCGCACGTCGAGCACGACCCGCGCGGTCCCGGTCCGCCCGACCGGCGGCACCCTCCCTTATGTCGCCGCCGCGTTCACCCCGACCGATTCCTTGCTGGACGCGATGGCGTTCAGCCGCGGCCGCTTCGCGATCGACCAGACAGGCGCGCCGCCGCTGGTCGTACCGGCATGGGCCGAGATCGGCCGCGTGATCGAGGATTGCCGATAGGGGGTGTTTGGCCTCAGCTGACGGTGAGGCGATCACGCCAAGAACCGTTTTGTTTGACGCCCTCACGGGCGATCAAACAAAAACTCGCTGGTGCGGGCCAAACGCGTCGGCGCACCGAACGCGCGCCACGCGAAGCGAAAGAGAATCGTCGAAAACGCCACGCATTTCAAGACTTGCATCGCGGATTCAAATGACTCACATATGCGCCGTGGCCACCCCGGCCACTTGTTATCAACAAGCGAAAGGAGGTGATCCGATGTCTCATGGTTCAGCAGTGAGTTCGGTTCGGTTCGTTCGGGGGACGCGCTTCTAGCATCGCCATTCGTCCGCGGGGGGTATCCTCCCCCAATCAACGCGAGCGGACATGGATGCCAGAAGCCCGCATGGTCCTCCGGGCTGGAGCTCTCCGGCCGCTGACCATGTCTGGAGGTTGTCGGGTCGCAGGGATGCGCCCGGCAACCTCTTTTCATATCCGCACCATGTTCGTCACCCGCTCTCAATTCCATCTGCCGACGACATGCGCTAGTCCCCGCCGCGATGAAGGCGATCGCCGATCCCGACCAGGCGCTCGCCGACGGCCTCCGCGCGATCCGCGCCGAATTCAAGGTCCCCCCCAGCTTCCCGCCCGAAGTCCTCGCCACCGCAGAGGAGGCCGCGAAACGCGCGCCGACCGCGCACGTCGATCGCACCGCCATGCGCTTCGTCACGCTCGATCCCGCGAGTTCGACCGATCTCGACCAGGCTTTCGCGATCGAGCCGAGCGGCGGCGACCTCCTGCTCCATTACGCCATCGCCGACGTCGCCTGGTTCGTCGACGACGGCGGCGCGATCGACACCGAGGCGTGGGCGCGCGGCGAGACGCTCTACCTCCCCGACGGCAAGGCGGGCCTCCATCCGCCCATCCTCGCCGAGAGCGCGGCGAGCCTGCTCCCCGACGGCCCGCGCCCGGCAATAATCTTCACCGTGCGGATCGCGGGCGACGGCGCCGCGCACCTCGACGGCGCCGAGCGCGCGATCATCCGCAACCGCGCGAAGCTCGCCTACGAAACCGTCCGCGACGAAGACCTGCCCGCCGATTTCGCCGAACTCGCTCGCAGGATCGCAGCCGACGAAATGCGCCGCGGCGCCGCGCGCGTCGATCCGCCCGAACAGGAGGTCGCCGCCGACGCCGACGGGCATCTCCGCCTCACCTTCCAGCCGCGCCTGCTCTCCGAAACGCGTAACGCCGCAATGTCGATGGCGACCAACCTCGCGGTGGCGGCGGCGCTCCAGGCGCACCACACCGGGCTGTTCCGCGTCATGCCCGAGCCCGACGCGCGCGCGGTCGCGCAGCTGCGTCATTCGGCGCGCGCGCTCGGCCTCGACTGGCCCAGGGCGACCTCGCTCGACGCCTTCGCGCGCGCGTTCAATCCCGCCGATCCGAAGGACGCCGCGTTCATGCTCGCGATCCGCCGCGCGGGCGACGGCGCCTCCTACGCGCCGTACCGCGACGGCATCGTCCCGTGGCACGCCGCGGTCGCCGCGACCTATGCGCAGGCGACCGCGCCGCTCCGTCGCCTCGCCGACCGCTACGTGATCCGCGCCGCGCTGGCCGTCGCGAACGGCCAGCCGGTGCCGCCCGCGGTGACCGACGCCTTCGCCAAATTACCGACGGTCATGGCGCGCGCCGACGCGCTCGCGGGCCGGATCGACCGCGCGGTGATCGATCTCGCCGAGGCGGTGACGCTCGCCGGCCACGTCGGCGAGCGCTTCGCCGCGATCGTCACCGACCTCGACGATCGCGGCGCGCGCATCCAGCTTTGCGACCAGCCGGTCGTCGCGCGGGTGAACACCAGCGGCGTCGCCCCCGGCGACGCGATCACCGTCCGGCTGGTCGCGAGCGATACGGAAAAGCGCAAGATCACCTTCGCAACCTAATCGTTGCCACGGCGAATCAGGTGACTAGCAACCCTTCTCTCGCGATCCTCTCCCGCCACACCAAAGGCGCAAGCTGGTGGACGTTATGCCCCTCGCTATCGACCGCGACCGTCACCGGGAAATCCATGACCTCGAACTCGTAGATCGCCTCCATCCCCAAATCGGCGAACCCGACCACCTTCGACCGCTTGATCGCGCGCGCGACGAGATACGCCGCGCCGCCGACCGCCATCAGATACGCCGATTTGCCGTCGGCGATCGCCGCGGTCGCATCGGGTCCGCGCTCGGCCTTGCCGACCATCGCGAGCAAGCCCTGGCCGAGCATCATCCGCGTGAACTTGTCCATCCGCGTCGCGGTCGTCGGCCCCGCCGGACCCACCACTTCCGCACCGACCGGGTCGACCGGCCCGACATAATAGATCACGCGGCCCTTGAACGAGACCGGCAGTTCCTCGCCCGCATCGAGCATGTCCTTGATCCGCTTGTGCGCGGCGTCGCGCCCGGTCAGCATCTTGCCGCTCAGCAGCAGCCGGTCGCCGTGCTTCCACGACTGCACGACATCGGGCGTCAGCGTATCGAGATCGACGCGGATCGCCGCCCGGTCGGGGGTCCAATTCACATCGGGCCATTCGTCGAGCTTGGGTGCTTCGAGATACGCCGGGCCGTCCCCACGAAGCGTGAAATGCGCATGGCGCGTCGCGGCGCAATTGGGAATCATCGCGACCGGCTTGCCCGCCGCGTGGCACGGCGCGTCCTTGATTTTCACGTCGAGAATCGTCGAGAGTCCGCCCAGTCCCTGCGCGCCAATCCCGAGCGCATTGACGTGATCGAAAATCTCGATCCGCAACTTCTCGATGTCGTTCTTCGGCCCACGCTCTTTCAGCGGCCCCATGTCGATCGGCTCCATCAGCGCCTGCTTGGCGAGCAGCACGCAATGTTCCGCGGTCCCGCCGATGCCGATCCCGAGCATCCCCGGCGGGCACCAGCCCGCGCCCATCTGCGGCAGCATTTCGAGCACCCAATCCTGAATCGAATCGCTCGGGTTCATCATCTTGAACTTCGATTTGTTCTCGCTGCCGCCGCCCTTCGCCGCGACATCGATCGAGACGGTCGCGCCCGGCACCATATCGACGTGGAGGACGCACGGCGTATTGTCCTTCGTATTCCGCCGCGTGAAAGCGGGGTCCGCCAATATTGACGCGCGCAGCTTGTTCTCGGGGTTGAGATAGGCCCGCCGCACCCCCTCATCGACGACATCCTACAGCGAGCGGCCGGTATCGTCGAGCCGACAGTCCATCCCCCATTCGACGAATACGTTGACGATGCCGGTATCCTGGCAGATCGGCCGGTGCCCCTCCGCGCACATCCGCGAATTGGTCAGGATCTGCGCGATCGCGTCCTTGGCGGCGGGCGATCGCTCGGCCTCGTACGCCACGCCGAGCGCTCGGATGTAATCCATCGGATGATAGTAAGAGATGAACTGTAGCGCGTCGGCGACGCTCTCGATCAGATCGGCTTGGCGGATGATCGTGGTCATGCGCGAAGCCGTAGAGCCGCGTCTTTCGCGTCGCAAGATCGCGCCGGGACCCTCGCCTACCCGCAAAAAAATCCGCTTCCGGCTGCCCGAACCGAACACTTCGGAAACCATCTTGCGCTAGACGGAGGGCATGATCCGCCTCCGCTCCGCGTTCCGTTCCGATCGTTCGCGGCCGCAGGGCTCCGACGAAGAAGGCGAGCGCGCGATTCGGCTCGTCCGCAATTTCGAGCAGCACGGCGCGGGCTGGTTCTGGGAAACCGATCGCGACGGCCGCATCACCTATCTCTCCGCCAAGGTCGTCCAGGAAATGGAAGCCGACGGCGTCGCGCCGATCGGCGCTTTGCTGACCGAGGTGTTCAAGCTCGACGCCGAATCGATCGCGGGCGCACGAACGCTCGGCTTCCACATGACCTCGCGGACCGCCTTTTCGGATTATTCGGTCTGCCGGATGAAGGGGCTCAGCGATCGCTGGTGGTCGATCTCCGGTCGGCCGCAAGTGAGCGAGACCGGCCAGTTTCAGGGGTTCGTCGGCGCGGGCAGCGATCTCACCGAAACGCGGCGTTCCGAGGCCGAGATTAACCGCCTCGCATTGTTCGACAGCCTTACCGGGCTCGCCAACCGTCAGCGGATGCGCGTCTCGCTCGATCAGATGCTCGCGCAGGGCAAGCGCGCCTATCGTCCGACCGCGATGATGCTGCTCGATCTCGATCGCTTCAAGGCGGTCAACGACACGCTCGGCCACCTGACCGGCGACGAACTGCTGAAGCAGGTGGCGCAGCGCCTCCTGCGCGCGGTCGGCGAGGCGGGTCTCGTCGGTCGGCTCGGCGGCGACGAATTTCAGGTCATACTGCCCGACGAAGCGACCCGGGCCAAGCTCGGCGAACTCGCCGACCGGATCATCGGCGATATCTCGCAACCGTATTTCATCAGCGATTCGCCGATCACGATCGGGTGTTCGATCGGCATCGCCATTGCCCCCGACGACGGCGATGCCTCCGAAACGCTGATCCGCAACGCCGATCTCGCGCTCTACGCGGCCAAAGGCGACGGTCGCGGCATCCACCGCTTCTACCGCGCCGAACTGCTCGCCGGGGCACAGGATCGCAAGCGGCTCGAAGACGATCTGCGCGACGCGCTACAGCGCAACGAATTCCATCTCGTCTATCAGCCCGTCGTCTCTACCGCCGACGAGCGCATCTCCGGCTATGAGGCGCTGCTCCGCTGGAACCACCCGACCCAGGGCGCGATCAGCCCCGCCGATTTCGTTCCGGTGGCGGAGGAATGCGGGCTGATCGAATCGATCGGCGAATGGGCCTTGCGCACCGCGACGCTGGAAGCCGCCAACTGGCCGGGTCGCGTCCGCGTCGCGGTCAACGTCTCGCCGATCCAGTTCGCCAGTCCCGCGTTCCCGGCGCTCGTCACCAATGCGCTCGCGCGATCGGGCCTCGCGCCGGGGCGGCTCGAGCTCGAGATCACCGAAGGCGTGTTCCTCGACGAGACGGTCCAGTCCGACAAGCAGTTCAAGGCGCTGAAGGGTCTCGGCGTTCGCCTCGCGCTCGACGATTTCGGCACCGGTTATTCCTCGCTCGGCTATCTCCGCACCGCGCCGTTCGACAAGATCAAGATCGACCAGTCGTTCGTTCGCGGCTCGGCGACGCCGGGCAACCGCAACGCCGCGATCATCGCGGCGATCGTCACGCTCGCGCGCTCGATGGGCATGGAAACGACCGCCGAAGGTGTCGAGGTGCAGGACGAGATCGAACTGGTCCGCACATTGGGGTGCAGCCACATCCAGGGTTATGTCTACGGCAAGGGCGTGCGGTCGGACGAGGTCCGCAACCAGCTCACCGCGGCCGACGGCAAGGCCACCGCCTCGGGCTTCAAGATCAGCCGCGCGCCGCGCACCAAGATGCTCCGCTCCGCGCGGATCGCGATCGGCGACAGCAAGGGCGATGTCCGCATCCGCGACGTCTCCTCAACCGGCGCGATGATCGAAGGGATCGAGATCGACGGCGAAGCGATCGGCATCGACATCCTGATCGAGCTGGTCGAAAACCAGATGTTCCCCGCCAAGCTGCGCTGGGCGAAGGGCGGTCGCGCGGGCCTGGAATTCGCCGAGAACTTCAATCTCGAACGCCTGAACCAACAGCCGTCGCGGATTCGCCGCGCGGGGTGACGAGCCAGATTAACCCAATCAGCTTGAACTCGCGCTTTTCCCGACACCCGCCCGATATTGCGCCGTCCCGTCCGCGAGATACCCGATATTCGCCTCGCGCAGCCTCGCCGCGACATCGTCATACAAGAACGGCAGGAACGCGTAACGCTCCCCCGCCGTCACCTGCGACACCGCGTGGAGCAGCGAGCAGGAAAAAATCACCGCGCCCCCCGGCGGCGGCTTGAACCCGCGCGGGCCGTATTCGGGAAAGCTGATCTCGCCGCCGTCGAACTCGGCATTCAAATTGATCGACACCGCGAAGCGCCGGTGCGCGGTGCCCCTGGTCGTATTGTCGCGGTGCGCGCGGAAATGCCCGCCGTCCTTCGCCGAATAGCAGGCGATAAGGTAGCGCTCCATCCGCGTCACCTCAAACTGGTGGACCTTGGCGATCTCGGGAACGATCCGCCGCGTGATCCGCGCCCGCAGCGCGTCGATCAGCGCCGGATCGGCGATGTCGACGTCGCGGCGCCGCTTGTGGTTGGGATCGGTCACCAGCACGGTCTTGCCGTCGACCTCGCGCATAAACCCCGATTCCGCACCGCCATCGGCGCGATGGACCGCGATCAGCGCCTCACAGAACGCCGGCTCGAACACGTTCGGCAGCAGGATGATCGGCGCCTGCAGTTCGACCCCGGCGTAACGCACCGGCGGCGGCAATGCCTCGACGACGCGAAGCACCGCCGCAATGTCGCCGCGATTCTCGCGAAACGGCTCGACGTGCAGCACCCGAAGCGTCGGATCGATCACGATCCACATCCGCCGCATCCTGAGGCCCTTCGCATTTGCGTCCGCGTCCTCCGGCACCGCGCCATACAGCCGCCCAACCGACAGATCGAAATCCCACAGATAGCGATACCCCGGATACCGATCCGCCACCCGCGTCTGCACTTGGTCGGCGGGATCGACGCTCACCCCGAAGAACGAGGCATGCGCGTCGTCGAACAGGTCGCCCCTCGCCTCGACCGCGTCGATCGCGGCGCGCGCATGCGCATCCCCCCCGCTGCCGAGAAAGCACAGGACCAGATACCGCCCCGCCGCCGACGAAAAGACATAGCGCGGGTTGGCGAAGGACGTTTGCGTGAAATACGGCGCCGGATCGCCGGGCAGCAGCGGGATCGACTTGGCCATGACCACTTCTGCCGCGGCTGCGCTCGCCCGTCCAGCCGCGATGCGACCACGCCGCCTGTGGAGCGTTCATCGGGCGAACCGCGATCAAAAGGACCTCGAATGTCGCAGTATCAGACCGCCGTCGTGACCGATGCCGAATGGAGGAGCGGGACCGGCACGTTCGAGGATGCGCTGTCGCGCGCCGTCGCGCGGAGGATTTGACGATGGTAGCTTACGTGGTCGAGCAACTCGACGAGGTCACGCTGACCGGCCAGACGCTGCTCGACGGCATGGACCTGATGAGTCCCTTCGTCTGGCGCGACGGCAACCGTTACCGCATTCTGGTGCGCGGCGTCCCGTATCCGCTGATGCCCGGCGATTCGACCGGGATCGTCGTCGCGGGCGAATGCGACGACGGCCTGACCTTCGCGATGAGCGGCAAGCTCGCGATCGTCCCCGGCGACACCCCCGGCGCGCCCGACGCCGGAGGCTGCGAGGATCCGACCGTCCTCCACCGCGACGGCGGCGGCTATCTCGTCTATTACACCGGCGTCGATGCGAAGCGCGAACAGGGCTCGATGCTGCTTGCCGCCGGCCCCGACCTCGCCGCGCTGACGAAGCAGCCGTTCGAACTCAAGGCGTCGCCCGGCGCGGGCAATATCAAGGAAGCCACGCTCGCCAAGGCCCCCGACTGTTCGTGGCGGCTGTTCTACGAATATGCCGCCAACGAGGCCTCCCGCATCGGCCTCGCGACCGCGCCCACGCCCGAAGGGCCGTGGCAAAGTCTCCCCGATCCGTTCACGATTCGTGACGACAGCTGGGACAATTGGCACCTCTCGACCGGCCCGATGATCTGCCTGCCCGGCCGCGATCCGGTGATGTTCTACAACGGCGCCACCCACGACGCGCGCTGGCGGATCGGCTGGATCAGCTTCGACGCCGCCTTCACCCGCGTCACCGGACGCGGCATCGAGCCGCTGCTGATCCCGCCGCCACCGACGCACCGCGCCTCGACCGACATCGCCTTCGCCGCCTCGACCGTCCTGGAAGGCGATCTGATCGCGCTTTATTATTCGCTCGAGGACCGCATTCTGCGGCGCGCTCTGATCCGCGCCTACGGATAGCGTTCGCAGGTCCGACCAAAAGGCGACACGTGCACAAAATTTTTCGTTCCCGCCCCGTTCTCTTGCTTTCCGAAAAGCCCGCATAAGTCCGCGCGTCGCTGCGTTGCAGCAGCGACGAAGCGAATCGCACGTGCGACGAACCGTTTGGTTGTGACGCAATTAAGACTCTTGTGCTGATCGGCACTTTGCCACAATCTGTTGGGGTTGAGTTCGGGGGCGGACCCAATTGCTGGTAGAACACCCACCGCGACCCTATATCGCGGGATGAGGATTCGTGCGCGCTTTCCACGCCTGCGTCCTTATTTTGTTCTCTTCGTTTTGGGCGTCCCGGGTGTAGGATCGGTGGTTCGCCGCCGATTCGGAACGAAAAAAGAACGAGAGGGTGGCGTATGGACTTCCGGGACACGAGTGAGGCGCGCATGACGACCGACACGATCGAAACGCAGACCGCGAGCCAGACGAGCACCGGCGCCGCGATCGCCAAGCCGCGCGGCGACAGCACCGCGGTCGCGAAACCCTATCCGGTCGAGGTCGATCACAGCCGCGACGCGCTCCTCACCGATTTCGGCAAGGAGACGCTGAACGATCGTTACCTCCTGCCCGGCGAATCCTACCAGGATCTCTTCGTCCGCGTCGCCAGCGCTTATGCCGACGACGCCGCCCACGCGCAGCGCGTCTACGATTACATCTCGAAACTGTGGTTCATGCCCGCGACCCCGGTTCTGTCGAACGGCGGCACCGGGCGCGGACTGCCGATCAGCTGCTATCTCAACAGCGTCCCCGACAGCCTCAACGGCATCGTCGATACCTGGAACGAGAACGTCTGGCTGGCGTCGCGCGGCGGCGGCATCGGCACCTATTGGGGCAACGTCCGCGGCATCGGCGAGCCGGTCGGATTGAACGGCAAGACCAGCGGCATCATCCCCTTCGTCCGGGTGATGGATTCGCTCACCCTCGCGATCAGCCAGGGCAGCCTGCGCCGTGGGTCGGCCGCCTGTTACCTCGACATCTCGCATCCCGAGATCGAGGAATTTCTCGAAATCAGAAAACCTTCCGGCGACTTCAACAGAAAGGCTCTGAACCTCCACCACGGCGTCCTCATCCCCGACGCCTTCATGGAAGCGGTGCGCGACGGCGCCGAATGGATTTTGCGCAGCCCCAAGGACCAGTCCGAACGCGGCAAGGTCGATGCCCGCGCGTTGTTTCAGAAATTGGTCGAGACTCGCCTCGCAACCGGCGAACCTTACATCGTTTTCGCCGATCACGTGAATTCGAACATGCCCAAGCATCACCGCGAGCTTGGCCTCAAGGTCTCGACCTCGAACCTGTGCAGCGAGATCACGCTGCCGACCGGCAAGGATCACCTCGGCAACGATCGCACCGCGGTCTGCTGCCTGTCTTCGCTCAACCTCGAAACCTGGGACGAATGGAACGACGAGAAGGGCTTCATCGAGGACGTCATGCGCTTCCTCGACAACGTCCTGCAGGATTATATCGATCGCCACGAACCTGGCATGGAGCGCGCCGCGTATAGTGCGAGCCGCGAACGCTCGGTCGGGCTCGGCGTGATGGGCTTCCACAGCTTCCTCCAGCAGCGCGGGTTGCCGTTCGAAGGCGCGATGGCGAAGTCGTGGAACCTTAAGATGTTCAAGCACGTCAAGGCGCAAGCTGACGAGGCATCGATGCAATTGGCGATCGAGCGCGGCCCGTGCCCCGACGCCGCCGACACCGGCGCTATGGAGCGCTTTTCGTGCAAGATGGCGATCGCGCCGACCGCGTCGATCAGCATCATCTGCGGCGGCACCAGCGCGTGCATCGAGCCGATCCCGGCGAACATCTACACCCACAAGACGCTGTCGGGCAGCTTCTCGGTCAAGAACCCGTATCTCGAGAAAATCCTCGCCGAGAAATCGAAGAATTCGGACGCGGTGTGGAATTCGATCCTCGAGAACGGCGGCTCGGTCCAGCACCTCGATTTCCTCACCCCTGAGGAAAAGGATTGCTACAAGACCAGCTTCGAGATCGATCAGCGCTGGCTGCTCGAACTGGCCGGCGATCGCGCGCCGTTCATCGATCAGGCGCAGTCGCTGAACTTGTTCATCCCCGCCGACGTCGAGAAATGGGACTTGCTGATGCTCCACTTCCGGGCGTGGGAATTGGGCATCAAGTCGCTCTATTACCTCCGCTCGAAATCGGTCCAGCGCGCCGGCTTCGCGGGCGGGGTCGAGGCGGACAACACGATCGACGCGCCGAAATACGAATTCGCGACGACCGACTACGACGAATGCCTTGCCTGCCAATAGGACATGCACATATACATGTACATGTCTGAAGGAGTCGGCGGATGAAGACCGAGAGGATGGTACTGCTCGTCACGCCCGAGGAGAAGGCGCGGATCACCACGGAGGCGGGCAAGCTCGGCGTCAGCGCCAGCGAATATATCCGCAAGCTCGTCGGGCTGCTCGATGCCGAGGATGTCCGCGCCGCGGACGAACTGATGCTGCTCGCGCCTGAACTCACCGCGATGGCCGATCGGCTCGACGAAACCTTCGCGGATTTCCGCGCGCAGGAAAAAGTGCGCGAGGAGCGCTGGGCGTATCTCGCCTCGCCCGAATATCGCGAAACGATTCGGCAGGAGGTGCTGAACGACCCGTCGATCGATTGGGACCGGATGCGCGCGCTGTTCGGCGGCGGCCACGACGAAGAGGTCGCCGCGGAATGAGCATGATCGGCGACGCCTTCGCCGCGGTCCGCCGGCTGATGCTGATGGACGCCGAGATCGAGCGGATGAAGCAGGCGATCGCGGCGCACGACGCCCGGCTCCAGACGCAGAACGACCGTCTCGTCCGGATCGAGACCGTGATGGAATTCGCCCGACCCGCGCCGCCCCGTCCGCCCCGCCTGCCGAGAGGCTGAACATCATGTCATCGTCGCATCCGCGCGATCGACAATTATCGAAGGAACGATGATGACATTGCTGCCCCGCCTCCTCGCCACCACCGCCGCCCTGCTGATCGCGGCCCCGCTCACCGCGCAGACCGCCGCCCCCTCGCAGGCGCGCGAAGCGCAATTCGACTCCCTCATCAGCACCGCCGACCAGCTCGCCTGGCTCGAACAGATGTCGTCCGCCCCCAACCACGTCGGCAGCCCGCACGACAAGGCGAATGCCGACATGATGCTCGCATTGTTCAAACAATGGGGCTGGGACGCGCGGATCGAGACGTTCCAGGTGCTCTACCCGACGCCGATTTCGACCACGCTCGAAATGGTCACCCCCGAACGCGTCACGCTCGGCGGGCAGGAACCCGCGGTCGCCGCCGATCCCAGCTCGGCGATGCTGAAGGACGCGCTTCCCCCCTATGTCGCTTATCAGGGCGACGGCGACGTCACCGCGCCCGTCGTCTACGTCAATTACGGCATGCCCGACGATTACGACGCGCTGGCGCGACGCGGGATCGATGTGAAGGACAAGATCGTCCTCGCGCGCTACGGCGGCGGCTGGCGCGGGTTGAAGCCCAAGCTCGCCTATGAGCATGGCGCGGTCGGCGCGCTGATCTATTCGGACCCCGCCGACGACGGCTACGCCGGCGGCCTGCCCTATCCGGCGGGCGGCGCGCGGCCCGAAGGCGGCGTCCAGCGCGGCTCGGTCCAGGACATGACGACCTATCCCGGCGACCCGCTGACCCCAGGCGTCGGCGCGACCACCGACGCGAAGCGGCTGACGCGCGAGACCGCGACGACGATCCTCAAGATCCCCGCGCTGCCGATCTCCTACGGCGACGCCACGAAGATTATGGCGCGGCTCGAAGGCCCGGTCGTCACCGGAGGGAACCGCGGCGGGCTCGCGCTCGCCTATCGCTGGGGCGGCACCGATGCGGTCAAGGTCCATCTCGCGGTCAAATCCGACTGGTCGTTGAAGCCCATCTACGACGTGATTGCGGTGATGCGCGGGTCCACCTACCCCGACCAATGGGTGATCCGCGGCAACCACCACGACGGCTGGGTGTTCGGCGCGTCCGATCCGCTGACCGGCAATTCCGCGATGCTCTCCGAAGCCAAGGCGCTCGGCGCGCTCGCGAAATCGGGCTGGCGGCCGCAGCGCACGATCGTCTACGCCAGCTGGGACGGCGAGGAACCGGGGCTGCTCGGCTCGACCGAATGGGCCGAGGCGCATGCGACGGAACTCAAGGCGAAAGCGGTCGTCTACATCAACACCGACAACAACGGTCGCGGCTATCTTTATGGCGGCGCGAGCCATTCGCTCCAGCATTTCATCAATGCGGCGGCGCGCGACGTCACCGATCCGCAGACCGGCGCCTCGGTTCTCGAACGCGCCCGCGCCGGGCTGATCGCGCTCCATTTCGAACGACCGGGAGATGTCGAAAAACCCCGATACGAGGCCGCGAAGGCGGGCGGCGACCTGCTCGTCGCGCCGCTCGGCTCGGGGTCGGATTATTCCGCCTTCCTCCAGCACCTCGGCATCGCCTCGATCAACCTCGGCTTCGGCGGCGAGGATTCGTCCGACGGCAGCTACCATTCGATCTACGACAGCTTCTACCATGTCACCCATTTCGACGACCCCGGCCTCGCCTACGGCGCGGCGCTGTCGAAGGTCGTGGGGCGGCTCGTCCTGCGCGCTGCCGACGGCCCGCGCGTTCCCGCGCGCTATTCGGATTTCGCCTCGACGATCGGCACCTATGTCGACGAAGTGATGAAGCTCGCCGCCGACCAGCGCGAGCACGACCGCACCTTGAAGCAACTCGCCGCCGACAACGACTTCAAGCTGACGTCGAACCCGGTCGATCCGATGATCGCCCCCGAATTCAAGGGCATCACCCCGCTCGTCGACATGCTCGCGCTGCAGGACGCGTCGGACCGGCTCGATCGCTCGGCGGGCGCGGCGGACGCGATGCTCGGCAAGCTCGACACGCTCCCGCCTGCGACGCGGGCGCGGATCACCGCCAGCCTCGCCACCATCGACCAGCTCCTCCTCGACGACACTGGCCTGCCGGGGCGGCCGTGGTTCAGGAACATGATCTACGCCCCCGGCACGCTGACCGGCTATGGCGCAAAGACGCTCCCCGGCGTCCGCGAAGCGATCGAGCAGCGCCGCTTCGACGACGCGCAGCGCTTTGTCGGCAAGACCGCCGCGGTCCTCAACGCCTATTCCGACCGCCTCGACGCCGCGGTCGCGCTCGCGAAAAAGGGCGCGTGAGGTGTCACGCGCCCTGCCGGTCGTCGAAAACCCCCGTGCTCCTGCGAAGGCAGGAGCGTTGTATTATGAAACGCAGCGTTCGTTACCCAACGCTCCTGCCTGCGCGGGAGCACAGCGCGCTACGCAGCCCCGCGTCGCTCAATCGGCCGTCTCGAACATGTCCTGCGCGGTCTGCGCGGTGGCGGAAAGCCGCACCGTGTCGCCATCTACGCTCGCGACGAGTCCGGCGGGGATATAGTGATGCTTGGCGCCCTGCCCGTCCTCGGTTGCGGGGCTGTCGGCCTTGGTGAGCTTGATCCGCTCGCCATCGACATGGTCGACCGTGCCGAGGTGGACGCCGTCGGCGCCGACGACGGTCATATGTTCCTTGATGTTGCTGTGATCGTGCATGATGTTCCTCCTGTGCTTCGGTCGAAGCTGAAACGGCCGTTCGCGCGTTTGGATGCATGGCGCGGGCGGCGTAGGATTGCGAATGCAATCCTACGACTCGCCACGGCGGGCCGGCTCCCGCAAAAGTATTACTTTCGCGGGCACCCGGGCAGCGGACTGGCAAAGCCAGTTCGTCTGACGGCGTGGCTCTCAAAAGGACAACCTATGAGCCCCCTCCCAAATCGTCATTCCCGCGAAAGCGGGAACCCATCTCCCACGGTAGCCGCGCGCGCCATCGGCACGAGATGGATCCCCGCCTTCGCGGGGATGACGAAGCGCGTTGGAATTGCCCTCCCCCTCCTCCTCGCCGCCTGCGCCCGGCAGGTGCCGAGCGCGGTGGACCACGCCGCCGCCACCCCCGGCTTCCTGCTCGGCGTGTGGCACGGCTTCATCTTCCCCGTCGCCTGGGTGCTGAGCCTGTTCCTGCCCGACGTCGCGATCTACGCGGTCCCCAACACCGGCGGCTGGTACGATTTCGGCTATTTCGTCGGGATCGTCTTCCTCGGCGTCGGCGCGCGGAGCACGCGCACCGTTTACGTCACCCGCCGGGCGCGGCGATGACGGCGCGGACGCACCTATATTGCGCAAGCAATATAGGAGACGTCACGGCGGGCAGCGGTGCCGCGAAGCGGCTCCGTCTGACGGCGTGGCGTTGGCACGAGGTGACGTCGTGAGCTGGCAAATCCTCATCATGTACGCGATCGCCGCGGTCTTCGCCGCCATCGGCGCGGCGCTGCTCCTCGCGCTGACCCGGCCGAGCGGCGCCGCCAAAATCTATGTCTACCGCATGGCGGGGATCATGGCGCTGGCGCTCGGCGCGGTGCTCGCGATGTCCGCGACCGCGATGTGGCAGTGGAGTACCGAAGGGTGAGCATGAGCGTCATCATCGCGTTGGCGCTCGGGCTATGCACACTCTTGGTTTGGGCGACGATGACGGACCGCCTTGTCCCATCCAATCCTGCCAAGCGGACCACATTCAACGTCGTACTGGCTGCGCTCGCGATTGTAGCCGTCGTTTTCGCTGTCGCTTGGGTCGTCCTCGTCGGCTCGTTCGTTTTTAACTGATCCTGTCGGAGTAACCCTCATGTCCCTCCTCGCCGCCTCAAAGCAATACAAGCCCTTCGAATACCCCTGGGCGTTCGAATTCTGGAAACGCCAGCAACAGCTCCACTGGCTCCCCGAGGAAGTCCCCTTGGGCGAGGATTGCCGCGATTGGGCGCAGAAGCTCTCCGATCACGAGCGCAACCTGCTGACGCAGATCTTCCGCTTCTTCACCCAGGCCGATGTCGAGGTGCAGGATTGCTATCACGAGAAATACGGCCGCGTCTTCAAGCCGACCGAGATCAAGATGATGCTGACCGCGTTCAGCAACATGGAGACGGTCCACATCGCCGCCTACAGCCATCTACTCGATACGATCGGCATGCCCGAAAGCGAATACGGCGCCTTCCTCGAATATGCCGAGATGAAGGAAAAGCATGATTACATGCAGCGCTTCACCGTCGACAACGACGAGGACATCGCCCGCACGCTGGCGATGTTCGGCGGCTTCACCGAAGGCGTCCAGCTCTTCGCCAGCTTCGCGATGCTGATGAACTTCCCGCGCTTCAACAAGATGAAGGGCATGGGCCAGATCGTCACCTGGTCGATCCGCGACGAGACGCTCCACTGCGAGGGCATCATCAAGATGTTCCACACCTTCTGCGCCGAGCGGCAATGCCTGACCAAGGCGGTGAAGGACGACATCGCCGACGTCTGCCAAACGACGATCCGGCTGGAGGACAATTTCATCGATCTCGCGTTCGAAATGGGCCCGGTCAACGGCATGACCCCCAAGGAGATCAAGAAATACATCCGCTTCATCGCCGACTGGCGGCTGAACCAATTGGGGCTGAAGCCGATCTACATGATCGACGAACACCCGCTGCCGTGGCTCGCGCCGATGCTCAACGGGGTGGAACACGCCAATTTCTTCGAACAGCGCGCAACGGAATATTCGAAGGCCGCGACCAAGGGCCAGTGGAACGAGGTGTGGGATTCGTTCGACAAGCGGCAAAAGGCGAAGGTCGGGCGGCCTGCGGCGAACGAAGATGCCGAGGGCGAGGGCGGGGATATGTTTTCGCGAGCGGGCGTGGCTGCGGAGTGAGCGATATGAAAGCAGTTGGATTTTTTACTAACAAGGGTGGAGTAGGAAAGACAACCCTCCTCTGCAATCTCGCTGCGTATCTAGCGCTCGAGCACGGTCACAGAATTGCGGTTGTAGATGCAGATCCACAGGCTAACGCTACCCAGTATATGTTTCCAGAAGACGAACTGGAAGAGATATATGATCTTTCAACAGAAGACACCATATATGACTTTGCTCGCCCATTATCGCAGGGTAAGGGATATTCGGAAGACGTCCATCTTAAAAGCTCAGATGGTTTCGGCGTTGACGTTGTTCTAGGCGACCCCCGTCTTGCCTTGCTGGAGGACTTCTTGGCGGCGGATTGGAGCACATCGGGCATTCGCTCTATCCGATCTACATATGTTTTTAGAACACTATTAACCCACCTTAAAGACTATGATTTTGTGTTCTTCGATATGGGCCCGTCACTAGGGTCAGGACCCATTGATCCGAGCGGCATGATCTGATTCAGGCTCCGTGAGGAGACTGGGCATGAGCAACCTTTACTGGCTGACGGACGAGCAGATGGCGCGGCTTGAGCGGTATTTTCCCAAGAGCCATGGGAAGC